>NZ_CP109811.1:2868177-3523972 GCF_014856545.2 Mesobacillus jeotgali | reverse complement strand
AAGGCAGCGGCTGAGAAATACGGAATCCCGCACACAATCAACCGCGCAGGCTCAATGATCGGCATCTTCTTCACAAATGAAAATGTCATCAACTATGAAGTGGCCAAACAATCGAACCTTGAATTCTTTGCAGCCTACTATCGTGAAATGGCGAACGAAGGAGTCTTCCTGCCGCCATCACAGTTTGAAGGATTATTCCTGTCAACAGCACACACAGATGAAGATCTGAAAAAAACAATTCAAGCAGCAGAGAAAGCATTTGCTAAACTGCAGAATAGGTAATTTATGACACTCTCCGTTTTGGAGAGTGTTTTTTTGCGTGGGCCGCATAGGGTTCGGCTAAAATGCGGCTGTATTCTCTTAATTTTGTCCGAAGTAGCACCAGGGTTCGGACAAAACCCGTTCGTATTCTCATAACTATGTCCGAAGTAGGCCCATGTTCGGACAAAACTCAGTCGTATCCACCTAACTTTGTCCGAAGTATTTCACGTGAATATCTCCCTGGCTTTAATTTTCCTCAAACAATTTCCTTAAGTAGTAATCCACTTCAAACTATCCCTTTCCAACTCCTTTTTATGTTCTAAATTATCATAAAACTAAATATAGACTCATAAAGTGTTAATGACATAGTGATTTTACGTTTAAGGAATGAAAGGAGGAGTCGCTTTGTCTCAGGGGAATCAATCGTGCCTGCGATTTTCATTAGAAGAGTCTGTGTGGTTTCAAAGAGGACAGGAAGTCGCGGAGCTTGTCTCGATTTCACTCGATCCGAATATAACCATCCAGGAAAATGAACAATACGTATCCATTCGCGGATCGCTGGAGTTGACTGGGGAATATACATGCCATGAACAGCAGCAGGAGGATGATAGCCAGATCGCAGCCCTTAAGTACGTGCATTCTGTCATGGAAAGGGAAGAAGGAGTCTATGAATTCCTTCATCGTTTCCCGGTAGATATCACAATTCCTAAAAACCGGATTGAAAGCATCTATGACATTGATATTCAGGTGGAGGGTTTTGATTATGTTTTTCCGGAAAAAGACCGACTGAAACTGAATGCTGACCTTGCCATCACTGGTCTGTACGGCGAACAGCAGCATGAAGCCGAACAGGATGCTGACAGTGAAGAGGCGGAAGAACTGGAAGTAAGTTACCGCGAGGAGGCTACTGCAGAAGTTGATGTGGAGGCTGCAGCGGAAACTGAAGAAGATGCAGAGCGCGATAGCCAGGAAGAGAGAGATGAACAAGACTTCCCGGAAGCTCCTGCCTATTCTTTCGTCCAGCAAAATGAAGCACTAAATGAACAGGAAGAGCAGGAATCGTACGAAGAAGAATTGTATGCGCCATTTAGAGCAGAAGCAAAAAAATCGCTAGAAGCAGAAGAAGCATCTGAACCTGAATTGCAAGAGCAAAGAGAGCACCAACAAGTTCCTGAGTATGCTTTCAGTGACTTTAGAGGTGAGCCGGAGCCAGTTGCGGAGGTCGAATTAGAGCAAGAGGAAGTTGAACTGGAGGCAGAGGATCAGCCAGAAGCAGAAAATCAGCCTGCTGAAATGGAAGAGTCTCCCGAAAGCTCATCATCTCCACTATTGAAAAAGAAGAAGCCGAATATGAAACAAGGTATTTCGATTGCTGAATTCTTAGCGCGTAAAGAAGAAGAAACTGAGGTTGCTAAAATAAGAGTGTGTATTGTTCAGCAGGGCGATTCACTTCAATCGATTTCCGAACGATATGATGTGCCAGTCCAGCAGCTTCTTCGTGTGAATCATCTTAGCATCGACCATGAGGTACATGAAGGCCAGGTCCTATATGTTCCAGGCGTAGCGGTTCATAATAGCTAACATTTTTCACTTTATAGGTATTAAGGTTTTGCAATACGATTTATGTCTAGCTCCAGCGCCTAACCCCTCAAGTCGTTTGTCTAGCTGCGGCTCCTAACTCCTCGAGACGCTTCGGTCCTGCCCATGAAGTCAAAGAACGACTTCACTGTCAGGCCCTCCAGCGCTTTTCGGAGTTGGGCAGTCGCCTCCGCTTTTCGAGTTCGGTCCTGCCAATGAAGTCAAAGAACGACTTCACTGTCAGGCCTTCCGACGCTTGTCGGGGCTGACCAAGGCGCTTGCGCTTTTCTTTTTAGCAACACCTTGTCCAAAAGGGGGCTGGTTGTCAGGGCTGGCTTGGCTGCTGGCTGGGATTGCTATAGCTTTTAGTATGGGCAGGTGTCTAACACCTGCCCAGACCTATTTATTGAAATGTCCAGAAAGTAGGCGAGATTCGATGGATGATCGCAATTTTTTAAAAGAAGAATCTGCAGTGTTAAAGCAATATCCTATCGATCCTTATTTTGCAGAGGATTTTGGCAAAGTGAAAAAAGTTTACACGAAATCGGGGACATTCGCTTTGAAAAAAATCCACCCGTATGAGGGGACAGATTTCATTAAACATATCCAGCACCTTTATCAAAAAGGCTATAACAGGATTGTTCCAGTCTATCCGGCAAATGACGGGCGATATGCAGTGTTGCATAATAAGTCCCTGTATTATTTAATGCCGTGGATCCCGAACGAAACAAGAGAGGATCAGTCGCAAAGACACCAGCAGCTGTTCAGGGAATTGGCGAGGATGCATACATTGTCAGTCAAGGAACTGGAAATCAGTGCGGAAGTGAAGCAGGAGCATTATGAAAAGACGTTAAAAGAATGGGAAAAGGAAGAAGAATTCATTAATGGATTCCTTGAAAGCTGTGAGAACAGGGTATATATGTCCCCGTTTGAACTAACATACTGCCTGTATTATATTCAGATCCGCCAGGCAATACAGTTCGCCAAGCAAAAGCTGGAGACATGGAATGAAAAAACGAAGGAGCAAAAGAAAACGAGGACGGTCACGCTTCACGGTAAGGTTTCTCCTGAACATTTCCTGTTTGATGAAAGAGGATACGGGTATTTCATCAATTTTGAGAAGGCGAGGCAAGGGTCGCCAATCCAGGATTTACTCCCATTTCTGGCAAGATCGCTGAAGACCCAGCCAAAGTATGGGGATGAAGTCATCGACTGGATTTATCTATATCTGAAATACTTTCCTTTCCGAGAGGATGAAATGCAGCTATTCATGAGCTATCTTGCTTTTCCGTCAGGCATTATCCGGGTTGCGGAGATGTACCATCAGCGCAAGACAGATGTGGATGAAAGGAAGTTTGTCCAAAAACTGCAGCGACAATACTGGCTCTTGAGTAATACGGGTTATGTAGTGACCAAAATCGACGAAATGGAAAAACAAAAGGAGCAGGCAAAACAAGAAGGAGCCCAGAGCTAAACAATGCTCTCAGGCTCCTTAAATAATTTCGAATTTAATCGCAAGGGCAATTATGATGAATATTGATAACAGAAAAACATCAAATGTCGTCGGAAAAAACAGGGTTCGGATCCCCTGGAAAACACAAAAAGGAATAATGAGCTGAGCGCATACTGCCCGCGCCGTCCTCGCCCACCTCGGGAGTGTATAAGGGTTATATCTTCGCCTCTTCATCGCCATCCCTCCAAACATCAGGTATCCCTTTTTTTATTCTATGAGTGAGAGGCCCAAAAAGTGCTTATTGTTCGCACATCAAGGAGCAAAAAGTATAAAATAATAAAAAATAGGAAATGATGATTGACGTCAATCCACTTTTTTGGGTAGTATATCTAATATACAAAACACATAATAAAGCAAAGCTTTGATAGGGAAGAGTACATGAGCAGCCAGCTTAAAGAGAGGGAGTCCATTAGCTGCGAGGACTTCTAAGCGGAACCATGGAAGGTCGCCCTTGAGCATCGCCTGGGAACGGAATATTCTCAGTAACAGGCGACGGTGAAGAACCGTTATCCATATTTGAGCCAGCAGCAAGACTGTTTTTACCGTTGCTGGGAAAAAAGGTGGTACCGCGAACAAACTCCATTCGTCCTTTTATGGCGAATGGAGTTTTTTATTTTTAAAGGAAATGCATTTGAATGGAGGAAAAACTGATGGAAGAGAATTTGTCTATGCCGACTAAATACGATCCGTCGTCAATTGAGCAAGGGCGTTATGAATGGTGGATCAAGGGGAAGTTTTTCGAAGCGAAGGATGACGAAACGAAAAAACCTTATACAATCGTGATTCCGCCGCCAAACGTAACTGGAAAGCTGCACCTAGGCCATGCTTGGGATACAGCGCTTCAGGATATCCTGACGCGAATGAAGCGCATGCAGGGCTATGACGTACTTTGGCTCCCGGGAATGGACCATGCGGGCATCGCGACACAGGCGAAGGTTGACGAGAAGCTGCGCAGCCAGGGCATCAACCGCTATGAGCTTGGCCGTGAAAAGTTTTTGGAAGAATCTTGGAAGTGGAAAGAGGAATACGCTCAGCATATCCGCAAGCAGTGGTCAAAGCTTGGGCTGGGACTTGATTACAGCCGCGAGCGCTTCACATTGGATGAAGGTCTATCAAAGGCAGTAAAAGAAGTTTTCGTTTCTTTATACCGCAAAGGCCTGATCTACCGCGGCGAATACATCATTAACTGGGATCCTGCAGCGAAAACGGCCTTATCTGATATTGAGGTTATCCATAAAGATATCCAGGGTGCTTTTTACCACATGAGATATCCTCTGGCTGATGGCAGCGGCCACATTGAAATCGCAACAACAAGACCGGAAACAATGCTTGGCGATACTGCGGTTGCGGTTCATCCGGAAGATGACCGTTACAAGCATTTAATCGGCAAAAGTGTTATCCTGCCAATCGTTGGCCGTGAAATTCCGATTGTAGGCGACGACTATGTTGATATGGAGTTCGGTTCTGGAGCTGTAAAAATCACTCCTGCACACGATCCGAACGACTTTGAAATTGGCAACCGCCATAACCTTGAAAGAGTCCTGGTCATGAACGAGGACGGTTCAATGAATGCACGAGCGGGCAAGTACCAGGGAATGGACCGTTTCGAGTGCCGCAAGCAAATCGTCAAGGACCTTCAGGAAGAAGGCGTTCTGTTTAAAATTGAAGAGCACATGCACTCAGTAGGACACTCTGAGCGAAGCGGAGCAGTAGTCGAGCCATATCTGTCAACTCAATGGTTCGTTAAAATGCAGCCGCTTGCTGACGAAGCAATCGCGCTTCAGAACAAAGAAGAAAAGGTAAACTTCGTACCTGAGCGTTTCGAAAATACTTATATGCGCTGGATGGAAAATATCCGGGACTGGTGTATTTCCCGTCAGCTATGGTGGGGGCACCGAATTCCTGCCTGGTACCATAAAGAAACAGGCGAGGTATACGTTGACCATGAGCCGCCTGCAGACCCAGAGAACTGGGAACAGGACAATGATGTTCTTGACACATGGTTCAGTTCAGCGCTTTGGCCTTTCTCAACAATGGGCTGGCCGGATGAAGATGCAGCTGACTTCAAGCGTTACTATCCAACCGATGCCCTTGTAACTGGATATGATATTATCGCTTTCTGGGTATCACGAATGATTTTCCAGGGACTTGAGTTCACTGGCCAAAGACCATTCAAAGATGTACTGATCCACGGACTCGTTCGTGCAGAAGATGGCCGCAAGATGAGTAAGTCACTAGGCAATGGTGTCGATCCGATGGATGTCATCGACCAATACGGCGCTGACTCACTCCGCTACTTCCTGACAACAGGAAGCTCACCGGGGCAGGATCTTCGCTACAGCACAGAGAAGGTTGAAGCGACCTGGAACTTCGCGAATAAAATCTGGAACGCATCACGTTTTGCGCTAATGAACATGAACGGCCTGAAATATGAAGAAATCGACCTGAGCGGCGAGAAATCTGTTGCGGATAAGTGGATTTTGACAAGGCTGAATGAAACAATCGAAACTGTTACAAGACTTTCAGAGCGTTATGAGTTCGGTGAGGTTGGCCGAGCACTTTACAACTTTATCTGGGATGATTTCTGTGACTGGTATATCGAAATGGCGAAGCTTCCGCTCTACGGCGAAGACGAAGGTGCTAAGAAGACAACAAGATCGATTCTTGCTTACGTTCTTGATAACACAATGCGCCTGCTTCACCCATTCATGCCATTCATTACAGAAGAAATCTGGCAGAACCTTCCTCATGAAGGGGAGTCCATTACGGTTGCAAGCTGGCCGCAGGTTGATCCTGCTCTGACTGATAAAGAAGCAGCAGATGATATGAAGCTGCTGGTTGAAGTCATCCGTGCAGTAAGGAACATACGCTCTGAGGTGAACACACCGCTCAGCAAGAAGGTTGATATGTTCCTGAAGGCGAAGGATGAAAAGACATTGAGTATGCTTGAGAATAACCGAGGCTATATTGTCCGCTTCTGTAATCCTGAGAACCTGGAAATTGGGCTTGAAGTCAATGCTCCTGAAAAAGCGATGACAGCAGTCGCTACGGGACTTGAAATCATCATGCCGCTTGAAGGCCTGATCAACATCGACGAGGAAATTGCCCGTCTTCAAAAAGAGAAGGAGAAGCTGGATAAGGAAGTAGAACGTGTCCAGAAGAAGCTGGCAAACGAAGGCTTCGTTAAAAAAGCTCCTGAGAAAGTCATTGAAGAGGAACGCGCAAAGGAAAAAGACTATCTAGAAAAACGTGCAGCAGTCGAAGCGCGCATCAGTGAATTGAGAAACTAATTAGTATAGATAAAAATTTGAAGGCGAACCAGTGGTGGTTCGTCTTCATCTTGAATTGAGGTGTGTTTTATGTTTAATACATATGAACAGGCAATTGATTGGATCCATGCAAGGCTGCGTCTGGGAATAAAGCCAGGACTTTCAAGGATGGAATGGATGCTTGCAAGGCTGGAGCATCCTGAAAGAAGAATCAAAACCATCCATGTCGGCGGCACGAATGGGAAAGGCTCGACAGTCACGTTCCTGCGTTCCATCCTTCAGACAGCAGGATACAGGGTCGGTACGTTTACTTCGCCATATTTTGAACAATTCAATGAGCGAATCAGTATTAACGGCCAGCCGATCAGTGACCAAGAATTGGTTGAATTAACGAATGCGATCAAGCCGCTTGCTGACGAACTGGATCTTACAGAGTTGGGCGGACCGACTGAATTCGAAGTTATTACCGCGATGTCGCTCTATTACTTTGCGGAGATGTCACCTGTTGACGTTGTCATTTATGAAGTTGGACTGGGCGGCCGCTTCGATTCGACCAATGTCATTCATCCGCTTCTATCGATCATCACTAGTATCGGTCTCGATCACACCGCGATTCTGGGTGATACATATGAACAAATCGCTTTTGAAAAAGCAGGAATCATCAAGAATGGTGTAAGTGTCATTACTGGAGTCAAGCAGCCTGAAGCATTGGATGTAATCAGAACAAAAGCGATTGAAAGCAAGTCCCCGATGTACCATCTTGGAGATGAATTCACAACAGGTTTAAGAGAGTCCTTAGAGCGAGGAGAAGAATTTTCGTTTTCCAGTATGTTCGGACAGCTTCAGAACCTGAAAACTTCCATGATCGGTTCTTATCAGGTAGACAATGCCGCCTGTGCTGTAATGGCAAGCCAGGTCCTTGTAAACTACTATTCATTTATGATCGAGGAAGGGCATATCAGGGAAGGGCTGCTTCAAGCCTACTGGCCAGGCCGGCTTGAGGTTTTAAGTGAAAATCCTTTAGTTCTGATTGATGGTGCTCATAATGAAGAAGGAATAAATGCGCTGGCAAGTGAAATTAATTCTCGATTTGCCGATAAAAAGATTAGTATTCTTTTTGCTGCTCTTAAGGATAAGAAGTTAGACAGAATGATTGCGACTCTTGAAGAAGCTGCCGACCAGCTGACTTTCACAACATTCGACTTCCCAAGGGCAGCTTCTGCGGAAGAACTGATGGATGTTGGAAGCAATAAGGGAAATAACAATCTAGCAGTCGATTACCAAGACTTTCTCTCTGTGAAAATAAATGAATTAAATGAAGATGAAATTCTAATTGTCACGGGCTCCCTTTACTTTTTATCAGAAGCAAAACCTTTTATTGTGAACCTGTTGAAAAATAAATAAGAAAATTATGACATTGTACAAAAAGTTTGCTAAACTATAAAAAAAGTGCGACTTTTTACCTAGAAAGGAGGTGGATAGATAAAGATGACTCCAATAGTTAAAAAATCAATATGGTTCAGCTGGCTCCTGATCGTTCCGGTTGGACTCTGGCTGACCTATCAAGTCTATCCGCCTCCCAATAATATTTCTCTATTGGAAGTATTCACCTTTCTTGTCTTAATGTCTGTTGTGGCTTCCATGCCTATGGTCGTCAATAATACGCCGATTTTCCTCATCCAGTGGGTTTCGCTCGCTGTATTCCTGTCATACGGGATTTTCGTAGAAATGGTTTTAATGCAAATTTCGGTGTTGATCCTTTTAATGAGGCTCCGGGTACAAAAATCTGATATCTACAGGTTTCCTCTGAATTCATTAATGTTCTTCATTGTTTCATTAGTGAGCGGATTGATATTTTACGCACTGGGCGGAACGCATGGCGCGCATTTGGCCGACGATCCATATACTTATATTTTGGGAACGGTATATGGCATCAGCAATTATAGTGTGAATACTTTATTCCTGATTTTGCTGCAAGCAGTCGTCCTAAAATTGAAGGGGCCTTATTTCGGTAAAGATTTCATCTGGGAAACCGTTACGACATTGATTACATTCCCTATAGGCTTCATACTATATGAACTGTACCATAGTGAGATGGGGCTCTACTCCTTGTTGTTTGTCGGGATTCCTTTTGCGAGTTTGTCTATCATTCTCAGTCTCTATTACTCAAGCGGAAAGGTGAACCATTTTTTACAGAGTGCCGCAGAGATTGGCCACCAGCTGGCTGAGAGACTGAAGCCCAATGATGTTCTGGATCTCTTTGTTCAAAAAGTGATTGAGATGCTTCCGGTTGACTATGCCTACATTTTGGATGTGGTAGATGACAGGGAACTGAAACTGATTCATAAGGTGGAATTTGGGGAAGTAATGGATCCTGTAGCCGAGCCGCTTGGAAAAGGCAAAGGAATTAGCGGGCTTGTCTGGGCTGAGAAAAAGCCTGTACTTTTTCATTCGAAAAAACAATGGAAGCATATAAATTCTGGCTATATTCCAGCAGGTGCCGAAAGCATTCTCGGAGTGCCGATCGTCAGGAACAACCAAGTGATCGGCGTCCTTGTACTGGCCGCAAACAAAAAGAGGGCATTCGAAAAATCGCAGCTGATGATCATCGATATCCTATGTTCCCACTTTGCGATTGCCGTAGAGAATGCAAGGCACCATGAAAAAACGAAGGAATACAGCGAACGCTGCGCATTGACCGGGCTATATAATTACCGCTACTTTGAAAACATGCTGAGCATAGAATTCGGAAAATTACAAAAAGGTGAAAGACACCTACTCTCCTTGATCCTGCTCGATATAGACCACTTCAAATCCGTCAACGACACATATGGACACCAAAGCGGAAATGAAATTTTAATCGAGCTTGCTGAACGGATCAGTGAAAGAATCGGCCATATTGGTACAGTTGCCAGGTATGGCGGGGAAGAGTTTGTGATCCTGCTGCCTGACATGATGAAAGGGGATGCCCTCAAACTGGCAGAACAGATCAGGCTGTTGATCGCCGAAAATCCCTTCACACTGTTTCAATCGATGGATGAAGAAGGAAAGCAGCTCCTGGTCCATATCACCGCGTCAATCGGTGTAGCAACCGCCCCGCAGGACGCCGATGACTCACTGGCATTGATCAGGCATGCCGACAGGGCTTTGTATGTGGGTGCCAAAAGATCCGGACGGAATCGGGTTGCGGAATATGTTAAATAAACAAGGCTGACCCAGCGTGGTCAGCCTTGTTGTTTAATATTTAACTTCCATGCCATTGTCAGGGTCAATGGACCACTCATTGTCTAGTATTGGCTTAGGGCAGCTATCGGTATCTCCTCCATCGAAGGGAGTATACTCTTCAATTTTTTGATTCACTATTTTGTAAGGTGTACCCAAAATACAAACCTTTGCTTTGGCTGCTTTAATTTCATCTAAATCTTCAGCAAATATTGCATCACCATACACGATGATCGTATCTCCGCCTCTTAGCGTAACACTTGAATGAAAGAAGGCATCTCCTCTTATGATTAAGGAAGAAGTACCTCTTAGAGTGACTGATTTTTTGAAAAAAGTGGAGCCAGGGAAAGTCTCTGTATGTTTTTTTCCGCCATGAAAATCAAAATCATCCCATACAACATAATCATATTCTTCCTCATCTGTGGCCAATTCACCGTCCAAGGAGTCTTTATTTTTTATAATGGTAAGTGTACCTTGCAGCTCCTTTTCCTCATTAGCAGTTAAGCCTTTGCTCTCGAAAGTTAGGGTTATCTTCCCACTATGTCTGGAGATGACTGGATTCGAGATTTCATAGGAATTGGCTTCATCTACAGCCAGTGGCAAGTAGGCATTCTTTCCAACTTCATCCGACAATACCTTATTGAACACATCGTCATAATCAGGAACTTTAAGATTAGGATTTTTACTCAATAAATCAAGAGCATTTTGTACCGTTTGTTCAGCTTCAGCATTTGCATTTTTTACGATTCTGGTCAGCAGCGCCTCATAATGAGCCACTCCCATTTCAGCAAGATCTGTGGCTCTATTGATTTCGTCTGTCTTGTTGAACTGCTTTCGGGCAGAAAGCGCCATTCCACTCAAGGAGAGGGCGAAGGTGAAGGTGATGGTGATAATCAGCAAAACCAGGACTAGCGCATAGCCTTTTTCATTTTTCATCACATTCCCTCCTAATATCTTTTAATCATCGTTTCTATTTCATAGGTTTGTCCGGTGTTGTCTTTGAGAATTAACTGGATCGATAAAGGACTGTTTGAATAGATTACTTTTTCACCAGTAAAAGGCTCAGGGTCTGGGGAACCCGCCCTGATTTCAAGGGAATATCTGTCATCGCCCAAAAATTGCTCGCTGGCATTTACCCCAATTTTCGCGGTTTGCTCCGCTGCATTGTAGTCGATCATATATTTATCGTACTTCAAATGATGTTGCTTTATAGTAGAGATAATCAGGTTTGCTGCCTGATCCATATTATTTTTTTCTGAAATCTGGTTATAGTTTTTATTGAATCCGAAGAAAACTCCATAAATAAGAGCAGAAGCGACAAAAAGGATCGAAATCGCAGCAAGCAGTTCATATAATGTGAATCCACGTTCGTCTCTCAAGATATCACCTTCTTATATATGTAAAAGTCCTTGAAGTACTGTCTGGGTTGTTTCGATCTTGCACAGACACTTCCACGCGAATTAACCCCTCTTCACCATTATTGAAGCTGACAGAAATCTTGTGTGTACTACCGAATGAACGGTCCAATAGTTCCGCCAAGTGATCCTCATTGAGGGTGCATGGAAGACTCGGGCATTCGGTGCTGGTGCTCAGTGTATCCCTGGTCAGCTTCACTTCTATTAAATTCACTATTTGCTGGACTGTCTGGGTTGTACTGATTTTGTCTTCATTTTTTTTTACAAACATTGCTGATTGTGTAAAGAAGCCAGCAAAAGATGTAAGAACGATTACAAGTAGTACAATTGACAGCAAAACTTCCAGCAAGGTGATTCCGCTTTGGTCATCCAACTTTTTGCCCAAGTCATTGCTCCTCCGTCTATTAAATCTATTGGTTTTATTATACAATATAAGAGAGTGAAATTTGTCATAATTTAAGATGATAGACTGATATATTGCGGAATTTTGTAAAAAGAGATCAAATACAACGCAGCGTGGAGTGAGACAATGGTAATCCTGATATTTTTAATCCTATCCTCAGTTTTAAGTGTTATACTCATTCACTTCATTCCATTTGGCTTAGAAATCAGACAGAAAAAGTTAATTTCTGTCGCCGTGCCTGTTATTGGCTCCCTTGGAATTGCTTTTAGTTTCATCGCCACTCCATGGCAATCGATGCTGGTCATCATTTTGTTGGCTGCTTCGGCAGGTTATGGAATCATTACAAGGGCAACTGGTATTCCTAGAATTGAAGAACGCACACCTAGGGTGATGGATTCGGTTGATCTATCGAAATCAGAAGTTGACAATCATCTTCAAGAAACGGGTGACCAGGCCGAAAACATTGACTTGAATGAAATACCAGTCTCAAATACTCTCAACTCAAAAGAAATACATATAGCTGAGGATATTTCGTTTTTGGAAGTCAGGAATAATACAAAATTTGAATTGACTGACATAGAGGTAATTCCTGTTCTGAATTTTGAAGGTCCAAAAGACGAAGAAATAATTGCCTACGATAGCAAGACTTCTTAAATACAATCTTTTTACCAGAGGGGAATATATGTGAATTCGCGCCAAATAGTAAAAGTCTCTTTGATCATCATTGTTTTTTCACTATTTACCTACAGTTTCACTTATTTTGGTGCTTCTGCTATCAGCTCCCCAAAAAATGTGGAATCGTTATACTCTGACCAGACTTTCATTGGGCCAATCAATGTATCAAATAAATCAAAAGATGAAGCGAGGGTTTTATTGGAAGAAAAGTGGGCCGAATGGGTTTCTAGTGCAAAGGTGGCACTGATATATAAAGAGCATTCTTATCCTGTTACGGCAGAAAATCTTACTCTTTTAATAGATCAGTCAGTCAGCTCTGCGAGTAGTGGACAAAAGAATGGACTTTTCATTCAACTGGAATATTTAAATGGAGTATTGCCCGACGCAATCATTAAACAATTGAACCAGGAAATGCTGGAGAATGATTTAACCGAAGCTATCCAAAGCTTCAAAGAGCATATTGTCATCGATTTGGCCGGGTATCTCCCAAAAGAGGAACCAATTGAAGTTTCTTCGGCTTCTTACCTCCTGAAGGATAAAAATGAGGAAGTTTCTGCATTTATTGACTCTTTCCCGGCTATTGAGCTGGAAGCCGAGTCACTGTTCTCGCTTGCCGCTTTTGTGGCGGAAAGTGAAATGCCACAGCTGTCGGATCATACTTACAGCCAAATAGCGACTGCCATTTATCAGGCCGTCTTGCCCACGAACTTTCTTATATCGGAAAGGCATATAAGCAGGCAGCTTCCAGATCATATTGATCCGGGTTTTGAAGCAAAAGTTCAATTTGAGAAAAAAATGGATTTTAGTATTTATAACCCCAACGCCTCGACTTATACAATCGAATTCGACTGGAAAAGCCCCAACCTGGAAGTGTCGGTTAAGGGAGCGCCATTCTTATACACTTACAGTATTCACACTTTAGACAAGCAGGAATTTCAACCGAGGATGATCAAGCAATTTTCACCGCTTTTAAGTGCTGGCCAAAAGTCTGTAAAAGTGGAGGGAAGTCCTGGTCTGGTCGTGAAGGTCGTTCGCGAAACCCATTCTAAAGAAGGTGAACTGATGAAAACAGAGGTATTGTCTGAAGATTTTTATCCTCCAGTCCACCGCATAGAAGTTCATCCTTTAGGAACAGCTGCCAATGAAACTGGATCTGGAACTGCTGATGGGGAAGATTCAATCGTTTTACCTAGTGAGGGTAATACAGCCGTGCAGCCAGACCAATCTGCAGGAGAAACGCAGCCTGTTGAAGATGAAAAGGACGATGAAGAAGCTGATACCGATAACGATGGACTATTCGGAAATCCGAATGAAGAACCAAAGTAAGCCAAAACACAGGAGTGATCAATGTGAGGCAAATGAGAAAACGGCTTGGTGACTTATTAGTCGAAACAGGGCTGCTTTCAGAAGCTCAGCTGCAAGCAACCCTTGCTGATAAAGCAGCCGGGCAAAAATTGGGAGATGCACTCCTGCAAAGAGGGCTGATAACAGAACAGCAGCTGATTGAAGTTCTCGAGTTCCAGCTGGGAATTCCGCATATTAGTTTATACCGCTATCCATTTGATACAAAGCTTTTTACGCTCATTCCTAAAGAGATGGCAAAGCGTAATCTAGTGATTCCTCTGAAAAAAGAAGGGGAAAAACTGTTCGTTGCGATGGCGGATCCGATGGACTTTTTCACAGTCGATGATCTCAGGCTGTCAACAGGCTTCCATATTGAAACCGCGATAGCAACCAAGGACGATATCATCCGAGCAATTAATAAATACTACGATAACAACGATGGACTTGACGATTTAATTGGCATCAGCAGCCCGGCAATGGAAACTGTTCAGGAAGAAAATCTGACAGAAGCCGATTCTCCTGTCATCAGGCTGGTGAATCAATTGCTTTCAAATGCGTCTGCCAACAAGGCAAGTGATATCCATATTGACCCGCAGGAAACGAAGGTTGTTATCCGCTATCGGATAGACGGAATTCTTAGGGTGGAACGGGTGCTGCCGAAGCATATGCAAAATGTGCTGATCGCAAGGATTAAGATTATGTCGAATCTCGATATCACAGAGAACAGGACTCCTCAGGATGGAAGAATCAAAGTCAATCTTGATTTTCATCCTATTGACCTTCGTGTTTCCACTTTGCCAACTGTTTTTGGAGAAAAGGTGGTCATGCGAATTCTTGATATGGGCAGCACCTTGAATGACATTGAGAAGCTGGGGTTTAACACGCATAATCTCAACCGGTTTACTAAGATGATTTCGAAACCGAATGGAATTGTTCTGATTACTGGTCCGACTGGCTCCGGGAAATCTTCTACCCTGTATGCCGCTTTGAACAAGCTGAATAGTGAAGAGGTCAACATCATTACGATAGAGGATCCGGTAGAATACCAGATTGAGGGCATCAATCAAATTCAGGTCAACCCGAATGTTGGCATGACCTTCGGCGCAGGTCTGCGGTCAATCCTCCGTCAGGATCCGAACATCATCATGGTAGGTGAAATACGGGATAAAGAGACAGTGGAAGTGGCAGTAAGAGCTTCTTTGACCGGACATCTGGTACTGAGCACGATGCATACGAACGATGCTCTGAGCTCTGTTACGAGGATGCTGGATATGGGAGTCGAGCCTTTCCTTGTCGCTTCTTCGTTAAGTGGAGTAGTCGCTCAGCGTCTTGTCCGGAGGGTGTGCCGGGATTGTTCAGAAGCTCAGGAACCGACAAAGCGTGAAATTGACATTTTTTCTAAAAGAGGAATTTCGATTGAGACTGTCTGGAAGGGAAGAGGATGTTCTTCCTGTAATATGACTGGTTATCGAGGCCGGCTGGCAATCCATGAGGTGCTGTCAGTAGATAACGAACTTCGCAGAGCGATCATGAATGAAGAGTCTGTTACAGCCCTAAGGGAGATAGCAGTAAGGAATAAAACAATCTTCCTGATCGACGATGGATTGCTGAAAATTAAACAGGGACTTACCACGACCGAAGAAGTATTAAGGGTAGCCATAACAGAATAAGCGGGGAGTTAGCATGAAGGAAAAAATAGAGCATTTGCTGAGGTCTGGTTTCGAACTTAAGGCATCAGATATTCACATAACTGTCGGCATTCCCCCAGTAATGAGAATCAATGGGGATTTAAGAAGGTATGGAACAGATTCGATTACTCCAGATGAAGTTGAAGAAATGGCCAAAGCCATCATCCCGGAAAATTCCTGGAATGTGTTCAAATCAAAAGGAGAACTAGACTTTTCTTACGGGATACCAGGCATCTCCAGGTTTAGGGTAAATGCTTACCACCAAAGGGGCTGTGTTTCGCTTGCAGTCAGGATTGTTCCTACTAGAATCCCGACATTGGAGGAGCTGGAACTGCCAGATATCCTTAAAAGAATTGCCGAAAAACCACAGGGACTGGTTCTCGTGACAGGACCAACCGGAAGCGGCAAATCTACGACACTGGCATCATTGATCCAGTATATGAACATGACCATGCGGAAGCATATCGTCACATTAGAGGACCCGATTGAATATTTGCATAAGCATGGCAACAGCATTATTGACCAGCGTGAAATTGGTCTGGATACCAATAATTTCGCCAACGGACTGCGCGCAGCTCTCCGCCAGGATCCAGATGTCATCCTGGTAGGGGAAATGCGTGACCTAGATACAATACAGACTGCAATCACAGCTGCTGAAACCGGGCATCTTGTACTTGGCACTCTCCATACTTCAAGTGCCCCAGCCACGATCAATAGAATAATAGATGTTTTTCCTCCGGGACAGCAGGCGCAAATACGGATTCAGCTCGCTTCGGTCCTAGTTTCAGTCATTTCCCAGCGGTTATTTCCTACTGTCGATAAAAAAGGACGCAGGAGCGCAACGGAGATCCTCATCAATAATGCGGCCGTAGCGAATTTAATCAGGAACGAGAAAATCCATCAAATCATCAGTATCATGCAGACCTCCAGAATTCATGGAATGCATACCCTTGAGATGGATATCAAGGAGCTTGTCCAGAGAGGAATTGTCTCCAAGGAAACTGCTGAACCATTCTTAATGGAGAAGATGATTTAATATGGCTCGCTTTAAGTATTCCGGACGCGACCGGACAAAAAAACGTTCTGGCACGATTACGGCTGGTTCCAAACGTGAAGCATTGGAGAAGCTTCGTGAGGACGGAATCAGGACTACCGAGATTATCGAAGTGCCTGAAACTTGGCTTACAAGAGATATCACGATCGGAAATCCTGTCAAGCTGCAGCATCTGGTCATCTATTTACGCCAGTTTGCTACCTTGTTAAAAGCTGGGGTCTCGGTGGTGGAATCCACTAAGATTTTAGCAAAACAAACGGACAGTAAAGCATTGAAGAAGGCACTGATGGACATCGAAGCAAATCTGCGGGAAGGGGTCCAGCTATCAGAAGCAACCTCCAAGCACAGTAAAATCTTTTCTCCCATGTATATCAATATGGTGAAGGCAGGAGAAGCAGGCGGAAATATGGATGAGACGCTGGAACGGCTCGCTGAACATTATGAAAAGCAGCATAACACCCGGCAGAAGGTTATCGCCGCAGTCAGCTATCCAGCCGTCATTGCGGTACTGGCGATACTGGTAGTCATCTTTTTGCTGGTTTCCATTGTCCCTACATTTGTTGGCATGTTCGAGGATTTTGGCGGTGAATTGCCAGCTATCACCAAATTTGTTCTTGCGGCAAGCGAATTCATGCAATCTTTTTGGTGGCTGATCATGTTATTGCTTTTAGGAGTAGTTGCGGGTCTGTCGGCAATGAAGAAAAATAAGCAGAGCAAATATTATCTTGATTTCGCCATTTTAAGGATGCCGATTTTCGGAAAAATGATGCAAAAAGCAGTCCTGGCCAGAATGACAAGGACCCTTAGTTCACTGTTTTCGAGTTCAGTCCCTATCCTGCAGGCGTTATCAATAGTCGAAAACGTGGTGGAGAATGAAGTGGTCGGAAGAGTCGTCCGGGAGTCACGTGACGCGCTTGAAATCGGACAATCCATGACCGGCCCAATGAAAAAACACTGGGCATTCCCGCCATTAGTCACACAGATGATTGCAATCGGTGAAGAAACAGGATCTCTTGACGCCATGCTGGGAAAAGTAGCCGACTTCTACGAAAAAGAAGTTGAGACAAGTACTGACCAGTTAAAATCATTGATTGAACCAATCATGATCGTCGTTCTTGCCGGACTCGTTGGCACAATCGTTACTTCCATCATGATTCCAATGTTCGACATATTCAATCACGTCAATTGATATTAAACAGAATGAGACAAATATCTACACATTCTTTATATGAAATTCATAACCTATCATTTATAATATGATTAGATATATATTCCAATGGTCATAGGTAAAATTAACTAAAAGGAGAAGGTTATTATGTTGAAAGCAATCAAGAAAAAAATGAAAGATCAAAGAGGTTTGACACTGGTTGAACTTTTGGCTGTAGTTGTAATTTTAGGGATTATTAGTGCGATTGCTGTGCCGAGTATTGGTGGTTTGATTGATAATTCGAAGAAAGATGCACATGTAGGTAATGCACAACAGATGGTAAATGCTGCAAAGATGGCTGTTACAGCGGATCAAAGTTTATTAGAAGAAGGAGATAAGTATTTAACGCTTAAGTATCTTATGACTGAGAACTTCTTAGATGAGATTGAGGATCCAGACAATGGAACTTATAAAATCGGAGGTTCTGATACAGTATTGGAATCTCCACCGGCGGCAGATGTATCATATGTAGTTGTTAATGAAGGTAAAGTAAAATCAGTAAAATTAATTAATGCTGAAAGAGGCGTTCACACTTCAGGTAATCCAGTAGCTATATCAGATCTTAATAGAAGCGCTGTTAATGATATTCCTGCCGCGCCTAAAGATACTGATGGAACTCAAGACTAAGTAAGCAAAAATGATGGTTACGATTCACTCAATAATTATTGTTATACTATTCGTGTACGGCCTAGTCCTAGGCTCCTTCTACAACGTAGTAGGCCTACGTGTCCCAGAAGGAAAATCAATCGTCGCTCCCAGGTCTTCATGTCCAAAGTGCGGGCATCAGCTGCGTGCGACCGAATTGATTCCGGTAGGTTCATATTTAATTCAAAGGGGGAAGTGCCGCCAATGCAAGGTCGGCATTTCGCCCGTTTATCCTTTTTTTGAGCTTTTGACAGGTCTGCTGTTTGCGGGTGCCTATCTTTTGCTTGGTTGGAGCGGTGAATTGGTCATCGCGCTGACTTTGATTTCTTTATTCATCATCATTACGGTGTCCGACCTTGCGTATATGATTATCCCTGATAAGGTGCTGCTTGTATTTGCGGGTATTTTTATTATCGAGCGTATAATTCTTCCTCTATCACCCTGGTGGGACTCATTCGCTGGAGCTGTTGCGGGATTCATGATCCTCTTGTTTATTGCCTTCATCAGCAAAGGGGGAATGGGTGGCGGCGATATCAAGCTCTTTGCGTTGATTGGGTTCGTGGTTGGTTTTAAGACTATGCTTCTATCATTCTTCTTTGCTACCTTTTATGGCGCTTTCTTTGGCATTGCTGCCATGCTGCTCGGATATGTAAAAAGAAAGCAAGCTATTCCATTCGGCCCGTTCATTGCCCTTGGTACTCTAACAGCCTATTTCTATGGTGCAGAAATCTTAGGATGGTATCTTCAACTTTTTGTGATTGCCTTGTAATTAAGCAATTAATTTAAGTCAAAGATTCTCACCATTAAAAGTACAGTCATACATTAAGGAGTTTCAATCATGGCATTTTCCTTATTTTCCAGCAGAAACAAGATTGTCAATATCGTGCTCAATGACCATTCCATTCGTTTTGTGGAATTAAAACAGAACAACCCGGTCATAGTGAATCATTATGGACATAGGTACTTACCGCAAGGAATTATTTCAGATGGAAAAATCCTCGATTTTGCCACTCTATCCAATATATTGGATGAATGCATAGCTGAATGGAAAATAGCCAAAAGGGAGATTCGCTTCATCGTACCTGATTCCCTTGTCATTATCAGGAAGGTAAGTATCCCTGCGGATGTCAAAGATGATGAAATCGATGGCTACTTATATTTGGAGCTCGGTTCAACCATCCATTTGCCTTTTGAAGATCCTGTATTTGATACGATTAAACTAGGTACAGAAAATAATAAACAAGAGATTCTCTTATTCGCTGCCCCGGAAAAATACATACTTGAGTTTGAAGACTTATTTAAGAGTGTCAGACTTAAGCCAGTGGCAGCTGATATTTCACCGCTTGCCATCTACCGACTCTATCATCATCATGACATGGCAGTGAGAAATGAGGTATTGCTTACTGTTCAATTCGACCTTGATGTTGTCAGTCTGTGTATATTTGAAGAGCAAATCCCTGTTTTTATGCGACATATTCCAGGTGATTTAAAGGATAACTGGAAGCTTTCACTTCGGAGAGAGGATCATTCAAATACTGAACTCGTTTATGATGGGGAAGTATCCGATATTATCTTCCAGCTTGAGGAGATCTATCGGGATATTGCGAAATTAATGGATTTTTATCGATTTTCCCTGACACAGGGAAAAAAAGAGGTAACGAGAATTTTAGTAAATGGTGACCATCCCATGCTGGACCGGGCTATTGCCGATATGACCGACCGGTTTGGAATGTCTGTATCAACAATCAATATGAAAACAACTGGCTCGAAATCAGAAGAATTGCCAGTTGCGTTTAATCTTGCACTTGGGCTTGGCTTGAAAGAGGTGTAATAATGCTGGTTGAAATCAATCTTTTACCAAAAAAAGAGCATAGAAAGTCATCACAGCTTATTATTGCCGCGATTACCATTTTGTTCATAGCGATAACTTTTTCTATTATTTATCTTCAAGGAAGCAGCTATGAAAATGAAATGAAACAAGTCGATCAGAAAATCTCTAATCTGCAAAAATTAAATAATCTCCAGCAGGAAAAATTGGCTGAAGAAAATGCCGGAAATTCAGTAATCAAACTTCAGGAAGCGGTACAATGGGCGGAGAAATACCCGGTGCAAACAGTACCTATTGTGCGGAACATCATTTCCTTGCTCCCAGAACGCGGATTTATCCAGAACTTTGAATATAGCAACATGGATTCTATTCTCGTCAGTATTCAATATGATGCTTCAAGGGACGCTGCCTTTTACCTGAGCTCCTTGAAACAATCGGAATGGGTTAAAGAAGCGGAATTGTTAAATGTCGTAGCACTTGAGATTTCAGATGATGCTGAAGAAAACAATTCTTCTGATGGAGTAACACTTCCCCGCTATAGTGCGGATTATAAAATTGTATATCGTCCGGAATTTTTCAAACTGGAAGCTGGCGAAGGAGGAAACGGCTCATGAACCTTCGACTGGAAAAAAAGCATTATATTATTCTTCTTGCCGCAGCAGTCGTCTCTATTTTCGTTTATCTAATTGCTTTTTATTTATATTTGAAGCCCTTGAATACTAGCTTAGCGTTAAAGGAAAGCCAATTAAAAATGGAGCAAGAGCTGAATACAACATTGGAAGCGAGACTTGCAACAGTAAATGAAACAGACTTTAGCAGTACAGCTGAGTTGCAAAAAAGGCTCCCGGTTGACCCAATGGTAGAGCAGTTAGTTCTAGACATTGAGAAAGCAGAAGTGATTTCCAACAGCTTTGTCTCTTCGATCGAATTTAATGCTGAGCAGCAGGCTGGGGTTCCAATGGAACAGGAAACAACAGCTGAAGAACAGGTTGAACAACAAAATAATGACTCTGACGACCAGGCTGAAAAATCCATATCAGAGGTTCCTGTATCAAATTCACAAACCATGGTTCCCGATGGCCTGTTAAAAACATCTGTTCAAATCAATGTTAAAGCAGAGAATTACTTTAGCCTTGAGAAATTCATAGAAACGTTAGAATCCTTAAGGCGCATTGTGGTCGTAGAATCTATTTCTTTTAGTGGACCGCAAGAAAGCTTTGCTGTATCAGATGAAGAAGTGCCGATTGAAATGTCGCTATCGATCAATTCGTTTTATTTTCCGGAACTTGCAGACTTGATAGACTACAACCCAAAAATCCAGGCACCCGAACCTGCCAACAAACGCAATCCATTCCCGACATTCGGTGATTATTCTGATGAGAACTTGATTGAAGAGAGTAAGTCTGATAGCAGTTTTACAGAAGATGATGAAGAGTAATTTAGTATTTGAATCCTGTTGATTGTAGTGGAAGGCGGGAAGACTCCTGCGGGAGCATGGGGCAGGGGGAGACCCCACAGGCGCTGTAAGCGCCGAGGAGGCTCCCCGGGCCACCCGCGGAAAGCGAAGCGCCTGGAACGAAAATCAACAGACTATTTAATAAATCATCTAGTAAAAAAATTGACGAAAGCATTCTGTAACAAGACGACAAAAGTCTTGTTATTTTTTTTTGCCGCTATGATAGGATGGAGCCAAACACGAACGGGCAGGGGGAGGTACAAGCATTGGACAAGCAGGGAAAGACCATCACAATCAAGATTAATGGCAAGGACCGTCCAATTCAGGCAGGCAAAAAAATTCAGAGTAATGATAACAGAAAGAAACATAAACAAGACGGCCCCAATGAGAATCTTCAATATGATCAAAAAAAGAGCAGCAGCTACCCAATCAATGATAGTCGCGGTGACCGAAGCAAGGTCTATCCGCTGGAAAATGATACAGCGTTGAATGAAAGTGCAGCTGCCCAGGAACAAACTGAGGAAAGCTTTGATTGGATTTTACCTGATCCCATCGACGAGGAAACCATAAAGGAATACAAGATCGCGCCGAAACAGGCAAAAAAGCAAAAAAAGAAAGGCATCGGCATTTCCGTTTGGAATTCTAAATCTAAACGCAGCAATCGCCTTTATACGACGATCATCATGAATGTCCTTTTTGCCGTGTTGCTTGGGACAGCCTTTGGAGTGACGTTCCTTAAATTCCTTCCGGCAGAACCAGATACAGCTGCACCAGCAGTGGCTCAGCCGAAAGCCGGACAAGCAGGAGAGAAACCGGCTGGCGGGAAGGAGTCGCTTGAGTTAAAATCGATTCAGACTTTTATCGTCCAGAATGGTATTTTCACAACAGAGGCAGCTGCGAAGGAAAGGGTGAATCTCCTTGCCGGCCAGGGAGTCACAGCTGAGCTATTTCAAGTGAATGGGCAGTTCGCCGTCTACTTATCAACAGCGGGAAGTATTGAGGCTGCCAAGAAACAGGCAGAGGCACTCAAGGCTAAGGGTGTTGAAGAGGTGTACGCTAAACCATTTGAAATTGCAGGCGGAACGGCATCCGGATTAACAACAGCTGAATCGGACTTCCTCCGGCAGGCACCGGAAATCTATGCCATCCTGATGAATGGTTCGGCAGCTGCACCGGAAGAAGTGGAAAAAGCTGAAAATTACCAGAACATGCTGACCAAGATTGAAGACAAGAGTGTAGCAGATAAGACTGTCCTGAAGGCTAAGGCAAGCATGGAGAGGGCGGGAGCTGCTTTTATAAGCTACCAGAAAACGAAGGATGCCAATCAGCTGGCGGAAATGGAGAAAAGCCTCCTGCCATTCCTGTCTGCGTATCAGACGATTGGCAAGTAATATACCAGAATATTTTCCGGGAAATTGTACAAATTAACAGAGCCTTCGGCAAAATGCGCCAGGCTCTGATTTTTTTTTGCCAAACAGATGACTAAAGATTGTTACTAAAGGTGAACTTTGATAGTATTAGCTTGTATCTCCCTTTGATGCAAAAAGAAAAGAAAGGTGATTTTATGCAACGCCTCATTTTAGCCTCTTCTTCTCCACGGCGAAAAGAACTTCTTGAAAACCTCCGCTTGAATTTTGAAATCTCGAGCAGTGATGCAGACGAAAGTTTCAGTGAGACACTCAGCCCTGCCGACGTAGTAATGGAGCTGGCTTCCAGAAAGTCGGGAACTGTGGCTAAGGATTATCCTGGTTGCTTCGTGATTGGCTCGGATACTGTCGTTGTTCATGATGGAACGATCCTTGGTAAGCCAGAAAGCGGACAAGAAGCCTTGAAGATGCTCAAAAAGCTGTCTGGGGACACCCATTCAGTCTACACAGGAGTATCAATAATCTCCCCTGAGAAGGAAACGCGTTTCTATGAAAAAACAGATGTGACGTTCTGGGAATTGTCAGATGAAGAAATCGACACCTATATAAAGAGCGGTGAACCATTCGATAAGGCGGGCGGCTATGGAATCCAGGGATTCGGCAGCATGCTTGTCAAAGAAATCAGTGGGGATTATTACACAGTTGTTGGACTGCCTGTATCCAGGGTGATCAGGGAGTTAAGAAAAATCGGGTACAACCTTCCTTATTAAAAGAAAACCACAGAAACTTCTTCTACACTTCCCTCGTCATAATCAATGACTGGGAGGAAAATCTATTGTCTACACATTCATTAATGATCAGAGATTATCCGCAAAATGAACGGCCGCGGGAGCGATTTGTCCAAAATGGCCCCCAGAGCCTTTCCAATCATGAATTGCTTGCCCTGCTGTTAGGTACAGGATCGCGGGAGGAATCAGTCCTTCAGCTTGCAAACAGAATGCTTTCCCAGTTCGAGGGCCTTCGGCTTCTTAAAGATGCAACACTGGAAGAGCTGACACAAATTAAAGGAATCGGGACTGCCAAAGCGATCCATGTCCTTGCGGCTGTCGAAATCGGCAGGCGCATCGCTAACCATACCCTTGATGAACGCTATGTGATTCGCTCACCGGAAGACGGTGCGAAATATTTAATGAACGATATGCGTTTTCTGACACAGGAGCATTTTGTCTGCCTGTACTTGAATACGAAAAATCAGGTGATCCATAAGCAGACGATCTTCATCGGCAGCCTTAACGCTTCGATTGTCCATCCGCGAGAGGTCTTCAAAGAAGCGGTCCGCAGATCGGCAGCATCCGTCATTTGCGTCCACAATCATCCCTCGGGTGATCCGACTCCGAGCAGGGAGGATATCGAAGTCACCAAGCGGCTTGCCGAGTCCGGAAAAATCGTCGGAATTGAATTGTTAGATCATTTGATCATTGGGGAAAATAAATATGTTAGTTTGAAGGAAAAAGGGTATGTATGATACTAGGATTTTGATTGACGATGCGATATAATATAATTTATGATTTTTGCGGACAAGTTAAAAATTTGTCAGGAAATCTGCCTATGAACAATCAACTGATTTTGTTATAGATTGCCTGTTCTTTTATTGCATTTTTTGTTAAGAAAGGGAGATACAAATATGTTTGGGATTGGTACAAGAGACCTGGGAATCGACCTTGGTACTGCTAATACACTTGTTTATGTTAAAGGAAAAGGAATCGTTTTAAGAGAGCCATCGGTTGTGGCACTTCAGACGGACACAAAAAATATCGTCGCTGTTGGTAATGATGCAAAGAATATGATCGGACGTACGCCTGGAAATGTCGTCGCCTTAAGGCCGATGAAGGATGGCGTCATTGCTGATTACGAGACAACAGCGACAATGATGAAGTACTACATCAAACAGGCAACGAAGAATAAGGGCTGGTTCGCCGGCAAGCCGTATGTCATGATATGTGTTCCATCTGGCATAACAGCTGTTGAAGAACGAGCGGTTATTGACGCGACTCGCCAGGCTGGCGCCAGAGATGCTTTTACGATTGAGGAACCGTTTGCAGCAGCGATCGGAGCAAACCTTCCTGTATGGGAACCAACTGGAAGCATGGTCGTCGACATCGGCGGCGGTACGACAGAAGTTGCGATTATCTCTCTGGGAGGAATCGTGACATCTCAGTCTGTCCGTATTGCAGGTGATGAGATGGATGACGCTATCATCAATTATATCCGTAAAACTTACAACTTGATGATTGGTGAGAGAACAGCGGAAGCGATTAAAATGGAAGTCGGTTCAGCAGGAGATGCGGATGGCATTGAAAATATGGAAATCCGCGGCCGTGACTTGCTGACAGGTCTGCCGAAAACAATTGAAATCACGGCAGAAGAAATTGCCAAAGCATTGCGTGACACAGTATACGCCATTGTTGATGCTGTGAAGCTGACTCTGGAAAAAACACCGCCAGAACTTGCTTCTGATATCATGGACAGAGGAATTGTCCTTACAGGCGGAGGCGCTTTGCTCCGTAATTTGGACAAGGTCATCAGTGAAGAAACAAAGATGCCAGTCTTGATTGCCGAAGATCCGCTGGATTGTGTTGCAATCGGTACTGGGAAGGCATTGGACCATATCGATTTATTCAAGACTAAAGCAAAAGAATCAAGGTAATAGGGAAGGGAAGCTGGGAATATCCACTTCCCTCCCTTTCTGTCATCCATTTTTATAGATTAGAGGTGTAAATCATGCCACAGTTCTTTTTTAATAAACGCCTGATAATGCTGCTTGTGAGCATTATAGTCCTCGTGGCATTGATTGGATTTTCTTTAAGGGAAAGAGAAGAATTGACATGGCCCGAGCAGTTTATCAAAGACTCGACCAGCTGGGTGCAATCCGTTGTTTCCAGGCCGGCCAATTATATCGCTGGTTTAATTGAAAACCTTCAAGACTTGCAAAATACATATCAGGAAAACAAAGAGTTGAAGAAACGCGTTGATGATATGGCCCGCCTTGAAGCGAAAGTGTACTCCCTTGAAAAAGAAAACGAGGAGCTTCAGGAAATTTTAGATAAGAAAGAATCACTAGCAGACTATGAGCCAATCCAGGCTGTCAGGATTGCCAGAAGTCCTGAACGATGGAATGAACTGATCATCATCAATAAAGGCGCTTCCAACGGAATTGAAAAAAATATGGCCGTTATCACATCAAAAGGCTTAATTGGCAAAATCAAAAGCACAACACCATTTTCGGCAACCGTGCAGCTCATCAGCTCAATTGACCCGACCAACAGAATTTCTGCCATCTTGCAGGCTGATAAGCCCCTTTATGGCACGATCGAAGGATATGATAAGAAAAATGAGCTTCTTTTATTAAAAGGACTGCCATATAATGCGGAAATTGAAAAAGGGCAAAATGTCGTCACCACTGGTATGGGCGGCATCTTTCCGAAAGATCTTCCTATCGGCAAGGTTGTCAAAGTTGTCCCGGATCAATTTGGCTTGAACCAAACAGCATATATTAAGCCAGAAGCAAATCTCTATGACCTGGAACATGTCATGGTTGTAAAAAAATCAATGATATCAGTCGACATTGAAGAAAGCTTGGAAGATAGCGAAGGCGAGGAGGAAGGCAATTGATCCGTTTCTTGCTCCCTGCTCTTTTCGCTTTTTTATTCATTCTGGAAAGTTTGTTTGTCGAACTGCTGCCTGCCGAGTTATTCAACAGTGACCGGATTCTTGTGCCGCATTTCCTCATGGCTGGGATTTTATTTTTGACGGCATACCTGAGCCCAAAACATGGAATCCTTTATGGGTTAATTTTTGGACTCCTTTTTGATATCGTCTACACGGAAATCATCGGGATCTACCTATTCATGTTCCCGTTCATTGCTTATTTGGCCGCAAACATGATGAGGATCCTGCAGACCAATATTTTAATTGTATCGATTCTATCCCTGCTTGGCATTGCGCTTCTGGAGGTAGGAGTTTACGAGTTGATGCTGCTGATAAAAATTACTGACCTGGACTTTTCGACCTATGTTAAAATAAGACTAGTCCCTACATTGATTCTGAATCTCGCTTTTATCATATTAGCGGCCTATCCATTTAAAAAACAGTTCGAGAATGCCGCAGACCGGTTAAGAAATGATTAGAATTATTTTATCGGAGCTATAAAAATATTGTACATGTATCCCGAATAAAGGAATTTGGCGGAGGGATGTCGAATTTCTTTCAGGTGAAATGATTTTATTACGGCAGATAAATGTCCAGCTCCAGCGCCAAGCCACCATTGTTGCAATGAGATGACTTAATGCAGTCAAAGAAACTGTAGTGCGGTCCCAGGCAATTGTTCTGGCTGCCAGGCGTTTGCGCTTTTCTTATGATTAATGTTTAGACTTTTTACACTTAGATTAGTGTCTAGCTCCAGCGCCTAGCCCCTCGAGACGTTTCGGTACTGCCAATGAAGTCAAAGAACGACTTCACTGTCAGGCCATCCAACGCTGGTCGGGGCTGACCAAGGCGCTTGCGCTTTTCGTATGAGGTGAACATCCAGTATGAAGAAAACACAAAATGTGACAATAAAAGGAACAAAAGATGGACTTACGCTCCATTTGGATGATACTTGCTCCTACGATGAACTGAAGAAGGAGCTCGACAGGAAACTTTCCAATTCTTCACGTGTCCAGGAAGAGGAGCAGCTGCTTTCGGTTAAGGTGAAAGTAGGAAATAGGTACCTTTCAAAAGCTCAGGAAGAAGAGCTGAAAGACCTGATCCGGCAGAAGAGGAACTTAATCGTCGAGGACCTGGAGACAAATGTGATCACCAGGGAGGAGGCCGACAAGCTTCGTCAGGAAACAGAAATCGTGCCTGTTGCCAAAGTGATCCGTTCAGGACAGGTTCTTGAGATAACTGGGGACTTGCTCCTCATTGGAGATGTCAATCCCGGAGGAACCGTTAAAGCGACAGGAAATATATTTATCATGGGTGCTTTAAGAGGGGTTGCACATGCAGGTTCGGAAGGCAATAACGAAGCAGTCATTGCAGCTTCTGTCATGAAGCCGTCACAACTCAGGATCAGTGATTGCATCAACCGGGCTCCAGACCATGTTCCCGATGAAGAAAACCGCGTGATGGAATGTGCTTACATATCGGAAAGTCAACAGATTGTAGTTGATAGATTGCAAGTTTTAATGAAAAAAAGACCTAATTTAACTAGATTTGAAGGAGGCCTCTAAAGTGGGAGAAGCGATAGTAGTTACATCCGGAAAAGGCGGAGTTGGCAAAACAACAACTTCTGCTAATATAGGTACAGCTTTGGCCCTTCAAGGCAAAAGAGTCTGCCTTGTCGATACAGATATCGGCTTGCGCAATCTGGACGTTGTCATGGGGCTTGAAAACCGCATCATATATGATCTCGTCGATGTAATTGAAGGAAGATGCAAGATCCATCAGGCCCTTGTAAAAGATAAGCGCTTCGATGACCACCTATATTTGCTTCCAGCGGCACAGACTAGCGATAAAACGGCGGTCCAGCCGGAACAAATGAGAAAATTGGTGAATGAACTAAAGCAGGATTATGATTATATCATCATCGATTGCCCGGCAGGAATCGAGCAGGGCTATAAAAACGCTGTTGCTGGTGCTGACAAGGCTATTGTTGTCACTACTCCAGAGGTTTCAGCGGTCAGGGATGCTGACAGGATTATCGGCCTGCTTGAAAAAGAGGAAAATGTTGAATCACCAAAACTTGTCATCAATCGGATCCGCACCCATATGATGAAAAATGGCGACATGCTGGATGTGGATGAAATCACGACCCATCTCTCCATCGATTTAATCGGGATTGTGGCCGATGATGATGAAGTCATCAAAGCATCAAACCACGGCGAGCCAATCGCGTTGAACCCAAATAGCAAAGCATCCATTGCGTACAGGAACATTGCCAGGAGGATTCTTGGTGAGTCTGTTCCGTTGCAGCAATTGGATAATGATAATAAAGGCGTATTTTCGAAGATTAAAAAGTTCTTCGGTGTCCGCTGATCAAAAGGCATCTGCTCTCGATTTTTTGAGGGTTGATGCTTTTTTTTATCCATTTCTAATAATTGAACTTGTCATACTCTTATTGGACAGGTCATAGACTTGTACTAACTTAGAGTACAAGGGGAATGGTGGGGATTGGATGAACTCGAGAGCTGATGATATACGCAGAAGGATGATGAAAAGGAAAAGAGAGCGGGAAAGAATGGAGAAAATGAGCCATAACCGCTTATTTTCAACGGAGGAAGAACGGCATGGGTTTGAAAGGATTCCATCTTATGACATGGGGCCGGGTGAAGGGGGACATCCTCTATTCAAGAAGGAAGTTTTTTTATTCAAAGTGCTCGCTTCGGCATGCCTTGTTTTGATCATTGCGATCATTTTCCGGAGTCCATCAGAAAAAGCAGAAACATTTCAGCAATATGTGAAGCATACGATGGACCAGGAATTCCAGTTTGCTGCTGTTTCAAACTGGTATGAAGACCAATTCGGCAAGCCGCTTGCTTTGCTCCCAGCCAAAAAAAAGTGCAGATGAAGAAACCAATCAGGAACTGAACCCAGGCTCTCAATATGCACTCCCTGCTTCCGGGAAAATCCTTGAAGATTTTGGCGACAATGGCCAGAGAATTCAGATTGAAACCGGCAAGGGTGCCGACGTAGAAGCGATGGATGAAGGGCTTGTCCACTTTGTCGGCATGAAAGAAGGATTCGGTAAAACGGTCATTGTGCAGCATGCAGACAAGAGCGAAACGTGGTATGGAAACCTCGATAAAATCGATGTGAGCCTCTACGAGTATATCTCTAAGGGAGCGAAGGTAGGTACGGCAATGGACAGTACGGATGGAATAAAAGGCTCATTTTATTTTGCCATTAAAAAAGGGGATGACTTCGTAGATCCCGTCCAGGTGATCAAGTTTGAATAAAGCCATTGCGTTATTGCGAAAAATACACATCCATCCTTTGCTGTGGGTGATCATCGCCCTTGCTGTTGCGACCGCGCATTTTATAGAGCTGATGATGGTGCTGCTGATTATTTTTGTTCATGAAATGGGACATGGTGCTGCAGCTTCTTTTTTTTTCGTGGAGAATCAAGAAAATCGCCCTGCTTCCATTTGGCGGGGTAGCTGAAATGGATGAGCATGGGAACAGGCCGTTAAAAGAAGAATTGATTGTTGTTCTGGCAGGACCTCTGCAGCATGTTTGGATGATGGCACTCTCCTATTTGCTTTTTATCGGAGGTGTGTTTCCGGAAAAATGGCATCTGCTGTTCATTGAATATAATATGATGATCCTCCTGTTCAATCTGATCCCAATCTGGCCATTGGATGGAGGCAAGCTGGTGTTCATTTTGTTATCAATGAACAAATCCTTTCAGGAAGCCCATCTGCGTACATTGTATGTTTCAGCAGGTTCACTCGTTATTTTTTCGCTGATTCTAGGCATTATCGCACCTTTGACATTGAATGTCTGGGTCATCATCGGTTTCCTGGCCTTTTCTATTTATTATGAATGGAAGCAGCGGCGTTTTATCTTCATGCGTTTTTTGATGGAGCGGCATTATGGAAAGCAGTTGGACTTGAGAGAGCTAAAGCCGATCAACGCAACAGAGAATGAAATGGTCGGCCATGTATTGGAAAAGTTCCAGCGCGGCTGCAAGCATCCCATCATCGTCAAGCAGCAGGACGGCAAGGAAATGGTCATGGACGAGAATGAATTACTCCATGCTTTTTTCAGTGAAAAGTTATTATCGGCGAAAATAGGAGATTTGCTTTACACCTTCTAAAATAGGATAATGAATGCAGCGCAGATACCTTTTGCGCTGCATTTTTTTTGCGATTAGGAGAAACAATGAACCAGTTAATTATCAATGCAAATTCAAGAGAAAAGCGCTTCGCAATGGTCAAGAATGGCGAAGTTGAAAAAATATATATCGAACAGCCGGGCCAGCAATCGCTGGTCGGGAATGTCTATTTTGGCATCGTCGAAAAAGTCATTCCAGGGATGAACGCGGCATTCATTAATTTTGGCGAAGAAATGAGCGGCTTCCTGCAGAAAGATAAGCTCCCATCTTACGTACTGTCAGATGACGAAAATAAGACGAATCGGTCTATCTCTTCATATGTCCATCAAGGTGAAAAACTGCTGGTCCAGGTTGAAAAAGATGCGGCCGGGACAAAAGGGGCAAGGCTGACAGGAATCATCGAATTACAGGGTGATAACCTTGTCTATATGCCTCAGGGTAATTACATAGCTGTGTCCAAAAAGGCGGATTCAGCAGACACCAGGAATAAATGGAGAGAATTCGCCAGCCAGGTCAAAACGCCTGAAGAAGGCCTTATTTTCAGGACCGAAAGCCTGAACCAGACCGAGGAAGCAATCATGAGTGAGCTTGAGCGCCACCGCGCTGAATACTCTCAAATGAAAAGCGCCATATCAGCAATGAAGAAGCCCGGAATCATCCATAGCCGTGATTATTTTTTTGAGCAGGCTGTGGCAGCACTTCTGTCCTTTGAAAATGGAGAAGTGATTACAGATAGTCTCGATTTTAAGAAAAGAATCCAGGACCATATCACTGAAGGTATAGAGATTGAGTTTTATAATGGAAATGATCATATTTTTTCTTTTTATAAAATCGAACAGGAAATCGAGCGGCTGCTTAAAAGGATTGTCTGGCTGGAAAAAGGAGCCTACATGGTCATTGACCAGGGTGAGGCACTTACGATGATCGATGTGAACACAGGAAAGTTTTCCGGCAAAACTGATTTGCGTGATACTGTCACGAAAACGAATCTGAATGCTGCAGTCGAAGCGGCAAGGCAAATCAGGCTTAGGGATCTTGCAGGTATCATCCTGATTGATTTTATTGATATGAAGAATGATAGTGAACGGAACAAGGTGCAGAAACTCATTCAAAAAGAGCTGCTCCAGGATGAGCGGCGCACAAGGATTATCGGCTTTACCGAGCTGGGAATCCTCCAGCTGACAAGAAAGAAAACGAAGCAGTCGCTGGCCGAGACGCTGACTGAAAAATGCTGGACATGCGGAGGAACGGGGCAAGTGCTGAGCTCGGAAACCGTCGCATACAGACTCGAGCGCGCGTTGTGGGAATATAAAAACTCAGATTATGAAGAAGTCCTCATATCAGCGACGAATGAGGTCATCAACCATTTTTCCGGTGAGGCCGATATCCATAAATTGAGGCTTGAAAAAGCACTGGGCCTTAAGATAAAATTCTCGTTGTCAGACGCGGCGAAACCTTTTTGTGAAATTCTTAAGGTTGGTGCTTCGACAGAATCAGGTTAGCCAAGCTGGCCATTAAAAGAACATCGATAATTATGTTGACACTTTCGTTAAACATATGATAGTATTTTAATGTTATTGTTTGTAGCACCCGTGCTACAACCGCACACTTCAGGTATTTAAGCTTTGCAAATTCGCAAACGCCTGCGGTTGGCGAGTCTGAGTCTAATGAGGAGGTGCACTGGAATGTACGCAATTATCGAAACTGGCGGCAAGCAAGTAAAGGTAGAAGAAGGACAAGCAATCTACATTGAAAAGCTAAACGCTGCTGAAGGCGAAACTGTAACTTTTGACAAGGTTCTTTTTGTAGGTGGCGATAACGTTAAAGTTGGTAGCCCAGTAGTTGAAGGCGCAACTGTAACTGCTAAAGTTGAAAAGAACGGCCGTCAAAAGAAAATCATCGTTTTCAAGTACAAAGCGAAAAAGAACAATCGTAAGAAGCAAGGTCATCGTCAGCCTTACACTAAAGTTGTTATCGAAAAGATCAACGCTTAATTAAGGCGGATTACCATGATTCGTGCAACGATTAATCGTACAAAATCCGGAAGCATCCAATCGTTTACGATTAGCGGCCACGCTGGATTCGCTGCCCATGGCAGTGACATTGTCTGTGCAGGTGTTTCGACCATCTCAATTGGGACTGTCAATTCCATCATTGGTTTGACAGGTATCACCCCTGACATTGAACAAGGCGCCGACGGTTTTCTCCGCTGTGAAATCCCCGACAATTTGCCGGCGGATACACAGGAGAAAATCCAACTGCTCCTCGAAAGCATGGTCATTACATTGCAATCGATGGAAAAAGAGTACGGAAAGCATATAAAATTAACCTTCAAACAGTAGGAGGTGGAACAAAATGTTAAGATTAGATCTTCAATTCTTCGCTTCTAAGAAGGGTGTAGGTTCAACTAAGAACGGACGTGACTCAATCTCTAAGCGCCTTGGCGCTAAGCGTGCAGACGGTCAATTCGTATCTGGTGGTTCTATCCTTTACCGTCAGCGCGGAACTAAAATCTACCCAGGTGTAAACGTGGGTAAAGGTGGAGATGACACTCTATTCGCTAAGGTTGACGGCGTCGTTAAATTCGAACGTCTTGGCCGTGACCGCAAGCAAGTAAGTGTTTATCCAGCAGCTCAAGAAGCGTAAGCTAAAGAGAAGCCCTAACCACTGCGGTTAGGGTTTTCTTGTTTTTTTGGCTTGGCGGCTTGCAGTAAGATTTTTTAGATATAAAAAAGAATTAAAGGATAAGCCTTATTAGCATCCTGTTGATTGTAGTGGAAGGCGCGTAGACTCCTGCGGGACCATGGGTCAGGGGAGACCCCGCAGGAGTGGACGACGAGGAGGCTTCCCGAGCCATCCGCGGAAAGCGAAGCGCCTGGAACGGAAATCAACAGTCTTGATTAAAAGAACAAAAAAATAAATATTATAAGCAATCCAATTTTTAACTTAAATACATAATTAGCTTACGCAGAATGGCTTTTTTGTTATACTTACACCAAGCAGTCTTATGAGTAGGAGTATGTGTATGAAGAAAGAGTGGGATACAATCGAGGTTTTGCGCCATGCACGACATGATTGGATGAATAAGCTTCAATTAATTAAAGGGAATTTATCACTGAATAAAGTGGACCGGGCTAAAGAGATCATTGAAGAAATTATCATGGAAGCCAGGCAGGATGCAAAGCTATCTAATTTACATCTTCCTCAGTTTGCCTCTACATTGTTAACCTGCAATTGGGAGAATCATCATTTCCAATTGGAATATGAAGTAATGGACTCCCAGAACTTCCACAGATTAGATGACCAGCTTTTGACTGGCTGGACAGAGCAGCTTTTTGATACATTGAATTCTTCGATTGAACAATATCAGGAAAATCATCTCTCCGTCACAATTGAGCCGCAGGAGAAAGGAATCGGGTTCTTTTTTGATTTTAGCGGAATAATAAATGATAAAAATCGCTTAATTAGCTTCCTCGACCAGCAGCCGGGTAAAAATATGAAAGTGATCTCGGATGGCGTGGTCGATGGGGAATTGACGATAGAAGTTTTTATGGAATCAGTCTAGGGAAACATAGAAGCGATAACAAATTTCAGACAGGTGGTAATGACATAATGTTTGTCGATCAGGTTAAGATTTATGTAAAAGGCGGGGACGGCGGCGATGGAATGGTCGCGTTCCGACGTGAAAAGTATGTGCCGAAGGGCGGCCCGGCTGGCGGCGACGGCGGTAATGGTGCGAATGTGGTTTTCCAGGTAGAGGAAGGACTGCGCACGCTGATGGATTTCAGGTACCAGCGCCATTTCAAGGCACCGCGCGGCGAGCACGGAATGTCTAAAAACCAGCATGGTAAAAATTCAAAGGATATGATCGTAAAGGTTCCACCAGGGACAATTGTGTCCGATGCCGAGACCGGCGCAATCATTGCTGACCTTGTAGAGCATGGGCAGAAAGCTGTTATTGCCAAGGGAGGACGCGGCGGACGCGGTAACTCGCGTTTCGCTACACCGGCCAACCCGGCACCAGAGCTTTCCGAAAAAGGTGAACCAGGACAAGAAAAAGAAATCATCATGGAATTGAAGCTTCTGGCGGATGTGGGGCTCGTGGGCTTCCCGAGCGTCGGGAAATCGACGTTATTGTCTGTTGTTTCAGCTGCTAGGCCAAAGATTGCAGAATATCACTTCACGACCATTGCACCGAACTTGGGTATGGTCGAAACAGAAGACGGCAGAAGCTTCGTGCTTGCAGACTTGCCTGGGCTTATTGAAGGAGCACATTCAGGTGTGGGCCTTGGGCATCAGTTCCTGCGCCATATCGAACGTACACGGGTTATCATCCACGTTATTGACATGGCTGCAACGGAAGGCCGCGATCCTTATGAGGATTATCTGACGATCAATAATGAATTGAAGGAATATAACTTGAGGCTGACGGAGAGACCGCAGGTAATCGTGGCCAATAAAATGGACATGCCAGATGCGGAAGAAAACCTGAAAGTGTTCAAGGAAAAATTGGGAGATGAGCATCCTGTTTTCCCAATTTCGGCTGTAACAAGAGAAGGTCTGCGTGAATTATTGTTCGCGGTAGCTGACCTGATTGAAAATACTCCTGAGTTCCCTCTCATTGATGAAGAGGAATTAGAAAAAGATGAAACCCGAGTCATGTACAAGCATGAAAAAGCGGAGCAGGAATTCCAGATTACACGTGAATCGGATGGAGCATTTGTTATTTCCGGTGACAGTATTGAAAGGCTGTTCAAGATGACCGATTTTTCTAGGGATGAATCTGTCCAAAGATTCGCCCGCCAGATGCGTGGTATGGGCATTGATGATGCCCTTCGTGAAAGAGGCGCGAAAGATGGAGATACAGTGAAGCTTCTTGAATATGAATTTGAATTCGTGGAATAGGCTTAAATGATTTTAGAAGGTCGATTAGCCGGAAACAGGCTAATCGGCTTTCCTCTTTAAAAAACGAATCGTGGCAGCAAGAAGAATAAAAAAGCCAGCAAACGGATGGGGTGGTGGAGATGAAGCAAAATCAAGATAGGAAGTTTTACCTTGTTCGTGAAGATGTCCTGCCTGAGGCAATGAAGAAAACGCTCGAGGCAAAGGAAATGATCGAGCGTGGTAAAGCAGAGTCAGTCTGGGATGCAGTTCAACGTGTCGATTTGAGCAGAAGTGCATTTTATAAATACCGTGATACCGTTTTTCCTTTCCATACAATTGTGAAGGAACGGATCATTACGCTGTTTTTTCAGCTTGAAGATCGGTCTGGGACGCTTTCTGAACTGTTGAGCACGGTTGCTGCAACTGGCTGCAATGTTTTGACCATCCATCAGACCATTCCTCTGCAAAGCAGGGCAAATGTAACGCTGAGCTTGAATGTCACCGAAATGAGAGTCGAAATGGATGAAATGCTCGCGAGACTGAAAAGATTGGAATTTGTAGAAAAAGTTGAAGTTCTGGGGTCAGGAGCTTAACAAGAAAGGGTACTGTAGCAGGGGGGATAGGCTTGATTATTGGATATCTTGGACCGGAAGCAACATTTACGGATTATGCTGCCCGTCAATTGTTTAAAGAGGCTAAGAGGATACCATTTGTGAGTATACCAGAATGCATGGATGCGGCTTCTGCAGGAGAAATTGATGCAGCCATCGTTCCGCTGGAAAATTCAATCGAGGGTTCCGTTAATCTTACCATCGATTATTTGGTCCATGAAACAGACCTTCAGATTGTTGGTGAAGCGGTGGTGCCAATCAGGCAGCATTTGCTGGTTCATCGAGACAATATCGAAAAGTGGATGGAAGCTGATTTAATTTGCAGTCACCCACACGCACTTGCACAGTGCCATAAATTTTTACATAAAGAATTCAAAGGAATTCCTCTTGAAGATATGTCTTCTACAGCCGCAGCGGCCAAATATGTAAAAAACCATCCAGAGCAAAATATTGCCGCCATCGCGAATAGCCTCGCTGCAGAGGAATACGAATTGGTGACGGCTAAGCAAAATATCCATGATTACAGCTATAATCATACCGTCTTCGCTGTGCTTGCAAAGGAAGATCATGATATTCACATGGATCAAACCGAAGAGTCCAAGACAAGCCTGATGATTACACTGCCTTCAGATCGTGCAGGAGCGCTGCATCAAGTTTTATCTGCTTTCTCCTGGCGGAAGCTCAATCTGTCCAAGATTGAATCACGACCGATGAAAACGGGCTTAGGAAGATACTTTTTCATTATCGATATCAATTTGAAAATGGATGATGTATTGGTTCCGGGAGCGATTGCGGAATTAGAGGCACTGGGGTGCACTGTTAAGGTGCTTGGGAGCTATTCAAGCCAAAAGATATAAAAAATCCATCAATTGATGGATTTTTTTTATATCTTATTCGAAATTAATAACTAATCCTTCTTTTCTAAGCGTTTCTTCTGCTTCATCCAGCACTTTTTCCGTTGGAGCGGAGATTGTGTGCAGGTGTATTCCGTCCGTTAATTCCGATAGGTAAGAAGCGTTAGTAGCCCTGATTTTTTCCATGAACTGTTTTACTTCGTTCCGGTTTGAAACCATGATGGATGCAGTTAGATCCCCGTACACAGGATGCTCAATTTTTACGTCCTTAACAGTTACTCCGTGATCGACAAGAAGCAGGAGTTCTTCTTCTGTCCTTTCAGGGCCGTGGGAGACAGCAATGGTCCTTTCCGCTGCAGAAGGACGGGAGGCATGCATATATAGATATCCCTGGCTGGTAGCTATGATTGGCTCGTTTTTGGCTTTAAGCAAGGTAATATCGCCAACTATAACCTGCCTGCTTACATTCGTTATCGCCGAAAGTTCGCCTCCGGTGATGGGTTCGCTGCTTTCTTGCAGACGTTTCAGGATGTATGCACGACGTTCATCTCCGAGGATTTTCGTAGGTTCCTTCATAATCCGATCTCTCCTTCGACTTCTTCATTCGAGAATTTTACCATAAAATCAGCTTGAAGTTAAACGGCCGACATCTGTGTAGTGATGGCTGCAAGCATTTTCCCAAGATCGACCGCATCTTCCTGGCTAGTCTCCCTCCCGAAAGAAATTCTGAAAAATTCCTTTGCCTCTTTTCCTTTGATTCCCATTGCAGACATCGTCTTCGCTGGTGACAGCATGCCTGTATGACAAGCGGTTCCGGTGGAAATCGCAAATCCACTGCGGTTGCATTCAAGCAGGACATATTGTCCCTCCAATCCCCTTATCGCCATTCCCACAATACCTGGAAGCTGTTCATCGCCCTCTGCACCAAAAATCTCAATTGAATTCCTGAAATCTGAAAGGGATTCAATAAGAGCCTCTCTCAATTTATTAACTCTATTCGTTTCTGTATTCATGAGGGAATGTGCTTTTTGCGCTGCTGCAGTCATTGCTGCGATTCCCGGGACATTTACCGTGCCAGGCCTGAAGCCTTTTTCATGTACCGTTCCATCAATGTAAGGCTTCCATGCAAGCTTCGGATTGACATAGGCCACACCGGTTCCTTTTGGCCCGTAAAACTTATGGCCTGAAATCGAAAGGGCATCTACGCAGCCGGCCAGGGTATTAAGTGGTATTTTTCCAAATGTTTGCACACAGTCAGTGTGAAACAGTATGTCTTTTGAATGGCAAAAATCAGCAATAGAGATGACCGGCTGGATTGTGCCAATCTCAGGGTTTCCATGATGAATCGAAACGAGCACAGTCTCCGGCTTGACAGCTTCTGTAAAACTGGCAAACCCTATTTTTCCATTTATATCCAAGGGGAGGTATGTGATTTCCCATCCCTCTCCTTCAAGCTTTTTCATCAGATTGTAGACAGAAGAATGCTCGGCTGCCCCGGTAATAATGTGATTGCCTGATTTTCTTTTGGCAGAGAGCAGAGCCATTATGCCAAGATAATTCGCTTCAGAACCACCACTTGTAAAATAAATCCCGGCTTCATCGACATCAAGCAGGTGTGAAAACTCCTTTCTGCAGCTCTCGAGGAGGTTGGCAGATGCACTCCCGGCTTCATGCAGGCTCTGGCTATTTCCAAAGTACTTTGTCGACGCTTCAATGAAAATATTAGCTGCGTCCCGGTCAAGCGGGCATGTTGCCGCGTAATCAAAATATTTCATAGGTTTTCGCTCCTGTCCACTCTTACTGTTTGCTTATGCATGTAAAAGCTGATTCTTCTGGAATCACGGTCACAAGAAGAGCCAGCATGTGCCCGAAGTCAGGCTTTCAAACGAATCTCGGTCACAAGAAAAGCCAGCATGTGCCCGAAGTCAGGCTTTCAAATGAATTTCGGTCACAAGAAGAGCCAGCATGTGCCCGAAGTCAGGCTTTCAAACGAATTTCGGTCACAAGAAGAGCCAGCATGTGCCCGAAGTCAGGCTTTCTAACGAATCTCGGTAACAAGAAGACCAATATGAGACAGAAATCTAGCATTTTCGGTTTCCTCTCGGTCACGTATCGCATCTAGCGTTCTCCATTGTAAAAATAAAAGCTCTTGTCAACAGTGTAAAACTGTGTAAATATAGATGTCAAGACACCTGTTAATCCAGGAGGCTATCATTATATGAAACAATCAGATGTAATCATTGTTGGCAGTGGGATTGCCGCATTGCAATTGGCCAATAAATTATCAAAGGATTTAAATGTGATTATTCTCACAAAAAGGGAAATGACAGCGGGCAATTCATATCTTGCCCAGGGTGGGGTTGCGGCTGCGGTTTCCACGAGTGATGATCCTTATTTCCATTATCTCGACACAATGGAGGCGGGAGCTCATCATAGTAACCCTGAAGCTGTACTTGAAATGACCAAAAAAGCACCGCAGCTGATTAAGGGTTTATGGCAATCAGGATGTCGCTTTGATGAAGATGGAAACGGAAAATTGCTTCTTGGGATGGAAGGCGCTCATAGTGAAAAAAGGATTATCCACAGCGGCGGTGATGCGACTGGAAAGCATATGGTCGACTTTTTGCTAACGGGTCTGAATGCCAATGTTTCAGTTCAACAATCCACATTTGTTTATGAACTTATTTTAAACAGTGATGAAACACGCTGTACCGGAGTGAAAGCGAAGCTGCCGGATGGAACGATTGAAGTATATTGTGCTCCCCATGTTGTCCTTGCTACGGGCGGCTGCGGGCAGGTATTCGCCCTCACCTCGAATGCTGAGACTGCAACCGGGGATGGAATGGCGCTGGCCTACAGAGCAGGTGCGGAGCTGGCCGATATGGAATTTATCCAGTTTCACCCTACACTTCTTTACGTAGATGGAAAGACGAAGGGTCTCATTTCAGAAGCAGTAAGGGGTGAAGGGGCCGTTCTTGTCACTGCAGAGGGAAAGCGGATCATGGAAGAAATTCATCCGTTGAAGGATCTGGCACCACGGCACATTGTTTCTCAGACTATTTATGATTACTCCCGGAGAGGGATTCAAATCTATTTAGACATTGCCAACATCCAGGATTTCAACAGCAGGTTCCCGACGATCAGCACGCTATGTGCACAGCATGGGATAGATATTGAAAAAGGCTTGATCCCTGTTGTTCCCGGGAGCCATTTTATCATGGGCGGGGTAAAAACAGACTTGCAAGGCAGAACCAGTATTCCCGGATTGTATGCAATCGGTGAAACTGCATGCAATGGAATCCACGGGGCTAACAGGCTGGCGAGCAATTCCTTATTAGAAGGCATGTTTGTTGGCGAAAACCTTGCTGAATGGATCAACAGCCATCAAGTTGCCAAAAAAGAAGTCGTAAGTTTCATGGAAATTCATTATCAAACTGTCAAAAGAGAATCCAACATGAATCAGGTTGTATTCGAAGGTGAGCTTCCAGACATGGATTCACTAAAACAAACAATGATGGACCGTACAGGCATTGTCCGGACAAAAGAATTGCTGATCATACAGAATGAGTGGCTTGATCAGTTTAAACTGGGACAATGGCTTGAGGCTCGTCTGGACCACTTGGATCCATCTGAATTGAACAGACTGTTCATGTACATCACCGCAACCTTAATCACACAGTCGGCTTTGGAAAGGACTGAAAGCAGGGGCGGGCACTACCGAAAAGATTTTCCGCATGAAGATAACGCCAATTGGATGAAAAAACAAATCATCCATCAACGAAAAAACGTAAAGGATGGTAAGCATGAATTCAATCAAACTGCGCTTGCTACTTGAGCAATTTTTTATTGAAGATATAGGTGAACGTGATGTCACCAGTGAACTGATTTTCGGAAAAGAAAACAAAGGAAGCCTGGTTTTAATCTCGAAGGATGAAGGGATTTTCTGTGGGGAGCAAATTATCCAAACAGGCTTCAGGCTGCTTGATGAGGGCAGTCAGATCATCCTGCATGTTAAAGATGGAGATAAAGTAGTAAAGGGTCAAGAATTAGCCTTGATCACTGGCAGAGTTTCCGCTTTGCTTAAAGCAGAAAGAGTCGTCCTTAATCTTGTACAGCGGATGAGCGGGATTGCGACGAAAACCAATGAAGCAGTCAGTGTTTTGGACAGTGCAAAAACGAGAATCTGTGATACGCGTAAAACCACCCCGGGTCTCAGGATGCTTGAGAAGTATGCAGTGCGCTGCGGCGGCGGCTTCAACCATCGTTATGGTTTATATGATGCAGTGATGATCAAGGATAATCACATCTCATTCGCAGGATCAATCAGCAGTGCAGTTGAAGCAGTGAAATCTAATCTTGGGCATATGGTGAAGGTCGAAGTCGAGATTGAAACAAAAGACCAGCTTCTTGAAGCGATTGATTCAAAAGCTGACTGCATCATGTTCGATAACAGGCCGCCTGAACAAATCAGGGAATGGATCAGCAATGTCCCAGCAGGAATTTTAACAGAGGCATCCGGAGGGATTACGCTCGATAACCTCCATAGCTATAGAGATTGCGGTGTAGATTATATTTCTCTTGGATTCCTTACTCATTCCGTAAAATCATTGGATATTAGCGCAAAAGTGATGGCTGAAACGAAAGGGGCTGCAGAATATGAATATTTTGGAGGCGCTCGAAGCGAAATCTAGGATGCTTCCTGATAAGTACAAAAATATGTCTGTCCAGGAACTTGAGGACATGATCAAGGGAATTAAAGAGAAAATGGGCAAGAAACTTTTTATCCCTGGTCATCATTATCAAAAAGATGAAGTGATTCAATTCGCTGATGCGACTGGGGATTCATTGAAATTAGCCCAGCTGTCGGCAGAGAACAGGGAGGCAGAACATATTGTGTTCTGCGGAGTTCATTTCATGGCCGAAACGGCAGACATATTAACGACCGAAAGCCAGAAGGTCTACCTGCCAGATATGAGGGCAGGCTGCTCGATGGCGGACATGGCGGATATTTACCAGACGGAAAGAGCCTGGGAATTCCTTCAGGTCCTGTTTGGTGACACTATTCTGCCGTTGACGTATGTGAACTCAACAGCAGCGATTAAATCATTTGTCGGAGCGAATGGCGGTGCGACTGTGACATCCTCCAACGCCGAGAAGATGGTACGCTGGGCTTTTTCAAAAAAAGAACGTCTGCTATTCCTTCCGGATCAGCACTTGGGAAGGAATACTGCTTTTAATATCGGCGTCAATCTGGACGAAATGGCCGTTTACAACCCGATTGAGAATATCCTTGAATTTGACGGCCCCCTTGAAAAAGTGAAGGTCATCCTTTGGAAGGGACATTGCTCTGTCCACGAGAATTTTACGGTGGAAAATGTTGCCCATGTGCGAGAAGTATACCCGGACATGAAAATCATTGTCCATCCTGAATGCTCACGTGAAGTTGTTGCGTTGTCAGACATGGCAGGCTCTACAAATTATATTATTGAAGCGATCGAAGGTTCACCTGCCGGCTCTTCCTGGGCGGTTGGGACAGAAATGAATCTGGTCAAACGCCTGATTTCACAACATCCTGATAAGCAGATTATTTCCTTGAATCCTCATATGTGTCCATGCCTGACAATGAACAGGATCGACCTGCAGCATCTTGCCTGGAGTCTCGATTCAGTTTTTCAGGGGCAAGAAATTAATGTTATAAAAGTAGATGAAAAAACAGCATTAAACGCGAAGCTTGCCCTTAACCGCATGCTTGAGCAATCATAAATTGGAATCCTCCCGGACCGGGGAGGATTTTTTTTATGGGAAAAGCTTAATCTCCTGTGGAAAAACATATTTATTTAGATAGAAGCATAAGTTTTTTTGAAGATTGTTAGCAATTTGCCCACACCAACATAGAATATATGGACTTATGCCATAGGAGGGAATCAGAGTGAAAATCCATATCGTACAGAAAGGGGATACTCTTTGGAAGATCGCCAAGAAGTACGGCGTGAACTTTGAAGAGCTGAAAAAGATGAACGCGCAGCTCAGCAACCCTGATATGATTATGCCCGGTATGAAAATAAAAGTTCCAACTGCTGGAGGAACAGTAAAAAAAGAAGCTCCAATCGCAGGTGGAACGCCTCAAGCAAAAATCAATATGGGTGGCAAAAAGGAAATGCCGATTGCCAAAGAGAAACCAATGCCAATGCCAGAAGTGAAGAAAGAAGTTCCAAAAGAGGCTCCAGTTAAGGAACAGCCGAAGATGGAGATGCCTAAACCTGTTCCAAAGGAAGAGCCAGTTAAACCATATAAACCGAAGATGCCAGTGCAAATTAAGCCTGAGATTGACATCAACAATTACTATATGATGAATATGGCTAATATGCAGATGCCGCCGCAGCCAAAACCGCAGCCAAAACCGCAGCCAAAACCACAACCCAAGCCGCAACTGCCGCCGAAACCAGACAATATCTTCCCAGAAATCAAGCCAGAGGTAAAGCCAGAAGTCAAGGCTCCAGTCAAGCAGCAGGTCAAACCACAGGTTAAGCCAGAGGTAAAACCTCAGCTGCCAAAAGCTGAGATGAAACCAAATGTGAAGTCAGAAATAAAGCCCGATATAAAAATTGAAAAGAATGATTTCATGGATGAATCTCCATCAATGATGCCATTCGTTCAAGGAGGTTACCAGCAGCCGATGATCCCTTATCCTTATAACTGTTATCCAGGAGCACCTTCCATGACAGGTCCCGCATATGGCCATCAAGGACAGCAAATGCCATATCCTCAAGGACAGCAAATGCCATACCCTCAGGTACAGGGGATGTCCCAATACCCAGGGATGATGCCAAACATGGCATTGCCAGCGGAGGATATGGAATCATCATCTTTTGCCCAGATGCAGATGCCATTGAGCCCGACTATGGGGGGGAATATGCCTCATCATACAGCACCGCAAATGACAGGTCCTGTTTTCCACGGTGTTCCTATTTCACCTGTAATGCCTGGACCAGGCTGCATTCCAGAACAAGGGTATCCTCAACAGATGCCATATATGCCGCAAGTAGCAGGTGCGATGGATGAGCAAATGCCTTTACAGCCACAAGTAGGCGGAATGATGGATAATCAAATGCCGCAGGTAGGCGGAATGATGGATGATGAATCTTCGGATATGCCATATCAAATGCCGCCACAGGTCGGAGGAATGATGCAGGGCCAAATGCCAATGATGCCGCAGGTAGGCGGAATGATGCAGGATCAAATGCCAATGATGCCGCAAGTGGGCGGAATGATGGAAAATCAAATGCCACAGGTAGGCGGAATGATGGATAATCAATTTCCGCAAGTTGGCGGAATGATGGATAACCAAATGCCGCAAGTAGGCGGCATGATGCAGCCTACAATGATGCCTAAGCAGGCAGTCCAGGGTGCCGGCAATGATTGTGGCTGCGGAGGTCAAATGGGTAATCCTTACGGTATGATGGGAGCAGGCATGCATCACCATCCTCAGCATATGATGCACCATCCTCAGCATATGATGCACCATCCTCAGCATATGATGCACCATGGTTTCGCTGGTGCTCCGGGTATGCATCCTCACCCGCACCATGGATATCAAATGGGCATGGGTCCGCAGGGGTTCATGAATCCTTATGGCCCAGGTCCAATGGGTGGAGGATATGGAATGCCGATGCCGCGTTTCGATGATGAAGAGAGCAATGAATATTAACATCAAGAGGGGTGGAGACGATTTCTTTTTCAATCGTCTCTTCTCTTATTTATCCAGAGAACTCGATGTGGAAATCAAAGGTATGACCCACCTGAGAGGGAATGTCTATCTTGTTGAAACAGTCAGCAAAAAAATTATTATAAAAGGATATAAGGATCTGCGAAAATTAAAAATTCAAGAAACATTTGCTTCATCTTTACGAAAATCGGGTTTTGACCAATCCTACCGATTTTATAATCAAAATAAAGATCCGCTTCATTTCCATGGGTCATACTATGGTTGTATTGAGTTTATTGACCACCATGAACAGCGTTTTGATTATGGAGTCCAAAAGGACAGAGAGGAAGGCGTTGAACTGCTGAATAGGTTCCATGATCATACTTCCGTTCTTGTTCCTTCGTATGCTGCTATGCTGCCGAAAACGGATTTAGCGAGAAAGTGGCGGCATCGAACGAATGAATTCACGAAAAACCTCCCTGCAGTTAATCGCTATGTTAATAAAAGCTTGACCAATGAGCTGCTGGAATGGGCGGATTTTTCCCTGACGAATTTTGTGAAGTTGAAAAATGAGCTTGAAACAGAGCCGCCAGTCATTCTTCATGGGGATGTAGCCCATCACAATTTTCTGCGTTCGAAGGCTGGGAAGCTGCACTTAATTGATTTCGATTTGATCAGCACGGGATCGAGAGCATATGATATGCTGCAGTACGCAAATCGGATTCTGCCATTCCTGGGTTGGCAGTTTGAGTCACTGGAAAAAATAAATCATTTAAATAAATGGTTGCACTTTGATGCTTTCTTATGCGGGCTATTGTACCCTGCTGATATTCTAAGGGAGTGGAACCGCTTGTTGAGAGACAGAAATCAGTCCAATCCATATAGTCTGGCACCAATCGTTGAAATGACTGTCAGCCAGTATCAGCAAAGGAAACGATTTCAGGAAGAGGTAAAATCCAGACTGGATGCTTAGGTTTTTGGACGTATCTGTCAGAATGAAAATCCAGCCCCATCCGCACTCTAATAATGAGCATATATCATTGCTCATTTTAGCTAGGATGGGGGTTTTTCTATTGAACAAAAAGATGTTGTTCTTACCTATAGCTTCCTTGCTCACAATTGGGCTGACGGCTTGTAATGGAAATGAGGAATCCGCTGTACAGGACAGGAATGCCAACGGTGGGCAGCCACTTGGCTATTACTCGAACGAAAAAGGAAATGAAATTGACGTGATGGATGACAGAGAGGGTGCGATCACGGAAATTTTCGACCATAATTTTGGAAAAGAGGGAATGGCTGCAGAAAACCGGAAACGGAGGATGCTTCAGTCCAGAGATGAAAACGGCAATCCTCCGAATCCAACTGTCCCGCGTTCTGATCATGACCACAACTTTTTCCAAAGAGATAATAAATACAGCCGTGGTGATTTAAATTACCATGGACACCTGAGTGAGCAAAGGGGAAGCCGCCAGGCAAGAATCTACACAAATTCTGAGCAAGATAACAGATTGGCCCGCAAAGTAGGACTTGCTGCTGAGTCTGTCGCCAATGTTGATAAGGTAAGATCAGTTTTATTTGGCAGGAAAGTAGAAATTGCCGTGACCTATAAGGACAAGTCACAGAAAAAACAGACAGACAAGAAAATCAAACAGGTTGTCCTTCCATATACTGAAGACAGAGAACTACGGATCATCGAGGATGAAGGTACCTTCAGCAGATCAAGGAATATCGATTATGACCGGAGGAATGGAAATCCAAGGGAAAGCATAAACTTCAACCCGTAAGCAAGATAGAAGGCAGAGTAACCTTTGCCTTCTATTTTTCATGGTTACTTTAAATAGGATAAATAACTTCATTTTGGCTACACTATTAGTGAAAAAGAACAAATTTTAGCAAATAAGAGAGGTGGACAGCAATGGCTTCAATTAAATTATTAAAAGTATTAAGCTCAGCTGTTATGCTCCTAATTAGTCTATCAGGATACAGTTTAGTACTTCAGACAGAGCCAGTTTTTGCTGAGAAGCCTGAAGAAGCAGTCGATGAAATCAACGGACCTCTTAAGGTCACGATCATTTTGCAAAGAGTCTACCTTGATGGTGAAATGAGTGAGGAGCGGATTCAGGAAACGATTTGGTCTATGGAGGACTTTTGGGCAAAATATGACGAATGGCAGCTAGTAGATATGGAAGCGAACAAAGCGGTATTCAGGCAGGAATATGATGATATTTCGCCGCTGTTAAAGGCAAATGGATATTTTGGGCTGTCAGATGAAGGGGTCCTGACTATTTTTAATGGAAGGCCGGATGGTTCGAATATTATCCAATCTTTCTTTCAGATTGACCTTGGCAGACTTGAAAGTATTAAGCGGAATCAATTGAAGAAAGGCATACCAATCCGGAATAAACAATGTTATGAAGAGGTATTGGAGACTTTTAAACCATATACAGTGATAGAAAACAGTGAAGAGCCAGGCTGACTGGCTCTTATTTGTGTTTTCCCGCTTTTATTACTGGCTAAGAAAGTATAAATTTATCCACTTAGATTAGTGTCTAGCTCCAGCGCCTAGCCAGTTTTCATCCCTGAATTTGCTCCCCGAGTATCTTGCGAGAAGCGTTAGCTTTGAGCAGCTCGAGACGTTTGTCTAGCTGCGGCTCCTAACTCCTCGAGACGATTGTCTAGTTTCGTCTCCTAGAAACTCCGAAACTTCAACTCCGCCGGCAGAAGCAAAAAGCGCTTCTTTGTCGGAGTCTCCAGTTTCTGCGTTTCTGGACAGTCGGCTATACTTTTCGATTTCGGTCCTGCCAATGAAGTCAAAAAACGACTTCACTGTCAGGCCCTCCAACGCTTGTCGGAGTTGGGCAGTCGCCTCCGCTTTTCGAATTGTCTAGTTTCACCTCCTAGAAACTCCGAAACTTCAACTCCGCCGGCAGAAGCAAAAAGCGCTTCTTTGTCGGAGTCTCCAGTTTCTGGTTTCTGGACAGTCGGCTATACTTTTCGATTTCGGTCCGCCCGATGAAGTCAAAGAGCGACTTCACCGGTCCGCCCTCCAACGCTTGTCGGGGCTGACCAAGGCACTTGCGCTTTTCTTATAAAAATGATCATACGTTCGCCTTTTTGCATATTTTTATTCATACCTTTAAAAGGAGTATGTTAAAATGAGTTACAGCAAAGCAGAGGGGCGAGAGAATTGTATGAATTCATAAAAGGTACCGTCGACTTCGTCGGTCCTGAATATATAGTCATTGAAAATGGCGGGATTGGGTATCAAATCATGACACCAAACCCATTTGTATTTACAAAAGAAGCAGGTAAAGAGATTTGTATTTATACATATCATTATGTCAGAGAAGACCTGATTGCACTATATGGATTCAAGAATCGAGAAGAAAAGGCGCTTTTCACAAGGCTCTTGAATGTTTCTGGAATCGGTCCGAAAGGGGCTCTGGCCATCCTGGCATCGGGTGAGCCTGGTCAGGTGGTTCAGGCAATTGAAAATGAGGATGAGTCGTTCCTGGTCAAATTCCCTGGAGTAGGAAAGAAGACCGCCAGACAAATGATTCTCGATCTGAAAGGGAAACTTCATGACCTTGTGCCGGATTACTTACCAAATCTTTTCAATTCGGACGAGGTTGCTGCCACAATAAGCCAGTCAGCCGAATTTGATGAGGCGGTTTTGGCACTTAAGGCGCTGGGTTACTCTGAAAAAGAAATCCGCAAAATAACTCCAGATTTAAAGAAGGAAACATTGACGACAGATCAATATATAAAGAAAGCTTTACAGAAGCTATTAAAGTAATGCTGAGTTAAAATAGACCAATACCATTGAGGAGATCGGTTAACCAGCTTATTAGAAGGGTGAGAAACTGATGGAAGAGCGAATCATCTCCAGTGAAGCGGGCGACCAGGATGTTTCATTTGAGCAGAGCCTGCGTCCGCAGACACTCAGGCAATATATCGGCCAGGATAAAGTAAAAGCAAATCTTGAGGTATTTATTGAAGCGGCCAAAATGAGGCGTGAAACGCTGGACCATGTGCTGCTCTACGGACCGCCTGGTTTGGGCAAGACGACACTCGCAGCAATCATCGCCAATGAAATGGGAGTCAACCTCAGGACGACATCCGGACCGGCGATCGAAAGGCCCGGGGACCTGGCAGCCATCCTGACGGCATTGGAGCCTGGCGATGTCCTGTTCATTGATGAAATTCACAGACTCCCAAGGACGATTGAAGAAGTACTCTATCCTGCTATGGAAGACTTTTGCCTTGATATCGTCATAGGGAAAGGGCCAAGTGCCCGATCTGTCAGGCTTGACCTCCCGCCATTCACGCTTGTTGGTGCGACAACCCGCGCTGGTTCGTTGTCAGCTCCATTAAGAGACAGGTTTGGAGTTTTGAGCCGTTTGGAATACTATAATGAGAAACAGCTTACTGATATTGTCGTCAGGACAGCTGAGCTTCTGGAAACTGACATCGACTGGCCTGCCGCTCAGGAGCTTGCGAGGAGATCGCGTGGTACACCGAGAATCGCCAACCGCCTATTGAAGCGGGTACGCGACTTTGCGCAGGTGCGAGGCAATGGTGCTGTTGAGGAAACTCTTGCCCAGGAGGCATTGGAACTAATGCAGGTAGACCGCTTGGGACTCGACCATATAGACCATAAATTGCTCAAAGGCATCATTGAAAAATACCGCGGGGGACCGGTCGGATTAGAGACGATTTCCGCAACCATCGGAGAGGAATCGCAGACAATAGAAGATGTGTATGAACCATATTTATTGCAGATCGGGTTTTTACAGAGGACGCCAAGGGGAAGAATTGTAACGGAGGCAGTATACCGGCATTTTGAAATGGAGGTGCCTGAACGATGACAGGTGCAGCTAAGTTCGTGATGATCGCCGGGGCAGTCATTTTCATCATTGGCTTCATCATGCAGTTTGTCAATTTGGGAAGGCTGCCAGGAGACATCGTCATTAAAAAAGGCAACACGACTTTTTACTTCCCAATTGTGACTTCCATCCTGGCAAGCATTATCTTGTCTGCGATCTTTTACTTTTTCGGCCGGTTCAGATGATCGGCCAACAACAAAATAAACAGAAACTAGTAAGGGTGACAACATGAAAGTAGATTTGTTTGATTTCTATTTACCTGAGGAACTGATTGCCCAGACTCCGCTTGAACAAAGAGCGGAAAGCAGGCTGATGGTCTTGAATAAAGAATCGGGCAATATAGAACACGATGTTTTCAAGAACATCAAAAACCATCTTAAGCCCGGTGACTGCCTCGTCCTGAACGACACAAAAGTTCTTCCGGCAAGGCTTTTTGGCATGAAAGAAGACACGGGAGCTAAGATTGAAGTCCTTCTTTTAAAGCAGCTGGAGGGAGATGAGTGGGAAACACTTGTGAAACCAGCAAAGAGAGTGAAGGAAGGCACAAAAATCGTCTTTGGTGACGGCCTTCTGACTGCGGAATGCACCGGGGAAGCTGAACACGGCGGCAGGAACCTTAAATTTTCTTATAACGGCATCTTTTATGAAGTGCTGGAGCAGCTGGGCGAAATGCCGCTTCCACCTTATATTAAAGAGCAGCTGGAGGATAAGGACAGGTACCAGACTGTGTTCGCAAGGGAAAGAGGTTCAGCGGCGGCTCCAACTGCAGGCTTGCACTTTACGGAGCAACTGCTGGAAGAAATCAAGGAGATGGGCGTCCATATCGCCTTCATTACCCTTCATGTCGGACTGGGAACATTCAGGCCTGTCAGCGTGGATTCGATTGAAGAACATGATATGCACTCTGAGTTTTATCAGGTGACTGAAGGAACCGCCTTGCTGCTAAACACGGTCCGTGAACAAGGCGGCCGAATCATCACAGTTGGAACGACTTCAACACGAACCCTGGAGACGATTGCGACAGCCAATGATGGTAAGTTTGTCGCTGAAAATGGCTGGACAAACATCTTCATTTATCCTGGATATGAGTTTAAGGCAATCGATGGAATGATTACGAATTTCCACTTGCCAAAGTCGACATTGATCATGCTTGTAAGTGCTCTGGCTGGTAGGGAAAATGTCCTTAATGCCTATAATAAAGCTGTAGAGGAAAGGTATCGCTTTTTCAGTTTCGGCGATGCGATGCTGATTCTATAGTTCTAACATTGTAAAATAAACACTTAAATTGAAATTGGACTTCTGGAAGGAGCTTATACATTGTCAGCAATCCGTTACGAATTAATTAAAACCTGTAAGCAGACAGGAGCAAGGCTTGGGCGTGTGCATACACCGCACGGCTCTTTTGAAACTCCAGTCTTCATGCCCGTTGGTACACTGGCAACAGTCAAAACCATGTCACCAGAGGAATTGGTCCAAATGGGTGCAGGGATCATCCTGAGCAATACCTATCATCTTTGGCTTAGGCCAGGCCATGAGATTGTCAAGGAGGCAGGCGGCCTGCATAAATTCATGAACTGGGATCGTGCCATCCTCACTGATTCAGGCGGTTTCCAGGTGTTCTCATTGAGCGAGTTCCGGAAAATCGAAGAAGAAGGCGTGCATTTCCGCAATCACTTAAATGGGGACAAGCTTTTCCTTTCACCGGAAAAGGCAATGGAAATCCAGAACGCTCTTGGTTCGGATATCATGATGGCATTCGATGAATGTCCGCCATACCCTGCTGAATATGATTACATGAAAAAATCGGTCGAGCGGACCTCACGCTGGGCAGAGCGCTGCCTTACAGCTCACCAGCGTCCACAGGACCAGGGATTATTCGGGATCGTCCAGGGCGGAGAATATGAAGAACTGCGAAAGCAAAGCGCCAAGGACCTTGTTTCAATGGACTTCCCTGGCTATGCTGTCGGGGGCCTTTCAGTCGGCGAACCGAAGGATGTTATGGACAGAGTGCTGGAATTCACCACACCATGGCTGCCAGCGGACAAGCCTCGCTATCTAATGGGGGTAGGTTCACCAGATTCATTGATTGACGGTGCCATCCGCGGAATTGATATGTTTGATTGTGTGCTGCCAACTCGTATTGCCAGGAATGGCACATTGATGACGAGCGAGGGAAGATTGGTCGTCAAGAACGCCAAATTTGCGCGTGACTTTGGACCGTTAGATCCGAACTGCGATTGCTATACATGCAAAAATTACAGCAGAGCCTATATTCGTCACTTGATTAAAACGGATGAATCGTTTGGAATTCGACTTACTTCTTACCATAATCTCTATTTTCTGCTAAAATTAATGGAGCAGGTCAGACAGGCGATCCGTGAAGATCGTCTGGGGGATTTTAGAGAAGAGTTCTTTGAGCAATATGGCTATAATAAGCCGAATGCCAAAAACTTCTAAATAAACTGCTTTTTAATAAGGCTGCTCTCGCATGGCGTCATCAGCCTTGAACATGAAAGGAGGGGAAATGAATGGAAGGATTAATAGGTACAGTATTCCCGCTATTGCTGATGTTTGTACTATTCTATTTCTTGTTGATCCGCCCTCAGCAAAAGAGGCAGAAAGCGGTCCAGCAAATGCAAAGCGACCTGCAAAAAGGCGACAAGGTAGTAACAATCGGCGGTTTGCATGGTATTGTCGATGCACTTGATGAAGGCACTGTTGTCATCAAATGTGGAGACGGAAGCCGTCTTACATATGACCGCGCGGCAATTCGCGACGTCAAAGAATCAGCAGCAGGGGTATAATGCAAACAAAAAAGAAGCGAACTCAGTTCGCTTCTTTTTTATGCCTTTGAAGGACCGCCAACGATGTTCACACCGAGAATGCCGCCCATCATAGCTGTGAGAATATAGCAAATATGGTAGATGATTTGTTCAATAGAAAATAAGCTGTCATAACCCAGGTATTGGAACAGGAAAATAATTAAAGAATAAACCAGGCCTGTTGCTCCACCAATCATCCACCCTTTTTCTTTTCCGTTCCCGCCAGTAATAAAGCCGCCGATGAAAATGGATAAAAAAGAAATAGATGTCATGACGTACTGAAGTGAAGATTCTTGGACGGAAGTGAACTTTAAAAGAAGAGAAAATATCAAACTGCTCACGATTGCCAGTAGAAATATTGCGATTACCCCGTACAGGACGGCCCTTCCTAAACTTTTGGATTCCATTAACCCCTCTCCTCTCTGATCTAATCCCTTTAAACGGGATTTGCCTAGTACAAGCATATTCACGAAAAAGGACAAATAGAATCAGTTTTTATTCGGGAATGTTCCTTTAAAAAATGCTGAAACAATAAGTATTAATTTTGTTCTAAGTAAAAGACTAAAGAAGAATGCTGTGTGAAGGGCGGGGGAAAAGTGGAACATTATTTCATCATCCTTTTTAGGACAGTTTTTCTTTACTTATTGATCCTGTTGATTTTTCGTTTAATGGGAAAAAGGGAAATTGGTGAATTAAGTATACTGGACTTGGTTGTTTATATCATGATCGCTGAGATGGCATCTTTAGCAATTGAAAATACGAAAGATCCCTTGATTAACACTCTTCTCCCGATCGGTATTTTTGTCATCATTCAAATTTCCTTGGCGATGCTCTCTCTTAAAAGCAAAAAGTTCAGGGATCTCGTCGATGGGAAGCCGACAATCATTATTAATGATGGGAAAATTGATGAAAAAGCCATGCGGTCGCAAAGATATAATTTTGACGATTTGCTGCTTCAATTGCGTGAAAAGGATGTAGGGGATATTGCCGATGTGGAATATGCCATCTTGGAGCCATCAGGAACCTTGTCCATTTTTCAAAAGAAGCAGGGTGAGCAGGAAGGACAGCAGGATAGCAGCAGCCTTGCACTACCGTTAATCATTGATGGGGAAATCCAGGAAGATAATCTGGGTATGATAGACAAATCGAAGTCCTGGCTGTTAGAAGAGCTGAGAAAACAAGGGCATGAAGACCCAGGAGAGATTTCTTTCTGCAGCTTCCAAAATGGAAAATTTTATATCGATTTAAAGGATAAATAAAAACGTGGAACAACGCCCACGTTTTTTACTTGCCTTTTTTAAGAAATGAAGTTAACACGGATCGCATTTTTGAAAGCTCATTTTTCCTGATCAATCCAAGGGCAACAGAAAGCGATACGTACAGTATGCTTACAGTTCCTGCATTTAAAAGAATCCTGAGTGCCAATGAGAGATTTTCATCAAGCCTATCCCATATCAGGAAACCCAGTGATCCTGTAAGTATGATTACGGCCAAAATCTTCACATAATCTTTTACATAAAAGGTGAACGAAACGGCCTTCAGCATGGTTGCGAAATGGAGGAGGGTGATCAGGACGATCCCCATGACCATTCCGAGGGCTACGCCGTTTATGCCGAAAGCAGGCTGGCTTGCCAACAGGAAGATGACAGCGGTCTTGGCAAGATTTCCGATCAGGCTGTTGATCATCGCCGCCCTGGCCAAATCAAGAGCCTGCAGTGCTGCCTGCAGCGGCCCCTGGAAATAGTAGAACAGGAAGAATGGCGCCATCAGCTTGATGAATTGTGCACCATTGGATGTCCCGTACATCAACGTCATTAATGGTTCCGCCAGTACATATAAAACAACGATCGCCAGTCCCCCGGTCAACAGTGAAAATCGCAAAGATTGCTGCAGAAGATGTTCTATCACCTTCATGTTTTTACGGGAGTTCGCTTCACTAATAGCCGGTACAAGTGAAGTGGACAAAGAATAGGTGATGAAGGAAGGCAATAACAGCAAGGGCATGGCAAAGCCAGTCAATGCCCCATATTGTTTGGTGGCAGCGACGGCAGCCACACCGGCAATCGCCAGACTATGCGCAACGACGATCGGTTCAAAAAACCAGGAAACAGATCCGATCAGTCTGGAACCCGTTGTTGGCAGTGCAATCCCCATTAAATCATTGAAAGTCGATTTTCCAGAATGGACGAACTGAAAGAAGTTTTTTCGCAGCCTGAATTTTTTTCTAAGCTTAAAGGTCGTCATTAAATAAATCAATGAAATAAGTTCTCCTATCACTGACGCAATCATTGCACCTGCCGCCGCATATTCAATTCCATACGGCATGAAGGCCTTTGTCAAAACAGCAATCAACGTGATCCTGACAAGCTGTTCGATCACCTGTGATATCGCGGATGGCCGCATATTCTGCCTTCCCTGGAAGTAGCCGCGGAGAACCGATGATACTGCAACGATTGGAACAATTGGTGCAATGGCGAGCAGCGGCCATTGTGTTCTTGGATCCGTGAACAATGTCTCGGACAGGTATGGAGCAAGGAGAATGAGCGCCGGTGTAAAGACAATCGATAGAGATATTGTGGTGGCAAGGGAAACGACAAGGATTTTCTTGATTTTTCGGAAGTCGCCTCTTGCCTCAGCTTCAGCCACATTTTTTGAAATCGCAACTGGGAGACCTAGCTGAGTAATCGTAACGACAAGCACCATGGTGGGGAAGGCCATCATGTAAAGGCCAACACCTTCCTCGCCAATGAAACGGGCAATGAAAATCCGATTTATGAAACCAAGCACCCTCGTGACGAGCCCGGCCATTAACAAAATAAATGTTCCTTTTAAAAACTTCGACATTCCGCTCCCTGCCTTCTCAAAAATGCATATTTCATATACAATTAACTATATGCAAGAAAGTGGACAAAGCATGACAAGGTTAAGACATTAAAAGACTGGAAAATTGGACGAGGAGGCCAGGTAATGAATCAAAGCCATCAATATGGACGGTTTTACAAGCAAGTAAAGCCCGCTCTGGAAAGTAAAATTGAAGAATTCAAAATATTCGGGTATGAACAAGTTAGAGAAAAAGAATTATGGGATTATCTCACGAAGAAAAAGTGGAAGAAACCGAAAGAAGAAATACAAATGTATGAAATCGTTGCTGATATTTTATCCGCGAAAATCGGAGACGTAATGAATTTCACCACCGTTGAAGCCTTCAAACTGGGAGATTTCACTATGGATGATGAAGAGGAACGCAAAGCACTGCTTAAATGAAGGTAGAGTTTGGGATTGAGCGGCATTTCCTCTTTAGACTGAATCTTGCCTTTAGGGTTTATTTCGAGATCATACCCGAAAAAATCCAGAACCCGCTTTTTTCCAGATTGAGAGACTTTCTATATGCAGATAACGGAAATGCTTAATTGACAGTTTTTTTAAACTGTTACATAATTAGAATGCTATAAATTGGCTACTGTTTAATTTCTTAGTCTTATGTTTTATTTGTCTGGCAGCATGTTTGCGCGAAGAATAAGGAGGATTTATACATAATGGTAAAACGCAGCCGCATCGTGGCCTTCTTTTTGCTGGTTATTTTAATCGGAAGTGCCATGGGTGCAACAACCCAGAATATATTGAAAGATATCAAGCTCGGCCTTGACCTGCAGGGTGGTTTTGAGGTTCTTTATGAAGTCACGCCTCTAAATGGAAAAGAGGGCGAGAAAGTTGACCGAGAAACCCTGAAGAGTACTGCTGAGGCTCTTGAACGGAGGGTCAACGTCCTCGGTGTCAGTGAACCGAACATCCAGATTGAAGGAGATGACCGGATTCGCGTACAGCTGGCTGGCGTAAAAGACCAGAACAAAGCGCGTGAAATTCTTTCTACAGAAGCGAATCTTACCTTCCGTGACGTGAACGACCGCGTCATGATGGATGGCAGTGACCTTGAAGAAAATGGTGCTAAACAAAGCTTCGACCAGCAAAACAAGCCGAGCATTTCAATCACACTAAAAGATGGTGATCAATTCGGTGAAATCACGAAAGAAATCCGTGATATGGCCCCTGAGAACCAGCTGATCATCTGGCTTGATTTCGAAGAAGGGGTAGATTCCTATAAGGAAGAAAGGATGAAGCCTGAACCTAAATTCCTTTCCAATCCTAATGTTGATAAGATCCTGAACCAAAAGAATGTTGAGATTACTGGTAATTTTACAATTGAAGAAGCCCAGCAGCTTGCATCACTGCTTAATGCGGGATCATTGCCGGTTAATCTTGAAGAAACCTACTCTACTTCTGTAGGGGCAAAATTCGGTGAACAGGCATTAAATGAAACGATCTTTGCCGGAATCATCGGTATTCTTGCTGTTTTCGTATTCATGCTTGCTTTATACCGTATCCCTGGAATTGTTGCCGTTATTACGTTATCCATTTACGTTTACCTCATCCTGCTTGTATTTGATTGGATGAACGGTGTTCTTACACTGCCTGGAATCGCCGCATTGATCCTCGGTGTCGGTATGGCGGTCGATGCGAATATCATCACGTATGAGCGGATAAAAGAAGAACTGAAGGTTGGCCGCAATATCAAAGCAGCGTTTGACGCGGGCAGCAAAGGCTCCCTGTCTACGATTTTTGATGCCAACATTACGACTTTGCTAGCGGCAATCGTTTTATTCGCGTACGGGACAAGCTCTGTAAAAGGATTTGCGACCATGCTGATCATCAGTATCCTGGCAAGCTTTATCACAGCAGTCTTCGGTGCACGCTTGTTCCTTGGGTTGCTCGTGAACAGTGGCTTGTTCAAAAACAAACCAAGCTTGTTCGGTGTTAAGCAAAGTGAAGTCCATGACATTTCTGAAGGCTTAGATTCACTTGATTTAAAAACTAAATTTGATCGCTTTGATTTCATTAAGAGCCGCAATAAGTTCTTTACTGCTTCAGCAGTATTAATCGGCATAGGTTTGATTGCACTCCTCGTGTTCCGTCTGAATCTTGGAATTGATTTTGCGGCTGGGACAAGGGTAGAGGTCATGTCTGACAGCAAAATTACAGCGGCACAATTAAAAGAAGAGCTTAAGCAAGTTGATTTGGAAACGAACGATATTGTCATCTCCGGTGATAATAGCGAAATTGGCGTAGCAAGATTTAAAACAGTTCTATCCAAAGATGAGATTTCTGAGCTTAAATCTCACTTCAAGGAAGAATTCGGTGCCGAGCCGAATGTTGGAACTGTTTCACCAACAATCGGGAAAGAACTTGCTAAGAATGCCATGATTGCTGTTGCCATTGCTTCCGTTGGGATAATTATCTATGTAACGATCCGATTCGAGATTTACATGGCACTGGCTGCTATTATCGCATTGCTTCATGATGCATTCTTTATCATTGTTCTGTTCAGTCTTACAAGGCTTGAAGTGGATATAACCTTTATCGCAGCTGTACTGACAATCGTTGGTTACTCAATCAATGATACGATTGTTACTTTTGACAGGATGCGTGAGAATATGGTGAAGAAGAAGCGCTTGAAAACACCGCAAGATATTGCGGATGTAGTCAATACTGCTCTTCGCCAGACGCTCGGCCGTTCGGTCAACACCATTCTGACTGTTGTCATAACAGTCGTGGCTCTGTTGGTTTTCGGCAGTACATCAATCTGGAATTTCTCTTTCGCTCTCCTTATCGGCCTGATTGCCGGTACGTATTCCTCCATTTTCATCGCAGCACAGCTGTGGTATGTATGGAAAAATAAAGAGCTTAAGAAGAAAGGCACCATCAAGACTTACAAGGAAAAGAAAGTCTACTCAGATGAGCCGCAAGTTTAAAATAAGTGCATTTGAAATACCACGGATTTTTCCGTGGTATTTTTTATTTCTGGTTAGAACAGCCATTTTTCAGGATAAAATAAAATAAATGCCGACAGACTAATTATGGTGGGAAAAGTAAAGGACGCGGAATAAAAGCTCTTTGCAGAGAGGAGTTTTGCGATTGGTTGTCGGTAATATTATACTTGCAGGATTGAAGTGGGGGGGCGGCATCTATGCTAACAGTAAAGCGCTTGTAGCGGATGCAGTCCATTCTGCATCTGATGTAGTGGGTTCATTAGCTGTATACATAGGTCTTAAGGCGGCGAAAGCTCCGCCGGATGAAGATCATTCTTACGGTCATGGTAAGGCCGAGTCAATTGCTGCCATCATTGTGGCAGTATTATTAATGCTTGTGGGAGTCGAAATCGGCAGATCATCGTTCGAAGCATTTTTTCATCCTATTGGACCTCCCAAATCAGTGGCGATTGTGGCTGTTGTCGTTTCAATCATAGTAAAAGAGGGAATGTTCAGGTACAAATACAAATTGGGAAAGCAATTGAATAGTGATGCGCTGATCGTCAATGCATATGAGCATAGATCGGATTTCTATTCCTCCATAGCAGCACTAATAGGAATCAGCGCGGCTGTGCTTAGCGGTATATTTGGAATTGGGTGGCTGGAATACGCTGACCCAGTGACGGGACTGCTGGTTGCGTTTCTGGTCATCAGGATGGTATGGAAGCTTGGCAAGGAATCGATCCATAATACACTTGACCATCTGCTTCATGATGAGGATACAGAAGAATTAGGACTGTTGTGCAGTCAATTCCTGAAGTAAAGAAACTGGATCAATTACATGCCCGAGAGCATGGTCATTATGTTATCATTGATTTGAAAATATCTGTCGATCCACATATCACCGTGGAACAGGGCCACCGAATTGGTAAGAGTGTAAAAAAGAAACTGATGGAAAATAAAAATGTCCAAAATGTTCTGGTCCATATAAATCCGTTCAGTGAGAGTGGGAATTCCGAGGATGGTGTAGATATTCAATAAGTCTCAGGGGAGGGGAAACAATGAAGTTTCAATGGACATTGCTGCTGGGACTTGCTTTTGCATTGATTGTGGCTGTTTTCGCCGTCATCAATGTCGATCCAGTAACAGTGAACTATTTATTTGGGGAATCAGAATGGCCGTTAATCCTGGTCATATTAGGTTCTGTATTGATGGGCGGGATTATCGTTGGCTCTGTCGGTCTGTTCAGGATGTTTGTGCTTCAAAGAGAAGTAAAATCTTTGAGGAAGAAAAACAATTCATTAGAAGAGCAGCTGGCCCAAAAAGAAACTCTGCCGGAGGAAACAGCACCCCAGCACGAAATAGAAGATATCCATTAATCCAGCACTCATGGCAGCATACAATTATGCTGCCATTTTAATTCATTACATTTCCTTACTCGAAAGTCCTTTATTAACATTCATTGTCATTGAAACACTCTCTCCGCTTTTGTATAATGAATAAGCTGAGAGGTGAACGTATGTTAAAGCCAAAATCAAGGTGGATTGTAAAAAAATCCGACCAGACAGTAATAGATTCACTCGCCAAGGAATTGAGCATAAATCATCTGACTGCTTCACTGCTAGTCAATCGCGGACTTGATACCGTGGAAGATGCCCGGTATTTTTTGTTTGGGCAAAAAAGCGAATTTCACGACCCTTTTTTGCTGAAAGACATGGATAAGGCAGTTGAGCGGATCAATAAAGCAATAGAAACGCAAGAGCCTATTCTTGTGTTTGGTGACTATGATGCAGACGGTGTGAGCAGTACGACGGTCATGATGAAAGCCCTGGCTGAGCTGGGGGCGAACGCCGACTATTACATACCGAACCGTTTTACAGAAGGATATGGTCCGAATGAAAAAGCATTTCGGAGTGCCTCGGACAGCGGAGTGGGCTTGATCATCACTGTCGATACGGGTATTTCTGCTCTCCATGAAGCAGATGTTGCCAAAGAAGTGGGGATTGACCTGATCATTACAGACCACCATGAACCTGGCCCGGTCCTGCCGGATGCATTTGCAATTATCCATCCAAAGCTGGACGATAGTGTATACCCTTTCAAGGATTTAGCTGGTGTGGGTGTCGCTTTTAAGGTTGCCCATGCCCTTCTGGGGAGAGTCCCAGAGCATTTGCTGGAATTTGCGGCTATTGGGACCATTGCCGACCTTGTCCCCCTTATGGGAGAGAACAGGCTGATTGCCCTGAGAGGAATCGAGAAGTTGAAATCGAGCCAGACACCTGGCTTGAATGCGCTGCTTAAACTAGCGAAAACAGACAGATCGTCTATTGATGAAGAAACAATAGGTTTTATGATTGGACCGAGGGTCAATGCAGCAGGGAGACTTGGGAGCGCGGACCCAGCGGTGCAATTAATGATGACAGATGATCCAGAAGAAGCAATGATGCTTGCGGAAGAAATAGATTCAATCAATAAAGAGCGTCAAAACATCGTTTCACAAATTGCCGAAGAAGCAGTTTCTGAAGTGGAAATGAATTACCCAATCCATGATAATTCAGTCCTTGTCGTTGGTAAGGAAGGCTGGAATGCAGGGGTCATCGGCATCGTAGCTTCCAAGCTTGTAGAAAAATATTACCGGCCAACGATTGTCCTTAGTTTTGACAAAGAAAAGGGACTTGCGAAGGGGTCAGCGCGAAGTATCGCTGGTTTCGATCTTTTCAAAAATCTATCAACCTGCAGAGAAATCCTTCCGCATTTTGGCGGTCATCCTATGGCTGCGGGCATGACATTGAAACTTAATGATGTTGACGAATTAAGGTCAAGATTGAATTCACTGGCAAAAGAGCAGCTGAAAGAAGAAGACTTAATTCCTGTCTCTCATATCGATGCGAGAATAGATGTTAAAGAGATTACGATTGAGACCATAAATGAACTTGGGCAGCTATCTCCATATGGCGTCAGCAACCCAAAACCCAAGGTCCTGATTGATGGAGCTAATATATCAACCCTCAGAAAGATAGGGGCAGATCAGTCCCATCTTAAGCTGGCACTGGAAGAGGAAGGCACCGTTATTGATGGAATTGGATTCGGGTTTGGCCATCTCCATGACCATATCTCGCCGAGCTCGAAGCTGTCCGTCATTGGCGAATTGTCCATCAACGAATGGAACAATATCAGGAAGCCGCAAATTTTCCTCAGGGATGTAGCGGTTAAGTCCTGGCAGCTATTCGATTTCCGCGGTCTTAAGAGACTGGAAAAGCTACCCGAAATGATTCCAGGGGATCATATTAAATGGGTTCTCTTTAACGCTGATTTGAAAAATAAGTTTTCTCCAATTATCGGAGAGTCATTGGAACTGGTAACCACCGATGAACAAGCTGAACAGCTGAATCTCGAACATTCGTATGTTGTTCTATTGGACCTGCCGCCATCCAAGGAAATTCTGGAGAAGTTATTTTCAGGAAAAAATCCGGGAAGGGTCTATGTCCATTTTTATAAAGAAAGCAGCGATTTCTTCACGACGATGCCAACGAGGGAGCATTTCAAATGGTTTTACGCATTCCTTGCCAAGAAAGGCCCATTTGATCTTAAACGGTATGGCGACGATTTGGCCAAGCATCGAGGGTGGACAAAAGAAACAATAGATTTCATGTCGAAGGTGTTTTTTGAACTAGATTTTGTTAAAATAAACAATGGGTTTATTTCACTAGAAGAAAATGTCCCCAAAAGGGATCTGACTGAATCCAAAACATATCAGCACAAGGTGCAAGCATTCACTCTTGAAAATGAATTGCTCTACTCATCGTATGAGCAATTGAAGAACTGGTTTGACCAATTCATTCAAGAGTCGGTGAAAAATGAGGAGGCAATTATTCAATGGATTTGAAACAATTTGTAACAATCGTTCCCGATTGGCCAAAGCCCGGCATTAAATTTAAGGACATCACAACCTTAATGGACAATGGCGATGCTTATAGATATGCAACAGACCAAATCGTGGCCTATGCCCGTGAAAAACAAATAGATCTTGTAGTCGGACCTGAAGCACGCGGCTTCATTATCGGCTGCCCGGTTGCTTACGCACATGGAGTAGGTTTTGCTCCTGTCAGAAAAGAAGGAAAGCTTCCGCGCGAGACAATCAAGGTCAACTACGGTCTAGAATATGGCAGTGACGTCTTGACGATCCATAGAGACGCGATCAAGCCAGGACAAAGAGTCCTGATCACCGATGACCTGCTGGCAACTGGCGGAACGATTGAAGCAACGATCAAGCTAGTTGAAGAACTAGGTGGAGTTGTGGCAGGAATCGCCTTCCTGATTGAACTTACTTATCTCGATGGCCGTCAAAAGCTGGATGGCTATGATGTTTTAACCTTGATGCAATATTAAACGGACAGGGTGCTTCATTGCGAAGTGCCCTTTTTTTATAAGTCTCTTTTCTCGAGCCTTGTTGCTATTGACTACAAAATAGGATTGAATGACATACTTTCTTTCGAAAGGTTAACTCTTTTATGAGAAAAGTGCATGCAAACTTTATACCGACCTGCAAAATGGCCATCTATTACGTTAAAATCGGCTTTAGGATTTTAACAACAATCTTTACGAAAACAGCTTTTTATAAGAAGAAACACACCCAATCGCAGGCAGGTTTGCTAAAATAAACCTATAATTGAATGAAATTAAATATCTTTCGACAATTTTTTTAATTTCTGCTGTAAAATCTCTTCCTTTCTCTTTACATCTTCGATTTTTTCTTTGATAATAGTAACAATCCTTTATAAGAATAATTATTGTATATAAAGGATGTTGTTATAGAATAAAAATGTAAAATTTACTACTGAACAAAGCGCTTGCGCTTTTCGTATTTTGTCGACTCTTTCCTTGGTTCCCGCTGGAGAGTAAGTGCGGGTTAATATAAAGAAATTAAATTAGGTGATCCTATGGCGAATGACCAGGTAATGACCGCAGAACAAGTCATTGACTGTACAAAATCATATTTGAATGATGAACATGTTGAAATGGTAAAAGAGGCATATGAGTTCGCCAGACAGGCTCATCATGATCAATTCAGGAAATCCGGGGAACCGTACATCATCCACCCTATCCAGGTAGCGGGGATTCTCGCAGACCTGGAGATGGATCCGGCGACGGTCGCAGCTGGTTTTCTTCATGATGTCGTCGAGGATACGGACGTGACTCTTGATGATATAAGAAAGGCGTTCAATGACGAAGTGGCCATGCTTGTTGATGGAGTCACGAAGCTTGGGAAAATCAAGTATAAGTCGCATGAAGAGCAACAGGCAGAGAACCACCGGAAGATGTTTGTTGCAATGGCACAGGATATTCGTGTCATCTTGATCAAGCTTGCTGACCGCCTTCATAACATGAGGACTTTGAAGCATTTGCCGAGTGAAAAACAGCGGAGGATTTCGAATGAAACGCTGGAGATTTTTGCGCCGCTGGCTCACAGGCTCGGTATTTCAAAAATCAAATGGGAACTTGAAGATACTGCTTTACGCTATCTTAATCCCCAGCAATATTACCGTATCGTCAACCTGATGAAAAAGAAACGGGCAGAACGCGAGCAATATCTTGATGAAGTCATCGATGAAGTGAAGGAAAGGCTGAATGAGGTTTCAATCAAAGCTGAAATTTCAGGAAGGCCTAAGCATATATACAGCATCTATCGGAAAATGGTACTGCAAAACAAGCAGTTCAACGAAATCTACGATTTGCTGGCTGTCCGTATTGTCGTCAACAGCATCAAGGACTGCTATGCAATCCTGGGGATCATCCATACATGCTGGAAACCGATGCCAGGCAGATTCAAAGACTATATCGCGATGCCAAAGCCTAATATGTATCAGTCCCTGCACACTACCGTGATCGGCCCTAAAGGTGATCCGCTGGAAGTCCAGATCAGGACAGATGAAATGCACAGGATCGCAGAATTCGGGGTTGCGGCCCACTGGGCATATAAAGAGGGCAAACCAACTGACGGATCCAATTTTGAAACAAAGCTATCATGGTTCCGTGAAATTCTTGAATTCCAGAATGATACTGCAAATGCAGAAGAGTTCATGGAGTCTCTAAAAATTGATCTTTTCTCAGATATGGTGTTTATTTTCACACCGAAAGGCGATGTTATCGAGCTGCCAGCTGGTTCAGTGCCAATCGATTTCGCCTATCGGATTCACTCTGAAATCGGCAATAAGACAATCGGTGCCAAGGTCAATGGCAAGATGGTGACTTTGGATTATCAATTGAAAACTGGGGATATCATCGAAATCCTTACTTCAAAACATTCTTATGGACCGAGCAAAGATTGGTTAAAGCTTGCACAGACCTCCCAGGCTAAAAACAAGATTCGCCAATTCTTCAAGAAGCAGCAGAAGGATGAAAATGTTGAAAAAGGCCGTGAGCTTCTGGAAAAAGAAATCCGCAATATGGATTTTGATGTTAAAGAGATTTTGACAACTGAAAACCTGAAAAAGGTTTCTGAGAAATATAATTTTACCAATGAGGAAGATTTGTTTGCTTGCTTCAATTGGATACAACGGAATAACAGCTCTCCAGGTAGCGAACAGGCTGACAGAAAAGCTCCGCAAGCAGCGTGACCTGGAACAGGAAAAGGATATTTCGAATGCTGTTTCTGAGCTCAAATCATTTTCACCTGCTAAAAAGCGAGAGTCTGGAGTCCGAGTGTCGGGTATCGATAATTTGCTGATCAGGCTATCCCGCTGCTGCAACCCTGTACCTGGGGATGATATTGTAGGTTTTATCACAAAAGGCAGGGGAGTATCTGTTCACCGTTCCGACTGCACGAACATCCACACTGAGGATGCGCAGGCAAGGTTGATTCCGGTAGAATGGGAGACCGGCTTGAATGACCGCAAGGAATATAATGTGGATATCGAGATCAGCGGCTATGACCGCAGGGGCTTGCTGAACGAAGTCCTGCAGGCGGTAAATGAAACAAAGACGAACATAACAGCTGTTTCCGGGAAATCTGACAAAAATAAAATGGCAACCATCAATATGTCCATCGCCATCCATAATGTCAGCCATCTGCAGAGAGTCGTCGACCGAATTAAGCAAATTCCGGATATCTATGCGGTCAGAAGGATAATGAGTTAAGCAGACTTAGTAGTCATGCTGCAACAAATTGAGAGACCGATGTGTAAGGAGATTACCGATGCGTTTAGTGATACAGAGAAGCAAAGAAGCAAAAGTGACGGTTGATGGGGAAGTAACAGGCTCCATCAATAAGGGATTTGTCATCCTTGTCGGAGTTACACATGAGGATACGGAAAAAGATGCAGCCTTTCTTGCCGAGAAGGCTGCAAATTTACGGGTATTCGAAGATGATGCAGGAAAGATGAACTTGTCCCTTCTCGATGTAGGGGGAGAGATTCTTTCCGTTTCACAGTTTACCCTTTATGGTGATTGCCGCAAGGGACGCCGTCCAAACTTCATGGACGCAGCCAAGCCAGACCACGCAGAAGCTGTCTATGAAGCATTCAACCGTTTCCTTTCCGAAAAGGGAATCAAGGTTGAAACGGGTGTGTTCGGCGCCATGATGGACGTTCAATTGACAAATGACGGTCCGGTTACATTGATTATTGACAGCAAATAGCTCAAAGAAGGAATCCCAATAGCGGGATTCCTTTTTTTAGTCTATAGGGGACCTGCCGTGCTTATAGATTACCTTATTGAGAAGGATTCGAAGTCATAAGGCTTTTACAACACAAAAAGACTGAAGACAGTATGGATGTCTTCAGTCGGTCTTCTTAATTATTCTTAAAATAGCGGGCAAGTCCTTCAAATATCCCGTTTGCTACTGCTTCCTGATATTGTGGTGTATTGACAAGCATCTCTTCCGTCGGGTTGCTTAAATAGCCTAATTCCAGGAGTACGGCTGTTTGCCTGTTTTCCCTGATGACGTGATAGTCGCCAAAACGAGTGCCTCGATCCTTCAACATCGTTTTGCTGACTACCGCAGAGTGGATTTGTTCACCGAGAGGCTTTTGTTTTGAACTATAATAGTAAGTCGTCATGCCTCTGACAGTCCGGTCGTTGATGCTGTCGTAATGGATGCTGATAAACGCGTCGGCATTATGGTAGTGGGAGCTGCTTACTCTTGAACCTAGTGAAATATATTGGTCATTGTTCCTGGTCAAGATGACGTTTGTGCCGGCAGCTCTTAGTTTGTCATATAAAAGCTGGGCTGTTTTCAGGGTAAGCGTCTTCTCCAAGGTACCTCTGACACCTGTTGTCCCATTATCCCTGCCGCCGTGGCCAGGATCAATGACGATTGTCTTGTTTTTTGTGTGCTTTTCCGCTCCTGGTCTTTCTATTTGCGGCGCATTACCCTTTACAGAAACAATCCAGCCGGCAACAAACCCGCTAGTCCCATTTGGCAGCGCAATCTTATACCAATCTTTTTCGACGCTTATAATTTCAAAGCTGTCACCTTGATTGGCACGGTAAATGACTGCTGTGCCTGTGCTTGGTCCTTTTCGTATATTTGTCCCGTTGTGGAGCATAGAGACGCTGCTGTTTTGAATTGACTGGCTTGGTGCAGTTGCTGGTCCGTTTTTCTTTTTTTCAAAAAACCAGCCAGCCGCCCAGCCTGTTTTGCCAGGCTCGTATTCAATCTGGACCCAATTGTTTTGTTCATCTAGAATCCTGAAGCTTTGTCCCTTTGATACAGAACCTATGACGCTGCCATCTAGTGAATTCTTATCCCGGATATTGAGCTGTGAGGCAGTTACTGTGCCTGTGAACTGATCGGCAGGGGGTGATGGCTTGCTGCTGTCAGCCGTTGGTTTTCCTCCGATTTTCACGTACTCAGCGCTTACCCAGGCACTTTTACCTTCGTATGTAATCTCGGCCCAGCCATTGGACTGAGAATGGACAGTCACTGCAGCTCCATAACTTAATTGTCCCACTTTGCTAGAGTTCAATGAAGGCTTTTCTCTAACATTCAAGGAAGTAGCGGTGACCGTCCCGCTTGTTTTAGTGCTTGTTGCAGGTGCTTCTGAAGCCTTGCTTTCTTTTACCGATATGTATTCCTTTGAGACCCAGCCGCTTATTTTACTAGTGCGCACTTCCGCCCAATTTCCATTGAATCCAAGAATTTCGACAGCTTGTCCACTGTTAAAAGATCCAATGACCTGGTGGTTGGTGCCTGGTCCTTTTCTTACTCTCAACCCATTGACATTAACGCTGCCTGAGCCTTTGGAATTTGCCGAAACAGCTGGTGAAACTGCTGGCTTGGGAGATTCCTTGGCAGTAAACCATTCAGCGACCCAGCCGTTTTTACTGCCGCCAAGGCTGATTTGTATCCATTCGCCTTCTTCCTTTACGATTGAAAACTTTTCTCCTTTTTTGACTGATCCTGTTACCGGGTAACTTAGTCCCGGCCCCGACCTTACATTTAAGCTTGCGGCAGTAATCGAGACACTTCCATTATCCGCCTGAGCCGATTCTAAAGCTGGAAGGCTCCCGAAAATGAGCATCAAGCAAAGGATGATCGGAACCATTTTATTTCTGGGCAATGCTCTCCCTCCCTCTCTTACTCTCTATAAAAAATATATTACCGGATTTTTCCGGTAAAATCACGAGGACTTTTCTCTTATATCGGTAAAGAACGAAAAAAGTTCAAGTGTTAAAGAATATCTTAAAATCATGAAAAGTTTTCACAGAGGCTGGGCAGAATAGTTAGCAATAAACATTGGAAGGTGATACCATGCGGTTCAGTGACAAAGGAAATTCTGCTGCATTCGGGGAGAATCAATTATTTGGAGTGGATTTTCACGATTTTATCCAAAAAGAACAAAGCTCCAACACTGTAGAATTAGCTTCGGAATTTGGGCTGTCTCTCCGGGATGTCCGAAAACTGAAAAAACAGATTGAACGTTCTTGAATTGTGCTTGACAAGGCCATTTGGACTCCGTATTATAATATAAATAAAATGTTATATAGAAAACATACCGTTGATGGAGCATAGTAGCCATGAAACAAGTGAAAAGAGAGGGAATGCCTTGGCTGAAAGCATTTCTGCACAATGACTTGGCGAATGAACACTCCGTAGGATTTTCTCTGAACGTGGGCTGACCCATCATTAGGAGGAGACGTAATCAGGCGTTAACTGTTAAAGAGGAAGTGCACTCAAGCGCTTCAATTAGGGTGGCACCACGGGAATTCAAAGCTCTCGTCCCTTGTTATTATGGCAAGGGATTGGGGGCTTTTTTGTATTCTTTTTTTTACATTGCTCTGTTATAGCTAAATATTTTCTCAACTCCTGTTGATTGGAGTGGAAGGCGCGAAGACTCCTCCGAAAATGCTAACGCATTTCCATCGTGCGTGGGCAAATTCGAGGAAGCTCAATCAGTGTCCTGCGGGATGAGAAAGTCATGGGGAGACCCCGCAGGCGCGTAAAGCGCCGAGGAGGCTCCCCGACTACCCGCGGAAAGCGAAGCGCCTGGAACGGAAATCAACAGCCGAGTTTAACAGAGCCTACATAAGGCTGGTTTTTTCATTGGTATGTTGCTAATTGAAGGGTATTTTATTGAGAAATTCCCGAACCCGTTAAAAGTAATGAAAAGGTGAAAACGCCTATAAAGTAATGATTTGAAATGAATGGAGGAGGATGCACTGTGGCTAATCAAATCAATATACCGCGCGGTACACAGGACATTTTGCCAGGCCAGACAGAGAAATGGCAGCTTATAGAAGCGAAGGCAAGAGAACTTTGTGAAAGATATCAATATCGGGAATTAAGGACTCCGATTTTTGAGCATACAGACCTTTTCAAGCGAAGCGTTGGTGATACAACAGATATCGTCCAAAAAGAAATGTACACGTTCACTGACAGGGGCGACCGCAGCCTGACGCTCCGTCCTGAAGGTACGGCGGCAGCTGTTCGCTCTTTTGTCGAAAATAAGATGTTCGGAAGCCCAAACCAGCCAGTGAAGCTTTATTACATGGGACCGATGTTCCGCTACGAACGCCCGCAGGCTGGACGTTTCCGCCAGTTTGTCCAGTTTGGTGTTGAGGCAATGGGCAGTGCAGACCCGGCGATTGACGCTGAGGTGATCTCCCTTGCCATGTCCCTTTATAAGGAACTTGGATTGAAAAAGCTCAAGCTTGTCGTGAACAGTCTCGGTGATAAGGAAAGCAGAAAAGCTCACAGGGATGCTTTAGTAAGCCATTTCCAGCCTAGAATCGGGGAATTCTGCAGCGATTGTCAGAATCGCCTTGAAAAAAATCCAATGCGAATTCTGGACTGCAAAGCTGACCGTGATCATGAACTGATGAAGTCGGCACCATCGATCATTGATTACCTGACTGATGACTCTGCTCAATATTTTAGTAAAGTGACGAAGTATTTGAGTGATCTCGGGATTGAATTCGAGGTTGACGCCAATCTCGTACGCGGTCTGGACTACTATAACCACACAGCATTTGAAATCATGAGTGATGCAGAAGGGTTTGGAGCAATTACGACTCTTTGCGGCGGCGGCAGATACAATGGCCTTGTCGAAGAAATCGGCGGACCGGAAACACCGGGTATCGGTTTTGCGCTAAGTGTTGAAAGATTGCTTGCAGCACTGGAGGCAGAAGGGATTGATCTTCCTGTAAAAGAAGAAATCGATTGCTACCTCGTTTCATTGGGAGATGAAGCAAAGGATTATACTGTCGGCTTGCTACACAATTTGAGAATGGCAGGTTTCTCTGCGGAAAGAGATTATCAAGACCGCAAAATCAAAGCACAGTTCAAGGCTGCTGACAGGATGAATGCTAGATATGTAGCAGTGCTGGGAGAAGACGAATTAAAAGAGAAGAAGATTAACCTGAAGTCGATGGCGGATGGGGAGCAAATTCAACTGCCGCTTGAGAGCTTTGTTGGAAAATTCAAGGATATTTGTAAGTAGAGGGGGAGTTTCGATGTTTGGGAGATCATATTTTTGCGGTGAAGTAACAGAAGAAGCAATCGGTGAAAAGGTAACGTTGAAAGGCTGGGTGCAGAAGCGCCGGGATCTTGGCGGACTGATATTCATCGACTTGCGCGACAGGACAGGACTTGTACAGATTGTCTTCAATCCTGATGTATCCCCAGAGGCACTGACGCTTGCTGAAAAAGTTCGTACTGAATACGTTCTTGATGTGAAAGGAACGGTCATCGCCCGCGGTGAAGGAAGCATCAATGAAAATCTAAAGACTGGCAGAATTGAAGTCCAGGCTGAAGAGCTTACAATCATCAATGAAGCGAAAACAACACCTTTCGTGATTGCTGATAAAACAGATGTATCAGAAGATGTGCGCTTGAAATACCGTTATCTTGATCTCCGTCGTCCGGTCATGTTCGAAACATTCAAGATGAGGCACCAGGTAACTAAAGCGATTCGTGACTTCCTTGATGGAGAAGGCTTCCTTGATGTAGAAACGCCAATTTTAACGAAAAGTACACCTGAGGGAGCACGTGACTATCTAGTGCCAAGCCGTGTTCATCCAGGTGAGTTCTACGCTCTTCCTCAATCACCGCAAATTTTTAAGCAGCTGATGATGGTTGGCGGCTTTGAGCGTTACTACCAGATTGCGCGCTGCTTCCGAGATGAGGATTTGCGAGCTGACCGCCAGCCGGAATTCACGCAAATCGATATTGAAACAAGCTTCATGAGCCAGGAAGAAATCATGGGTCTGACTGAACAAATGATGCAAAAGGTCATGAAGGATGTAAAAGGCTTGGATGTTCCTGCGCCATTCCCGCGTATGAGCTATGAGGAAGCAATGAGCCGCTTTGGGTCTGACAAGCCAGATACCCGTTTTGGAATGGAACTTATCGATCTTTCGGAAACCGTCAAAGATTCCGGCTTCAAGGTATTTGCTTCTGCGGTCGCAAACGGCGGGCAGGTAAAGGCCATCAATGTAAAAGGTGCTGCAGCTAACTACTCACGTAAAGATATTGATGCTTTAACAGAGTTTGTTTCTGTGTATGGTGCCAAAGGCCTTGCCTGGCTGAAAGCAGAAGAAGATGGACTTAAAGGGCCAATCTCCAAGTTCTTTGGGGAAGAAGAACAAGCGGCACTTAAGGACAAGCTGGAAGTTTCAGCTGGAGACCTCCTTCTGTTCGTTGCCGATAAGAAGTCTGTTGTAGCAGATGCGCTTGGTGCTTTACGCTTAAAGCTTGGAAAAGAGCTTGAGTTGATTGACCAGAGCAAATTTAATTTCCTTTGGATTACAGACTGGCCGCTATTGGAGTTTGACGAGGAAGCAGATCGCTATTTCGCCGCTCACCATCCATTCACAATGCCAGCACGCGAAGATCTGGCTTTGCTCGAGAGCGATCCGGCAAGTGTCAAGGCACAAGCGTATGACCTTGTCTTGAACGGCTATGAACTTGGCGGTGGATCACTTAGAATTTTTGAAAGAGATGTTCAGGAAAAAATGTTCTCCGTTCTGGGCTTCACAAAGGAACAGGCAGTCGAGCAGTTTGGATTCCTTCTTGAGGCATTCGAATATGGAACGCCTCCGCATGGCGGTATAGCGCTTGGCCTGGACAGAATGGTAATGCTCCTTGCAGGCAGATCAAACCTGCGCGATACGATTGCTTTCCCGAAAACAGCAAGCGCAAGCGACCTGCTGACAGACGCTCCTGGCGAGGTAAGCGGAGCACAGCTGGACGAACTTCACTTGTCATTAAATGTTAAAAAAGACCAGTAATATCCATTAGCCATATCCTTGAAGTTCATACAGGCGTGTGGTAATATAATAACAACAGATGAAGAGTCCTGATGTGTTCGTTGTTTAACCTGAAGTTTTGACCTAACATCTATCCTTCGGGAGTTCGCGTTTCCGGGCCGCGTAAATGCCTCTGGCTAGAGGACTTACAGAAATCCGGAACAGGGCACCCACCTGCTGAGAGCGGGTTCAAGACGAAGGCAACCAACACGACGGCACGATTGGGACTCTTCCTACATACGTAATTAAAACCATGCAGAATGCATGGTTTTTTTGATGTCACGATCGTCCATATGAATGGCCAAATAGGTATCCGGCTGAAATCGTTTTTCTCTAACGGACAGTTTTTGTGATATTATTACTTGAGTTTGTCCGATAGAACCCTTCTAATGGACAAAAATTAGGAAACCAGCCTCCGATTTGTCCGATAGAGCCCTTCTAATGGACAAAAATTAGGAAATCAGGCTTCTGTTTGTCCGATAGAAATCTTCTAATAGACACTTCTAAGTAATACAGCTGTCTTTCATTCAGTGCTCTACCAAGACTTACATACACTTTAATTCCTATAAAAATACTTGAAATTAATGAAGGGTATGTTATATTCAAAAGCGGGTATAGATAGTAACATTAATCTTAAATTTGGAGTGAGTATGGATGCTTCATCAATTTTCTCGTAATGAATTGGCCATCGGCAAGGAAGGCCTTGATATAATGAAGAACAGTACCGTCGCTGTTTTGGGAATAGGCGGAGTTGGTTCGTTTGCTGCAGAAGCCCTGGCAAGGTCGGGAGTTGGCAAGCTGATCTTGATTGACAAGGATGATGTTGATATCACGAATGTCAACCGCCAGCTTATTGCTCTTCTTTCCACTGTCGGAAAGCAGAAGGTAGAAGTGATGCGCGACAGGATTATGGATATAAATCCTGAATGCGAAGTCATTGCGTTGAAGATGTTCTATACAGAAGAAACATATGAAGAAATTTTTGGCTATGATCTGGACTTTATTGTTGATGCATCGGATACAATCTCTTACAAAATCCATTTGATCAAAGAGGCGATCAAGCGTGACATTCCGATGATCTCGAGCATGGGAGCAGCGAACAAAATGGATCCGACCCGTTTCCAGATTGCTGATATTTTCAAGACGCATACTGACCCGCTTGCTAAAGTCATTCGTACCCGTTTACGAAAAGAAGGAATTAAGAAGGGAATACCGGTCGTATTTTCAGATGAAAGCCCAATCGTGATCCGGGAAGATGTCCGAAAAGAGGTCGGCAATGATAATGCGGAAATCCGGAAAGCGAAGATGCCGCCATCTTCCAATGCTTTTGTTCCGTCAGTAGCGGGGCTAATCATGGCAAGTCATGTTGTCAGGGAACTGTTAAAAGATATTGAAATTGAGCGTGTGAATAGCTAAAAAAGCGGAAGAGCCGAAATCGGCCCTTCCGTTATTTTTTTTTGTCCTGTAATCTTTTCATAGATTGCTGCAATGGCCTGTTCGAATTTTCCGGTTCTCTTAGGCTTGTAATAAACCTTGTTCTTGATCCTGTCCGGGAGATACTGCTGCTTGACCCACCCGCCTTCATAATCGTGCGGATATAGATAATCAACGCCTCTTCCCAGGTCTTTTGCCCCTTTATAATGGGCATCCTTTAGATGGTCGGGAACTTCGCCGCTGATACCGGAACGGATGTCCGCCAGTGCAGCATCAAGCGCAACATAAGCAGAATTGGACTTTGGAGACAGACATAGTTCGATAACTGCATTGGCCAATGGAATCCTTGCTTCCGGAAAGCCAACCCTTTCGGCTGCTTCGATTGCTGCCAGCGTCCTTTGTCCTGCCTGCGGGCTAGCCAGTCCAATATCTTCATAGGCAATGACAAGGAGCCTGCGGTTAATACTGACAAGGTCGCCAGCTTCTATCAATCTGCCAAGATAGTGGAGGGCGGCATTTACGTCGCTGCCCCTGATTGATTTTTGGAAGCCTGACAGTACATCGTAATGAGCATCACCGTCTTTATCATGCGAGAGACTTTTTTTCTGCATGCATTCTTCTGCAGCAGCTTCATCTATATGGATGACACCGTCTTCATCAGGTTCAGTGGACAGCACTGCGAGTTCAAGCGCATTTAGTGAACTTCTGACATCACCGCCTGAGGCTGTTGCAAAATGGGTAAGCGCCTCTTCGGTAATCTCAATCTTCAAGTCTCCAAGGCCTCTTTCTTCATCGGCAATAGCCCGGCGCAACGCGGTTTTAATATCATCTGGTTCAAGCGGCTTCAGTTCGAAAATCTGGCATCTTGACCGGATTGCTGGATTGATTGCATGGTAAGGATTGCTTGTCGTCGCTCCAATTAAGACAATCATTCCGTTTTCCAGGTAAGGAAGCAGGAAGTCCTGTTTCGCTTTGTCGAGGCGGTGGACCTCATCTAGAAGCAGAATCACCTTTCCGGACATTTTTGCCTCGGCGGCGACTACTTCCATATCCTTTTTATTATTCGTAACAGCATTCAGTGTCCTGAACGCGAAATTCGTGCTTCCTGCAATGGCGCTGGCAATCGATGTTTTTCCAATGCCAGGCGGTCCGTAAAGGATCATCGAGGATAATTGCCGAGCCTTGACCATCCGGTTTATGATTTTTCCTTCAGCTACTAGATGTGACTGGCCGATTACTTCCTCGACCGTCCTCGGCCGCATCCTGAAAGCAAGAGGTTTAAGATTCATGCTCATCGCTCCAATAACGCATATTTCGTATATATACAATAACACGAACGGGGGACTTGCGCATGGGGCACGCAATTTGTGCTATAATTGCAAAAGCCTACCTATTGACTGAGGATTTTGATACTATTTATATTGAGAGAATGCCATATGGGGCATTATGAATATATCTGAAAAAAACAGCTAACTTTTAAGAAAAATGGAACAGAGGTGCATTATGAAAATATCGACGAAAGGACGCTATGGATTGACGATCATGATCGAGCTGGCCAAAAAATATGGTGAAGGCCCGATATCACTAAAATCCATTGCGCAAACGAATGATTTATCAGAGCATTACCTAGAGCAATTGGTTGCTCCGCTCAGAAATGCCGGCCTGGTGAAAAGCATCAGAGGAGCATATGGCGGGTATATTCTCAGTTCAGAACCATCAACCATCTCGGCTGGAGACATCATCCGTGTACTCGAGGGGCCGATTAGCATCGTTGAGGGTATCGAGGATGAGGAACCTGCCAAACGCGAACTCTGGACAAGAATCAGAGATGCTGTCAAGGACGTACTCGACAATACCACAATCGAAGACCTCGCCAATCATTCCGACAACTTTGGCGAGTCCGACGCTTATATGTTTTATATATAAAGCCTGTTCGTATGGAATGCCGCTTGTTCTCATTCAGAATTTCTTCGGCTGAATAAGCAGCAAAATTCATGATAGTTAGTGGCTCTGTTATAGCCCATCGAGGTTTTATAAAACTTGTTGATTGTAGTGGAAGGCGCGAAGACTCCTCCGAAAATGCTAACGCATTTCCATCGTGCGTGGGCACGTTCGAGGAAGCTAATTCAAAGTCCTGTTGGATGAGAAAGTCATGGGGAGACCCCGCAGGCGCTTAAAGCGCCGAGGAGGCTCCACGACTGCAAGGAAGAATTTGAACTTTGAAAAAGCCGGCAGTTGGGCTTTTTCATAAATCTTCCCCGCGGAAAGCGATGCGCCTGGAACGAAAATCAACAGTCAAATTTTAAAGAGCCAATATAAAAAATCTTCTGAAGAGAGGGTAAGACTTTGGAAAGAATCTATTTGGACCATGCAGCCACTACACCAATGCATCCGGACGTGCTGGCCGAAATGGTCAAGGTAATGGAAGCAGAATTCGGTAACCCTTCTAGCATCCATCATTTTGGTCGTGAGGCAAGGAAGATCCTCGACGATACCCGCGATGAACTAGCGAAAAGCATCGGGACGAAGGGAAACAATATCATTTTTACGAGCGGTGGCACTGAAGCAGATAACCTGGCCATCATCGGTTATGCGGAAAGCAATCGCTCTAAAGGTCAGCATATCATCACGACACAGATTGAACATCATGCTGTCCTGCACAGCTGTGAGGAATTGGAGAAGCGTGGATTTGAGGTCACTTATCTCCCGGCAGATGAAAATGGCCTGGTTTCTTTGGAAAAATTGAATGAGGCATTACGGGATGACACGATCCTTGTAACAATAATGTATGGTAACAATGAGGTTGGCACCATTCAGCCTATCAAAGAGATTGGTGAAACGCTAGCTGAGCATCAAGCTGTTTTCCATACAGATGCTGTCCAGGCTTATGGCATTGAAAAATTGGATGTCGAAGAACTGAAGGTTGATTTGCTTTCTGTTTCAGCCCATAAAATCAACGGACCCAAGGGAATTGGTTTTCTTTATATCCGGGATGGAATCAAGCTGTCCAGGCAGATATTCGGTGGTGAACAAGAACGAAAACGCCGTGCCGGAACCGAGAATGTCGCGGCGATTGCCGGGTTCCGCAAAGCTGTTCAGCTATCCCAAACGGAGCTTGAAACAAAGCGAAGCTTCTATAATGATTTAAGGAATTTGTTTATCGATCAACTTAAAAGCAGCGGAATCTCTTTCCAGCTGAACGGATTGCTTGATAAATCACTTCCTCATATTTTAAACTTAAGCTTTCCGGGCACGAATGTCGAAGCGATGCTTGTCAACCTTGATTTATCTGGCATTGCTGCTTCAAGCGGTTCAGCATGTACGGCTGGATCAATCGATCCCTCCCATGTGCTGGTCGCGATGTTTGGAAAAGAAGATGATAAGCTGACCAATTCCATCCGCTTTAGCTTTGGGTTGCACAATACAAAGGAACAGATTGAAAAAGCAGCTGAGGCTACTGCGAAAATTGTCAGCCGGCTTGCGAAAAATAGCTAGTTTTAGAAAAATAGCCAGGTTTCAGGGAAGAATAAGTTTTAAAGGAAGAGAAAAGAGGTGAAGCATAATGGAAAAATCACCTAAGGATACAAGAGTGGTGGTAGGGATGTCCGGCGGTGTTGATTCATCAGTTGCTGCGCTCATTTTAAAGGAGCAGGGCTATGATGTGATCGGCATCTTCATGAAGAACTGGGATGACACCGACGAAAACGGAGTCTGTACGGCGACCGAGGATTACGAGGATGTGATCCGCGTCTGCAACCAGATTGGCATTCCATATTATGCGGTCAATTTTGAAAAACAATATTGGGATAAGGTATTCACTTATTTCCTAGATGAATATAAAGCAGGCAGGACGCCGAATCCAGATGTCATGTGCAATAAGGAAATCAAATTCAAAGCATTCCTTGAGCATGCGATGAACCTTGGAGCAGACTATTTGGCGACAGGCCATTATGCACGAGTCGAAGACAGGGACGGGGAACGTAAAATGCTTCGCGGACTGGATGAAAATAAGGATCAGACCTATTTCTTGAACCAATTGAGTCAAAGCCAGATTGAAAAAGTATTGTTTCCGATCGGGAATCTGGAAAAATCCCGAGTCAGGGAGCTTGCCAGGGAAGCAGACCTTGCCACGGCAACGAAAAAAGACAGTACAGGCATCTGCTTCATAGGTGAAAGGAATTTCAAGGAGTTCCTTGGGAATTACCTGCCGGCCCAGCCAGGCAATATGGAGACAATGGACGGTGTTGTAAAAGGAAAACATGACGGTCTGATGTATTACACAATCGGTCAGCGCCAGGGCCTTGGCATTGGCGGTTCAGGTGAACCCTGGTTTGTTGTCGGCAAAGACCTTGAGCGTAATGTCTTGTTGGTTGAACAAGGTTTTCACAACGAACTTCTGTTTTCAGACAGCATCACGGCGGTTAATGTCGGCTTTGTATCTGACAGGGAAAAGCCTAAGACATTCGAATGTACAGCCAAATTCCGCTACCGCCAGCCCGATAATGCTGTAACGGTCGAACTCCAGGATGATGGGACCGCAAAAGTCCTGTTCAAAGAACCAATCCGTGCCGTGACACCAGGACAAGCCGTCGTTTTCTATGATGGTGATGAATGTCTAGGCGGCGGAACGATTGACGAGATTTTCAAAAACGGAAGCAAACTGACATATGTCGGCTAATCCTGATCAAATCCCCGGCGGGCCAGCTTCGCCGGGGATTGTTTTGGATTTAAGTCTGTTTGGAAACTTTCTGTTTTACAAACCAAAAGTAAAGTTCAGCAGTACTAGAGAGAGCCTAAAATACCCCTTGATATGGTATACTTTCATGGAGAATGGAGTGTTAATTATGGATAAAAACCAGATTGGTATTGATTTTATGAGAGAAGGCAAATGGGAAGAGGCTGCGAAGGCATTTGCTGAAGCGATTGATGCTCAGCCAAAAGATCCAGTTGCATACATAAATTTCGGGAACGTACTTACCGCGGTAGGCGATACGGAAAGAGCGATGAATTTTTACGATAAAGCGATCGGCCTTGATGAAAATGCTACAGCAGCATACTACAGCAAGGGCAGTGTTTATTACGATAACCAGGATTTCGATGAAGCCAGAAAGATGTTTGAGCTGGCCATGAAAAAAGGGCTGGACAATGGAGACAATTTTTTCATGCTGGGTATGAGTCTCGCGCATTTGGGCAGCAGCAAGCTGGCTCTGCCATATTTACAGCGCAGCACGGAACTTCTCGAAAATGATGCTGAAGCCCATTTCCAATATGGCCTATGCCTCGCCAGGGAAGCTTTTATCGATGAAGCGATAATTGCGCTTGAACATGCAATCCAACTGGACCCGGAGCATGCGGACGCATTTTATAATCTCGGGGTAGCTTATGGGTACAAAGAAGATGGCGACAAGGCACTTGAAATGTTCAATCGTGCATTGGAAGTTCAGCCAGATCACTTGCTTGCAGGACACGGCAAGAAATTGATTGAGGGTCAGGATCTCCATTAATTAAAGGTCAATGGATGAAAGGGGGAAGTGCTTTGGATAAACAGGACTCGCTTGATTTGTTTTCAGAACAAGGTAAGTTCATGAAAGGAAAGCATCTTGTCACCATTTTTCATAATGAACAAAATCTTTACACAGTCTTGAGGATCAGGGTTGAGGAAACGAATGAGCAGTACGATGATAAGGAAGCAGTCATAACAGGCTATTTCCCCCGGATTCATGAGCAGGAGACTTATATATTCTTTGGAGAGGTAAAAGAACATCCTAAATTCGGCGCCCAATTCCATGCCACACATTTCCGCAAGGATTTGCCACAGTCAAAGCAGGGGATCATCAGTTACCTATCGAGTGATCTCTTCAAGGGAATCGGGAAAAAAACGGCAGAAAAAATCGTTGATACACTTGGTGAAAAAGCGATAACGCGAATCATTGAGAATCCATCCGTACTTGACCAGATTCCTAAGCTGGCTCCTGAAAAAGCGAAGGAACTTTATGACACTTTGATGGAGCATCAAGGCCTTGAACAAGTCATGGTAGCACTAAACGAATATGGATTTGGCCCTCAGTTGTCGATGAAGATTTATCAAGTATACAAAGAACAAGCCATCGACGTCATCCAGAACAACCCTTATAAGCTGGTCGAGGATATCGAAGGCATTGGATTCGGAAGGGCAGATGAACTGGGAAGCCAGCTTGGACTGACAGGAAATCATCCTGACCGGATCAAGGCGGCCTGTCTCTATACACTCGAAAGTTCAAGCATCCAGGGCGGGCATGTGTTCATGGATGCGGAGAATTTGCTTGTCGAGGTAAAAAAGCTGCTTGAAGACAATCAGAGTATTGAGATTGAATTCACTGATATCTCGAACGAAATCGTCAGGCTTGGTGAAGAAGGAAAGCTGGTTGCCGAAGAACAGAGAATCTATCTGCCGTCCCTTTATTATTCGGAAAAAGGCCTGGTTGTGAACATAAAGAGGATTCTCGACCAGAATGAATATGAAAATCAATTTCCTGAGTCAGAGTTTCTGCTTGCTCTCGGTAATTTAGAGGAGCGTCTGGGTGTCCAATACGGACCAAGCCAGAAGGAAGCGATCCAGACAGCGCTTATGTCACCAATGATGATCCTGACAGGCGGTCCTGGCACAGGGAAAACGACGGTCATCAAGGGAATTGTTGAGCTTTATGCGGAGTTGCATGGCTGTTCTTTGGATCCTAAGGACTATAAAAAAGAAGAACCTTATCCGTTTTTGCTGGCAGCTCCGACCGGTCGTGCGGCTAAGAGGATGACTGAGTCAACCGGCCTCCCTGCCGTGACCATCCACAGGCTGCTGCGCTGGAATGGCGCAGAAGGCTTTGACCATAATGAAGACCAGCCGCTAGAAGGGAAGATTCTGATCATTGATGAAACCTCAATGGTTGATATATGGCTGGCACATCAATTGTTCAAGTCGCTTCCTGACAATATACAGGTTATCGTAGTGGGGGATGAAGACCAGCTCCCATCAGTAGGTCCCGGCCAGGTGCTGAAGGATCTGTTGGATTCAGGAAGAGTCCCGACAGTGAGGCTGACGGACATCTACAGGCAGGCTGAAGGTTCGTCGATCATCGAACTTGCCCACCAAATCAAAAATGGCTATATGCCAGATGATATTTCCGCACAACAGCCAGACCGATCGTTTATAAAATGTACGACCAGCCAGATTCCGCAGGTAGTCGAAAAGGTAGTCGCGAATGCCAAAAAGAAAGGGTATTCGCCTAGGAACATCCAGGTGCTGGCACCGATGTACAGAGGTCCTGCCGGTATCGACCGTTTGAACGAGCTGCTGCAGGAGTTATTCAATGCGAATGATGATGGCACCAGGAAAGAACTGGCGTTTGGCGATGTGAAATACCGGATCGGCGATAAAGTCCTCCAGCTAGTCAATCAGCCAGAAGCCAATGTATTCAATGGGGATATGGGTGAGGTAGTCGCAATCTTTTACGCAAAGGAAAACACGGAAAAACAAGATCAGCTGATTGTTTCCTTTGACGGTATTGAAGTCACTTACAATAGGCCGGACCTGTCGCAAATCACCCATGCCTATTGCTGTTCAGTGCATAAATCCCAGGGCAGTGAATTTCCGATTGTTGTCCTTCCGGTGGTAAAAAGCTACTACAGGATGCTGCGCAGGAATCTGATTTATACGGCGATCACCAGAAGTAAGCAATTCCTCATTCTTGTTGGCGAAGAAGAAGCACTGAAAATGGGGATTGAACGCGGTGAGGATACAGCAAGGAATACTACACTCGTTGAGAAGCTTGTACAAATGCTGCCTGAATTGAATGGTGAAGCGGAAACAAGCGATCAAGGCAAGCCCCAGTCGGAAAATCAAAGTGAACAAAATATCCAAAAAGATGAGGGAACGGATTATATCGATATCATCAAAAAAGCTGATCCGATGATAGGGATGGGCAAACTGACTCCTTATGATTTTATGGAGGAAAATGAGGCGTAAGAATCTGCAATTATTGCGGATTCTTTTTTATTTTCCATGGAAAACCTTACACCTTATGAATTGTCTGCAGTCAGTGGAAACTAAGAGTGTTCGGAAAGGCGGGACACACTTTTGCGGACATTTTCACTTTTAAAAGGACTGCCTGTATATGAATTGGCGAGTGGTCAAAAACTGGGCGAAGTTTGTGATGTGAGCATTTCAGGCAATGGAAGCGTAGTAGGCTTACTTGTAAAAAAGGGTGCGTTCCTCAAGAAAACGTTTCAAGTCAAAGTGGACCAGGTTTCATCCTTTGGTGAAGATGGGATCATGGTGAAAGACAAGTCAGCCTTGGAGCGATTGGAGACAGAGCCTGAATATACATTCGAGCATAATGAGAGCCTCGCTGGGAAAAAGCTTCTTTCGAAGGAAGGGGAGCAGCTCGGCTTGCTGGAGGATGTATATTTTATGGAAGAAGTGGGCACGATTGTAGGGTACGAATTAACGGATGGCTTTTTTTCGGATATCGCGAATGGGAAGCGTGTCATTAAGACCACTGGTCCGCCTGCAATCGGAAAGGATGCCATCGTCGTCACTGTTAAATCGAGATGAGGTGTCCTTATGTTAAGTTGTCCCAATTGCAAAAGCAAGGATATCGGTAAAATTGGCATCAACCAATATTACTGCTGGAATTGCTTCATCGAACTGTCTCTGAACAAAGGCTTGATCCATACCCATCAAGTCGAAGAAGATGGAACATTGAGCTCACTTGATGATTTGTTTGAAGAAGATCAACGTCAATACGGCATATAAAAATTAAACGAAGAGGTGAAGCACATTGAATAAAATGTTAACCTCCGTAATCGCTTTTGGTGCTGGCATGGCAGCTTACAACTATACGTCAAACAATAATATGATGTCAGGCAGAAAAATGAAGAAGCTTGGCAAGAAAATGACGAAAGCTTTATTTTAATATGCTGTCTGCGCCAATCCTATAATGATGAACCCCTGTAATATTTGCAGGGGTTTCTTTGCTGTTTAGCGGTCTTTCCAATTTTATGAAGATGGCATGATTATCAAAGTTCAATAAGCGTGTAAATATCCTCGCAAGGCCAAAAAATGCATAATCCTCCACCTTTCTTTCAAGAATAAACAGGAAGGTGGGTGAAGATAGTGAATATCCAGATGAAATGGTATTACCGGCTCGGATTTCTTCTCCTTTTATTTATTGTGCTATTTGTTTTTATTAAATTGCAGTCCATTTGGGTTCCGTTTTTGGAAGTTTTGATATCGCTGCTTGTTCCTTTTTCCGTGGCTGCGTTTATTACATATTTGCTCCACCCTATTGTTGAGGCCTTGCATCAAAGAGGACTTCACCGTGGAGTTTCGATTTTGATTATTTATATTTTGTTTTTTGGCGGAGCGGGGTTTGCTTTTTACAAAGGCGTCCCTGCACTGATTCACCAGCTGGGCGACCTGGCGGAGAATGCCCCGTATTTTGCAGAGCAATATAGGCAAATGGTCAATAATATTGTTGACCAGACCTCGACTTGGCCGGCAGGCATCCACGAAAGAATCGAGGATGGGATTACCCGGATGGAGCAATGGCTTGATGGTGTGCTCGCAGGTACGATGACATTCCTGATGGATATCATAAATTCAATTTTGACGATAGCGGTTATTCCGTTTATCGCTTTTTATATGCTGAAGGATTTCGATGTCATGAAAAAAGCGGCATGGTACCTAACACCTCGGCAGTGGAGGCAGCCAGGCACAAAGTTCCTGCACGAAGTCGACAAGTCGCTCGGGAGCTATATCCGGGGCCAGCTGCTCATATGTCTCATCATTGGTGTCCTGTCTTCATTGTTTTTTTGGATGGCGGGCATCAAGTATTCGCTGCTGTTAGGAGCAATCGTTGGGATAACGAATGTGATCCCTTATTTTGGCCCGATCATTGGAGCTATTCCAGCCGTGATCATTGCAGCAACTATGTCGGTGAAGATGGTGCTTCTTTCACTTGTAATTGTTTTTTCTCTGCAATTTCTTGAGGGAAATATCCTTTCCCCGCTGATTGTCGGGAAAAGCCTGCACATGCATCCGCTGATGATCATGTTTGCGCTGCTGGCGGGTGAAGAAGTCGGCGGCATTCTTGGATTGATTCTAGCTGTTCCTGTCCTGGTTGTATTGAGGGCGGCATTGATTCATGCAAAAGATCATATCATCCTTGAGAGAAAGAAAGAACGCCCCTCATAATTTTCGCCAAGTCGTTTGACAAACCGCACCTGGAGTATATATAATTCGGCTATAGATTAATAATTCGAAAAGTGTAGAAGGAACGAGTATGTTATAGACCATCGTCAAGAGAGGGATTCCCAGGCTGAAAGAATTCCCGGTGAAGGATAACAGAAGGCTATTCCGGAGTGTAGGCAAAACCTGCCGTAGCAGCTGCGTTAAAGCGTTTTTGAGAGATGGGCGTGCGTTTTTGCGTCCATAATCAGGGTGGTACCGCGAGCAAGCTCTCGTCCCTGTCCAGGGATGAGGGCTTTTTTTGTTGTCTAAAATCCCTGAAAGCTTAAATTTCACTTGGATTTAGGAGGTTAGTTTTATGAAAAAACTGACAGGTGCTGAAATTAGAAAAATGTATCTTGATTTTTTCAAGGAAAAGGGCCACGCAATCGAGCCGAGCGCATCGCTCGTACCTCACGATGATCCTTCCCTTCTTTGGATCAACAGTGGTGTTGCCACATTGAAAAAATATTTCGACGGCCGTGTGATCCCGGCAAATCCGCGTATCACAAATGCGCAGAAATCGATCCGTACGAACGATATCGAAAATGTCGGCAAAACAGCGCGCCACCACACTTTTTTTGAGATGCTTGGAAACTTCTCGATCGGTGATTATTTCAAGGTGGAAGCAATTGAATTCGCTTGGGAATTCCTTACGGATGAAAAATGGATTGGTTTTGATCCTGGAAAGCTTTCGGTGACAATCCATCCGGAAGACGACGAAGCTTTCAATATCTGGAGAGAGAAAATCGGTGTTCCTGAAGAGCGCATCATCCGCCTTGAAGGGAACTTCTGGGATATCGGTGAAGGTCCAAGTGGTCCAAATACAGAAATCTTCTATGACAGAGGACCTGAGTACGGCAATGATCCTGAAGATCCGGAATTGTATCCTGGAGGAGAAAATGACCGTTATTTAGAAGTTTGGAACCTTGTGTTCTCTGAATTTAACCATAATCCTGACGGAACATATACTCCGCTGCCGAAGAAAAATATTGATACAGGTATGGGGCTTGAGCGTATGGCTTCAGTCGTTCAGGACGTTCCGACAAACTTTGAAACAGATTTGTTCATGCCAATCATCAATGCGACTGAAGAAATCTCCGGTGAAAAATACGGACAGTCCAAGGAGAAGGATGAGGCGTTTAAAGTTATTGCTGACCACATCCGTACGGTAGCTTTTGCTGTCGGCGATGGTGCACTTCCTTCAAACGAAGGCCGCGGATATGTACTTCGCAGACTATTGCGCCGCGCTGTGCGTTATGCCAAGAAGCTGAACATCAACCGTCCATTCATGTACGAGCTTGTGCCAGTGGTTGGTGAAATCATGTATGACTTCTACCCGGAAGTAAAAGAAAAGACAGACTTCATCCAGAAGGTCATCAAGAATGAAGAAGACCGTTTCCATGAAACACTTCATGAAGGACTTGCGATTCTTTCTGAGCTGATCAAGAAGGAGAAGGAAAAAGGCAGCGGCATGGTTCAGGGAGAAGATGTCTTCCGCCTTTATGACACTTATGGTTTCCCTGTCGAATTAACAGAAGAGTATGCTGAGGAAGAAGGCTTGAAGGTCGACCATGAAGGCTTTGAAAAAGAGATGGAGCTGCAGCGTGAAAGAGCACGTGCTGCACGTCAGGACGTAGGTTCCATGCAGGTTCAAGGCGGTATCCTTGGCGACATTAAAGAGAGCAGTGAATTCGTCGGCTATGACAATTTCGAAACAAACAGCAAGATCGTTGCATTGGTCAAGGAAGGCGAGCTAGTTGAAGAAGCGAATGCCGGCGATGAAATCCATTTCATCCTTGATGTTACACCTTTCTACGCAGAAAGCGGCGGCCAGATTGCCGATAAAGGAACCCTTACAGCGAATGGAGTAAAGGTATCTGTAAAGGATGTAAAGAAAGCTCCAAACGGACAGAATCTTCACCATGCAGTTGTAGAAGAAGGCAAGGTAACCAAAGGCCTTGAAGTGACAGCTGAGGTGGACCAGGAAAATCGTGCTCGAATCATCAAGAACCATACAGCGACACACTTGCTTCACCAGGCATTGAAGGATGTGCTCGGAGGTCACGTGAACCAGGCAGGATCTCTTGTCGAGCCTGACAGACTGCGATTCGACTTCTCTCATTTTGGTCAGGTGACTGCAGAAGAGCTTGAGCAAGTAGAAACAATCGTCAACGAAAAAATCTGGAGAAGCATTCAGGTTGAGACCAGCTTCAAGCCGATTGCTGAAGCAAAAGCAATGGGCGCGATGGCATTATTCGGTGAAAAATACGGCGATATTGTCCGTGTCGTAAAAGTCGGCGATTACAGCCTGGAGCTTTGCGGCGGCTGCCATGTTCCAAACACATCCGTCATCGGACTGTTCAAGATTGTATCTGAAGGCGGCATCGGAGCAGGAACAAGAAGGATTGAAGCTGTAACAGGCGAAGCAGCTTACAAAGTGCTGAATGATCAAATCGGCATCCTGAAAGATGCTGCAGCCAAATTGAAGACATCTCCTAAAGAGGTTGCAAACAGAATTGACTCAATGCTTGCTGAAATGAAGCAGCTTCAGCGCGAAAATGAATCCCTTTCGGCAAAATTGGGTAATATTGAAGCAGGAAGCCTGACTTCCAAGGTCAAAGAAGTAAATGGTGTCCAACTGCTGGCAGCGCGTGTCGAAGCAGCTGATATGAACAGCCTGCGAAACATGGCTGATGACTTGAAGCAGAAGCTTGGTTCAGCAGTCATCCTCCTTGGCATGACCGACGGCAGTAAAGTGAACCTGATTGCAGCAGTGACGGATGACCTGATCAAGAAAGGCTATCAGGCTGGGAAACTGATCAAGGAAGCAGCGGCAATTTGCGGCGGAGGCGGCGGAGGCCGTCCGGATATGGCCCAGGCTGGCGGAAAAGACCCTTCAAAACTCGACAATGCGCTTCAATTTGCCGAAGAATGGGTAAAATCAATTTGATATAAAAGTAAAGTAGTGTAGAATGAAGGTATCTTGAAGAAAATTTTACCGGCCATTTTTTAAAAGTGAGGTGCATTCGATGAGCTCGTTTGACAAGACGATGAGATTTAATTTTCCCGAAGAGCCTTTTGAGCATGATGCCAATGAAGTCCTGCTGCAGGTGTATGAAGCATTGCAGGAAAAGGGATATAACCCGATCAATCAGATTGTCGGTTATTTGCTCTCCGGCGACCCGGCCTATATTCCCCGCCATCGGGATGCCCGCAACATCATCCGCAAGCTGGAGCGGGATGAAATTATCGAGGAACTGGTTAAATCCTATTTAAGGAACCATCGAGAGGGGAAATAAATTGCGGATCATGGGACTCGATGTCGGCTCGAAAACAGTCGGCATTGCACTGAGCGATGAACTCGGATGGACAGCTCAGGGGCTTGAAACATTGAAAATCAACGAAGAAGAAAATGTGTTTGGTTTTGATGAAATTGGTAAAATAATAAAAGAGTATGAAGTCGGCAAAGTTGTCGTCGGGCTGCCTAAAAACATGAATGGCACAATCGGCCCTCGCGCAGAGGCGAGCCAATTCTATGCCCGTGAATTGGAAGAAAGGTTCGGCATCCCTGCCATCCTTTGGGACGAGCGTCTGACGACAGTGGCTGCAGAGCGTGTTTTGCTCGAAGCAGACATGAGCCGAAAAAAAAGGAAAAAGGTCATTGATAAGATGGCTGCAGTAATGATTTTACAAGGCTATTTAAACAGCCAAAATTAAATTGAGGTGACTATTATGGACCACGGCGAAAACAACATCACAGTAGTAGACGAAAACGGCAATGAACAATTATGCGAAGTACTTTTCACATTTGACTCAGAAGAATTCGGCAAGTCATATGTGCTTTATTATCCAGTAGGTGCAGAGGACAACGATGACGAAGAAATCGAAATCCACGCATCCGCATTCAACCCTTCAGAAGACAGTGAAGATGGCGAATTAATGCCAATCGAAACTGACGCAGAATGGGACATGATCGAAGAAATGCTAGAAACATTCCTTGCTGAGCAAGACGAAGAATAAACATATGTTTAAACGGGACCAGGCGATTTGTGCCTGGTCTTTTTATTTTTTTCCGGATATATCTATCGTACAAGCAGGGTGAAGAATTTTAGGGAAGTATCCGATAGAAGGGCCCTATCGGACAAACAGGGAGAAAAATCCGTGGAAAGTGTCCGATAGAAGGGCTCTATCGACCAAACGGCAGGGTGAAACCGTGAAAAGTGTCCGATAGATGGGCTCTATCGGCCAAACGGAAGGGTGAATCTATGGAAAGTGTCCGATAGAAGGGCCCTATCGGCCAAACAAATAGGACAAACCGTGAAAAGTGTCCAATAAAAAAAGGAAGCTGCACTACTAATTAATGATTCGGTTATACAAGTATTAAAAACAAGCCTGAGTTCACTGTCGGAATTCAGGTTAATTTGTCGTCTGCAGTATTTTTTCGTAATTATTTGCAAATAGAAATAGAAAATATAGTATAATGGTTCGAGATGTGATATTAGAGAGTATCCAGGAAGGAAGTTTTTGTTAACTGGAGGGGGAACTATGTCAGACGAGAAGAATATAAAAGATTCGAAAACAGATAAAAAGCAAGTGATTTCTGAAAAGCTGGTTGAACAGCAGAAGGAAGCGAGAATCGTTAGGAAGATTGTCTTCATCACCTCAATCGTGGCGATTCTGCTCATCGGTGCAATTGGCGGGGGCGGCTATTATTATATCAAGGAAGCCCTGAAACCAGTGGATGAGAACAGCAAGAAAATAGTGGATGTCAATATACCAATAGGCTCCTCAACAACTGGGATCGGTCAGATTCTCGAGGATAACGGGATTATCAGGGATGCGAGGGTCTTTAAATATTATGTGAAGTTTAAAAACGAAGCTGGCTTTATGGCGGGCGATTACAAAATGAAGCCATCCATGACACTTCCTGAAATCATCACTAGCTTGAAAACAGGAAAGGTCATGCAGGAAGTTGTCATGAAAATAACGATTCCTGAGGGTAAGCAATTAAAGCAGATTGCTGGAATTATAGCCGAAAAGACACAGCAGGACGAGGAAGAAATTTTCAATCAGCTGAACGATAAAGAGTTCATCAATAAAATGATGGGCAAATATCCAGATGTACTTACAGAGGATATCCTAAAAGAAAATGTCAAGTATCCACTTGAAGGTTATCTGTTCCCGGCAACGTATCCGTTTTATTCTGAAAAGCCGACGGTCGAGGAGATTGTTACGGTCATGCTGACTAAGACTAAAGAAGTTCTAGGTGAATTCAGCGGACAGATGGAAGAAAGGGAAATGACAACACATGAATTGATGACGATGGCCTCGCTCATCGAAGAGGAAGCTACTGAGAAAGTAGATCGAGATAAAATCGCCAGCGTGTTCTATAATCGCCTTGAAGACGGAATGATGCTGCAGACAGACCCAACAGTTTTGTATGCGCACGGAGAACATAAAGATCGGGTATTCTACAAAGACCTTGAAATCGATGATCCGTATAATACCTATAAAATACAGGGATTGCCGCCGGGCCCGATCGCCAATCCTGGGGTAATGTCAATCGAAGCCGCTCTGGCTCCGGCTGATACCGATCATATGTATTTCCTTGCTACTTCGACAGGGGATGTGTTATTCTCCAAGACACTGGCAGAGCACAATCGCAAAGTAAATGAACATATCACAAATAAAAAATAGCAGTAAATTAAAGGGAAATGCATAAAGGTTAGCATTTCCCTTCTTATTGTGATAAAATAATACAAGTGTTTTTTTGTAGTAATATTACTGTTCAGTGTGGGCTCTCGCTAGGAGCTCAAATTCATTTGATAGCGTGTATTGCAGAAGTAGGAGTTGTGGCTGTTAGCTTATGAACCTGTATGGCAGCTTTGCCTGAAGGTGTTCCCTCTTAACCTGTGAACGCTATTTTTTTCATGCTCGGACAGTCATTCATATACCTACTCTGGCTGAGAGATAGCCTTTGAATAGAGGTGAAGCAGCTTGCTAAGTCAAGAGCTGCAAAGTTATATAGATTCTTTAATACAGCCCCGGAATGGCCTCTTTTTAGAGATGGAGGAATTTGCAGAGCAAAATGGTGTCCCGATCATGGAGCCGGCAGGTATTGAAACTATGCTGCAGCTTTTGAGGATCCAGCAGCCGGAAGCGATCCTGGAGGTAGGGACGGCAATTGGCTATTCCGCACTAAGGATGGCATTCGCCCTGCCGCAAACAAAGGTCGTCACTCTGGAACGTGATGAGGAACGGTTTAAGCTTGCTGTTGATTACATTGAAAGGGCAGACAGGCAGCAGCAGATCATCCAGATCAGTGGTGATGCGCTTGAACTGGAAGAGGAAGTTGCCGGCCATGCTCCGTTTGATGCCATTTTTATTGATGCGGCTAAGGGGCAGTATAAGCGCTTTTTCGAAATGTACTCCAGGTATTTAAACCCGGGAGGAATGATCATTACGGATAACGTCCTTTTTAAAGGACTTGTATATAATCAGGAAGCAGATAGCAGAAGACTTCGCAGCCTGGTAAAAAAAATAGACGAATTCAATCGCTGGCTTGCTGCCAATCAGGAGTATGATACGGTCATCCTGCCGATTGGCGATGGTATTGCGATTAGTAAGAAGAGGTGAACGGAATGAATAAACCTGAATTATTGGTAACTCCAAAGAGTGTGGAGGATATTATTCCACTGGCAGAAGCAGGAGCAGATGCTTTCTTGATTGGTGAACAGAAATTTGGCCTGCGTTTAGCTGGCGAGTTTAACCGTGAAGACGTAAAGCAGGCAATTGAACTGGCACACTCAAAGGGCAAGAAAGTGTATATCGCCATGAACGCTTTGTTCCACAATGAAAAAATCGACTTGCTTGGTGATTACCTTACATTCCTAAAAGATGTCAATGCGGACGGAGTCACTTTTGGCGACCCGGCAGTACTTATGGCTGCAAAGGAATATACCCCTGAAATGAAGCTCCATTGGAGCACGGAGACAACAGGTACGAACTGGTATACTTGCAACTACTGGGGCAGGAAGGGTGCAAAACGCGCTGTTCTTGCAAGGGAAATCAATATGGACGCTATTGTTGAAATCAAGGAAAATGCCGAGGTTGAAATTGAGGTGCAGGTTCACGGAATGATGAACATGTTCCAGTCTAAACGACCATTGCTCGGACATTACTTTGAATATCAAGGCAAAGCGCTTGAAGTGGAGAACCGCAAACAAGAACGCAATATGTTCCTTCACGATAAAGAGCGTGAGAATAAATATCCTATTTTCGAAGATGAAAATGGCACTCATATCATGAGTCCTAATGATATTTGCATCATTGATGAACTAACGGAGCTTGTGGAAGCTGGTATTGATTCTTTTAAAATTGACGGCATCCTGAAGAGCCCTGAATATATTCTTGAAGTCACGAAGCTTTACCGTAAAGCCATTGATTTGGCTGTTGAGGATCCAGATCAATATGATGAAGAAAAAGATGGGTTGCTTGAAGAGGCGGAAGCCTTGCAGCCGCCGAACCGACCGCTGGATACAGGATTCTTTTTCAAAGAGACGGTTTATTAACAGAAGGAAATATAAGGAGGTTGCGTGATGACAGCAGTAGCAGATAAAATCTCACAGATTGTTGACGGAAAACGCGTGATTGTCAAAAAACCAGAACTGCTTGCGCCAGCCGGAAATCTTGAAAAATTGAAGATTGCCGTCCATTATGGTGCAGATGCCGTCTTTATTGGCGGACAGGAATATGGTTTGCGTTCGAATGCAGATAACTTTACTTTTGAGGAAATGAAGGAAGGCGTAGAGTTCGCCAAGAAATATGGAGCGAAAATCTATGTGACAACAAACATCTTTGCACATAACGAAAACATCGATGGTCTTGAAGACTACCTTTTAGGCTTAAAGGGAGCCGGCGTGCACGGCATCATCGTTGCTGATCCGTTAATCATCGAAACATGCCGCAGGGTCGCTCCTGAAATCGAGGTCCACCTGAGCACACAGCAATCCCTTTCAAACTGGAAGGCTGTCCAGTTCTGGAAAGAAGAAGGTCTAGAGCGTGTTGTTCTTGCGCGTGAAACTAGTGCTGATGAAATCAAGGAAATGAAGGAAAAAGTAGATATCGAAATCGAAACCTTCATCCACGGTGCAATGTGTATCGCTTACTCAGGCCGTTGTACCTTGAGCAACCACATGACAGCACGTGACTCGAACCGCGGCGGCTGCTGCCAGTCTTGCCGCTGGGATTATGATTTGTATACACTTGAAGGAAATGAAGAAAACCCATTGTTTGCAGATGGTGACTCTCCATTTGCGATGAGCCCTAAGGATCTTAAGTTGATTGAATCCATTCCACGCATGATCGAACTTGGTATCGACAGCCTTAAAATCGAAGGCCGCATGAAGTCGATCCACTATATCGCAACGGTAGTCAGCGTATACCGCAAAGTGATTGATGCATATTGCGCGGATCCCGAGAACTTCGTCATCAAGCAGGAATGGCTTGAGGAATTGGACAAATGTGCTAACCGTGAGACAGCAACAGCCTTCTTTGAAGGAGTTCCAGGGTATAAAGAGCAAATGTTTGGAAACCATAGCAAAAAGACAACATTCGATTTTGCCGGCCTTGTGCTTGATTACGATGCTGAAACACAAATGGTGACACTTCAACAAAGGAACTACTTCAAGCCTGGCGACGAGGTTGAATTCTTTGGACCGGAAATCGAGAACTTCACTCATGTTGTCGAGAAGATTTGGGATGAAGATGGCAATGAACTGGATGTTGCCCGCCACCCGCTGCAAATCGTTAAGTTCAAGATGGACAAGCCTGTCTACCCAAATAACATGATGCGGAAGGAGAAGTAAATCAATGGACCGCAAACCTGTTGTAATTGGTGTAGCCGGCGGCTCCGGCTCAGGAAAGACAAGCGTTACAAAAGCAATATATGATAGCTTTAAGAGTCAATCAATCCTGATGATTGAGCAAGACTACTATTACAAAGACCAAAGCCATTTGCCGATGGAAGAGCGTCTAAAGACAAATTATGACCATCCGCTGGCATTTGACAATGATCTGTTGATTCAGCATATCCAAAAGCTGCTCCGCCATGAGGCAATTGAGAAGCCAGTTTATGATTATGCTGTCCATACCCGGTCAAGCGAAGTTGTCCATGTTGAACCTAAGGATGTTATCATCCTTGAAGGGATCCTGATCCTTGAGGACGAGAGATTGCGCGACCTGATGGATATCAAGCTCTATGTTGATACAGATGCTGATCTGCGCATTATCCGCAGGCTGCTTCGTGACATCAAGGAGCGCGGCCGTTCAATGGACTCGGTCATCGAACAGTATGTGAATGTAGTCAGGCCGATGCATAACCAGTTCATCGAGCCGACCAAGCGATACGCAGATGTGATCATACCGGAAGGCGGCCACAACCATGTTGCGATCGACCTGATGGTAACAAAAATTCAAACAATTCTTGAACAAAAATCATTTTTGTGACACAATAGCATAGATAATGTGGACATGGAAGTACTTGAATAAAGTGCTTCCTTTTGTCCAATGAGAAATAAATGGCCTGAAATGGCTCTATTTAATTCGCGCGCCCTGCCCAAGGACGCGCTCCTGTATATTTTTCAGGATACATAATATAATATTACACAATCTATTTTATTGGGGATTTGTGAAGACTAGAAGGAGTGAAGTATTTTGGCTACAGAAAAAGTGTTTCCTATGACACAGGCAGGAAAAGAAAAGCTGGAACAAGAATTGGAACAATTAAAAACTGTCAAACGAAAAGAAGTTGTTGAAAGAATCAAGATCGCCCGCAGCTTTGGCGACCTTTCAGAGAACTCTGAGTACGATTCTGCAAAAGAGGAACAAGCCTTTGTAGAAGGACGTATCACGACTCTTGAAAATATGATCCGCAATGCAAAGATCATCCAGGAAGATGAAGTGAGCACAGATGCAGTCAGCCTTGGCCGTACAGTGACTTTCGTCGAGCTGCCTGATGGAGATGAAGAATCATATACAATAGTAGGAAGCGCTGAAGCTGACCCGTTTGAGGGGAAAATCTCGAATGATTCTCCGATTGCGAAAAGCCTGATGGGCAAAAAAGTAGGCGACGAAGTGACTGTCCAGACTCCTGGCGGTGAAATGAACGTTCGCATCACGACAATAAAGTAAATACGATAGGTTTGAAACAACCACACCTCGTCAACACTTTTGACGAGGTGTTTTTTATGCGTAAAAAAAGAATGGTGGCGTGGATCTCCATTTGTATAGCTGCCTTTGGTCTGCTGATGTTAAGGCTGGCCCAGCTGCAATTATTTGAAACAGAATCCTTTTCAAGGCATGAAATAAATCTTATAGAGGCAAGCGTCAAGCAAAGGTCCCAGGAAATGGTCGTAGATAACGGCCGAGGTAACTTCCTGGACCGCTCAGGAGACCCTTTATCCTATGAAACTTCGTCCGTACTTGTCCTGTTTCCATTTTTAAAGAAGATGGACTGGGAAGCAGATAAGGTCGCGAGTACTTTAGGTATATCTCAATACTCTTTGAAAAAAGCAGTGGAAAAGTCTAAGGAACCATTTGCTTTTGGCGACCCGGATCCGAAGATTTTGACAAAGAGTCAGATGGAAATCATTAATGAGATGGAAATCCCGGGAGTGTTTGCAGTTGAGCGTAAGTATCCAATGGAGAAAGTGCCAGCTGCGCAGCTTTTGGGTATCATAGGCGAGAATGAAGCACTTCTGAAATCAAGGTATGGAGAGAAAGATTTCTTCCCAAGAACTTTGATTGGTCTCTCCGGATTGGAAAAAAGCTTTGACGAGTTCCTTGTTGCCGAAGGGAAATCAAAGCTGGTTTATCATGTTGACGGAGAAGGAGCGCCATTATTCGGGATTAATGTTAAATACATAGACCCCGCAAATCCTTTTTATCCAATCAACCTCCAGACTTCGATAGATAAAGACCTGCAATTGCTCTTAGAGGATAAAGTTGATCAGCACAACATCAACAGAGGCGGTGTGGTGCTTCTCGATATTGAAACAAACAGTATACTGGCAATGGTGTCGAGGCCTGTCATAAATCAGGCAAAACCCTTCGATGATGAAGGAATTGAAAATATGATGGTCAAGCAGCATATACCCGGTTCCGTCTTTAAAACGGTTGTCGCGGCGGCAGCGATCGATCAGGGGCTTGATGATCCTGCCAGGAAATTTGATTGCAGCAAGTCAATCAGCGGTTCACCAGATTTAAAATATGACTATGGAATGCTCAATTTCACTGATAGCTTTGCAGTAAGCTGCAACAGGGCTTTTGGAGAAGTGGCCAGGGAGCTTCAGGAGCAGGACCCCAATCTGCTCGAAAAATACGCTGAGAAGCTGTCAATCACTGGCGGTACAGGATGGAAGGGGGATATTTTCCATCTGGAAGATTTCAGCCAGCTTCAGGACGAGGAAAAGGGAAGGGTCTTTTTATCGGATGAAGCGCGGAAGGATAAAAATTTTGCAGCTTTATCGGGGATAGGCCAGCATGAAGTAAGGGTGTCTCCCCTCGCTGTTGCGAACATGATGGCTACAATAGCCAGGGGCGGAGAAAAAGACATGGTCAGGGCTGTTTTGTCCATCCAGTATCAAAATGGTGCTAAAATGACTGAATTCCCTAAACAGAAGCTTGAAGGAGACAAAATATCTCCATTCACCGCTATGAAACTGCAAAAGCTTTTACGGGAGGTTGTTGTGAATGAGCAAGGTACGGGGAGGTGGTTCAGGGACTTGCCATATGCTGTGGCAGGAAAGTCAGGTACAGCGGAAACAGGGATATACAAAGAAGGCGACAAGCAGCTGCACAATAAGTGGTTCGCCGGATATTTCCCCTATGAAAACCCAAAGTATGCGCTTGTAACCGTCAATTTAGGGGTTTTTGAAGATGAAGGCGGGGTGAATCCCCTTTTTGCAGATATAGTAAAAGAGGTCTATGCATATAACCATGTTGATGGTCCTGAAAACAATTGAGCCATCATTAGATGAATATAAAATCCTTCAAGTTTGCCCCCAGTCATGGTAGAATGTTGACAACCTTATAAGGGAGGGAAAGATCTTGAAGCACGATGATTATGATAACCTAAATGAGGGGACACGTTCACGAATAAGGGCTAAGCGCAGAAAAACGAACCTTATTTTAAATAGCTTGATTGTTGTCGTCATTTTGTTAATTGGAATTGTCTCATTTAACATTTTCTTCAGCAATGATGAAGGGGCAGCCGACCAAAACGGTGTAGTGGCTGAGAAGGATCAGGACGCAGCCTCTCGGGATAAAAAAGAGGACAGCAAGGATGCTGGCAAAAAAGAAGATAGCCAGGAATCCGGTAAAAAGGAAGCAGATGAATCAGAGTCAGAAGAAGAAGCAGACGAGGAATCTGCTGAGGAAGAAGAATTGTCCGATCCAATCGTGACAGAAGGCGGCAGTGATGCCAATGTGAAACAAACGATCGAGAATCCTGAGTGGAAACCGGTTGGTACGACCCAATCCGGCGAACATACTACCGTATTTGACCAGAATGCGGTAGATTGGCAGGAAATGATTCTGGCCTATTCATATGCTACAGGAATCGATAAAGATAACATGACAGTATGGTTTAATGGAAATGGCGGTGCGCCTAATACAGCGGTTGGAACAATCTCTGAGAAGGGCAGTGACCAGACATTCAGGGTTTGGATTGAGTGGGTGGACGGCGAAGGCTGGAAGCCGGTAAAAGTCGAAGAACTGATTCAAAATGATCAAAAACAATCGTAAAGTTGGAAGGGGGCTTGAAAGCAGCGCCCCTTTATTTTTTTGCCTTGAAGTGGACAACCGCAGAATAAAACAGCCTACCTTTATCGTCTAGATGCATCTGATGGGACACATGATGGACGGACAGCATGATCGCTTTATTGATTTCGATTTGCTTATTGATTTTTTGTTCAAGTGTTTTCAAATCGACCGCTTCAAAAAATTCAACTTTGTCTTCTATTAGTTCAAATTGAAAATCCATAGAATCGTTCTCCTTTTGCATTCAACAGTATCTACACAAAATAAAATAGCAAATTCTCTATAAAAATGATACTTATTTTGATAAATTAAAACGGCAGGCATATTTTAAGCACTAGCACCAGATTCTAGTAAGTAAGTGTTCTTACATAGGAGAGATCAATATGACAAGAAAGATATTTTATAATGGAACGATTGTTACAAGTAACACAGATCATGAAGTGATCGAGAATGGGGCTATTGGCATTGAAGGGGAGAAAATCATCTATGTGGGCATTACACCTGATGATTTTACCTCTTATGAAGAAAAAGTAGATTTAAAAGGGAACATCCTGCTCCCTGGGCTGGTCAATACCCATGGACACACACCGATGTCACTGCTGAGAGGCTATGGAGATGATTTGCCTTTGCAGACATGGCTGGAAGATAAAATTTGGCCGCTTGAAGCCAAATATACTCCTGAGCATGCAAGATGGGGTGCAAAGCTTTCCATCCTTGAAATGATCCGAACGGGTACAACGACTTTTGTTGATATGTATGACAATATGGATGAAATCGCAATGGCTGTTGAGGAAGCTGGCATCCGTGGAGTACTGACCCGGGGTGTGATAGGCTTTGGTTCGGAGGAACTTCGACAGAGCAAGCTTAAGGAAGCGGCAGATTTTGCGAGGAGCTGGAATAACGGCGCCAATGGAAGGATTACGACGATGCTGTCACCGCATTCTCCGTATACCTGCTCACCAGAATATATCGCCCAGATCATTGATAAATCGGCTGAGCTGAATGTTCCGCTGCATACTCATATGTCCGAAACGAAATTTGAAGTTGAGAAGAATATCGAGGAATACGGCGCTACACCGGTACGCCACCTGGAAAAGCTGGGATTCTTTGAGCGGCCTTCGCTTGTTGCCCATGCGGTGCATGTGAATGACGAAGATATTCAAATCCTCGCGGAAAAAGATGTAAAAGTATCACATAATGTCATCAGTAACCTTAAATTGGGAAGCGGCATTGCCCCGGTTGGCAAAATGCTCGCAAAGGGAGTGACCGTCAGCCTTGGGACAGACAGTGCAGCTTCCAACAATAATCTCGACTTGTTTGAAGAGCTCAAAGCTGCGGCGACGATCCATAAAGGATTCGGCCAGGATGCGACAATCATTACCGCTCAGGAAGCTTTGAGGATGGCTACGATCCATGGAGCAGAATCCCTCTGGCTGGATGATCGGATTGGATCTCTTGAAGCAGGAAAAGACGCAGATTTTATTGTCGTAAATTCCAATCAGTCTTTCTTTTATCCTAAGCATAATCCAGTTTCCCACCTTGTTTATTCTGGATCTGGACGTGATGTGAAGGATGTCTATGTACAGGGAAAACAAATCCTTGCCGACGGACAGTTTACAACGATAGATGAAGAAAAAGTGCTTTATGAGGCAAATCGAATGTCGAAACTCCTGTCATAAAATATTTTTACATAGTTAGTAAATCGGCTTATGGGGTCGGACGAAATCAGTCGCCTGAAGCCAGGAGAGAATTAACCGGAAGTTAGATTATTATAAATTGGAGGACACAAATAATGAGCAGAATCGGTATTATTGGGGCAATGGATGAAGAAATACAGCATATTCTCGACGCCATGAAGGATTATGATGTAAAAAAGAAAGCGGGTATTACTTTCTATGTCGGCACCTTCAATGGGTATGACGTTGTGCTTTGTAAATCTGGTGTAGGAAAAGTGAATGCGAGTGTATGTACTCAAATCCTGATTGATGAATTCTCCGCATCCCAGGTTGTCTTCACAGGTGTCGCGGGTGCTGTGAACCCTGACCTGAGAATTGGAGATATTGTCATCTCCACTGATTGTGTGCAGCATGATATGGATGTACGTGCACTCGGTTTCAAACTAGGGGAAATCCCTTATACGGAAGTCTCTGTATTTAAAGCCGACGAGCGATTGGTGGATTTGGCGATTTCAGCAAGCAAAGAAATTGTTGAGGATAAGAAAATTATTAGCGGCAGGATTCTGTCAGGCGACCAATTTATCGCCGACCGTGAAAAAGTAAAGTTTCTATATGAGGAGCTTAATGGGTATTGTACAGAAATGGAAGGCGCAGCCGTGGGACAGGTCTGCAGCATGAATAGCATCCCATTCGTGATTATCCGTTCAATGTCTGACCAGGCAGATGGCTCAGCAGACGTGAACTTCCTGGAATTCACGAAGCTCGCTTCCAAGAATTCATTTGAGATCGTCAATCAGATGGTGAAGAACTGGAAGTTTTAATTAATGTGTAGGGGGAAACTTTTTTTAGCGTGGAATTTATTCCACGCTATTTATTTTATTGGAATATAAGGTTGAAAGTAGTAACTGGTCTGGAGGAAGAAACAGCAGATTAGGCGCAGGTTCGGACAAAAACACAGCTGGAGCAGCCAGTTTTGTTCGAAGCAGCAGCTCTAGTGCATTCGAATAGATTAACAAAACCTTAAATCACCACACATAAGATCCTAACCACCTATTTTCCAAATATTACATACATAAAATATGTTTAAAAGATGTTACAGTAGGGTTGTGGTTAAGTCTATTAAAATGCAGGTGATATTAATGAAGGCTAAGCAACTCTATGAGAAAATGGTTGATTTTAAACAGTTTGCGACAGTCCTGCTTGCTGTGGGAGTTTTCTTTTATCTTGGAACGATCCTTCCGTCTGAAACGAAAGTGATGACAGATATATATATTGCTACTGGTGCGTCCGTTGTATTTCTTGCTGGTTCTATCGTATTCTTTTCTTTTGCGAAAAAATACCGCAACGAGCTGATTGAATCAGAAGAAGGCCAGGAATTATTGATGAAGAAATAAAAACGTCCTTAGGGGGCGTTTTTTTTTTTTTTGTTGGTTTTTGACGAATACTTTTTTGGAAAAATCGGCCAAAAAAAGGTTTACAAATTAAAGTAAAGTGGATATACTTACCAATGTGGTTAAATAATTCAAAAGGAGGTCGAGTGAAATGATCATGAATGGATACTGGAATAATGCACAAACTTCATATCGCAATACACATTCGACCGGATCGGACGGGATTATTTAAGCTGTTTTTTGACACTTATACATCCATGGCCGCAGGGAGAATCGTGCCCTGTGGCTTTTTTGTGCCCATTTTAGCCGCAGGGGAGGAATTCTTGCGGCTTTTTGGGGTGGAAATAAAAAGGAGGTGAACTCATCATGACCTTAAATATCTTGTTCTTTACAATTACAATTAATAAACGCCAAATGTCTTTAGAAGAAATTCGCCATAACGAAATGGTAGAAAAAATGGTGGAAGACAATAAAACTCGTCAAACAATGCTGCGCCCGTTTTAATTCATTTGAATAATCAACTAAAGAAAGGTGGAATGAAAATGATTTATCTAATTCAAAGAAGACTGGCTAGCTTATGGGTGGAGAAGGACACCACCTAACGACGGAGTCGGGAGGTAATCTGTATGTCACTGCATGTATTGTTGTTAACACTAATATTCAGGAAAAAGAAATCCCATCGTTAACAAAATGTTCACAACCTCTTCCTTTTAGCACCGTCATTATATGGTAAATTTGGTGTAAACACGGATGAATGCTGAAGGGGTGATAGGCATGTTCTTGATTGTCATGGGATTGGTAATCTGCGGCGCTGTCGGTCTCGTAGTTGCTGCAGAAGTAAGCGTGGAATAGAGTATTAAAAAGGTATCAATCAATATTGGTTGATACCTTTTTTTTGTAAAAAAAAACGCAAACCCGGAGCGTAGGCCCGGGTTTGCGTGCGTTACTTCCCTTTATTCTTCTTCTTTTCTTTTTCGGCACGATAAAATTCATGGAACATCTTCATCAATGCCCTCTTCTCGATCCTGGAAACATAGCTTCTTGAGATGCCGAGTTCTTTCGCAATTTCACGCTGTGTTTTTTCCTTTTTTAAGTCAAGGCCAAATCGGCCAACAATGACCTCTTTTTCACGCTCATCGAGGACATCGATATATTCTTTTACTTTTTCAAGCTCCATATTGAGCTGGATGGTATCAATGACATCTTCGGATTCTGACTTCAGGACATCGATCAGCGAAATTTCATTTCCTTCTTTGTCCTGTCCGATTGGATCGTGCAAAGATACATCCTTCTTGGTTTTCTTCAATGCTCTTAAATGCATGAGGATTTCATTTTCTATGCATCTGGCGGCATATGTTGCCAGTTTTGTGCCTTTGCCTTCCGAATAGCTTTCTATAGCCTTGATCAGGCCGATTGTTCCGATAGAAATCAAATCCTCCGAATCCTCGCCGGTGTTTTCGAATTTTTTCACGATATGTGCGACAAGCCTCAGGTTGTGCTCAATCAGCATATTTCTTGCGTGTGGATCGCCATTAGCCATCAACCTTAAGTACTTTCGCTCATCAGCTGCAGATAACGGTTGAGGAAATGCATTGTTTTTAACATACGAAACAAGAAGGATCACTTCTTTAACTAAGTACCCGAGTGCTGTTAGTATGCCCGACATGTTTCCACCCCCGCTTTTTTAGGCTTTCGCCTATAATAAATTCCTATGTCTGAAGGGGGACGATTGTGTCTGTCCGCATAAATATTTTATTTTGGAAATTTAAGCCAGAATAATATTCTGAAGAAGCAAGAGATAATTCTATGACCACCTTGTTTTGTCACTTTTTAGACTAAGAACGTTCACATAAAAGAAACAGACATAGACATAGGGGTATAGGTATAATTCAGGTGTAAGGTAAATCATTCGAATTTATTAGGAGGAAATAAATTATGGAACAACAAGCTCCATCTTTAGCCGTTATTTTATTATCAGAAGATCTTGAGAAGCTGCATGCTGGTGCATTGGTCGGATCAGTTGCATCAATGTCAGGCATGACTGTGAATGTTTTTGTCACAATGAACGCTTTGAAATCTTTCCGCAAAGACAGCTTTGAAACTACTGATTTCATCACTGGTACAATCGGAAAGGAAATGCTGTCTAAAAAGATCCCATTATTTGATTCACTTTTACAAGAAGGAAAGGACATGGGAGAACTTAATATTTACGGCTGCGCATTGGCGATGGACATCATGGATTGGCAAGAAGAAGATATGATTGATGTATTCGATGGAGTAATCGGGGTTACAAAATTCCTTGGAATGACTCAAGGAGCAACAGTTATTACAATGTAAGCTGCAGAAGCAGGAAAAAGTGGTACGGCGTGCAGGCCTTTCAACCTTTTCCCCTTCATGCAAAAATAAAAAATCTTTTCTAATTTTAACATAAAAGTTAACTATATAGGAGGAAAAAATCATGAGTGAAGTACAAGTAACTAAATCAATCGATGCAAGAGGAGCATATTGCCCAGGTCCGTTAATGGAATTGGTAAAAGGAATCAAGACAGCACAAGTTGGCGATGTTGTAGAAGTTCTTTCAACTGATAAAGGTTCAGCAGTCGATATCCCTGAGTGGGTAAATAAAATGGGGCACGAAATTGCCTACCTTGAAAATGATGGCGATGAATTCAAAATCGCAGTTAAAAAGGTTAAGTAATCGTTGTGATCGCTGTTGTTCAGATAACAGCCTTCATCAAAGAATCCAGTAAAGAGGTGTGGACCAAATGACAAAGAAAATTGTTATTCTTGGTGCCGGCAGCGCAGGTACAATGGTCGCAAACAGACTAGCCCGCCAGCTTGGGGAAGAAATCAAGAAGCGTGAAGTCGAAGTCACTTTGATTTCCAATACAGAAAAGCATATCTACCAGCCAGGATACTTATTCATCGCTTTCAATGAAAAGCCATCTGAGCACTTCATTAGAAAACAGGAGTCACTCGTTCATCGCCATGTGAACCTTGTATACGATGATGTAGAAAAAATAGATGTCGAGAAGAAGACGGTCAAAGGCAAGAAGCAGTACCAGTATGACTACCTTGTCATCGCAACTGGATCACATCCTGACCTTGACAGTGTGCCTGGCTTAAGAGAAGGAGCGCACAATTTCTATACCCTTGATGGTGCAGAACGCCTGCGCGATGATCTTGCAGCGATGGAAAAAGGAAAAATTCTGATCACAATCGATGTGCCGCATAAATGTCCTGCTGCACCTCTTGAGCTGGCATTGATGCTGGATGACTATTACCGCAAGAATGGCCGCCGCAAGGACATCGAAATCAAATACGCTTATCCTATCGGCCGTATCCATTCATTGGTTCCAGTTGCAGAATGGGGACTTCCTCAATTCGAAAAGCGCGATATCAAATACGAGACATTCTTCAATCTTGAAGAAGTGGATCCAAAGCGCAAAGTGGCCATCACGATGGATGGTTCAGAACATGAATATGACATGCTTATTACTATTCCAGCCCATACAGGCGCTAAAGCTGTGATTGATTCCGGCATCGGAGATGAATCAGGATTCATTCCGACAAACCGTTCAACATTAAAGATGATTGGCCAGGACGATGTATATGTAATTGGTGATGCTACGAATCTTCCAATCAGCAAAGCCGGCTCAACAGCGCACTATCAGTCTGAATCGCTTGTTGCCAACATCATCAGCAGACTGACAGGACGTCCGGAAACTGCTGTGTACAATGGCAAGGTAGCTTGCTTCCTTGAAAACAGCCTTGAAGATGCCAGCATGATTACATTTGATTACAACAACCCGCCGCAGCCAGCAGAAACATCTGACCTGCTGCACTGGTTCAAAGCAGTATACAATGAGCTTTACTGGTTAAATGCCAAAGGGATTTTATAGAAGGGGTGGTTGAGATGGCTACAGAAACACCTCAAGCTCAACTAAATGCTCAACATAAACTCGTCAGTTTTACCGATGCAGCCATGAACGCGGTAACCGGTGAAATGGTCTCGACTATAGCCGAAACAGGAGTCAAGATGGTCGAGATGGCCGATGATCTGCTTCAGCCTGAAACACTTTCCCTATTAAAGGCCCTTCCTGAGGTGGCTGAGAATCTTGAGCGTACTTTAATGGAAGTAAAACGCATGGAAGAAACAGGTGTGTTGAAATCCTTGATGCAGCTTGCGGATATGGCAGCTGCCATGAAGGGTGCCATGACCGGCCCGATGGTGACGGAGATGGCCGAGAAGGCAATCAAAGGTGTAGAACTTGCAGACTCCTTCGTCCAGCTTGGTGCTATTGACCTGGTAGACGGAATGCTCACCGCGTTCCATGATGCTCAAGAGCAAACAAAGGATAAAGAGCCGTTGTCGTCCATGCAGCTGATGAAGGCAGTAACACAGAAAGAAACCAGGGAAGGCATGACCTTGATGATTTCCTTCCTGCAAAACCTGCCTAAACAATTGAATAAATAAAAAAAGGAGAAGGGGATTTCCCTCTCCTTTTCTTCATTATTTATAAAGAATATCGTTCTTCATGCCTGTCAGTTTCTCCAGAACTTGATTGATGTCTTCTTCCGATACATCGAATTCCCTCAGGCTTGCTGCAAGATGATTGGCGATAGCTCCAAAATGCTCATCATTAAGATTCATGCCTTTATGAGCAAGCTCCATGCTTCTTCCGGAATATTGGTTAGGACCGCCTAATGCCCAGCTTATGAACAAGGATTGGTGCCGGCGCTGTTTTTCCATGTCCGTTTCCTTAAAAAACTTGTTGACTGTTTCATCAGCCAGTACCTTTTCGTAAAATACATCCACTACTTTTGAAATGGAATCCTGTCCGCCCAGACGATCGTATAATGTTTCCATTCCATATTCCTCCTGTCTAAAAGTTAACGTCACTATTATCTCTCTTTATCCAAAGGATTATGAATGAAACCATTTATAGCAAAAATTTAATCAATCAGTCCACTTATACCCTACACCCCAAACGGTAGACAAATGATTGTCCGCGGCAAAACCAGATTTTCGAAGTTTATCTCTAAGGTTCCTGACATGTGAATCAATCGTACGGTCTTCTGTATCAACACCATATCCCCATATTGTGGTAATTAGGTGTTCTCTTGTAAAGACCTTGTTGACGTTTTGCAGGAAAAGACTGAGCAGGGCAAATTCCTTTGGGGTTAGCGGAATCAAAGTTCCGTTGAACTGTACATCATAGGAATCTATATTAAGTTTTAAACCATTGAAAGAAAGAAGGGGACTTTGGGCAGTTTGCCTCCGCAGCACTGCCTCAATTCTAGCAACTAATTCCCCTTCATCGAATGGTTTGGTGATATAATCATCAGCTCCAATTTTCAAGCCTCGGACAATGTCAGGCTTTTCACTCCTGGCAGTAAGCATGATGACAGGGATATCCCAATGCTTGCGAATTTCATTGCATGTCTCCCAGCCATCCATCTCAGGCATCATGACATCAAGTAAAACGAGATCAGCGTTGTCGTCCTCGAGAAAGCTGATGGCTTCACTGCCTGAAGTTTTTTTAATGCATTTATATCCTAATGGTGTCAAATACAGTGCCAGCAAATCAAGCATTCGCGTTTCATCGTCTACCAACAAAATCGTAGCCATAAAAAAACTCCTTGAAAATATAATTGTTAAGTTAATCCTACCCTAAAAGTTTGGAAAAACTGTGCACATATATCGAGTTTTACAAAACATTTTTAAAAAGGTTCGCCAAAAGCCCAAACCAAAATGGACAGAATCCCATAAAGTAATAATAGGATACAGAAAAGGAGTGTGAAAGTATGCCTTACGGTTACTATCCACCATACGGTGCACCTTATGGGGGTTATCCGGGATATTACGGCGGAAGTGGTGTATGGTTTGCACTGTTCATCATCCTGCTGGTCATAGTCCTGATTTTTGGCGGCTGGTGGTACTTCTACGGATAGAAGGCAGAAAGGTTTATCCTGTAATCAGGGGTAAACCTTTATTTTTTTGTTTCTTGCATATTATTTCCCTTGCGAATAATTTAATTATTAATCAGGTTCACAAGGGTTCTGCATCATCCTGAAGAATCATATCCAGAAAAACATTTGAAAAAATAGAAATTTTAGAAAAATAACTTTATAATAATATAATAGAAAAAAAGGGGGAACCAATCAATGTCCAATACATATTCTGAAGTTTGGGACTTAGACGTGTTTTTTGAAGGGGGAAGTGATTCACCCGCATTCGCTGAGCACCTTAAGTCTGCAGGGAAAGATATTGCAAGTTTTAAGAGGGAAGTTGAGAGCTGGCAGCCAGCCGACCAGAAAAGCGAGGGAGAAAGGCTGGCGAGTCTTGTTGAAATGTTTGATGGAGCAGCCAGGAAGGTAAGGCAGGCCGGGGCTTTTGTAAGCTGTTTGCATGCTCAGAATACTTCTGATAAAAAAGCCGGACAATTAAAATCGGCAGTCACAGAACTAAGTGCTTCATTGCAAACAGCGCTGACGATCTTTGACCAGAAGCTATCCAGCTTTTCAGAAGGTGTTTGGGAGGAGCTTGTCCAGGAAGGATTGCTGCAAGAGCTGCGTTTTGTATTGACAGAGCGACGCGAGCGTGCTGCGGAAAAACTTTCCGAAAAAGAAGAATCCGCAATCAATGCCTTGAGTGTAGACGGATACCATAGCTGGGGCCAGATGTATGACCTTCTTGTTGGAAATACGAAAATCAATTATAAAGAGGAAAGTTTGTCTGTCGGCCAGGCAGCCAATAAGCTCTCTGATGCTGACCGCTCTGTCCGTAAGGAGATTTTTGCTCAATGGGAAAAAGCCTGGGGAGAGAATGAGGACACCTTTGCAAAAACTCTTAACCATCTTGCAGGCTTTCGTTTGAATGTCTATAAACTCCGCGGCTGGGAAGATGTATTGAAAGAGCCGCTTGATATTAACCGGATGAAAAAAGAAACACTTGATGCCATGTGGGAGGTCATTTCTGACAATAAGGAGCCATTTGTTCAATTCCTGAATCGGAAAGCAAAGCTACTTGGGCTTGAAAAGCTGAGCTGGTTCGATTTAGATGCGCCGATTGGCGGTACCGAGTCAAAAATGTCCTATCAGGAAGGCGCAGATTTTATCATCGAGAATTTTGAGCAATTTGGCAAGGAGAAGGCAGACTTTGCGAAGATGGCATTTGAAAACAATTGGATTGAGGCAGAGGATCGCCCTGGAAAGGCTCCAGGCGGATTCCATACCTTCTTCCCTGAGAGCAGCCAATCCCGGATTTTCATGACTTACTCAGGAACACCATCCAATGTTTCTACACTTGCACATGAGCTTGGACATGGATTCCACACATATGCGATGAGAGATTTACACTTGCTTAATCGTAATTATGCGATGAACGTTGCCGAAACTGCCTCTACTTTTGCTGAAATGATTGTTTCTGATGCATCTGTCAAAAACGCAAAAACAAAAGAAGAGAAACTCAGTCTGTTGGAAGATAAAATACAGCGTTCTGTTGCACTTTTGATGAATATTCATTCGAGGTTCCTGTTTGAGACAAAATTCTATGAAGAACGCAAGCAAGGAGTTGTCACTGCAGAAAGACTGGGTGAGCTGATGGAAAATGCACAGACAGAAGCATACGGCGATGCGCTGGATCAGTATCACCCATTATTCTGGGCTTCAAAGCTGCACTTCTTTATTACTGGAGTACCGTTTTATAACTTCCCGTATACATTCGGTTACTTATTCTCCCTTGGCATTTATGCGATGGCCCAAGAAGAAGGAAAGGGATATGAAGAAAAATATATTGCTCTGTTGAAGGACTCCGCTTCCATGACGGTCGAGGATCTGGCACAAAAACACCTGAACGTCGATCTCACGAAAAAGGATTTCTGGGAAAAAGCAGTCCGTATGTGTGTGGAGGATGTCGAGGAGTTCATGGCTCTGATTGAGGAGTAATTTTGTTACCAGAGCAGATTTCCAAACTGGCAATTGAAATAGCCTTTTTTAGGGGAATTGCGTCTAAATCTATAAAAAAACATACAAAAACCCAGCCGTTGTCAGGCTGGGTTTTTATACTTTTTTAAGCTTGAAAGGACTGACCATCAGCAGGCTGAGGGTCATCATAGTGAACAGGTATGTCTGCGGTGGGAGAAGGGGGATGGCCAGGAAGCTCAGTGTTGCCAGCACTCCTGCTGCTGTAATCGGCAATCCTGTGAAATACCCGGTATTCTCGGTGATATTGAATCGTGCCAGGCGGAAGGCGCCGCAGCCTATATAGAAAACGATGAAGAAGGCTCCGGGAGCACCAAAATCAGATAAAATTCCCTGATAGATTAATAGTGCAGGCGCGACCCCGAATGATATAATATCACTCATGGAATCCAGCTGTTTTCCAAGTTCAGATTCGATATTGAGCTTTCTTGCGACCATGCCGTCAAAACGGTCAGCCAGGGCAGCAATGAAAATCAGTAAAAGGCTTAAATTCAGGTTGCCGTTAATGGCAAAAATGATTGCGAATCCGCCTAAAGAAAGATTGACCAGTGTCAGAAGATTGGCTGTCTGGGATTTTACTTTCTTGACAGTATTGTCAAGTACATCATGCAAAAACATATTTTCACTCCTCATAATCAGAAAAGGGAACTGGCACATTGGGTTATTATATAATAATATATAATTCTAAGCTCATTATGCATTTTCGTAAAGATTTCTTTTTAATACTTTTCGGAAATTTTAATTAATTAAGCAAAACAAACAATCTATTCGGTGCAAGCGCATAGATCATTATCGGAGGTAATAGCATTGTTACAATCTATATATCGTCTGCTTATCGAATTGACAAATGGGAAGTGGACTTCAGCCATTCTGCATAAATTCGCAAAATCCAAAAGCAGCAAAAGGATTATTCCTTCCTTTGCTAAAACGTATAATATCAACCAGGAGGAAATGGAAAAGCCGATTGGGGAGTATGAAAGTCTCCATCAATTTTTCATCCGGAACCTGAAAGAGGGCTCTAGGAAGATAGATCAAGATCCTCTGTCAGTCGTTAGTCCTGTAGATTCGGTAATCGAAGAAGTGGGCCAAATTGAGGCTGATCGCACGATCACGGTAAAAGGGAAGGTCTATTCTATATCCGAAATGCTTGGTAATGACGAAGCGATGGCCAGGTATGAGCAGGGGACTTATATGATTTTTTACCTGAGCCCAAGCCATTACCATCAAATTCATAGCCCAGTGGCTGGTGAGGTCGTTAATCAGTGGACTTTGGGAAAGAAGTCGCACCCTGTTAATAAAATAGGATTGAAATATGGAAACTATCCGTTGTCTAAAAACTATCGGAAGATTACTGAAATCAAACATGCAGCGGGTATGACAGCGGTAATCAAAGTAGGCGCCATGTTCGTCAATTCGATTGAAACAACCCACTGTGGCGAGAAGCTGGAGAAAGGTGAGCAAATGGCATACTTCACCTTTGGCTCAACAGTAGTCTTATTGTTTGAGAAGGATTCTATTGACCTGCTGCCGGAAATCACTCCTCCCTATCATATTAAGTATGGAGAGAAAATCGGCACATTAAATGGACAAGTCTAAAAGGTGAGGGGCACAGAATGAATCTGTGCCTTTAGCCATTCTTAGGTTATTCATGAATATGACTACTAAAAGGGCAAAAAAAAAGCCCTTTTAGGGGCTGTCAGGATGAGGCTTTAATTCGGTTAGATAATGAACGCCGGTGTATTTCGGTTTCAATCAAACGAATAAACTCGTAGCTTAAATTCAACTCTCTTGCTTTAAAATATGACTCGATCAACAGCTCGTCCGACAGTTTACGCATTCCAGTCATTCACCCCCAAAAGGATCTTCTAAAACAGATGCTAATTGCATATAATTGTAAGTTGTTTTGTTCTACCCTTACTCTATCAGAATGAAACTTAGAGAACAACTGTTCTAATTATCCACAAACAGCGGTGGATAACCTGTGATTAATTTGTTTATAAATGGGAAATTATTAATAGAATCAATGTGTATTTTGTGTATAAGGTTATCCACAGGGCTGGAAAAGGCTGGATTTTGTCGAAAAGTTTTTTGAGATTTTTTTATAAAATTTTGAATACAGGCGAATAAATAGAATTTTTGTCAATCTTTAGCGGGAATAAATTCTTTATTTCTTATCTATTTATATGTTTGTTTTGAATACGAGGATAAAATTGGGTATGATGTTAACGGTATGATAGGAATTTATTTAATGAGGTGTAATGAAATTGCTAAAGCATTTTTTGCCGGACCAGCATGTGAAAAGTATATTTGAAATTCAGCCTGAGAGCTTAAAGGAAAAAGGCGTAAAGGGCATCATAACAGATCTCGACAATACACTCGTTGAATGGGACCGACCGAATGCGACCCCAAAGCTTATCGAGTGGTTTGATAATATGAGGAGACATGAAATACTCGTAACGATTGTCTCGAACAATAATGAAAAAAGAGTCAGGGCATTTTCGGATCCCTTGCAAATACCGTTTATCTTTCAGGCTAGAAAGCCAATGACCCGTGCATTCAATAAAGCATTAAAACAAATGGGGTTAAGCAAAGAAGAAACTGTCGTGATTGGTGACCAGCTTTTAACCGATGTACTTGGCGGAAACAGAAGCGGCTTCCATACGATTCTCGTTGTTCCAGTTGCACAGACGGACGGATTTGTGACCAGGTTCAACAGGAAAGTAGAAAGAAGAATTTTAAATTGGTTCAGGAAACAAGGAAAGCTTAATTGGGAGGACTAAAATTTGAGTGAGCAATTTAACTGTACAGGTTGTGGTGTGAAAATCCAGACGGAGAAGCCAGAGGAATTGGGATATGCTCCGGCATCTTCATTGGAAAAAGAGGTTGTCGTCTGCCAGAGATGCTTCCGCTTGAAAAATTATAACGAAATCCAGGATGTTAGCCTGACGGATGACGACTTCCTAAAAATATTGAACGAACTTGGCAGCAAGGATGCTTTGATTGTCAAGATTGTTGATATTTTCGACTTCAATGGGAGCTGGCTGCCAGGAATCCAGCGTTTTGCCGGAAAAAACCCAGTATTACTGATTGGCAATAAGGCCGATCTGGTTCCTAAATCGGTCAAGCAGCGGAAATTGATTGACTGGATGAAGAAGGAATCCAGGGAACTGGGGCTCAATCCTATTGATGTATCCCTCGTCAGTGCTGCAAAAGGATATAATATCAGAGAAGCTGCTGCGGCAATAGATGAATATCGCAATGGCAAGGATGTTTATATTGTAGGCTGTACAAATGTAGGGAAATCTACGTTTATTAACAGGATTATCAAGGAAGTGACAGGGGAAGGAGATGTCATCACGACTTCTCACTTTCCGGGAACTACTCTTGATATGATAGAAATTCCGCTTGAGGATGGAAAAGCGATTGTTGATACACCAGGTATCATCAACCATCATCAGATGGCGCACTACGTGGATAAGCGTGATTTAAAGTTCATCACACCTAAAAAAGAAATCAAGCCGAAAGTATATCAGTTAAACGAACAGCAAACACTGTTTTTCGGCGGTCTGGCCCGTTTTGATTATATATCCGGGGGCAGGAGATCTTTCTCCTGTTATGTGCCGAATGAAATCAGCATACACCGGACTAAGCTTGAAAAGGCGGATGAGCTGTATAAGAATCATGCTGGTGAGCTGCTCACTCCGCCGCGCCGTGAGCAGATGGATGAATTCCCTGAACTTGTTCGTCATGAGTTCACCATCAAGGAACCGAAAACTGATGTTGTTTTTTCAGGGCTTGGCTGGGTAACGGTCAATGACGCTGGCGCAAAAATTGCCGCGCATGTCCCTAAAGGCGTTCATGTTATGCTGAGAAGGTCACTTATTTAGAGCCGTGTAAGGGGTATTCTATAATAAGATGTTACGCGATCCAACTTAAATAGAAGGGCGGGAGAGGAATTGAAAAAATTGTTCGGTGTCATCGGCGATCCTATTGCGCATTCAATGTCTCCTGCCATGCACAATGATTTATTCGGGCTGTATGGAATCGATGCTGTATATCTGCCTTTCCATGTAAGCAAAGGGAATCTTGCGGATGCTGTGAAAGGGTTGAAAGCCCTGGGTGTGAGCGGGTTTAATGTAACCATTCCGCATAAAACAGAGATCATGGCACACCTTGATAAAGTTGATCCACTGGCAAAAGCAATAGGGGCGGTCAACACTGTCAAAAACGAAAATGGCCTTCTGGTAGGCTATAATACGGATGGTCCTGGCTTTGTTAAAGGGCTTGAATATATGGCTGCTGATCTTGGTTCAAGATCAGCTTTGATTATTGGTGCAGGAGGAGCTTCGAGGGCGATTTACTTTTCAATGGCCCAGGCAGGGGTTGAGCGAATTGATCTTTATAATCGCACTCCTGAAAAAGCTGAGGAACTTGCAGCATCTTGCCCTTTCAAGGTGGATACAAACGTTCTTGGCCGCGAAGAAGCTGAAAAATCACTGGCTGAATATCAGCTGGTCATACAGACGACTTCTATTGGTATGGTGCCAGATACAAAAAGTTTGCCGCTGTCTCCTGAAAACATAGCCCAAAATACGATAGTTAGTGATATAATTTATAATCCATTGCAAACAGAGTTTTTAAAAGAAGCTTCCAAAAGGGGAGCTGAAATACAGAATGGTGTAGGAATGTTTGTTTTCCAGGGAGCGCTTGCTTTTGAAAAATGGACAGGGATTTTTCCTGACGTTGATAGAATGGAAATGAATGTTTTAAGAAATTTAGGAGGTTAACATATGTTAACAGGTAAGCAAAAACGTTTTTTAAGATCGAAAGCCCATCATCTCACTCCGATTTTTCAAGTTGGAAAAGGTGGGGTAAATGAAAATATGGTCAAGCAAATCGCAGATGTGCTTGAAGCGAGAGAATTGATCAAGGTTAGCATCCTGCAGAACTGTGACGAGGACAGGGACACTGTGGCTGAACAGCTTTCCCGCGGTGCCAAAGCAGAGCTTGTCCAGGTAATCGGTAATACAATTGTTTTATATAAAGAGTCCCGAGAAAATAAGCAAATCGTTCTTCCAAGATAATTACTGGGAGGTGCCTGTTTGAAAAAGGTTGGCATTTTAGGCGGAACCTTCAACCCGCCGCATACCGGACATTTAGTGATTGCAAATGAGGTGCTGCATGCCTATGGGCTTGATGAGGTTTGGTTCATGCCGAATCAGTTGCCGCCTCATAAAACAGTTGATGAGCCTATCAGCCAATCAGACAGGCTGGCTATGCTCGAGCTTGCGGTAGCTGGTAACCAGCAATTCAAGGTTGAAAAAGCAGAGCTCGACAGAAGTGGTCCATCTTACACGTATGAAACGATGAAAATATTAAAAGATATGTATAAAGAAATTGATTTTTATTTTATCATTGGCGGAGACATGGTTGAATATCTGCCAAAATGGCATAAAATTGATGAATTAGTGAAAATGGTCAAGTTTGTCGGTGTCAGCAGACCTTCTTACAGTACAGAAACCTCTTATGATATTCTTTATGCAGAAACACCGCAAATGGACATTTCATCAAGTATGATTAGAGAAAGAGTAAAGGGTGGAAAGAGCATTCGCTATCTGCTGCCCGATTCTGTAAGGGTTTATATAGAGGAGCATGGCCTATATGGAACGTGAACAAGCACTTCAGATTGTGAAGCCGCAACTAACTGAACACCGTTACCAGCATACTCTTGGCGTGATGGAGACAGCCATCAAGCTTGCCGGGAAATATGGAGCAGATACAAAGAAAGCGGAACTGGCTGCTATTTTTCATGATTACGCTAAATTTCGCCCAAAGGATGAAATGAGGCAGATCATCGAGGAACAAAAAATGCCGGCAATCCTGCTCGAGTTTAACAGTGAACTCTGGCATGCGCCAGTAGGAGCGTATCTTGCAGAAAAGGAAGCGGGCATCAATGACAAGGAAATCCTTGATGCAATCCGGTATCATACATCAGGAAGGATTGGTATGACGCTTCTTGATAAGGTCATCTATCTGGCTGATTATATTGAACCAGGTCGCCATTTTCCTGGAGTGGACGAAGTCAGGAAGATGGCAGAAGATGATTTGGACATTGCATTGGTCCAATCGATGAAAAATACCATTCAATTTTTAATGAAGAAAAACCAGCCGGTCTTTCCGGATACATTCAATGCATACAACAGCATCGTACAAAATTCAGGAGGTTGATTTAATGAGTGATCGCGAATTATTAATGACAGCGGTAAAAGCAGCGGATGATAAAAGAGCAGAAGATATTATGGTACTGAACATGAAAGGCATCTCATTGATTGCCGATTATTTCATCATTTGCCACGGGAATTCAGATAAGCAGGTACAGGCGATTGCCCGAGAAATCAGGGAGAAAGCTGAAGAACAGGGACATAGCCTGAAGAGGATGGAAGGTTTTGATGAAGCAAGATGGGTGCTGATCGATATCGGTGATGTGGTTGTCCATGTATTCCACAGAGAAGAGCGAAGCTACTATAATCTCGAGCGCCTATGGGGAGATGCTCCGATCGAAAACGTACAGAGTGAGTTAAATTAATGTCTTACGAACGTTTCGCTTATTTGTATGATGAGCTTATGCAGGACGTACCCTACGATGAATGGGTTTCGATAGTAGAGGCATACAAAGAGAAATTTCAAGTGAACGGAATGAAGCTCCTCGACCTCGCATGCGGCACCGGGGAGCTATCTGTAAGATTTGCGCAAAAAGGCTTTGATGTCACCGGTGCGGATTTATCAAGTGATATGCTCTCGGTAGCCCAGGCAAAAGCTCAGGAGATGTCATTGCCAATTCAATTTTTCCAGCAGGACATGACGGAGCTTGATGAATTAGGGGAATTTGATATCATTGGCATCTTTTGTGATTCCCTGAATTATTTGGAGGATGAACAGGCAGTCCGGCAGACCCTTGAAGGGGTGCACCGCCTCTTGAAAAAAGGGGGCTTATTTCTGTTTGATGTCCATTCTGTCTATAAAATGGAACATATTTTTGCCGATGCGACATTTACCTGGGATGATGAAGAAATCACTTATATTTGGAATAGCTTCAAAGGAGAAGGCGAGCACAGTGTTGAACATGAGCTCACTTTCTTCGTCCGTGATGAATCATCAGGTAAATACGACCGAGTCGATGAATCGCATTACCAGCGTACATATCCAGAGGATTCTTATGTGAAATGGCTAGAGCAGGCAGGCTTTGCGAATATTGAAGTCACCGGGGATTACTCTATGAAAGCCCCCGAGCCAACAGCTGAGCGATTGTTTTTTGCTATGAAAAAGCTGTGAATAGGAAAAAGGCACACTCAAAAGTTCGATTGAATTCAGTGAAACAACAGAAGTATGCATTAATTTAAAACTCTGAGTTGATTGGAGTGGAAGGTACGCAGACTCCTCCGAAAATGCTAACGCATTTCCATCGTGCGTGGGCAGGTTCGAGGAAGCTCAATCAATGTCCTGCGGGATCAGCTGGACAGGTGAGACCCCGCAGACGCCAACGGCGGTGAGGAGGCTCACCGCCAGCCCCGCGGAAAGCGAAGGGCCTGGAACGGAAATCAACGGACTATTTTTACAAGCCATACTAAAAAAAGAGGGTGCCCAAAAGTTTTTACTTTGGGACACCCTTTTTCTTGTACTAAATTTGTCACATTTATATAGGAGGATTATAAAGACTTATAGAGAAATCTTTTAGGGACCGAATTGTTCCTTCGTTTTCTCCAGTTCTTTTGCGAATTTTTTATGCGTGGCTTGAAACAATTGTTCAAACATATCTCCCGTTTCACTTTCCAATACCTTGATTCCTTCTCCTGTTATGCCGCCTTTAACGCAAACTTTTTCCTGTAACGTTTGTAAAGTATAATGATTTTGGCTCAGAAGTTCTCCTAAACCGATTAGCATCTTACTTGAAAGCTTGGTGGCAGTTTCCTGGTCAATTTCCGTTTCCTTGACAGCTGCATTAATAAAACTCTGCACAAGATGACTGAAGAAAGCCGGACCGCAGCTGACAATATCGGACGCCACTCTTGTAATATTCTCCTCGATCTCCAGAGGAACAGAAACCTTTTTAAAAGGGTAAACAGTGCTTCCCTCCATTCTGTCTTGCATCGGGTTCCAAATGAGAAGAGTGAAACACCGGCCAGCGCCCTGTTCGTGATGCTTGGTATTATTCTCATGACAGAACAATCCACAATGCTTTCAATTTGTTCCACACTGATTGGGCTTGTTATGGAGATCAGGCATTTATCCCTTGTAATCACAGGATTAATGGTATCGAGGACCCCCAAAACATGATGAGGCTTAACGCAGACGAAAATGGCGTCAGCGTATTCAGCAACTTCTGCCGCATTCTTTCCAACTGATACACCTGGATATATTTTTTGAATCTCTATCGCTTTTAATAAGGTTCTGTTTGTAATCATCATTGAAGAAGGGGAAACGGCATTCCCATCAATGAGAGCTTCGGCGAGAATTCTCCCCATATTCCCTGTGCCTATAATCCCTATTTTCATAACCCTTCCCTCCTTCATACATTTATTCTCCTATATCCATATGATTTCAAATTTCAGTTTATGACATATAGAAAGGTGTTGATATTTTATGGACTGGATCAAGGAAAACAAAATCTATATTATAGCAGGAATGAGCGCTTTATTATTTTTTATCTATTCCTCCTTCGATCAAGAAGCAGAGATGACGGAAATGAGTGAAGAAGCTTTTGCTGTTGCTTCCAATCAAGAAACTGAGACAGATGAAAACAACAAAACCAAAGTAGATGAAGAAGCAATAAAGATGATGGCTGATATCAAAGGAGCTGTCGTTAATCCGGGCGTTTATGAGATCAATGAAGGGGGAAGAGTGATTGACCTGATCGAATTGGCTGGAGGCCTTCAACAGGATGCTGATACGGCTGCCATCAATTTTGCGCTGTATGTCCATGATGAAATGGCGATATACGTACCGAGGATAGGAGAGGAGGTTAAGGCAGCTTTGCCAGCCGAGTTGGGGGAGAGTGCAGGGAAAGGGACAGTGAACCTTAATTCTGCTGAATCCAGCGAGCTGCAGACATTGCCGGGGATAGGGCCTGCAAAAGCAGACGCCATTATTAAGCATCGGGAAACAAATGGTCCGTTCAAATCAATCGAAGATTTAAAGGAAATCAGCGGGATAGGGGATAAAACATTCGAAAAACTGAAGGACCTGATTTCTGTTAACTAGCTGCATCGAAATTGACTCTTTGGTGATAAGTATTAAAATTAGAGACAGGGAAAGGGATTTATTAATAATGCCGTTGCATATTTTGAGTCATAAAAGGGGGAAAACAACATGGAACGAAAGAGTTGGGATCAATACTTTTTGGATATCGCAGAAGAAGTAGGCACGCGCTCTACCTGTCCGAGGCTGCATGTTGGATGTGTCATTGTAAAGGACAAGCATATTGTGTCAACTGGTTACAACGGTTCTATACATGGGCATGACCATTGTGAGGACGCCGGCTGCCTGATCAACGAGCAAGGAAGATGCATCAGGACCTTGCATGCAGAAGAGAACGCAGTCATCCATGCAGACAGAGGTCTGCTAAAGGGTGCAACAGCCTTTGTGACTCATGAGCCTTGCGAAAAGTGCTCCAAGACACTTGCGCAATCAGGTGTTTCAAGGATCGTGTACCGCAGCGCCTACCCTAACAAGTATAATGAACTGTTTTTAAGGGATGTAGAGGTTGTCCACTTATCTAAATAATGAGATTAAGGAATAAAAAATATGAAGCCAATTCGATTTGGGCCAATGAAAGGACAGCTGTTTTTCCTGGCGGCTGTCTCCTTATTGGGTCTGCTGACAATCATTGAAAAACAGCCGGCATACGTGGCATTGTTTCTGTTTGGCATGATCCTGTTAAAAAAGCTGAAAAAACTTCCTGCTGCCCATCTGATGCTGATGACCGGCTGCTATTTCTTATTTATAGCATCAGGATATTTTGATTCCGTTCAATTTGAAACACAATTTACCGGCAGGGAAAAAAGCTTCCTCATTTTTTTTGATGATGAAATCCACGTGGATGGCGACCTCCTTTTTGCTTACGCTCTAGCAATGCCCTCCAATGAAAGGCTCTCTGTAAGATACAAAATCAAGTCATTAACGGAACAACAATCAATTCAAGAACTCCTCATCCCTGGGATGTACTGTCAAGCTTCAGGGACCCTCAATCGTCCATCATCTGCGCGAAATCCTAATGCGTTTGATTACAAGCAGTATCTTCAACGAAATAAGATTTCCTGGATTTTAGATGTCGATAAACTTTCACTGGAGACTTGCTCTCAACAAGAAGGTACTATCACAGCACTAAAAGCTTTCAGGCACAGAGAAATTGCCAGGATAAAACATTCCATGCCTGAGGAGACCTCTGCTCTTGCAGCAGCGTTGATTTTTGGTGAAAGGAATCTCTTCGATCCCGAAACGGAACGTTCATACCAAAAAATCGGAATCGTGCATTTACTGGCGATTTCCGGCCTTCATGTCGGATTGCTAACTGGAATGTTCTTTTTCATTTTAATCAGGATAGGAGTGACGAAGGAGAAAACAGAAATACTGCTCATGATCTTCCTGCCCATTTATGCTATTATGACTGGTCTTGCTCCGCCTGTTGTCAGGGCGGCCGCCATGCTGATGATGCTGATCGGCTCAAGGCGTTTAGCGATGCGAATGACCCCGCTCGACGCAGTATCGGCAGCCTTCATGATCATGGCGCTTTTCCAGCCCCTCATCGTGTTCGATACCGGATTTCAGCTCTCTTTCGCTGTCAGCTTCTCTCTTATCATTTCAGCACCAGTTATACTCAAATCTTTACCTTCATTTCTGAAACAAACAGCCGGGGCTTCTTTTATAGCCCAGCTCTCAAGTCTTCCAGTCATCCTTGCCGCGTTTTACGAAGTTTCTGCGATTTCGATTTTCGCTAATCTCCTTTTTGTGCCGCTATTCTCATTCGTTCTGCTGCCAATTTTGTTGATATCCTATATTATTTTGTCAATTCTGGGAGGGTTGCCTGCATTCTTTTTAAATCTTCTGGAGAATCTTATCCACCTGGTGAATTTTGTGGCCATTCAACTATCAGAGCTTCCGGTGTCGACAATCATAATCGGTAAGCTGGAACCAATTTTGCTCATTTTGCTAATCATTCTGATTCCATTCTTTTTTTTCATCTGGGAAGGATTTATGATGAAAAAATCAAAGCCGCCTCTCTGGATTTTTGCTATTCCGGTAATACCGCTTATAATCCAAGTCGTCTTGCCTTATTTGAACCCTTTTGGGCAGATTGTATTCCTGGATGTCGGTCAGGGTGACAGCATCTTCATTAAGATGCCGTATAATCAGGGAAATTATCTTATCGATACAGGCGGTGTCATGCCTTTTGAGAAGGAAAACTGGCAGGAGAGGGGCAGTTCTTTTGACCCTGGTGAAAAAATTGTCGTTCCATTTTTAAAAAGTGAAGGGATCAGGACTTTGGACAAAATGATTTTAACCCACGGAGATGCGGACCATATAGGGGGAGCCAATGCTGTATTGAAGGAAATAGGGGTAAAGCAGCTGATCATACCGCGTATATCGGATCAATCTGATTTAGAGCAAAGTATCATTAATCTTGCCAGGGAAAAAGATACAGATGTTTATTTAGCGGGGATGGGTACTGGTTGGAAAACTGCCCAAGGAGATTTCTTGATTCTTAACCCAAGTGTTAGCATGGGAGATCGAAACGAACAGTCAATTGTTCTTCAAGCAGTTATTGGAGGAAAGAAATGGCTCTTTACAGGCGATCTGGGCATTGAAGGAGAAAAGACAATGGCCCGAAATATCACTGACTTTGACATCGATGTTTTGAAGGTTGGGCATCATGGCAGCAAATATTCCAGTTCGGATCTTTTCCTGGAAAGGATAAACCCGGACATTGCAGTCATATCTGTTGGAGAGAAAAATAGGTATGGGCATCCTGGTGAGGAAGTCATCAAAAGGTTAGAATTGCGCGGCATCCAGATTTTCAGGACCGATAAAGATGGCGCAATCATTTATAAGTTCACAGGCAATTCAGGAACGTTTTCGACTCAAATTCCATAGTATATTGCAAGAACAAAAAATTTTCTCCCCCTGATAATCACAACACATGAAAAGAGACTGCATTTAAGTAAATGCAGTCTCCAAAAGTTTATCCTATGTAGCCGTGATTAACTCCCGATTAACTGCACGACTGTCGCAATAATGAACATTGTTGCAAAGAATCCAAAAGAAACGATGAATCCAACACCTGAGTCAACAGCGTCATTACGATTGCTTTGGACATTTTCTTCGAATTGATTCACAGTCAATCCCCCCTATTAATTCTATAATAGTATAAGCGATTCAAATTAAAAAATCCAGTGTTTGTCTGCTCAGCATTCGAATTGAAGTGATCAGAACAATTCTGCAGGCTTTCCTCTATTTTGTGCCATGTACCAAGAGTTGTCACAAATACTTTTCCCGTCTGCGGCTAAAATAATCTTAACTTCGATGCACCGCTGAGATTTAAGTATCCTAGGCCTTATATCTCAGCGTTCAATATAAATAGGGGAATTGGCCCGAACCGAGGGTCAATTCCCTTAGAATGCTTGTCAAAATGTCCAAGCTTCTTTACGATAGATATATGGCAAAACTGGATTGAACGGAGCGAAAAAAGTGGTATTGGACATTTGGAAAAAAATCAGCAAAAAACAGGTTGATCCTGTTTACTTAATGTTTGGAACAGAAAGCTTCCTGATAAATGAAACAAAGCAGATGCTTGTGGACCATGTATTGAATGAAGAAGAAAAGGATTTTAATTTCTCGGTTTACGACTTAGAAGAAACGCCAATCGAGGCAGCGCTGGAAGATGCTGAAACATTCCCGTTCATGGGAGAAAAACGATTGGTCATCCTGCAAAATCCAGTGTTTTTGACGTCGGAAAAGTCGAAAAGTAAGGTCGAACATAACTTAGCGAAGCTGGAGGAATATCTTTCACAGCCGGCGCCCTATTCAATCGTTGTTTTCTCTGCTCCATACGAAAAACTGGATGAACGAAAGAAGGTAACGAAGGAGTTAAAGCGGAAAGCGACGGTTATTGAAGCGAAAAAGCTGAGTGAACAAGAAACAAAAGCCTGGGTAAAAGAACGCGCTGAGGCAAATGGAGCTGTAATCAATAGCGATGCAATCGAGCTTCTATTGACGCTTGCAGGGACGAATTTGTTCATGCTGACTTCTGAAATTGATAAATTGGCACTTTATGCTGGAGAAAACCAGCCAATCAGCAGAGAGATTGTCGACCGCCTGACTGCAAGATCATTGGAACAAAATATTTTCTCACTCGTCGACAAGGTTGTCCACCGTAATGTTGAGTCTGCCTTGAGGATCTATTATGATTTGTTAAAACAAAACGAGGAACCGATTAAGATTCTGGCCGTGATCACGGGTCAATTCAGGCTGATTTATCAGGTGAAGGAGCTTGCTCGAAAGGGTTATGGGCAGCAGCAGATTGCAGGGACTTTGAAAATCCATCCGTTCAGGGTAAAACTGGCAGCTGGACAGGCAGGGGCATTTTCTGATGAGGAATTGACCAGGATTATGAAGCTTCTTGCGGACGCTGATTACCAGATGAAAACCGGCGGCATGAAAAAAGAAATGCTGATTGAAATGATTTTGTTCCAGATCAATGGCAGGAAATGATCATTTTACATAGGAAGAAAATAAAAAAACGACCCGTAAAGGTCGTTTTTTTATTAGCAGTATGAAAAAAATTAGCCATTAGCGTTCAATTTTTTCATTAAACGGGCTTTTTTGCGGGCAGCTGCGTTTTTGTGGATAAGACCTTTAGCTGCTGCTTTATCAAGCTTGCTTGCTGCTTGAGCGTATGAAGCCTTTGCTTCAGTATCGTTGTTTACGATTGCTGATTCAGCTTTTTTAACTGCTGTACGCATAGAAGATTTTACAGTAATGTTGTGAGCTTTGCTCGCTTCACTAGTTTTCACACGTTTGATTGCAGATTTAATGTTTGGCATTCCGTTCACCTCCTAAAAAGCATCGAGATTTTATGGAACTCGACATTTCCAGTACATTTCTTATTTATTAAGAACAAATGATATTTTATCAAACAGGGGTTAATAATGCAATACTCTGCGTTAATTTAACTCTAGTGTATCGTGAATGTTTTTTTATGTAAAAGGAAAAGATAGGCAATAGTATGCTGTTTAGCAGCCAAACTGTGTTGGGAGGAATGCGACAATGAAGGAACCGGTAGACTTGAGCATGTATTCAATCAGGACTGACCTGGCTGTGGAAGCGAGGGAGATGGTGCTGGCAGACCAGGCGGCATCTGTCCATACCCAGGAAAATCTCTCCCATATTGAAGGTGTCATCATAAAGGAAAAAGAAGAAAATGATATAAAGATTTCCCTGGTTGAGGTGACCGCTGAAGGAGAAAAGAGCCTTGGCAAAAAGCAGGGGCAATATTTGACAATCGAAGTAGTTGGCATCCGCCAGCAGGACACCGAGCTGCAAGGAAAAGTAGAAAAAGTATTCGCAAACGAGTTTGCTCATTTTATCAAACAATCCGGGATTAAGGAAGATGCATCCTGTCTTGTTGTCGGTTTGGGGAACTGGAATGTTACTCCAGATGCTTTAGGGCCACTTGTGTGTGAAAATTTATTGGTGACTAAGCACCTGTTCGATCTTCAGCCTGAAAGCGTAGAAGAAGGCTATCGCTCTGTCAGTGCTCTATCTCCAGGTGTAATGGGTTTAACGGGTATTGAAACCTCTGACATAATTTTTGGGGTCGTCGAGAAAACGAAGCCTGACTTTGTCATTGCAATCGATGCGCTCGCTTCTCGTTCAATCGAAAGAGTCAACTCGACCATCCAGATTTCAGATACTGGTATCCACCCTGGGTCTGGCGTAGGTAATAAAAGGAAGGAAATAAGCAAAGAGTCGCTGGGTATTCCAGTAATTGCTATTGGAGTTCCGACAGTAGTAGATGCTGTTTCAATTACAAGTGATACGATTGATTTCATTTTGAAACATTTTGGAAAAGAAATGAGAGAAGGTGACAAACCTTCGAGGTCCCTTGTGCCGGCCGGAATGAGTTTTGGCAAAAGAAAGAAACTGACAGAAGAAGATCTGCCGGAAGCAGAACACCGTCAAACCTTCCTCGGAATGATAGGAACACTGGAAGATGAAGAAAAGCGGAAGCTGATTTATGAGGTTCTGTCTCCATTGGGCCACAACTTGATGGTGACTCCTAAAGAAGTGGATGTGTTCATAGATGACATGGCCAATTTGATTGCCAGCGGGCTCAATTCTGCGCTTCATTCGAATATTGACCAGGATAATACGGGGATGTACACACACTAGGGCGATTCCATTTGATAGGTTTGTTTCAAATATATTACGGATGGATTCGGTGTTCTATCTTCTCTAGCAAAGTCATAACATTTACTAGACTTGCACTAGAGAGGTGGAACAATGAGACTTAGTAAACGATCCGGAATAATTGTAGCTGTCCAAGGGACTCAAGTTGTAAAAGCGGCTTTAGCATTTGTGTTTTTTCTCATTGGGATTTTTTCAATAAGCGGAGCGATGACTTCACTGCGGCCTGAATATCGAATCACCTCAGATTCTGTTAATCAGGCCGCAACCAATCTGAATGGCCAGCTGCTATTCAGTCTGATGGGCTGGGAAAACCATCAATTCCTTCAGGCGCTGCCAGAGGACTATGAGACACCGAAGCTGTCGAACGTCATGTTTAAGCTTTCTACCAATATTAATTTGGATGATCCACGGAGCCTGCTCGGCAGGGAGCTTCCCGGTTTTTCGCTTTTTGACGGAAAGATTCTAGTAGCCGGTGAAGGAACGAATTATACCAATATGCCAATGGAATCGGCTCCTCCAGTAGATGTATTGATGGCAGAGCAGGAAGCAGCTTTGCAAAATACCGAAGACCTTACATCAGGGTCCCCGGAAAATACGGCGGCACCCCCGCTTTCTACTGGAGACCGCCAAGCAGTCTACATTTACTTCACACATACTAGAGAATCGTACCTTCCATATTTAAAGGGAGTGACCGATCCAAATAAGGCGTACCACTCAAAGGTGAATGTCACGAAGATCGGCGACCAGCTGAAGTCAAGCCTGGAGCAGCGCGGAATCGGAACAACGGTAGATAAAACCGATGTAATGGCTAATCTCAGCCAAAAGGGGCTTGGGTTTGGAAAAGCCTATCAGGAATCACGGCCGGTTGTGCAAGCCGCGATGGCTGGTGATCGGAACCTGCAGTACTTTATTGATATCCATCGTGACGGTTACCGCAAAGACAAAACGACAATTGATATCAACGGAAAGCCATACGCAAAACTGGCATTTGTTATCGGCGGAGAAAATGCCAATTATGAAAAAAACCTTGCTCTCGCAAGGGAACTGCATAGTCTCCTTGATAAAAAATACGGCAAGGGCTTAAGCAGGGGTATCATCGAGAAAAAAGGTGCCTCGACGAATGGGAAGTTCAATCAGGACTTGTCCGGGAATGCATTACTAATAGAGTTTGGCGGAGTTGATAACACCTTCGAAGAGCTGAACCGGTCCGCCGACGCACTTGCGGATGTTTTCAGCGAATTCTACTGGCAGGCGGAAAAAGTAGATGCGCCACCGCAGGAAGCTTCTGACAAACAATAAAATCGGTAAGGTGATTGAGATGAAAATGTTCATGCTTAAAAGCTTCATGCTTGCTTCTTTAATGTTCATATCCGTACTGTTTGGCATGCAGCAGGCAAATGAAGGCATCCATAAAATGAAAGGTTACGAAGACCCTGAATTCAAAAGTGCATTCAGCATTAACGAAAGTGAAAACGGAAGCTTTGAAACCGCCATTCTAGGAAATGACATTTCCAGCCATGACCTCGAACAAAAACGGAAAAAACTAGAAGAAATGAAAGCATTCAACCTCTTTTCATCACTAGGAAAACAACTCGCTGATGGAGTATCCACCATCGTCGAGAAAACAGTTGAATTGATTGCAGGAAAGTGAGTTGCAACAGCGGGCTTTGGCCCGCTGTTTTTTGTGTTGGGGATCTGGGTAGGGGGATTATGAAGATATGTTTGGTGACGAAATTCAGGGTTTTAAAAAAGATTGTCATTGGTGCCCTAAAAATCCGGATTTGAGAAAAAGAGGTCACCAATAGCCCTTATTGGTGCCCTAAAATCTGGATTTGAGAAAAAGAGGTCACCAATAGCCCTTATTGGTGACCAAAAATCAAGATTCGCGAAAAAGAGGTCACCAATAGCCTTCATTGGTGACCAAAAATCAGGATTCACGAAAAAGAGGTCACCAATAAACACATTGGTGACCAACATCTTCATTCAAAATAGGACCATTGCCCATAACCGGAAATAGTATAATTTTCCTTCATTACCTGCCTGATCGTCTTCTTCGGAAACACGCCGCCACACCATTCATAGATAATATTAGTAGATAGCTTATCTTTAGGATTTAAAATGTTAAATTCCTTAGCACTTCTTAATAATGCGCTTTTCGTATTCTCTTTCACTGAACAGGATTTGCATATAAGTTCCCGGCCACTATACTCCTCCATAACAGCCCCGCAAGAATGGCAAAACACTCCTTTACGCAGCTGTGCATATTCATATGGTGGTATTTTAGAAAATGGAGATTTCGTCAAATGAGATGATAATAATGTGTCGGACAATCTGGAATGTTGATAATTCAAATTAGACTTTTGGTTATTGATATGGTGGATAAACCGGTTAAGGTTGGTCGGGAGGATGATACGCCTGTTGAGGGGAGCCTGGTACAAAGTGAAATCGGGATTTACAAAAACGAGATAGGGTTCAATGGGGATTTTAAATCCGATACTATTGAAAAATTGTCTTAACAGAGATACGTTCCTTTCGAGTTGAAGCAGTGGATTCTTAACTTCGGTCCCATTAATTTTCCTAAATGTATCACCGTCAAAATAATACTCACCTTCAAAATTTTTCACTTCAAATAAGTAAGTGAGACTCTGTGAAATCATCAGTGAGTCAATTTGGAAATGTGAATGATTTTGTTCAAACAGCAAATCATTAAGAATAAATGATTGGATGACGATACGTTTCAGATACCCATCAAACATAACCTCTCCTTCAAATCCTTTTTTTAGGTTTAAATAATATTGTTTCTCCTTCTCTGCTAAATCCATTCTCGGATTCAGGGCCTTCAGCACTCTCAACTCTTCCGATTCAGAGCGATTCTTTATAAACATAGTGCACATCCTTTCTACAGTTTATTTTACCTAATAAGTTCCCAATATTCTGTGAACGTTCTGTGGACTCCAAGGCCAGCTCAGTTCAGGCTGCTGTCCGCGAGACTTCCTCTATTATTTATTGAATCTTGATATTCCTGCTGATATAATCAACAATAGTGTACATGCGCGAGTAAAGTAGGAGTGAACGCAATGAACAGAGAAGATAGACTTAATAGACAAAGCAAAATACGAAATTTTTCGATTATCGCCCATATTGACCATGGTAAGTCAACGCTGGCTGACCGTATCCTTGAAAAGACGAATGCATTGACTGCCCGTGAAATGAAGGACCAGCTTTTGGACTCCATGGATCTCGAGCGTGAGCGTGGAATCACGATAAAGCTGAATTCAGTACAATTGAAGTATCAGGCAAAGGATGGCGAGATTTATACTTTCCATTTAATTGATACTCCTGGTCACGTAGACTTCACGTATGAAGTTTCCCGAAGCCTTGCAGCATGTGAGGGTGCCGTTCTTGTTGTTGATGCTGCCCAGGGAATCGAGGCACAGACATTGGCGAACGTTTACCTTGCAATTGACAATGATCTTGAAATCGTACCGGTCATCAATAAAATTGATTTGCCGAGTGCCGATCCTGAGCGTGTAAGAAATGAAATTGAAGAAGTGATTGGTCTGGATGCTTCTGAAGCTGTTCTTGCGTCTGCAAAAGCAGGAATCGGAATTGAGGAAATCCTTGAGCAAATCGTTGAAAAGGTTCCGGCACCACAAGGGAATCCGGACGCACCTTTGAAAGCTTTGATTTTTGACTCATTATACGACGCATACCGCGGCGTAGTTGCTTATATCCGAGTCGTCGATGGAACGGTAAAAGTTGGCGACAAAATCAAAATGATGGCGACAGGCAAAGAATTTGAAGTAACAGAGGTTGGGGTGTTTACTCCGAAAGCCACTCCTTCAGAAGAACTGACTGTCGGAGATGTTGGTTTCTTGACTGCTGCAATCAAAAACGTTGGCGACACGCGTGTCGGTGATACAATCACGAATGCGAAAAACGGTGCGTCTGAACCGCTTCCAGGTTACCGCCGCTTGAACCCAATGGTATATTGCGGTCTGTATCCAATTGACTCAGCGAAATTCAATGATCTAAGGGAAGCACTTGAAAAGCTGGAGCTTAACGATTCAGCGCTTCAGTTCGAACCGGAAACTTCACAGGCGTTAGGATTCGGTTTCCGTTGCGGATTCCTCGGACTTCTTCATATGGAAATCATCCAGGAGCGTATCGAACGTGAATTCAAGATTGATTTGATCACGACTGCGCCAAGTGTTATCTATGATGTCATTATGACTGATGGTACTGAACTGAAGGTAGACAACCCGTCTAATATGCCTGACCCACAGAAGATTGACCGTGTTGAAGAGCCTTATGTAAAAGCAACAATGATGGCACCGAATGATTATGTTGGTGCGATCATGGAGCTTTGCCAGGAAAAGCGCGGTATCTTTATCGATATGCAATATATGGATGAAACGCGTGTAAGCATCGTGTATGAAATCCCGCTGTCTGAAATCGTTTATGATTTCTTCGATCAGCTAAAATCAAGCACGAAAGGCTATGCTTCTTTCGATTATGAACTGATCGGGTACAAGACTTCAAAGCTTGTGAAGATGGATATCCTGCTTAACGCTGAAAAAGTTGACGCACTAAGCTTCATCGTTCACAGGGACTTTGCATATGAACGCGGAAAGGTAATCGTAGATAAGCTGAGAGACCTGATTCCACGTCAGCAATTTGAGGTGCCTATCCAGGCGGCGATTGGCCAGAAAATTGTTGCCCGTTCTACCATAAAGGCGATGCGTAAAAACGTATTGGCAAAATGTTACGGCGGGGATATCTCGCGTAAGCGTAAGCTCCTTGAGAAGCAAAAAGAAGGTAAAAAACGCATGAAGCAAGTCGGTTCTGTAGAAGTTCCGCAGGAAGCCTTCATGGCAGTCCTGAAAATGGACGACAGCAATACAAAGAAGTAAAATAGCGGGGGAGGCTGGATGTGCTTGTTAAAGCAAGCGATTCTGGCCTCTTTTTTCAATAGATTCACTGTTTATAACAATTCTCATAAAAAGTAAATCTGGCTTTTAGCCACCTGGGAAGTGAACGAATAATGAAAGCAGCATACATCCATATCCCTTTCTGCCACCATATTTGCCATTACTGTGATTTTAACAAGGTATTCATGAAGGGGCAGCCGGTTGATGATTACTTGGAGTCCCTGGAGAAGGAAATGAGCCTGTCAGCAAACAAACAAGCAATGGAAACGGTGTTTGTCGGGGGCGGCACACCTACTGCCTTAAATGAAAAACAACTGGAGAGACTTGTTTCAGGTATAAACAGGCAGCTTCATATAGACGGTAAAACGGAATATACCTTTGAAGCAAATCCAGGCGATCTGTCAAGAGAGAAACTCGCCATCCTGAAAGATGCTGGTGTCAACCGTCTTAGTTTTGGGGTGCAGACTTTTAATGATGATCTTTTGAAAAAAATTGGCCGGAGCCATCGGGCGAAGGATGTGTTTGAATCGATTGAAAATGCGAAAACAGCAGGCTTCGATAACATAAGCATCGACTTGATATACAGCCTTCCCGGTCAGTCAAAGCAGGATTTCGTGCAATCAATCCAGACAGCCCTTGGATTGGGACTAGTCCATTATTCAGGCTATTCATTGATCATTGAACCCAAAACGGTATTCTATAATTTAATGCAAAAAGGAAAGCTGCCGCTTCCGGGCGAGGATGCGGAAGCGGAAATGTACGAAACTCTCATGGAGCAAATGGAAAGCGGCGGCCTAAGGCAATATGAAATCAGCAATTTTGCTGTCCCTGGGTATGAAAGCAGACACAATCTTACCTATTGGGACAACGAGGAGTATTTTGGATTTGGTGCCGGAGCCCATGGTTATGTCAATGGAATCAGGCAGTCAAATTATGGGCCGTTGAAAAAATATATGGAGCCATTATCCAAAGGGGAACTTCCGATTATGGATGCCCACAAGGTTACCGTCGAGGAAAAAATGGAAGAAGAAATGTTCCTTGGACTAAGGAAAACGGAAGGTGTCTCCATTCGACACTTCGAAGAAAAATTCGGCCGGAATCCTTTGCATTTATTTTCAGATCAAATCAAGGATTGGTCTGAGAAAGGTCTCCTCAAGACGGATGGAGAAAAAGTCTTCCTCACGAGACAGGGGCGCCTTCTCGGCAATGAAGTTTTTCAATCCTTTATCGGGGTATCAAATCATTGACATCCACAGCGTTTATTGATAAATTATTTTTAGAATTAGCACTCGTTCTTATAGAGTGCTAACAGAGGTGATGATGTTGTTAACAGATCGTCAGGTGCTAATTTTGCAGGTGATTGTTGATGACTTTATTCGTTCAGCTCAACCGATAGGTTCAAGGAGCTTGTCGAAAAAGGAAGAAATTAATTTCAGTTCGGCGACAATCCGGAATGAAATGGCGGATTTGGAAGATATGGGATTCATTGAAAAAACCCATACATCCTCTGGAAGGATTCCATCCGAGAAGGGGTATCGATTTTATGTAGATAACCTTCTGCTGCCTCAAAAAGTGAATCATTCAGATATGGCGGCTATAAAATCAATTTTTGCTGAACGGATATACGAATTGGAAAAAATCGTCCAGAAATCAGCGAGAATTTTATCTGAAATGACGAATTACACGTCGATTGTTTTAGGACCGGCTGTAAAGGACAACAGGCTGAAAAAGCTGCAGATCGTTCCCTTGAATAAGGATACGGCTATCGCCATCATCGTAACTGATACTGGGCATGTGGAAAACAGGATGTTCCATTTTCCAACCAGTGTTGATCCATCAGATGTTGAAAAAATGGTCAATATCCTGAATGAACGATTGGCAGGCGTTCCGCTTACCAATCTGAATTCCAAGATCTACAAAGAGATCGCCATGCTGCTGCGCCAGCATATCAGCAGTTATGACACATTCCTGAATTCAATCATGGATACTTTGAATATGCCAGCCAGTGAAAAGGTGTTCTTTGGCGGGAAGACGAACATTCTCAGCCAGCCAGAGTTCAACGATGTCGATAAAATCCGTAACCTGATGAATATGATCGAACAAGAAGATGGTTTATATCATCTGATCAGGCAAAACCCAGCCGGAATCAATGTCAAGATTGGTACGGAAAATGATAACTCTGCAATGGAAAATTGCAGCCTGATTACTGCGACTTATTCCATGGGTGAAGAAAAGTTAGGATCCATCGCGGTTCTCGGACCGACACGAATGGAGTATTCGAGAGTCATCAGCTTGCTCCAATTGATCAGTACCGACTTGTCCAAGGTGCTGACACAGCTGTATCAAAATAAATAAGCATGGAAATATTGATTAAGGGTGGAGCAGCCTGTTCCATCCTGAATCGTCATGTGTTTTCTACTGAAGCATGTTTGCTTCGTTGAAATATAAACCAATCCAGACCATCTGGAACAGTGGCACTAAACGTCCGCGATACTTTGAGGGAGGTGAGTTAACGTGACAGAAGAGAGAAATACTGAGCAAGAATTGAACAGCCAGACGGAGGAAGAAACGGTTGAGGAAGTTTTTGCTGAAAATGAAGCTTCTGAAAAAACTGAAGAGATGCCAGCTCAAGAGGAAGAACAAGATCCAATGGAGAAGAAATTGGCTGAACTGCAAGGGAAGCTTGATGAAGCCGATAACCGTTACTTGCGCCTTCAGGCTGATTTTGACAACTTCCGCCGCCGTTCAAGGATTGAACTTGAAGCGAGCGCTAAATATAGAGCCCAAAGCATTATTACGGATCTTCTGCCCGCTATCGACAATTTCGAGCGTGCTTTGAAGATGGATGTGGATAATGAACAGGCGAAATCCCTTAAGCAGGGAGTGGAAATGGTGTACCGCAGCTTGCTTGATGCGCTTAAAAATGAAGGCGTTGAGGTAATTGAAGCTGTTGGCAAGGAATTTGATCCGCATCTTCACCAGGCTGTTATGCAGGCTGAAGATGAAAATTTCGGTCCTAACATTGTTGTTGAAGAGTTCCAAAAAGGCTATTTGCTCAAGGACCGCATCATTCGTCCAGCGATGGTAAAAGTGAACCAATAACAGTGGTATCAGGGCTCTTTTCGAAGAGACTTCTGAATAAAGATTGAATTCATACTCGTAAAAAACCATGTGCCGGTTTTTACTTTTGCTTTAGAAAGCAACAAAGTTTACGAAAAGAGCCTACATAAAAGAACCAGGAGGTATTTGATAATGAGTAAAATCATTGGTATTGACTTAGGAACAACTAACTCTTGTGTTGCCGTACTAGAAGGCGGCGAACCAAAGGTAATCCCAAATCCAGAAGGCAACAGAACAACTCCTTCTGTCATCGCGTTCAAAAATGGCGAGCGCCAGGTTGGTGAAGTGGCAAAACGCCAGGCAATCACTAACCCTAATACAATTATTTCAATCAAGCGTCACATGGGAACAGACCATAAAGAGGAAGTTGAAGGCAAAGAATACTCACCACAGGAACTATCAGCTGTCATTCTTCAATACTTGAAGTCTTATGCTGAAGACTATCTTGGTGAGCCTGTAACGAAGGCTGTCATCACAGTACCAGCTTACTTCAATGACGCAGAACGTCAGGCAACTAAGGATGCAGGAAGAATCGCAGGCCTTGAAGTTGAGCGTATCATCAACGAGCCAACGGCTGCTGCACTTGCTTACGGTCTTGATAAAATGGATGAAGACCAGACAATCCTTGTTTATGACCTTGGCGGCGGTACATTCGACGTTTCCATCCTCGAACTTGGTGATGGCGTATTCGAAGTAAAATCTACTGCAGGTGACAACCGTCTAGGCGGTGACGACTTTGACCAGGTTATCATTGACTATTTGGTAGAACAATTCAAGAAAGAAAATGGTATTGACCTTTCAAAAGATAAAATGGCACTTCAGCGCTTGAAGGATGCTGCAGAAAAAGCAAAGAAGGACCTTTCTGGGGTAACTTCTACACAGATTTCACTTCCGTTCATCACGGCTGGGGAAGCTGGACCGCTTCACCTTGAAGTGAACCTGACTCGAGCTAAGTTTGAAGAGCTTTCTGCAGATTTGGTAGAGCGTACAATGGGACCAACTCGCCAGGCTCTTAAAGATGCGGGGCTAAGTCCATCTGAATTGGATAAAGTTATCCTTGTCGGCGGATCTACACGTATCCCGGCTGTACAAGAAGCAATCAAAAAAGAAACTGGAAAAGACCCTCACAGGGGCGTAAACCCTGATGAAGTTGTAGCGATGGGTGCTGCGATCCAGGGCGGCGTTATCTCTGGTGATGTAAAGGATGTCGTTCTTCTTGACGTTACTCCGCTTTCACTTGGTATCGAAACAATGGGCGGCGTATTCACAAAGCTGATCGACCGCAACACAACAATCCCTACTTCAAAATCTCAGGTATTCTCAACAGCTGCTGACAACCAGACTGCAGTTGATATCCACGTGCTTCAAGGTGAGCGTTCAATGGCTTCTGCCAACAAGACACTTGGCCGTTTCCAGTTGGCTGATATCCCGCCAGCACCACGCGGAGTACCTCAAATCGAAGTAACATTCGATATCGACAAGAACGGTATCGTAAACGTACGTGCGAAGGATCTTGGTACAAACAAAGAACAGCAGATTACAATCAAGTCTTCTACAGGATTATCTGATGAAGAAATCGACCGCATGGTAAGAGAAGCGGAAGAAAACGCTGAAGCTGACAAGAAGCTTAAAGAAGAAGTAGAACTTCGCAACGAAGCTGATCAGTTAGTATTCACTGCTGAAAAGACTTTGAAAGACCTTGAAGGCAAGGTAGATGAAGAAGAAGTCAAGAAGGCAAACGAAGCTAAAGATGAGCTGAAGGCTGCAATCGAAAAAGGCGAAATCGAAGAAATCCGCACTAAGAAGGATGCTCTTCAGGAAATCGTTACAAACCTAAGCGTCAAGCTTTACGAAGAAGCTGCCAAGCAACAGCAGGCACAACAAGGCGCAGAAGGTCAAGAAGGAACAAAGAAAGACGACAATGTCGTAGACGCAGAATTCGAAGAAGTAAATGACGATAAATAATAGACTGTCATAGCAACGAAAAAGTCAAAGTCAGGTCATACTTGGCTTTGGCTTTTTTAATGCCAGCTGGCTAATTAATCAGCCAATGAATAAAAAAGAGACACAAAATACCGCATATCCAGATATTTTAAATATTGCGTATGAATATACGGGAATGTTAGAATTATCTTTATGTGAAAAGATTCGGGAGTGGTAATCATGAGTAAACGGGATTACTATGAAGTCCTCGGAGTCAGTAATTCGGCTTCGAAGGATGAAATAAAGAAGGCCTACCGCAAGCTTTCTAAAAAATTCCATCCGGACATCAACAAAGAGCCGGGAGCAGATGAAAAGTTCAAAGAAGTAAAAGAAGCATATGAAGTATTGAGCGACGATCAAAAGCGAGCTCATTATGACCAGTTCGGCCATGTTGACCCTAACCAGGGATTTGGTGGCGGCGGCGATTTCGGCGGCGGTTTTGGCGGTTTCGAAGATATTTTCAATTCCTTCTTCGGCGGCGGAGGCGGCAGACGCCGTGATCCGAATGCGCCAAGACAGGGTGCTGACCTTCAGTACACAATGACCTTGAAGTTCGAGGAAGCTGTATTTGGCAAAGAAACAGATATCGAGATCCCTCGTGAAGAAGAATGTGATACTTGTGACGGAACTGGTGCAAAACCTGGTACTAAAGTCGATACATGTAAACACTGTCATGGCAGCGGACAAATCAGTGTGGAACAAAACACGCCATTTGGACGTATCGTTAACCGCCGAGTGTGTCATTACTGTAATGGAACAGGTAAGGAGATCAAAGAAAAATGTTCAACTTGCTCTGGCACCGGGAAGGTTACCAGAAGGAACAAGATTCATGTTAAAATCCCAGCCGGTGTCGATGATGGCCAGCAGCTGAGAGTGGCAGGAAAAGGAGAAGCCGGCATCAATGGCGGACCTCCTGGCGATCTTTACATCGTCTTCCACATCAGGTCGCATGAATTCTTTGAGCGTGACGGCGATGATATTTATTGTGAAATGCCAATCACATTTGTCCAGGCAGCGCTGGGTGATGAAGTCGAAGTCCCAACATTGCATGGCAAAGTTAAATTGAAAGTTCCTGCTGGAACACAGACGGGCACAAAGTTCCGCTTGAAGGGCAAAGGTGTCCCAAATGTCCGCGGATATGGTACGGGAGACCAGCATGTCCTGGTTCGAATCGTGACTCCGACAAAACTGTCTGAAAAGCAAAAGCAGCTTCTCCGTGAGTTTGCCGAAGTAAGCGGACAGTCTCCACTTGGGGAGCAGGAGGAAAGCTTTTTTTCAAAAGTAAAACGTGCCTTTAAAGGTGATTAATCGAATGGAGTTGGTATAAATGAAATGGTCTGAAATCAGCATTTTAACTACAAATGAAGCGGTTGAGCCGATTTCCAATATCCTGCACGAAGCAGGCGCGAGCGGAGTGGTTATCGAAGATCCGCTGGAGCTTGAGAAGGAGAGAGAGGACCAGTTCGGAGAAATATACCAGCTTAATCCAGACGATTATCCGGAAGAAGGCGTCATTGTAAAAGCTTATCTGCCGGTAAACAGTTTCCTTGGAGAAACGGTTGATGAGATAAAAGAAGCGATCAATAACCTGATAATCTACAATATTGATATCGGTATGAATAAAGTATCCATCAGTGAAGTGAATGAGGAAGAGTGGGCAACTGCCTGGAAGAAATACTACAATCCTGTTAAAATTTCCGAGAAATTCACAATCGTACCGACCTGGGAGGATTACACTCCCGTCAACACGGACGAATTGATCATTGAGCTTGATCCAGGCATGGCATTCGGCACTGGAACACATCCGACAACGGTCATGTGTATCCAGGCGCTGGAAAGAACGGTCCAGCCTGGCGACCGAGTCGTGGATGTTGGAACAGGTTCAGGTGTTCTTAGTATTGCAGCGGCTAAACTCGGTGCAGGAAAAGTGGAAGCGATGGACCTTGACGATGTAGCCGTTCAGGTTGCAAAGCTCAATCTAAAGCTCAACAAAGTCCACGATGTCGCAACCATTTCACAAAACAACCTTCTTGATGGTGTTGAAGAAGGAGCGGATATTGTAGTAGCCAATATCCTCGCAGAAGTCATTCTGCGCTTTGCTGATGATGCAGGCAAGGTCGTAAAAAATGGCGGATATTTCATTACTTCTGGGATCATCCAACAGAAGAAAGAAGTCGTCAAGGATGCAATGATCAACGCAGGGTTTGAAATAGAAGAAATTATTTCCATGGAAGACTGGGTTGCGATCATCAGCAAAAAGAAATAATGTGGAAAAGGGGGAAAGTGTATCCCCTTTTTTCTGTCTATTTTACTCTGAGAAATGTTTAGCTCCAGCGCCTAGTTCCCCGTAAGCTTGTCGAGGCTGATCCAGGCGCTTGCGCTTTTCAGAAAGCAGGTGTTGTGATGCAACGATATTTTATTGATGAACAAGGTAATATGGAACAGTTCCATATTGGCGGCGATGATTATCATCACATTGTACGTGTTATGAGGATGAAGGCTGGGGACGAAATCATCTGTGTCACGCCCGCGGGAAAAAGCGCGGTCTGCCAGATTGCAGAAATTACCGATGAAATCGTTGTGGCAAACGTTGTAAAATGGGAGGATGGGACTACTGAGCTCCCGGTCCATGTCGTGATTGCGAGCGGTCTGCCCAAAGGGGATAAGCTCGAATTAATTATTCAGAAGGGTACTGAACTCGGTGCCTATGAATTTGTCCCTTTTACCGCATCCCGCTCAATCGTTAAATGGGACGGCAAGAAGGCTGCCAAAAAGGTTGAGCGCTGGCAGAAGATTGCCAAGGAAGCTGCTGAGCAGTCGCACCGCAGCTATGTTCCAGAAGTGAAAGAACCGGTCAGTCTTAAAGAACTGATCAAAGCAAGCGGCGAGTATACTTATAAGCTAGTTGCTTATGAGGAAGAAGCGAGGGAAGGTGAAGCTTCGGTCCTTTCTTCTACTCTCGCGAAATTGGGGGAAGGCGACAGCCTCCTGATTGTATTTGGGCCAGAGGGAGGACTTACCTCTGCTGAAGTTGACCTTTTAAATAAGAATGGATTTTTAGCTTGTGGTCTCGGGCCGCGCATCTTGCGTACAGAAACAGCGCCGCTATATGCCTTGTCTGCTGTTTCTTATCATTTTGAATTATTGGGGTGAAGATAATGCCTACAGTTGCTTTTCATACATTAGGTTGTAAGGTTAACCATTACGAAACAGAAGCCATTTGGCAGTTATTTAAGGAACAAGGATACGATCGAGTAGAATTTGAGTCTACTTCAGATGTTTATGTCATCAACACCTGTACGGTAACGAATACAGGGGACAAGAAAAGCCGTCAGGTCATCCGCCGGGCTGTGCGAAAGAATCCGGATGCAGTTATTTGTGTTACCGGCTGCTACGCGCAAACTTCGCCGGCAGAAATCATGGCGATTCCTGGAGTGGATATCGTTGTCGGAACACAAGACCGCGTAAAAATGCTAGAGTATATTGAACAATACAAGCAAGAGCGCCAGCCAATTAATGCTGTTGGCAATATCATGAAGAATCGAGTTTATGAGGAACTTGATGTGCCGGCATTTACTGACCGCACAAGAGCCTCATTGAAAATCCAGGAAGGATGCAATAACTTCTGCACCTTCTGTATCATTCCATGGGCACGCGGTTTGATGAGATCCCGTGATCCACAGGAGGTCATCCGCCAGGCTCAGCAGCTTGTTGATGCTGGATACAAGGAAATCGTCCTTACTGGTATCCATACAGGCGGCTACGGTGAAGACATAAAGGACTACAACCTTGCTGCACTGCTTAGAGACCTTGAGGCACAAGTTAAAGGCATTAAGCGCCTTCGTATTTCTTCTATTGAAGCGAGTCAGATCACAGACGAAGTGATCGAGGTAATCGATCAATCGAATATTATCGTCCGTCACTTGCACATCCCGCTCCAATCAGGATCAGACACAGTATTGAAGCGTATGCGCCGTAAATACACAATGGAATTTTTCGGAGAGCGTCTAGACCGGCTTAAGGAAGTATTGCCAGGTCTTGCAGTTACCTCTGATATCATTGTCGGTTTCCCGGGTGAAACAGAAGAAGAGTTCATGGAAACCTATAATTTCATTAAAAAGCATCAATTCTCAGAGCTGCATGTTTTCCCTTATTCAAAACGGACAGGCACTCCTGCTGCGAGAATGGAAGACCAGGTGGATGAAGACGTGAAAAACAAACGCGTTCACAGATTGATTGAGCTTTCCAATCAGCTTGCTAAGGAATATGCCTCACAATTTGAAAATGAAGTGCTTGAAGTGATTCCTGAAGAAATCTATAAGGAAGAGCCAGACAGCGGACTTTATGTAGGTTATACAGACAACTATTTGAAAGTTGTTTTCCCTGCTACTGAAGAGATGATCGGTAAAATTGTGAAGGTCAAGATTGCGAAAGCAGGCTATCCTTACAATGAAGGGCAATTTGTCCGAGTACTTGAAGATGAAATTGTAGCTGAACAAGCTGTTATATAGTGGAATGTGAAAGAGCTGGCGAAATGCCAGCTCTTTTTTTGATTTGATTCTAAGACCGATTAAGTTAGTTATCGGCCAAGTTTTTAGTGTATATTGACCATATTTAAGAATATATCAGCGTAAAAATATATCGCCGTTCAGTTTTTTTTCGTTCAAATGAAGTTTTTCAACCACTAACTACGTTCTTCTTTCCCATGAATGAATTCAATCATCCTGCCGAATTTCTCGGCAACAGGAAGAACAAGCAATGAAGCGATTATGTTGTAAACGACACTGACATGTGCCAGCTGTACTTCGGGTCTGGCGGCTGTCATTGGAGCAAGTGCAGCAACTTGGTCGATGAAGGGATAGAAGACTGCTGCTCCAGCAATATTCAGCCATACGTGCGCAAACGCTGTAAGTCTGGCCTCTTTGCCGGCACCAATCGACGCCAGCATGGCGGTAATGCAAGTGCCTATATTCGCACCGAGCATCGCTGCAATTGCTGAATTCATGCTTAATGTGCCCTCAGACAAAAATCCCATGATGATCCCTGTCATCGCTGTGCTTGATTGGATCATGGCAGTTACAATCGTGCCTGTTAGGATACTGATCAGATGGCTGTTGTTCAGATTTGCGAGCGCAGCTTCAACAATCGGCAAGCTGGTCACAGGGTCAGCAAGGAAAGTGAAACCGCGCATTGCAGCGAAAACAGCAGCAATCCCAAAAGAAATGGCACCAATGTTTTGCCATGTTTTATTACGTGCTACCATTAAAATCGCACCAATAACAGCGAATGGCACGATAAATGCATCGATGTTGAAAGTTATGATTTCAAGGGTGAAGGTTGTTCCTATATTTGATCCAAGGATAATCCCGATTGATTGTGAGAATTTCAGCAGGCCGGCAGAAATCAATCCAATCGTAATCACCATGACAGCTGAACTGCTATGCAAAAGGGCCGTAACTATGGTACCGGCTAACAACCCTTTAAGTGGTGTATCAGTCATGATGGTCAGCCAGTTCTTCATTCTGCTTGCGGAAAGTTCGAACAAGCCTTTCCGAAGCAATGTCATTCCGCCGATGAAAACAGCGAGAAACAATAGGAAAAATAATAGATAGACCATAGGACTCCCCCTCCCATTTAAATGTATGAAAAGGAGTGCAGGACATGCTAATAAATTTTTCAGTCTGAATGATATCCTGCAAAAGTACATAATGTAAAAACAAGGGCTAATTACAGTTGACCTCCTGCCAGTGATATATTATAATTGCAAGGTACATGGTTTCCCATGTGTTTTGGTGTTAGTGTGTTGTGCTCGGAGGGAGGGAAAGAGAATGTCTAAAACTGTCGTTCGTAAAAACGAATCGCTTGAAGATGCTCTTCGACGCTTCAAACGTACTGTATCTAAATCAGGTACTATCCAAGAAGCTAGAAAGCGCGAATTCTACGAAAAACCTAGTGTAAAGCGTAAGAAAAAGTCTGAAGCTGCTAGAAAACGCAAGTTCTAAGAGAGGGTGGAATCAACTTGAGCCTGCTCGAGCGTTTAAATAATGATATGAAACAAGCGATGAAGAACAAAGAAAAGGACAGACTCACGACAATTCGGATGGTCAAAGCATCCCTGCAAAACGAAGCAATCAAGTTCGGCAAGCAGGAATTATCCGAAGAAGAAGAGTTAACTGTACTTTCTCGTGAAGTGAAACAACGCAAAGATTCCCTCCAGGAATTTGAAAAAGCTGGTCGTCAAGACCTCGTTGAAAAGATACAAACAGAATTAAAGCATGTCGAAATTTACATGCCACAGCAGCTTAGCGAAGAAGAAGTGATGGCAATCGTCAAAGAAGCTATCGCAGAGACCGGTGCGGCATCTAAAGCCGATATGGGTAGAGTAATGGCTGTCCTTATGCCTAAAGTAAAAGGTAAAGCAGACGGATCTCTCGTTAATAAACTTGTACAACAACACCTTTCATAAAAAGCTCGAAGGCCGCAGGATATTCTTGCGGCCTTTTTAGCGCATACTAAAAAGTGTCCTGGGATGATGCTTTGTGTTATGTTGATTAATATACATATTGGTGATAACCCAGTCGGTTTACCCTCCTTCTATAAGCCAGAAAGAGGCCTTGGTCCATGAAGTTCACATAAAAAATATTCTATAAATCCAAACAAGATGCCTAGCCGTAAATGCACATTCAATAACCAGGATGTGGATGCATGAAAGGCCATCTTTAACAATAAATGGAACCTTTCAGTCTGGGCTAAATAATTTGAAAATCTGTAGGAAATCAATGAAACTTTTTGGGGTTCAATTGCGTATTACCACTATGGCCTTATATTTATGAATGGAGGTGCCAATTTGAAAATAAAATCAGTGATTGCGAGCATCATCATCCTCTTGTCACTGGCCAGCTGGATCTATCCGTTCACTGCAGATGCTGATCAAAAAGTGGTCTATGTAGTGCCGATTGAAGAAACAGTTGAGAAGGGCCTGCTTGCCTTCCTGGAGAGAGCAGTTGAGGAGGCAGAAGAGGCTGGTGCGGAAGCAATCATTTTTGATGTGAATACACCTGGAGGAGCGGTTGACGCTGCTGGCGGTATTGGAAAGCTGCTGACAGGCACTGACTTGAAAACTGTGGCCTTCGTCAATAAGCAGGCATTATCTGCAGGTGCATATATTTCCCTGAATACTGATGAAATTTATATGGTTCCCGGATCTACAATGGGATCGGCTGCGATCATCGACCAGCAGGGCAATACCGCTGGAAAAAAAGCGGAGTCCTATTGGTTTGCTGCCATGAAAGCAGCAGCGGTTGAAAGCGGACGGGATCCGATATATGCCCAGGCGATGGCAGATGAAAGCATCGACCTTCCGGAGCTTGGTGCAGGCAAGGGAGAGCTTCTTACCCTGACGGCGGAGCAGGCACTCGAGGTTGGGTATTCCGAGGGCACTGTTAAAAATCTAGATGAGTTATTGCAAAAACTAGGCTATGAGGATGCCGAAATCCGGAATGTGAACGAGACTTTCGCTGAAAAACTTGCGAGATTCATAACACATCCAGTCGTTGTCCCGATTTTGATGACAATCGGCAGTTTAGGGCTGGTTCTTGAGCTCTATTCGCCAGGATTTGGTCTGCCGGGAATTGCCGGCTTGTCTGCTTTGCTTCTATTCTTCTATGGGCATATGGTTGCCGGCCTGGCAGGTTTCGAGACATTGATTCTGTTCGCGCTTGGTGTTGGGCTAATATTGCTAGAGGTATTCATCCCAGGAGGAATAGCCGGAACAATTGGGTTATTAGCAATTATTGCAAGCTTTTTTATGGCATCGGATAATGTGGTCCATATGGGAATATCGTTATTGATTGCCTTGACTGCGTCCATCGTTTTATCTATTTTAATGATAAGGGTGTTTGGAAAAAAGATGAAATTTTTCAGAAGAATCATACTCACAGATTCAACAAGCACTGAAAAGGGTTATGTATCCAATAAAAACCGCCTGGAACTTATTGGGGTAGAAGGAATTACGCTCACTCCCCTCAGACCTTCTGGAACGATCATTGTTGAAGATGAGCGTATTGATGCAGTCAGTGAGGGTGGGTTTATTGCAAAGGATATGAGAGTTAGGATTGTAAAAACGGAAGGTTCAAGAATTGTGGTCAGAGAGATTAGAGATATCTAATTTGTTCTTTCATTGGATTGTTCATTGAGGTATTCTTGCCACGACGAATCGGTGAAGCAACAAGTAGAGATAAATACCAATGGTCTTTGAATTTAATTTGTAAAATGATGAAGATTCAAAGACCATGGAATAATATTTTTTAGGAGGCAGTTCATATGGAAGCAGGTACAGCATTTGTTTTAGTTGCAATTGCACTTGGGATCATTTTCCTTGGTGTTTTGCTGACATTCGTACCGGTAATGCTCTGGATTTCAGCATTAGCAGCAGGTGTCAGGGTCAGCATTTTCACGCTGATTGGTATGAGATTAAGAAGGGTTATCCCAAGCAGGGTCATCAATCCGATGATCAAGGCGCACAAAGCAGGCCTGAATGTTACAACGAACCAGCTTGAAAGCCACTATCTTGCCGGCGGTAATGTTGACAGGGTAGTAAACGCCCTGATTGCTGCGCACCGCGCGAATATTGAGCTTTCATTCGAAAGAGCGGCAGCAATTGACCTTGCAGGCCGTGATGTACTGGAAGCGGTACAAATGAGTGTTAATCCGAAAGTAATTGAAACTCCATTCATCGCTGGTGTGGCTATGGATGGTATTGAAGTAAAAGCTAAAGCCAGAATTACCGTAAGAGCGAACATCGACCGACTTGTCGGGGGTGCTGGTGAAGAGACAATCGTTGCCCGTGTAGGTGAGGGGATTGTATCGACAATCGGTTCTTCTGATAACCATAAAAAAGTGTTGGAAAATCCGGATATGATTTCGCAAACAGTCCTTTCAAAAGGTCTGGATGCAGGTACAGCGTTCGAGATCTTATCGATTGATATCGCGGACGTTGATATCGGCAAAAACATCGGTGCCGAGCTCCAGACAGAGCAGGCGGAAGCAGATAAGAAGATTGCCCAGGCGAAAGCGGAAGAGCGCCGCGCTATGGCCGTAGCACAAGAGCAGGAAATGAAGGCTCGCGTCGAGGAAATGAGGGCGAAAGTTGTCGAGGCGGAAGCAACTGTACCATTGGCAATGGCAGAAGCGCTGCGTGAAGGCAACATTGGCGTGATGGATTATATGAATATCCAGAATATCGAGGCAGACACAGATATGAGAGGGTCCATTGGCAAGCTTTCAAACAATAATAAAAAAGATGACAAAAATAATAATTGATGCGAGAACCCGTTAAAAGAAAGGGGGGCTCCTCATGGAAATTTTATTTGAATTGTTCAGTAATCCAATAGCCCTGTTTATTCTGATCGGGGTCATCTCCAGTCTTTTCAACAAAAAGACACAGGATGGCCAGCCGCCGCAGCGCCGTCCGGTCAGGCCGCCCGGTCCAATGCAACAGCCTGGACCAGCAAGGCAGCCTCGTCCTGCCCCTGCCAGGAGACAGCCGGCAGAGGCCAGGGTTGAGTCCCAATCTGAAATTGAAAAGGATAATCGCAGAGAATCAACCAGAAGCCGGGATTCAGAAAAGCAGGTCTCTGGTGAAACTGGTGTTGAAATCATTAATGATCTCCAGAAGGTTTATCTTGAAAGAAAGCTTCAGTCTGAGGAGCAGATGAACAAAGAGAGATCAAGTAAAGGCAGGATGTCCGCTGGTGAATCATCAGGCCGTTTGAAGCAACGGAGAGAGCAACAAGAGCCTGAAGTTGCCTTCCAGCCAGACAGGGACACTCTTGTAGAGGGAATAATATGGGCTGAGGTTCTTGGCAAACCAAGGGCTAAAAGGCAATACAACCCTGTCAGGAGAAATTAGATAAAGAATATGCTTTCGTGCACTGGTTTTGAAAGAATGCACATCCATAAAGTTAAAAATGGTGCTAGAACCTCCTTTTTTCTCATACATATGAGATGAAAGGGGGTTCTTTTTTTTTATGGCAAAAAAATGGGGCCAGTATGTACGCAAATGGATGACACAAAAAATGGATCTTCCTCAAGATGTCATGATGGATCTCCCTAGAATCACGATGATTGGGCATGTCCATATTTATATAGAGAATCACCGGGGTTTGCTGGCATTTTCTGATGGCGAAGTGCGCCTGATGATTAAAGGGGGCCAGCTTCTCGTCAAGGGTAAAGCGATTGTGATTAAGACAATATTACCTGAGGAAATCTTGCTCGAAGGAAAAATAGATCAGGTTATTTATATAAATGATTGATTGAGGGGGAGCACAATGAAAAACCAATGGATACACACCTTTTCTGGTACAGTAAAAGTAAAGTTGACTGGAAAGGGAATAGAAAGATTTTTAAATCAGCTGACACGTAATGGTGTTTCGATATGGAACGTCAAAAAACATGGATCAGAGGCCGTCACCTTTTATGTCGATCTTCAGGATGTAAAAAAACTAAGGGTTCCAGCAAGGGACAGCAACTGTAAAATCAGGTTTTTAGAGAGGGCAGGGGGCCCTTTCTTTTTAAATAAATTATGGACAAACAGTGGGTTTTTGGCAGGAGCAATCCTATTCCTAGGTTTGATGATGCTTCTTTCGAACATGGTTTGGGGTATAGAGATTAAAGGGGCGAGCCCGGCAACTGAACACCAGATTCGCAAGGAATTGGACAGAATGGGGATAGGAATCGGCAAATTGCAGTTATCTATAGATAGTGTGGAAAGTATCCAAAAGGAACTGACGGATAAAGTTGGGGCTCTGACCTGGATTGGTGTGGAGCTAAAAGGGACGACCTATCATTTCCAGGCTGTAGAAAAGAGTGAGCCGGAAAAGGCAGAAGTAATAGGGCCGAGGCATCTGGTAGCCAAAAGAAAGGCTGCCATTGTAAAAATATTTGTGGAAAAAGGTGAACCAGTGGTTGAAGTGAATGACTATGTTATGCCCGGCCAGCTTCTTGTTTCCGGTCTTTATGGGAAAGAAGATGATATGAAAGTTGTAGCAGCCACAGGGGAAATTCTCGGTGAGACTTGGTATTCAACGAAGGTGGAATTGCCGTTGAAGAGTACATTTCAGGTTTATAACGGGAATGAAAAAAAGAAATATTCACTAGTAGTCGCCGGAAGGAGTTTGCCTGTATGGGGATTCGGAAAACCTGATTTCAGTGAATACGAAACCGAAGTGACTGAACAGCCGGTGAGATTCTTCAAGTGGGAACTCCCTTTAAAGGTCGAAAAAAAGACCATTCGGGAGCGGGAACAGGTAACACGTATTTATTCGAGGCAGGAAGCGATAGAAAGTGCAAAAGATTTGGCGAGAAAGGATATAAAAAACTACCTTCCTGAAAATGCTATCATTAAAGGGGAAAAAATTTTACATCAGTCAATCGAGAATGATAAAGTAAAGCTAACCACACATTTTACGATCATTGAAGATATAGCAGTAGGACAACCAATTATCAAGGAGACTGAGAATGACAGAAGACTTAAAAACGATGGAAATACAACTAGCGAACCCAACTGAAGCAATTTCATTATTCGGCAATGCAGATATGAACCTAAAGCTGATTGAACAGGAGCTGGGTGTCTCGATTGTGACCAGAGGAGAGTCAGTAGGAATCTCCGGACCTGAAGACAAGGTGGAGCTGGCCCAGGCTGTTTTGGTAAATCTTCTGGCCGTGATCCGCAAAGGAATCAGCATTAGCCAGAGAGAAGCTGTTTACGCTATACAAATGGCTCAAAAAGGTACCTTGGAATACTTCAAAGATCTATATGATGAAGAAATCAGCAAAAATGTTAAGGGTAAATCAATCAGAGTCAAGACTCTTGGCCAAAGACACTATGTTAATGCCATCAAAAGCCGCGACCTGGTTTTCGGTATTGGACCAGCTGGTACTGGTAAGACATATCTTGCGGTTGTAATGGCAGTCACGGCACTTAAAAATGGTACTGTGTCAAAAATCATCCTTACAAGACCGGCTGTAGAGGCCGGAGAAAGTCTTGGCTTCCTTCCGGGAGACTTGAAGGAGAAGGTGGATCCTTATCTTCGCCCATTATATGATGCCCTTCACGATATCCTTGGCACGGAACATACTTCACGTCTGATTGAAAGAGGTACGATTGAAATCGCGCCTCTTGCCTATATGAGAGGTAGAACTCTAGATGATGCATTTGTGATCCTGGATGAGGCACAGAATACGACTCAAGCCCAGATGAAGATGTTCCTGACTCGACTGGGATTTGGATCTAAAATGATCATAACGGGGGACACTTCACAGATTGATTTGCCAAAAGGTGCTAAGTCAGGGTTGGTTGAAGCAGAAAAAGTCCTGAAGGGTGTCTCCGGACTATCGTTTGTACACCTTGAACAGGCTGATGTAGTGCGACATCCACTTGTCGGCCGGATCATCGAGGCCTATGGTAAAATCGAATAACATCTCAGTCCGCTCTTGGTAAAACGAGGGCGGACTTTTGCCTTTACTGAGGATGAAACTCCTCCAGAACTGATATTGACAGCTGTAATTTCAAATAGAGGTGAAAATTGCGGGGAAAACTGATATGATGGTACATAAAGTTAGTATATTTCCCAGTTATTCTCAAACTTGTTCTTTTTGTTTTTTAAAATTTTCTATCTATAGAAAGTTTATATTTCGTTTGGAAAGTGTCTGGTCAAGGCGCTTATGCTTTTCGAGTAGGAGGGCTGTATATGGATAAGCTGCAGGTCCAATTAACTGCCATATTGAACTTGTTGAATATAAAGATTTTCCGGGTTTTATTATTTTTGCTGATAGGCGTTGTAATGTATTCAGCGATGTATAGCAATGTAAAACCAGAAAAGCTTAATTTGGAGTTATTCTCTGTGTCGGAGAAAACCATCCGGTCGCCTATTACAATTGAGGATAAAGAGAGTACGGAAGCGAACCGCAGAGAAGCGGTTGAACAAGTCAATGATGTATACAGGGTCAAGAGTGAATATGCACAGAACAGGGTTGATTTAGTCACTTCCATTTTCGGTTCGGTTTCAGAAGTTAATGAGGAAGTTCAGGCAGAAATCGACCAGAAGAAAAAAGCAGCTGAAGAGGCAGATGTGGAAGATCAGCCTGTTCCTGAAGGTCCTTCGAAGGAAGAAAAACTGGCCATGTTAAAAACGAAGTTGACCGAGAGTGAAACAAAAAGCCTATCTGATGAAGTATTCATAGCTCTGCTCCAAGCACCGAAGGAAGAGCTGCTGGTTGCCAAGGACCTAACGGTTACGGCTATAAATAATACGATGAAGCACAGTGTTCCCGCAGATGAAGTCGAGAATGCAAAATTAAATGTTGAGGAAGAATTGAAGTATACAAGTTTGAGCAGCAGTTTAAAGAAAGCTGTTATCGAACTTGGTCGCTATGCAGTCGTCCAGAATGAATTCTACGATCCTGAAGCAACTGAGGTCAGCGCCAGCAGGCTATGGACAGTGTTGAACCTGTAAGGATCCTCGAGGGGCAGATCCTCGTGGATGAAGGTCAGCTCATCAGCAGGGATGTGTATAAAAAGCTCCAGCTTGTAGGTCTGTTAGAAAGTGAAAACTCCTATAAACCTTTTATCGGGCTGGCTATGCTTGTAGCATTAATACTTTTTTCCTTGTATGTCATTTTCAACGAAATGGAAAATGCTGATAAAAAGCAGAAAAATCTGTTGATTTTCAGCATCATATTTATTACCTCGATTTTGTTGATGAAGCTGGTCAGTCTGTTTGATGAATTTGAATACTCGGAAATTGGTTATCTTTTCCCGGCGGCAATGGGAGCAATGCTAATCAAGATGCTGATTAATGAAAGACTGGCACTGTTTCAAATGGCTATCCTGGCTGTTACAGGTTCCATCATCTTTAATGAAGGCATTACTGGAACACTAAATGTGACAATCGGGATCTATATTTTAATCAGCGGTCTGGCAGCCATTTTATTCCTGCAAAAACAGAATCGACGTTCAAAAATCCTCCAGGCGGGGATGTTTGTATCGGTGGTTAACCTGGTTGTGATCCTTTCGATTTTGTTCTTAAGGAACAGCCAGTATTCTGGTCTGGAATACGGTTTTTATTTTATTGCTGCATTTGTTTCCGGTATCGTTTCAGCTGTATTGACGATCGGATTATTGCCATTTTTTGAAGCGGGGTTTGGCATCCTGTCAACATTAAGGCTTATCGAGCTTTCCAATCCAAACCACCCGCTTTTAAGAAAAATTCTCACAGAAGCTCCTGGCACTTACCATCACAGTGTCATGGTGGCCAATTTATCAGAAGCGTCATGTGAAGCGATTGGAGCTAACGGACTTTTGGCCAGGGTCGGCTGTTATTATCATGACATCGGGAAGACGAAACGGCCGCAATTCTTTATTGAAAATCAGATTAATATGGATAATCCACACGATAAATTGCCGGCGTTGACCAGTAAGAACATTATCATCGCCCATGCTACCGATGGAGCAGAGATGCTCCGTAAGCACAGGATGCCAAAAGAGATCATTGATATCGCAGAACAGCACCATGGTACAACATTATTGAAATTCTTTTATCATAAGGCGATGCAAAGCGGGCATGAGGTTAAAGAAGAGGATTTCCGTTATCCTGGCCCTAAGCCGCAGACAAAAGAGTCTGCTGTCATTGGCATCGCGGATAGTGTGGAAGCCGCTGTGAGATCGATGGCGCACCCTACACATGAACAAATTGAAAATCTGGTACACAATATTATTGGAGACCGGCTGCAGGATGGCCAGCTGGGTGAGTGTGATATCACGTTGAAGGAGCTGGATACCGTCGCTGATACACTTTGTGAAACGCTAAAGGGAATATTCCACTCGAGAATTGAATATCCAGAAATGAATAAGCAGAAGGTGAAGCAGGCATGAGTTTAGAAATTGATTTTTTGGATGAAACAAATGAATTGTCAGAGCATGAAATAAATGAAATTGAAAAATTGCTGAACTATACGGCCGAGAAGGAGAATGTCGAGGAAGGCAGTGAACTTTCCGTTACATTCGTGTCGAATGAAAGAATCCAGGAAATAAATCGAGAATATCGTGACAAGGATCGCCCGACAGATGTCATTTCTTTTGCCCTGGAGGAAATGGGGGAAGGCGAACTGGAGATTGTTGGGGAAGATATTCCAAGGATCCTTGGTGACATCATCATTTCCATTCCGAAAGCAAGGGAACAGGCAGAAGAATATAACCATTCATTCATGCGGGAACTTGGTTTCCTTGCGGTCCATGGCCTCCTGCATTTATTAGGTTATGACCATATGAATGAGCAGGATGAAAAACAGATGTTTGACAGACAAAAAGAAATCCTTGATGGGTATGGGCTTGGACGCTGATAAACAGAGGAAGCATCCACTTGCTTCCTCCTTCAAATTTGGTTTCGAGGGAATCGCAGCAGCGGCAGCAAAAGAGCGAAATGTCCAAATCCATATAGGGATTTCCATTTTTGTAATTTTAGCTGGGTTTATTTTTTCGATAAGCAAGTACGAATGGATCGCCATCATTTTATCCATAGGCGGGATGATTTCGATGGAACTGATGAATACGGCAATTGAAAGAACAGTTGATTTGTATACGAAAGAATACCACCCGCTTGCCAAACAGGCAAAAGATATCGCCGCCGGTGCTGTCCTGGTTTTTGCGATTGCCAGTGTGATGATCGGATTAATTATTTTTCTGCCAAGATTATTAACATGGTTTAGTTAGTTGTCCGTTCAGGACAACTTTTTTTTTGGCATGATTCTTCCATGAAAAACAGCTTTAGCGCGCGTATCAGCTCTAAAAAAATCTTGCAGGTCAGACCAATATGTTTGAACCAATTTGAAAACAGGGAAAAACTTAAGTAAAATATCATCACAGTGTAAAAACAGTGCTTGTATGTTTTTAGAAAATTTAAAATTTTATATTTCATTTTTGCTACAAACGATGAAATCACACTGAAAATAAGTTAAAATAAAGTGGAGAAGGGAAATACAGTATGAACTTTAATAATCAAGGCAGTAACAGCAAATCTCACAAATCCGGCTTCATTTCCATCATTGGAAGGCCAAATGTAGGCAAGTCGACCTTTCTTAACAGGGTGATCGGGCAAAAGATTGCGATCATGAGCGATAAACCGCAAACGACCCGGAATAAGGTGCAGGGTGTCCTTACACTTGAAGATTCACAGCTGATATTCATAGACACACCAGGAATCCACAAACCGAAACATCGTCTGGGCGATTTCATGATGAAGGTAGCACAGAATACTCTAAAAGAAGTCGATCTGGTATTGTTTATGGTCAATGCCCAGGAAGGATATGGCCGCGGCGAGGAATTTATCATTGAGAAACTTCAGAATGTAAAAACACCAGTTTTTCTAGTCATCAATAAAATCGACCTAATCCATCCGGATGAGTTGTTCAAACTAATCGAGTCCTACAATGAAAAGTTCAATTTCGCTGAAATTGTCCCGATATCTGCATTAGAAGGCAACAATGTCGAAAAGCTCCTCGAGCAAATCAAGGAGAAAATGCCGGAAGGGCCACAGTTTTATCCTGCTGACCAGGTCACGGACCATCCCGAACGTTTTATTGTTTCCGAATTGATCAGGGAAAAAGCGCTGCATTTGACAAGGGAAGAAATTCCTCATTCACTTGCTGTCGTAATTGAAAAAATGGAACGCCAGCCTGAAAAGGAAATGGTGCATGTCATGGCTACAATCATAGTGGAAAGGGACTCCCAGAAGGGCATCATCATCGGCAAGCAGGGCGGTATGCTGAAGGAAATCGGCAAAAGGGCACGTCTTGATATCGAGAATCTGCTCGGTACTAAAGTGTTTCTGGAATTGTGGGTAAAGGTACAGAAGGATTGGAGAAACAAAGCCACGCAGCTTCGTGATTTTGGATTCAGGGAAGATGAGTATTAAGCCTGTTTGGCAAATGCTCCCTCATTAACATATTAACGGGAAGCAAATATTATTCATAAATAGGATTTACAATTTTTACGTGACATGAAAATCTGATTGACAGGCTATGATATTCATAAGGATTTGGGATAGATAAAGTTGCTAGTGAAAAAACGAAAGGTGGGGTTTTCGATGTTGGATTTTACCTGGAAGGTGTTTTCTCAGACAGGTAACATTGACACATATCTTCTCTTTAAGGAATTAGAGAAAGACAATCAAGAAATACCCGGTTATCAGGAGGATGAACTAGCAGAAATTGATTTTCCAATCTCATAGGTTTGTCTGTAGTAATGGATGGTGACAACAAATGCTGCAGAAATGTGAAGGCATTGTCATTAGAACGACAAATTATGGCGAGAACAATAAAATAGTTACCCTATATACAAGGGAATTTGGTAAAGTTGGTGTGATGGCAAGAGGTGCTAAAAAGCCTAATAGCAGGCTTGCTGCTGTCACCCAGCTCTTTACTTACGGACAGTTTCTTTTTCAGGCCAGTTCAGGGCTGGGCAGTCTGCAGCAGGGGGAAATGATTTCTTCAATGCGGTCAATCCGGGAGGATATTTTCCTTACTGCGCATGCCAGCTATATTGTTGATTTGACTGATAAAGTGACAGAGGAAAAGAAATCCAATCCTTTTTTGTTTGAATTGCTTCTTCAGTCGCTCAACTATATGAATGAAGGCTACGATATGGAGATTCTGACTTTCATATATGAAATGAAAATGCTGAATGTCCAGGGGCTATATCCGATATTGGACAGGTGTGCAAACTGCGGCAATACAGAGGGTGATTTCAATTTTTCAATCAGGGAAGGCGGTCTGCTTTGCCATCGCTGTTTTGAAATCGATCCATACAGGATCAGAACCTTGCCAGGTACTGTGAGGCTGCTTCGCTTATTCTACTTGTTAGATCTAAGCCGTCTTGGCAATATTTCAGTTAAGCCGGAGACAAAAGCCGAGCTGAAAAAAGTCATTTCCGCTTATTATGATGAATATTCAGGACTTTATTTGAAAACAAGGAAATTCCTCGACCAAATGGATTCATTCAGAGACCAGCTATAACTATTGACATTGTTTCTTGATTTCGCTATTATTCAAATCAAAAGCTTTTCCTGATTTATGATGGTAAGAGTAATTCATCATCAAGGAGAAGATCTCATGATAATTACATATGTTGCAGTGAAGGAAAAGAGTACTTAAATCCCTCTGTATTAGCGAGTCCGGGTATGGTGTGAGCCGGATTACAGAAATTAAGGAAGGCGTTCCGGAGCGACATCACTTTTAAAGAGGCTGCTTTTTGCAGCAAATAGGGTGGAACCGCGGGTAAACTCTCGTCCCTATGCATGAATGGATGCATAGGGGGCGAGAGTTTTTTTATTTAATACAGACCATTTTTGAAATTTGAAAGCTCGGTCAAAACCAAATATTGATTTCTAACTCCTGTTGATTGTAGTGGAAGGCGCGAAGACTCCAGCGGGATGCGAAAGTCATGGGGAGACCCCGCAGGCGCATAAAGCGCCGAGGAGGCTCCCCGACTGCAAGGAAGAATTTGATCTTTGAAAAAGCCGGCAGTTGGGCTTTTTCATAATTCTTCCCCGCGGAAAGCGAAGCGCCTGGAACGAAAATCAACAGCCTGATTTAACAGAGAAATCCAAGTAAAAATCGATCTAAAATTTTCGGAGGTGTAAAGATGAATATCCAGAATATGATTTTAACATTGCAAAAACACTGGTCTGAACAAGGATGCGTCCTTATGCAGGCATATGACACCGAAAAGGGTGCAGGTACGATGAGTCCTTACACGTTTTTAAGGGCAATTGGCCCTGAACCATGGAATGTCGCCTACGTTGAGCCATCCCGACGTCCGGCTGATGGCCGCTACGGAGAAAATCCAAACAGGCTTTATCAGCATCATCAATTCCAGGTAATCATGAAGCCTTCACCAGACAATATTCAGGAAATTTACCTTGATTCGCTAAAAGCATTGGGTATTGATCCTCTTGAACATGATATCCGTTTTGTGGAAGACAACTGGGAAAATCCATCCCTGGGCTGTGCAGGCCTGGGTTGGGAAGTATGGCTTGATGGCATGGAAATCACGCAATTCACTTATTTCCAGCAAGTAGGCGGACTAGACTGCAAACCAGTTTCCGTGGAAATTACATACGGAATCGAACGACTGGCGTCCTATATCCAGGATAAAGAAAATGTCTTTGATCTTGAGTGGACAAACGGTTTTACAGTAAGGGATATATTTGGACAGCCGGAATACGAGCATTCTAAGTATACATTTGAGACATCTGACAAAGACATGCTATTTAACCTTTTCAATATTTATGAAAAAGAAGCAAATCGCCAGATGGATGAAGGCCTTGTCCATCCCGCATATGACTATGTCCTCAAGTGTTCCCATACTTTTAATATCCTTGATGCACGCGGAGCGATTTCTGTGACTGAAAGGACCGGCTATATTGCCCGGATTCGAAACCTCGCTAAGAAAGTAGCGAAAACGTTCTATGAAGAAAGAGAAAAGTTGGGCTTCCCAATCATTAAACGGAAGGAGCAGGTGGAAAATGACTAAACGGAATTTATTGCTTGAAATCGGTTTGGAAGAAATGCCTGCAAGATTTATTACCGACTCCATTAACCAGCTGGCTTCTAAGGTAGAGAATTGGCTGAACACGAACAATATTGGTTTTGATGCAATCAAGCTTTATTCCACACCGCGCAGGCTAGCGTTACTTGTCCTGAATGTTGATGAGCGTCAGGAAGACAGCGAGGAAGAAGCGAAGGGGCCTGCTAAAAAAATTGCCCTTAATGAGGAGGGTGAGTGGTCCAAAGCAGCGATTGGCTTCACACGCGGCCAGGGGTTAACGGTAGAGGATATATATTTTAAAGAAATCAACGGTGTTGAATATGCTCATGTGAAAAAATTCATTAAAGGGCAGGAAACCTCTGACTTGCTCGTTGAAATGAAAGCAATCATTGCCGGATTGACTTTCCCGAAAAACATGCGTTGGGCAGACCTTGAGCTTCGTTACGTCCGGCCGATCAAATGGCTTGTTGCGATGTTCGGAAATGAAATCATTCCATTTGATATCGCTGGTGTCCAAACTGGCAACGTAACAAGAGGCCATCGATTCCTTGGTGAAGGTGTGATTCAATTATCCGATCCCCAGGAATATGAAGAAGCATTGTTGGGGCAGTACGTTGTTGCTGATGCACAAAAGCGGAAGGATGCTATAACTTCCCAGCTTGAAAAAATAGAGGAAGAGAACGGCTGGGTCGTTCCTGTTGATGAAGGCCTGCTGGAGGAAGTCAATAACCTGGTCGAATATCCAACTGCGTTATATGGACGATTCGAGGAGGAGTTCCTCGAAATCCCAGGCGAAGTCCTGATTACTTCGATGAAAGAGCACCAAAGGTATTTTCCTGTGAAATCCAAGAGCGGAGACTTGCTGCCTCATTTCATCACAGTCAGGAACGGTGACCACCTTCATATTGAAAAGGTTGCCCGCGGAAACGAAAAAGTTCTAAGAGCACGATTGGCGGATGCTGCATTTTTCTATAAAGAAGATCAAAGAATGCAGATTGATGCCGCATTGGAAAAGTTAAAAAATGTTGTGTACCATGAAGAAATCGGAACAATTGCTGAAAAGTCAGAACGAGTGCGCAAGCTTGTTGGCTTGATTGCTGATAGACTGGAGTTTTCGCCGGATGTCACAAGGTTTGCGGACCGAGCTGCCAAAATCAGCAAATTCGATCTGGTTTCACAAATGGTCTATGAGTTCCCTGAGCTGCAAGGAATAATGGGTGAAAAGTACGCCTTGCAAAAAGGCGAAAGCCCAGAAGTGGCAGCAGCAATCAATGAGCATTATATGCCTCGCAATGCTGATGATTCAGTTCCTGCATCTCCAGCGGGGGCATTGGTGGCCATAGCGGATAAACTCGATACAATCGTTGCGTTCTTCTCGCTTGGCATCATTCCTAGTGGATCTCAGGATCCTTATGCATTGAGAAGACAGGCGACGGGAATCGTGCAGACCCTGATTGAGAAGAAGTGGAACATTTCACTTGAAAATCTTGTCGGCCTTTCTCTGAATCTCGTTTCGCAAGCAGGAATTACAAAGCGCACTGACGAAGAAGTTTACCATGACCTTATCCAATTCTTTAAATTACGAGTCAAGCATTTGTTACAGGAGCGTGCAATCCGCTACGATTTAATTGATGCCGTACTTGGAGGAGAGATCGGTATTGTATCCGGACTGATCGAAAAGGCAGAAGCACTGCAGGCTGCAAGCAGCAGTGAGGGCTTTAAAGAAAGCATGGAAGCATTGAGCCGGGTTCTTAACATCGCAAGCAAGAAAGAGGTACTTGGTGATATCGATCCGGATCGTTTTGAAAATGAGTATGAACAGCGGCTGTATGAAAAGTATCTGGAGCTAGGAAAGAAGGCCGAGGATGGAATGGATGCCGCTTCCTATTATCAGCATTTGGTTAACATTAAACCTGAAATCAGTGACTATTTTGAGCATACAATGGTCATGTCTGATAACCAGGATGTCCGCGATAACCGTTTGAATCAAATGGCTGCATTGGCAGTGCTGATCATGAAGCTCGCGAAAGTAAATGATATTGTCGTAAAGTAAAACATTGCAAAAATAAACTGATTTTATTAGGTGCCTTCCTGCACAGGAAGGCACTTTAACAAGTACATTGTGCTAGGGGAAGAAAAAATCGTCATGAAATGTTAATTAGTTCAGTATAATTATTCCTGTTTATTACCTAGTGTAGTATATAATGATTTTATCAGGCTTTTTAGCACTGAGGCTCTGTATCGTCTGTCTACTGCTGAGTCCATGGACCAATACAACCTTGCTAAATACATTAATCCAGTAAAAAACAGATATATAGCTTGGTGCTTAATAACGATAAGGAAACAGCATTTATTAAAATCTCCCGATGGGTGGTGAGGACAATCGAACTGAATAAACGCCAGGAACAGATTCTGCAAATCGTAAAGGATAACGGACCAATCACCGGAGAGCATATAGCTGAAAAATTAAATCTGACAAGGGCTACCCTCAGGCCAGACCTTGCCATCCTGACGATGTCGGGATATTTGGATGCCAGACCACGTGTCGGTTATTTTTACACAGGCAAATCTGGAAATCAGCTGCTTTCAGAGAACCTGAAAAAAATTCTCGTCAGGGATTATCAGTCCATCCCTGTTGTTGTTCCTGAAAATGTATCTGTATACGATGCAATCGTAACGATGTTCCTTGAAGATGTAGGCACTTTATTTGTTGTCGATAAAGTTTCAAAGCTGGTAGGTGTCCTTTCTCGCAAAGATTTATTAAGAGCAAGCATTGGGAAGCAGGAGCTGACGACTTTGCCAGTCAATATCATCATGACAAGAATGCCAAATATAACTGTTTGCCGCCGTGATGACCTGCTTATTGATGCTGCCAAGGAATTAATTGAAAAGCAGATAGATGCCCTTCCAATCATCAAAGATACAGATGATGGGTACGAGCTGGTAGGAAGGCTGACCAAGACAAACATTACAAAGGCTTTTGTGGCCTTGGCTGAGGAATAATGAAGCAAATAGAAGGGGTTGATCAAAGATGAGTAAAACACCTATTATTTATGTGGTTTCTGATTCAGTCGGAGAAACAGCAGAGCTCGTTACGAAGGCTGCCATCAGCCAATTCGAACACTTGGATGTTTCACTTAAAAGGTTCCCTTACGTTGAGGATAAAGTACATATTGATGAAGTTATTTCGATGGCTAAGCATGATGGAGGGATGATCGCTTATACACTGGTTAAGCCTGATATCAGTGATTATCTTCAGGAGTCTGCTGCTAGAGAGGGAATATATGCTTGTGACATCATCGGCCCGCTCATGAAGCAAATTCAAACCCTTAGCGGTGAGACCCCGTTATACGAACCTGGACTTGTCCGGAAACTTGACGAAGATTATTTCAAAAAAGTTGAAGCAATAGAATTTGCAGTAAAATACGATGATGGCCGCGACCCAAGAGGAATACTGAAAGCGGATATTGTTCTCGTGGGAGTCTCGAGAACATCCAAACCCCACTATCTCAATACCTGGCCCATAAGCGCTACAAAGTCGCGAATGTACCGCTGGTCCCGGAAGTCGACCCGCCTGAAGAATTGTTTCTTGTACCAAAGGAAAAATGTTTCGGCCTTAGGATCACCCCGGATAAATTGAACCAAATCCGCCGTGAGAGATTAATTTCACTCGGATTGAACGATCAGGCGATTTATGCCAATATCGAAAGAATCAAGGAAGAGATCGAATATTTCGATGGGATTGTCGAAAAGATAGGGTGTCCAGTCATTGATGTAACAAACAAAGCGGTTGAAGAAACGGCTAATGTCATCCTGAATATGGTCCGTAACAAGAAGATGGACTAGTAGCACATATTTTTATGTGCTTTTCTTTTTGACAGTTCTCTTTACCGGATTAATGCATTAACCAAGAAAAAATAATGGAAAAATAGCCTTTCTTATACTATAATAAAAAATTGTGATAAAAATGTATCTGTTTAGGTTTAGACTGGACAGATTACGAATAAACTATTTACTATCAGTTGTCAAGATGTTGACCGCGAAAAAATTCGACAAAATTCCCTTAAAAAAATCCATTCCTTTAGAAGGAATATGCGGAGTGATGTAGAATTAATACTAGTAAAATCAACAGTCAGACCCTTTTTGTTGATGCAGACTCTTGCCCGGTCATTAAGGAAATTGTCGAAATCGCTTCGAAGTTTTCCATCGAAGCTGTTTTTGTGGCTTCATATGCCCATATGAAGAATGATCTTCAAGGGCAGAACTGGGTTTTTGTCGATTCTCATAAGGAGGCTGTAGACCTTTATTTAATGAATCACGTAAAAAAAGGTGATTTTGCGGTGACGCAGGACATTGGTCTTGCCTCTACCCTTATTGCGAAAGGGGTTTATGCCATCTCTCCAAGGGGAAATTTATTTGAAGAAAAGGACATTCAGACTGCTCTTGACTTAAGATATCTTTCTGCCAAGGCAAGAAGGCAGGGATCCTACGGAAAAGGGCCAAAACCCTTTACTGAAAAAGACAGGGAAAAGTTTATAAAGGGATTGAATATGCTTTTATTGAATTGTAAGGTATGTTCAACGAATCACAACTAGTTAGAGGTCATGCTTATGGCAGAGAGGATTGCCGAGGAAAAAGTAAATGAAATCCGGCAAGCGGTTGAAATAGTCGATGTCATTGGTGATTATGTCCAATTGAAAAAACAAGGCCGGAACTACTTTGGGCTTTGTCCATTTCATGGGGAAAACTCTCCGTCATTTTCCGTTTCACCTGATAAGCAGATTTATCACTGCTTTGGTTGTGGAGCCGGCGGGAATGTATTTTCATTCCTGATGGATATTGACGGACTGTCGTTTCAAGAAGCTGCAGTGAAGCTAGCTGATCGGGCTAACATTGAACTGAAGCTTGAAGGGCAGGCTGCAGGCAGAAATCCACAGCTACCTGAAGGATCGAAGCAAATGATTGAAGCGCATGAACTATTGCGTAAATTCTACCATCATTTGCTTGTAAACACAAAAGAGGGTCAGGATGCCCTGGAATACCTTCTTAACAGGGGGTTCACCCAGGAGTCAATTGACCGCTTCCAAATCGGCTATGCACTGCCTTCATGGGATTTTGCGGTTAAGCTGCTCGAAAAACGGGGATTTTCGCTGGAACTGATTGTGAAAGCAGGATTGGTCATTCAGCGGGAAAACGATGGTACCTACTTTGACAGGTTCCGGAACAGGATCATGTTTCCGATCCTGGATCATCAGGGTAATACGATTGCGTTTTCAGGGAGAGCAATGGGGGACGAAGAGCCCAAATATCTGAACAGTCCCGAAACGCAAATCTTCAATAAAAGTAAAACTTTATATAATTTTCATCTCGCCCGCGGATCGATTCGGAAACAGCAGCAGGCTGTACTTTTTGAAGGCTTTGCGGATGTTATTTCCGCTAATCGTGCAGGCGTTGAAAATGGTGTCGCCACGATGGGAACATCCTTGACAGAGGAACATATCTCCTTGCTGAAAAGAAATGTTCAAGCTGTAACGGTTTGTTACGACTCGGATAAAGCCGGCATTGAAGCAGCCTTTAGGGCATCAAGCATGCTTTCCAAAGCAGGGGTGAATGTCAGGGTTGCAACGATGCCTGATGGAATGGATCCAGACGATTTCATAAAGATACATGGCGAGGAAAAATTCCGGAACGATATAATTGGTTCCAGTGCCACTTTGATGGCATTTAAATTAATATATTATCGCCGTGGGAAAAACCTCCAGAATGAAGGAGATCGCCTGCAATATATCGAAGAAGTACTTAAAGAAATCAGCACTCTCGATAAAGCAGTAGAAAAGGATCTGTACTTGAGACAGCTTGCGAATGAGTTTTCGCTTTCGCTTGATGCACTGGTCCAACAGCTCAATCAACTGGTTCAAGCATCCGCGCCAAAAAGGCAAAATCAACAGCGGCCAGAATCAAGGCCTGTGAGCTATACAAGGAAGTCAGACTTAAAGCCTGCCTACCATACGGCCGAAAGGCGAATGATCTATCATATGATGAGAGATGCCGATATCGCCTATAAGGTACAGGAAATGCTTGCAGGAAGTACATTAAACATTGACGAACACCAGGCTATTATTACTTATTTATTTGCATACTATGAAAAAGGACATGATCCTGACCCGGGAGCGTTCTTAAATTATCTCCAGGATAATAAGCTTAAAAGGGTCGTTGCTGATATAGAAATAATGCCTCTTAACGAGGAAATCAGTGACCAGGAATTATCTGATTATATCAAGCAGGTCTTGAATTATCAAAAAATGTTAAAAATAAAGGAAAAAATGGCAGAACAAAAACAGGCAGAACGACAAAACGATTTCTTGCGCGCTGCGGCAATCGCCACGGAAATAATCCACTTGCGCAAGACCTTATAGAGCTTATGCTGATTGTTTTTGATTTTTGGAAGGAGGGGGACATATGGCTGAAAAGTCAGCCCGTTCTAAAGAAGTCACCGAAAATGAAGTGACAGTTGAACAAGTAAAAGACCAGTTAACGGCAATTGGCAAGAAAACAGGTGTCCTTGCTTATGATGATATCGCAGAAAGGCTATCAAGCTTCGACCTTGATTCCGATCAGATGGATGAATACTATGAGTTCCTTGGTGAACAAGGGATTGAACTCGTAGGCGAAAGTGATGAAGCAGAAGACCCTGATATCAAACAGCTTGCCAAAGACGATGAAGAATTCGACTTGAATGACTTAAGTGTCCCGCCGGGAGTAAAGATCAATGACCCGGTAAGGATGTACCTAAAAGAGATTGGCCGAGTTGACCTGCTTTCTGCAGAAGAAGAGATCAATCTGGCAGAACGAATTGAACAAGGCGATGAGGAAGCCAAAAGACGACTCGCCGAAGCCAACCTTCGACTTGTAGTAAGTATCGCGAAACGTTATGTTGGCCGTGGCATGTTATTCCTTGACCTGATTCAGGAAGGAAACATGGGCTTGATCAAGGCTGTCGAAAAGTTCGATTACCGCAAAGGATTTAAATTCAGTACCTATGCTACCTGGTGGATTCGTCAGGCCATCACTCGTGCCATCGCTGACCAGGCAAGGACAATCAGGATTCCTGTCCATATGGTGGAAACAATCAATAAATTGATTCGTGTTCAAAGGCAGCTCCTTCAAGACTTAGGACGCGAACCGACACCAGAAGAGATCGGTGAAGACATGGACCTGTCCCCTGAAAAAGTACGTGAAATCCTGAAGATTGCCCAGGAGCCGGTATCCCTCGAAACACCAATCGGGGAAGAAGATGATTCCCACCTTGGGGATTTCATCGAGGACCAGGATGCTACATCTCCTTCAGAACATGCTGCTTATGAGCTTTTGAAGGAACAGCTGGAGGATGTCCTTGACACTCTTACTGACCGTGAAGAGAATGTCCTTAGACTCCGTTTCGGTCTTGATGATGGACGTACACGCACTCTGGAAGAAGTGGGCAAGGTATTTGGCGTTACTCGCGAGCGTATTCGTCAAATCGAAGCTAAAGCACTTCGCAAGCTAAGGCACCCAAGCCGCAGCAAACGTTTGAAAGACTTTTTAGAATAGGATTGCCAAGGAATAATTTACTTTTTAAAATAAAAGTAAATTATTCCTTTTTTTATGAACTTTTATCAAGGAAACCAATCAGACAGGATGTGCCCAACTATGGATGACCATCGCAGGAAAATCATCACCAATGAGATTAAGTACTGGAAACAAAACAGGATGCTGCCGGAGCACTATTGTGACTTTCTTTTGAACTTATATACAGAAGGTGGCACTGAAGTCGAATTGCCTCAGGGAAAAGGACCGAAAGGCATGCCCGGATTCATTAGTTTTATTTTGGCTGGCTTGTTATCGCTTTCAGTTTTTTTATTTTATTTTACTGAATTGTCGCTCTTTTTGCAAACTGCCTTCATTATTTTTTTTGGTATTAGTACCCTTTCAGCAGCCATTTACATGGTGAAAAAATCTTTTTTTGATTTGATCCCAGTACTCGCTTCTGCACTTCTTTTATTAATCACATCTGTTCAGGCAGCTGAAATAATATTTCCAGACCATTCCGTCATGCTTTACATCATAGCTGGTCTTAACTGCTTATTGTGGATTACAGCAGGGACGAGGTGGAAGATGGTAAGCTTCAAATTATCAGGAATCATCGGGTTAATTGTCCTGCTAATTACTATATTTATATAATTTTTAACAATTTAAAAGTTTTTAAATGTTGAGAAAATTGTTTATTCACCTTTATAATGAAGAATGTAAACGCATTCAATGTTTTAAGGGGGATGGAAATGAATTTCGATTTAACATCAGAACAGGCAATGATTAAAAGGACAATCAGAGAATTTGCGGAGGAAGAAGTTGCTCCTGGAGCGATTGAAAGAGATAAAACAAAACAATTCCCGACAGACATCTTCAAAAAGCTTGGAGAGCTTGGGATGCTGGGCTTGCCATTCCCGGAGGAATACGGCGGAGCAGGAGCTGATACGGTCAGTTTTGCGATTGTGACCGAGGAATTAAGTAAAGCATGCGCCTCAACTGGGATTACATACTCTGCCCACATATCTCTTGGAGGTGCTCCTATCAATCTATTTGGTACAGAGGAGCAGAAACAAAAATACCTGGCACCAATCTGTACAGGCGAGTCACTGGGAGCTTTCGGACTGACAGAACCAAATGCAGGCTCGGATGCAGGAGGAACACAGACAACAGCCAAAGAAGTGGATGGAGAATACATCATCAATGGCAGCAAGAACTTTATCACGAATGCCAGTTATGCCAAACATCTCGCAATGACGGCGATCACTGGCAATGTGGATGGTAAAAAGGAAATCAGTGCGATTATCGTACCAACTGATGCACCAGGATTTTCTGTCATTGACAATTATGAAAAGATGGGGTTGAATGCATCGAATACCACTCAGCTGGTGATGGAGGATGTTCATGTTCCCGTTGAGAACCTGCTTGGCAAGAAAGGGGAGGGTTTCAAGCAATTCCTTGTGACCTTGGACGGCGGCAGAATCGGCATAGGTGCGATGGCTGTTGGAGTGGCTCAGGCCGCTTATGAAAAAGCACTCCAGTACGCTAAGGAAAGACAGCAGTTCGGCAGACCTATCTCACAGTTCCAGGCTATCCAGTTCAAGCTTGCCGATATGGCAATGAAAATTGAACTAGCCCGCAATATGGTTTATAAGGCTGCCTGGCTGAAGGATCAAGGACGCCCATTCTCCAAGGAAGCTTCGATGTGCAAGCTTTATGCTTCAGAGATTGCGATGGAAGTGGCTGACCAGGCTGTTCAGATCCATGGCGGCTATGGCTATATGAGAGAGTACGAAGTAGAAAGATACATGAGGGATGCGAAGCTGCTAGAGATTGGTGAAGGCACTTCAGAAGTCCAAAGAATGGTGATTGCCAGATTAATTGGCTGCTAAAAGGGTATCCTAAATATGCTTTGTACAGAAAAACTTCATCTAACGATGGAGTTTTTTGTCTAAATTGTGAACAAGTGTGACAAAGTTTGCTTTTTTACTTTCCCTGTAAACGTTTTTCAAGTAAAATAATATCTGTGTGAATTCATTATTTAAGATTTGATGTTGTACATAAAGGAGGGTATATGATGAATCGTAATCCAATTATCCCGTTCGTGTTGATCATGGTGATGGGGATCGGCTTGATGTTCCTGCTTTCTTTCAAGGGTGTAGGGGATTCCAAGGACCTTGCTAAGGAAAAAGAAGGCGGCGGTGAAAAGACAGAAGAAACTGCTGAAGTGAACCCTGAGAAGTTCTACCAGCAATCTTGCGCAGCGTGCCACGGAAACCAGTATGAAGGTGTATCTGGTCCAGCCTTGAAAGGTGTTGGCAGCAAGTATTCCAAAGAAGAAATTCAAGACATTTTGGTTAATGGTAAAGGCAACATGCCACCAGGAATGGCTGCTGGCAAGGAAGCAGAAATGGCAGAATGGATTGTCAATGAATTGAAGTAATTTTTGTAAAGGCTCTTTGCATCCGCAAAGGGCCTTTGCTTTTTTTTAGGATAATTGGACAATAGGCATGGTGTTTCATATACTTAAAAAAGCAAAATACGATTTAGTGGGTGACGTTTATGAATACTGAAAAACTCTCAGACCGGCTTGAAGCCGTTGCAAATAATATTCCAAAGGCGGCGAGGCTGGCCGATATCGGTTCTGACCATGCCTATCTTCCTTGTCATGTTGTAATAAAGGGAACTGTCCCGATGGCGATAGCTGGTGAGGTCGCAGAAGGGCCGTTTCAATCTGCCCTTGAACAAGTTCAGGAGGAAAACCTAACAGACAAGATTTTCGTCAGAAAAGGGGACGGCCTTGAAGTTATTGAAGCTGGAGAGGTAGATTGTATAACGATCGCCGGTATGGGCGGTACATTGATTTCAACGATCCTTGAAAAAGGAAAATTGAAACTGCAAGGAGTCAGCAGGCTTGTCCTCCAGCCTAATGTTGGCAGCTTTGCAGTGCGCAGATGGCTGATTGACAATGGGTGGGAACTGGTTAAAGAAGAAATCCTTGAAGAAGACCGGAAAATTTATGAGGTCCTTGTAGCGGAACAGGGTGAACCGCTGAAGCCTTATCAGGATCTCGATGTGGAACTAGGAATATTGTTTGGTCCATTTTTACTAAAGGAAAAGACTGCAGTGTTTAAAGAAAAGTGGAGTGCAGAAAAGAGAAATTGGGAGCGAATCTTAAAGCAGCTGGATGAGGCTGTGCAGAATGATGAGACCGAAAGCAAGAGACAGGAACTGAAAACAAAACTAAAGATGGCAGAGGAGGCGTTACAGTGAAAAAAGTGAATGGACATGAAGTAATTCAGCTTTTTGAACAATTTTCACCCAGGGCATTTGCAATGGAAGGCGATAAGGTCGGCCTGCAAATCGGGGCGTTGAATCAACCGGTTGAGAACGTCCTCGTGGCTCTTGATGTAACAGAGGAAGTGGTGGAGGAGGCGATTGCCCGGAACGCTCAGTTAATCATCGCCCACCATCCGCCGATATTCCGGCCATTGAAAAAAATCGCGACGGACACTCCTGCCGGACGAATGATTGCCAGGCTGATTAAGCATGACATCGCAGTATATGCGGCACACACAAACCTGGATGTGGCAAAGGGAGGCGTAAATGACCTCCTGGCTGCTGCTCTTGGTTTAAAGAACCCTCAAGTGCTTGTACCTACCTATGAGGATCAACTGAAAAAGCTAGTCGTGTTCGTACCAGAGGAAGATGCAGTGCGATTGCGGGATGCCTTAGGAAATGCAGGAGCCGGAGCAATCGGCAACTATAGCCATTGTTCGTTCTCCGGAGCGGGGGAAGGACGTTTCCTGCCGGGGGAAAATACAGATCCTCATATCGGCGAACAAGGGAAGCTTGAAGCAGTCAATGAAGTGCGCGTAGAAATGATTTTTCCGCAGAGTATTGAAAAGAAAGTCATCCAGGCTATGATCAAGGCCCATCCTTATGAGGAGGTCGCCTATGATATTTATCGACTTGATAATACCGGGGAACAACTAGGACTTGGAAGAATCGGGCAAGTCGAAGAGACGACCCTTTCTGAATATGCCAAAGTAGTAAAGGAAGCTTTGGGAGTCGATAAAGTCCGAGTCGTCGGGGACTTGAACGCGAAGGTGAAAAAAGTAGCTGTCCTAGGCGGTGACGGAAATAAGTATTACTCACAGGCGAAATTCCGCGGAGCAGACGTTTATATTACTGGGGATATCTACTATCACACAGCACACGATGCCCTGATGGCCGGATTGAATATGATTGATCCGGGACATAATGTCGAAAAAATCATGAAAAAGGGAGTCGCCACGGTGATGGAGGGACTATGTAAAGAAAAAGGGTTTGATGTTAAATTCATTCCATCTGACATAGGAACAGATCCGTTTACCTTTATCTAGCAAAAGGTCGAGTGTGGTATAAGGTTTTGAAGGAAACAAGAAAGCAGCCTGAAGTTAATTCAGGCTGCTTTCCTATTATACGTTGGCCTCGGTTTTCTTGACCTTTGGCAGGATTTTATGAAGAGGTACCTTTTTCTCTTTTACCCAGGTTTCTTTGTTTTCTTTGTCAAACTGTCCGAGGAAGGTAATGACCTCTTTTGTAATAGGAGTTGGAGTCGATGCTCCAGATGTGACTGCGACTGTATCAGCCTCTTTTATCCATTCGATATCAAGCTCGGTGATATCGGCAATTCGATATGCTTTTGTTCCGGCTATTTCTTCTGATACCTGTGCGAGACGATTTGAGTTATTGCTTTTAGGGTCGCCAACCACAATTAGCACATCTGCCTCTTTAGCCTGCTCGGCGACAGCCTCCTGGCGGACTTGCGTAGCCATGCAAATTTCTCTATGGACTTCCGCATGAGGGTACTTTTCCTTTACGTTCTTCATGATGTCGGCAACGTCCCACTGGCTCATCGTTGTCTGGTTGGTTACGATTAATTTTTCAGCCTGCAGATCCAATGCCTCTACATCCGCTGGCGTTTCCACAAGATGAACGATCCCTGGTGCGACACCTACAGCTCCTTCAGGTTCGGGATGCCCTTTTTTGCCGATGTAAATAACCTCAAAACCTTCTTTTTCTTTTTCCCTGATCAGGTTATGGGTGTTTGTCACGTCAGGGCAGGTTGCGTCAATCGAAACAAGCCCCTTTTCCTTGGCAAGCTCCCTGACTTCCGGTGAAATGCCGTGTGCTGTGAAAATAACTGTTCCGCCTTCAACTTTTTCAAGGATTTCCTTTCGGTTGTTTCCATCCAATGTAATGATGCCTTCTTCTTCAAATGCATCAGTGACATGCTTATTATGGACAATCATCCCGAGTATATATATTGGACGCGGCAGGCTTTTATCCAAAGCAGCATTGCGTGCAATGACCATGGCATCCACAACACCATAGCAATAACCGCGTGGCGATATTTTAATTACATTCATTGAGCCATCCTCCTAAGAGTACCTCTGATTCTTTCTTTTATTATATAAGACTTGCAGAAAGAATACAAAAGCGACTTTCCAGAAGGAATGAATTAACTGTTGTCGTATTTATTAGGCTTTTTCGAAAAATTGTTGTTAAAATCCTTTAGCCGATTAAAAAGCCATTTGGTAAGTCGGTTCTAAATTTGCAAGCACTTTTCTCATAATAAGCGTTAATTTTGTCAAGAAACTTAGGTAATTCAATCCTATTTTGTAGTCAATAGCAACAAAGTATGAGAAAAAAGCCTATTTATATGAATAATTTAGGAGTAGAAGCTGCATTATTGCTTTGTTTTTGCGCGGGCTTTTTTTGTGTCGGGGAAGTCTGGCCAGCCCTTTTGGATTTTTTTGTCTTTTGCTTTTTCTCTGTTTTTTCATTCGTTTCTGTTTCAGCCGTTTGCTCTTCAGCATCCGGGAGGTCCTTCAATCCTCTGTACAGTTTCCACATTGAAGGCAAATTTCGGACGAGAGGACCATATTGCTGGATCATCGGTCCGAATTGCTGTGCAGTGTTAAGAACTTTTTGAGTGTTGGTGAGAAATCCATTCAAAGCAGATGGATCAGCGAGAGTTTTCAGGATACCGCCGCCTGAGCCTGCTCCTCGTGCTGCTGTATTTCCTCCAGATAATAAACCGGCTGGACTATTCCGCTGGCTATTGCCTTTGCCCAGTATCTTCGAAAGAAGTCCGCCGCCTTGTCTTGAGCGGGGATTCCTTCCTGGCATCCGCGGCATCTGGCCCTGTGGCATCATAGGTCCAGGACCGAATCGATTCGAATACATCTGGTGCTGGCCCATTCGGGGACCTCCCATCATACTGGGGCCCTGAAAGCGATTATGCATTCCGCGGGTATTCATACGGGGTCCTTGTAGCATCGTGACCCCTCCTTTCCCAATATTATCATCTCCTATTAGAGTATGCGGGAAGTCAGGTTTGGTTTAAGAAATTAGGATATTGATGAAACAGGTTTGTTTTTTTATAAGGAAAGGTTAAGATAGTACTGATTGGAGATTTTCTGCAATCTTTATTATAATTACAGGATGAACCTGAAGAGATCAGCTTACGGAACGAGCTGTAATCCCCGATTATCCAGGGAACAGGACGAAAGAAGGAGATTTTCAATGAGTGAAACAAAATTTAATCGTTATGAATTGAAACCGTTCATTATAGATGCGATCAATAAACTAGGTTTTCATGAGCCGACTGAAATCCAGGAACGTCTTATTCCTACAATCCTGAAGGGTGAGAGTGCCATCGGGCAATCCCAGACCGGTACAGGAAAGACGCATGCCTATATACTGCCAATTATGGATAAGCTTGATCCATCACGCAATGAGGTGCAAGCAGTAATCGCTGCCCCGACACGTGAGCTTGCCAATCAAATTTACCATGAAGTTCTTAAGATTGCTGAACACGCTCCACAGGGAGAACAGATCACAGCCCGCTGCTATATTGGCGGAACGGACAAGCAAAGAACGATTGAGAAGCTTAAGACACAGCCACAAATCGTCATTGGCACACCGGGAAGGATTAACGACCTGGTGAAGGAAAACGCGCTATTTGTGCATACAGCGAACGTGCTCGTGATTGATGAGGCAGACTTAATGCTGGATATGGGCTTTATCGAGGATATCGACCAGTTTGCGTCCCGTATGCCAGAAAAGCTGCAAATGCTTGTATTTTCAGCAACGATTCCTGAAAAATTAAAACCATTCCTGAAAAAGTACATGGAAAACCCAAAATTTGTACAAATCGATCCTAAACAGGCTACGGCAGAGAAGATTGAACATATTCTTCTGCCAGCAAGGCATCGTGATAAAATCGGGCTTGTTCATTCTGCTCTTCTTGCGTTCAACCCATATCTCGGGATTGTATTTGCCAACACAAAGAAAAAAGCTGATGAAATTGCCGATGGTTTGATCCAAAAAGGAATGAAGGTTGGCCGTATCCATGGAGACCTGAGCCCGCGCGAGCGCAAGCGTGTCATGAAGCAAATCAAGGATCTTGAGTTCCAGTATCTTGTAGCCACTGATCTGGCAGCAAGAGGAATTGATATTCAGGGAATCAGCCATGTCATCAACTATGAGCTGCCTACGGATCTTGATTTTTATATCCACAGGGTGGGAAGGACGGCACGTGCCGGCTCATCAGGGATTGCCTTGACGGTTTATGAGCAGAGTGATGAAGATGCACTGGTCCGTCTTGAAAAGATGGGCATCACTTTTAAAAACATTGATTTGAAAAAAGGTGAATTCACCGAAATCGAAGAGCGTAACAGACGCCAGAACAGAAAGAAAAAAGAAACTACTGGTGAGGCGAAGGCAAAGTCGCTCGTTTCCAAGCCTAAAAAGGTAAAACCAGGCTATAAAAAGAAGATGAAATATGAGATGGATAAAATTAAGAAACGGGAAAACCGTATTCAAAAGAGAAATAAATAAAGGGATTTAGGAGAGATCAAGATGTTAATTGGATCACATGTTTCCATGAGCGGAAAAAAAATGCTGCTCGCTGCCAGTGAGGAAGCTGTCTCATATGGTGCAAATACTTTCATGATCTATACAGGGGCACCTCAAAATACAAGAAGGAAAAAAATCGAGGACCTGAATATTGAAGCAGGCCGCCTGCATATGGAGCAAAACGGTATCAATGAGATCGTCGTCCATGCTCCTTATATCATCAATATCGGGAACACGCAGAACCCTGATACATTTGATTTAGGAGTAAGGTTCCTGCGCAGCGAAATCGACCGGACAGAAGCAATCGGAGCAAGGCAAATCGTGCTGCACCCGGGTGCGCATGTTGGAGCCGGAACAGAAAAGGGCATTGAAAAAATCATCGAAGGACTGAATGAAGTTCTTACCAGTGATGATAAGGTTCAAATCGCTCTTGAAACGATGGCTGGAAAAGGCTCAGAGTGCGGAAAATCCTTCGAAGAACTCGCGATGATCATCGATGGAGTAACCCATAACGACAAGTTGTCCGTCTGCTTTGATACATGTCATACACATGATGCTGGTTATGCAGTTGTTGAAGATTTTGATGGTGTCCTGAATGAATTCGACAAAATCATCGGTCTTGACAGGCTGAAAGTACTTCACATCAATGACAGCAAAAATGAGGTCGGGATGAGGAAAGACCGCCACGAGAATATTGGCTTTGGCCATATCGGCTTTGACGCGTTAAACTATATTGTCCACCATCCGCAATTGACGCATGTTCCAAAGATTCTTGAAACTCCATTTGTCGGTGAGGACAAGAACAGTAAGAAAGCACCTTACAAACATGAAATTGCCATGCTAAAAAGCAAACAATTCGAAGAAAACCTGCTTGAAATGATAAAGAATGACTAAATGAAAGCTGTGGACGAGCTCCACAGCTTATTTTTTGCGGATAAAAATAGGCGGCCGGTTATGACTGATCCGCTATGTGGAATGATACTAACAGGTATTACGGACAGAAATGGTTTATGAATAGGGGGAAATGTCCGTCATAGGTGTGATGACGGACAGAACTTGCAGAGAAAACGGAGAAAGTGTCCGTCATAGGTGTAATGACGGACAGAAATGGCAGAGGAAAAGGAGAAAGTGTCCGTCATAGTTGTGATGACGGACAGAACTTGCAGAGAAAACGGAGAAAGTGTCCATCATAGGTGTAATGACGGACAGAAATGGCCGGGAAAAGGAAAAAGTGTCCGTCATATGATTCATGACGGACACATCTCTTATTTAGTGAATTTCACGAACAGCTTGTTGACTTCTTTTGCTGTCTCAGGGCTGGTGATTCTTGCGATTTGTTTGATCAATGCTGTTCTCTCTGAATCAATAAAGATGTTCACTTTTTTACCGCGTAAGTATCCGGCGATTTTCTCTGCCTGAGCCTTTGTAATGGAAATATTAAATTGAGAGGCGTACTTCAGCAGTTCATCAGCCGTGATGTTGCCTATCTTATGGTTAATGATGTTTTCAAATATAGCCAAAAGATCATCACTCCTTCATAGTAGGGTATGTGCCCAGTTCTGAATTCGTGACAATTTTATTGGATTATGAGTTCTTTTATTTACAATATGGCCGGTAAGAGATATACTACTAAAGGTAAATCGGAATGATTCTTATTTTGCGGGTGATAAAATGGACACGAATAATTACATCGTCCAGGTACAGGACCTTTATTATCGATATGATAAAGAAAATGTTCTTGAAAATATAAATCTGTCTATCGAAAAGGGCAGTTTTTTAGCGATTGTCGGCCCGAACGGTTCCGGCAAGTCAACGCTTCTTAAGCTGATGCTTGGTCTGATCAAGCCGCAGCAGGGCTCGATCCGTCTGTTTGGACAGGATATCAGCAAGTTTAGGGAACAGCATAAAATTGGCTTTGTATCTCAAAAAGCTAATTCTTTCAACACTGGCTTCCCTGCTACCGTTTTTGAGGTAGTCGCCAGCGGACTGACGAAAAAGCTTGGTCTATTCAATTTTCTGAAGAAGAGTGACCATGCAAAAATAAAGCAAGCAATCGACTCCGTAGGGATGGGGAAATTCCTCGACAGGAACATTGGAGAACTATCCGGAGGCCAGCAGCAGAGGGTTTTCATTGCAAGGGCACTTGTCAGTGAACCGGATTTGCTGATTTTGGATGAACCAACGGTAGGGGTAGATGTCCAGAACGTCAATTCCTTTTACGAGATGCTCGAAACACTCAATAAGGAGAAAGGGATTACTTTGCTTCTGGTAACCCACGACATTGGTACAATTTCAGAAAAGGTTACAAATGTAGCCTGCTTGAATAAGAATATGCATTTCCATGGAAGTGCTGAGGAATTTGAACAGCTGAAGATCAATGATGTTTCAGAAATATACGGTCATGATGTCCATGTCCTGACTCACGATCACCATCATCATGAAGGAGGGCACCATCATGATTAGCGGACTGTTGCAATATGAATTTTTGCAGAATGCTTTTTTAACCGGCATGATCATTGGGGTGATTGCCCCGCTTCTCGGTGTTTTCATCGTAGTAAGACGGCTTTCCCTCATAGCGGATGCTCTCAGCCATGTCACATTGGCGGGAATTGCAGCAAGCCTTCTGCTGGAAAAAAAGTTTATGCTGTTCAGCGGCTTGAATCCACTTTATATGGGAATGGCGTTCTCAGTTGGCGGATCATTATTCATTGAAAAGCTGCGTACCGTGTATAAGCATTATCAGGAATTGGCGATTCCTATTATCCTATCCGGGGGAATCGGGCTTGGGGTCATCTTCATTTCGCTTGCTGATGGCTTCAACACAGATTTGTTCAGCTATTTATTTGGCAGCGTGAGTGCGGTGAGCAGGGCTGATCTATGGACAATCCTGATTATCAGCATCCTTGTAATAGCGCTTGTTGTGTTATTGTATAAAGAACTTTTCCTATTATCATTCGATGAAGAATATGCAAGGGCAACCGGAATAGCCGCAAAGACGCTCCACTTTATATTCATCGTCATGGTGGCACTGGTGATTGCGGCATCGATGAGAATTGTTGGAATCTTGCTGGTCTCTTCCCTGATGACGCTGCCAGTTGCTGCAAGCATCCGGTTCGCGAAGGGTTTCAAGCAAACCATTTTCTATTCCATCCTGTTTGGTGAGGTATCGGTATTAGGCGGTTTGTTCCTGTCCTACTATCTGGACCTTGCTCCTGGAGGAACGATTGTAATGATTGCGGTATTTATCCTTGTGCTGGCCATTTGGCTTAAAAAACGTGCAGCAACTAGATCCATCTAATGGGGTGATTTCATGAATGTGAATGAAGCAATGAACCTGCTGAAGGAACAGGGTTATAAACATACCGGAAAACGCGAAGATATGCTTCAGCTTTTTTCCGATAATGACAAATATTTGACTGCTCGCGATGTACTTGAACAGATGAAGGGCAATTATCCGGGCTTAAGCTTCGATACAATCTACCGGAATCTGAGCGTGTTCGCTGAACTGGGGATTCTTGAAATGACAGAGCTCTCGGGTGAAAAGCATTTCCGCTTCACCTGCTCGCATAAAGAGCATCATCATCACTTCATTTGCCTTGACTGCGGCAAAACGAAAGAGATTGAGACCTGTCCCATGAGGAATATTGAGGCAAGCTTCAAAGGCTATGATATTTCCGGACATAAATTTGAAATATACGGCCGCTGCCCGGATTGTGTTTAATAAACTGTAACGAGACTTTAGGACGAGTAAATATGAAAAAACGGCCATGCAAATGGCCGTTTTAATTATTTTTAATCCAATTTTCAACCCATTTATTAGCTTCCCGCCAATTATTTACGCGTATAACTCCTTCAGGAATCGGTTCCTGATTATAAGGAGTATTGAAAAGGATGACTGGAATCCTTAACTCTTCGTGCAAATTGACTGCATTATCGTGTTTATCCTCGAAAAATATATCCACCTCGTATTTCCGTGCTGCCTCGATTTTATCATGTGAGCCGATCAGGTGTATGTCATGATAATTAAGTTCATTGACAGAAAACCATTCTTTGGTCAGGTCTAGTAAATGTGTTCCTCTGGCACTGATGAAATATAATTCATGTTGATTCTCCCAGCTCTTTAAAATATTCCTGGCACCTTCTGCTAATGGTGAATTAGAATAAATTTCAGGTTCCATTTTTTTGAACCAGGCAGCGAACTCTTTTTCAGATACGGATACAAGGGGCATAAAGTCATATTGCTTGATATCATCCAGTGTAATATTCAAATTGAAGCCTTCATTTAAATAAGGTACAAATGTAGTGGGACAAGTGACTGTACCATCGATGTCTATGCCAAAACGTTTTTTCATCAATCTGCTCCTTCAACATCATCTTTCTTTAATCTTACCAAATAGTGAATGTCCGCAAAAGATTTACTTTTCTTATATGCGTTCTGATATAAGTGTCACTCGCATGGTTCTAAGTAACCAAAAAACCTTAGACAAACATTGCCATGATGAAATCCTTCTCGCTCGTAAACAATAATAAATGCTCCACTTAAGAAAGCGAGGGATTAAAGTGGCAGACCAAGAACGAAATCAGAGAGGTACCGAATATATTACTGAACCTAAGCAGGATGTCATCACGATCAGGGATGCGCGTGATGAAATATACCAGGAAGAAACAGCAACTGAATTGTACTCTCCTGCACGTGATGAGCATTACCAGGAAATGACGGCGATAGCAGGACCTGAACGCGAGGATCACTATCAGGAAATGACGGCAATCGCTGGACCGGGACGTGACGAGCACTACCAGGAGATGACTGCAATCGCCCGACCTGGACGTAATGAACAGTACCAGGAAGAAACTGCGGCGGAAATTGCTGCTCCTGCCCCGCCTGCAATAACAAGAAGGTCAGAAGAAGAAAGTACAACTGGTGGACGAGGGCTTGCTTACTCAGCTCTTGCCCTATCGATCTTGTCGCTGTTTATTTTACCTGTTCTTTTCGGAGCCGCCGGAATTGTCCTTGGCTTCATGGCTCGCAGAAGAGGATCCGCTATCGGAAGCTGGGCAATTGGGATAGGGACAATCTCGATTTTAGTCGGCATCTTTATATTGCCGTTCTTCTGACGGTAAACAGAGATAGCCAATAAGAAATGCCCGGGATGAATTTCCCGGGCATTTTGAATGGTTACTTCTGAAGAGCAGCTTCACGAATCTTTTCTTCAGCAATTTTATCGATTTCTTTTTTTAGTTCTTCTACCATTGTTTCTTCCGGCACTTTACGGACAATCTCTCCTTTTCTGAAAAGAAGACCTTCCCCTCTTGCACCTGCAATGCCGATATCAGCTTCACGTGCTTCGCCAGGTCCGTTAACAGCACATCCAAGGACAGCAACCTTGATCGGCGCCTTAATCGTTGAAATATACTCTTCAACCTCATTGGCAATGCTGATCAAATCGATCTCGATCCGTCCGCATGTTGGGCAAGAAATTAATGTCGCAGCATTTGCTGCAAGTCCAAACGACTTTAACAGTTCTCTTGCGACCTTGACTTCCTCAACTGGGTCGGCGCTTAATGATACCCTGACAGTGTTGCCGATTCCCTTGCTGAGAATCGCCCCAAGTCCAGCAGCACTTTTGACAGTACCTGCAAATAAAGTCCCTGATTCCGTAATTCCAAGATGAAGCGGATAATCAAAAGCCTTTGCAGCTTTTTCATAAGCCTCAATCGCCAGGTTAACATCAGATGCCTTCATGGAAACGATGATATTATGGAAATCAAGGTCCTCAAGGATCTTGATGTGGTGCAGAGCACTCTCTACCATTCCATCTGCTGTTGGATAGCCGTATTTTTCAAGGATCCTTCTCTCGAGAGAACCGGCATTTACACCGATTCGGATCGGAATGCCGCGTTCTTTCGCAGCTTTTACTACAGCCTCTACCTTTTCACGCTTGCCGATATTACCTGGATTGATCCTGATTTTATCAGCTCCGCCCTCAATTGCTTTTAGGGCAAGGCGGTAATCAAAGTGGATATCAACAACAAGTGGTATGTTTATTCTTTTTTTAATTTCAGAAATGGCATTTGCCGCTCTTTCATCCGGGCAAGCAACCCGGACAACCTGGCATCCTGCTTCTTCAAGGCGCTTGATTTCAGCGACAGTCGCCTCGACATCATGCGTCTTCGTTGTTGTCATACTCTGGATGACAACTTCATTGTTGCCTCCAATGGTTAAATTCCCAACCTTAATTGGACGGGTTTTGGTACGATGTATAATTTCACTCAACAGTGATTCGCTCCTTTGAAAAATGGAATTCATGAAAATGTTCCTAAAGATGCATAACCCCATTTTATCAATCTTTTGCTCAAATTGACAAGGAAAGACTTCAATTGTTAGCCTTTGCTAATTTTGGCTGCTGTAATCCGGGAATTTATAGATGTTGCCAAATTTGATCTTCTGGGGATCTGTTCCATCGTTCAACCTTTTAAAGTCTTCCACTGCCTGTGAGACAGGAACGTCGAGCGGACTGTCCAAATACCTGTCAATGACGGATAATACTGTATCTCCCGGCAGTACTTCATGCTCAAAAAAGGGGATTCCCTGTGTGGTTTCTTTCTCAGGCTTCTCTTCCTTTTGTTCATTCGATATTTCAGGCTCCTGCATTTTTGACGCTGGAAGAGTCCCGATGCTCAAATCATTGTAGACTGCGTATGCTACTATCAAAAAAACTAATAAACCTGCCAGTTTTTTCATAGGACCTTCCTCCTTTAATGCTTATATCATTATTTATGCAGCTGAAATAGAATTAAGAACAACTTTAATAGAGAAATATTTAAAAGGAATTTTTACAAATAGTGCAGTTTCAATTTGAGAGAATGTATTTGTTTATGAAGGTGCATAATGGGGCAGAAAAAGAGAAAGCCATATAGTAAGGCTTGAAAGTAAAAAAAATACGCCAATGGCGGCGTATTTTTAATTTTCGGCAGGAGTCTTGCCTGGCAGTTCTTTAATAGCTAATAGAAGCATCATTGACGCAACGAACCAATTAACGGAGAAACTGAAGGGCACTTCTGTTTCCAAGAAGGCCATAATCGTAAAAAATATAGTAGGGAGTGTTGTACTATATGCGGCCATTCTCCATAAGTGTCTGTATTGAAGATTTCTGCCGGCTAGTTTTTTCAATAGCAGGCCAAATAGGGCTAATAGAGAGACCTCGATGAATTTCATACCGCTGGAAAAAACATAGATAACAATGAATAGCAGTCCCAGCAATACAGGAAGCGAGGATTCAGCCGTATCGATCAGTGAGATGATGTCATCCTTCGTCATAGATTCATTTGAAAATAGTGAGTAAGGAACAGCATTGGATTCTCCGCCGGCAGCAAGAACGATTTCATTCTGGAGCATGGCGAAGTTCGCATCCATGCCAGTCATATCTTCCTGGTCAATCGCGCCGGTAGGGTCAAAAATTAACGTAAAACTTCCATTCTTGATGGTTAAAGGTGCTTTAATGTCTGAATTAAGAACTCCATTCTCAATCGTAAAGGAGGGAAGATCGGTTTGGATCGATTGCTTTGCTGTACCGACAGCTTCAGATATCCCAACAAACATATAGTAGACGACAGGCAGAATGGATATAAGGGTCAGCGTGAATAAGAACAAGATCGTTTTGCCTATTCCCTGGAACCTTGTATCTGCTATAACCTTAGGAGAATAGATGCTTTTCCCAATTTGAGCAAAAATATTCATGAATACACGTCCTTTGATAGAGTTACAATTTCTATTTTAGCTGTTCACACAGTTGATTAACAACCTTTTCACTTTCGCTTTGTAACATTTTTGTAATATAACTTAGAAATGTTAAGGTATTGTAAATTCGAAGCGTAAATAGTTTACTTTTGATTAACAATTCCTTCATAATAATCATGTTTGTAGATGTTTGTCGAAATAAATCTAGGGGTTGAAAAAATGGAATTGAATTTACAAGAAATGCTGTTTGAGTTCCTAGGGGGACTTGGTATCTTCTTATTCGGCATTAAATTCATGGGTGATGGTTTGCAGAAGTCAGCTGGTGATCGACTTCGTGATATTCTGGACCGCTTTACCACTAATCCACTTATGGGTGTACTGGCAGGTATTTTTGTTACAGTCCTTTTACAAACAAGTAGCGGAACCACTGTTATTACTGTAGGGCTTGTAAGTGCTGGGTTTATGACGCTAAGGCAGGCAATTGGGGTCATTATGGGTGCCAATATCGGAACAACTGTCACTGCCTTTATCATTGGGATTGACATAGGAGAGTATGCGCTGCCGATTATTGCAGTGGGATCGATCATGTTATTCTTCTTCAAGAGCAAAAAGGTTCATAATATTGGACAAATCGTATTTGGTTTCGGGGCATTGTTCTTTGGCCTTGAACTTATGAGCGGTGGTATGAAACCATTGAGAAGCCTTGAAGCATTCCATGACCTAACAGTGGAAATGAGTTCAAACCCAATTCTGGGTGTAGTGATCGGTACATTATTTACCGTAATTGTTCAAAGCTCGAGTGCTACAATTGGTATTCTGCAAAGCTTGCATGCTGAATCTATGATTAATTTACATGGAGCATTGCCAATCCTGTTTGGAGATAATATCGGTACAACCATTACAGCTGTTTTGGCTGCGATTGGTACATCAGTAGCTGCCAAGAGAGCTGCTGCAACACATGTTTTGTTCAATCTAATAGGAACTACCCTGTTTTTGATAATCCTGGGGCCTTTCACCTCGCTGATTGAACTCCTGAGAGATAATCTTAACTTGAATCCTGAGATGTCCATCGCATTTGCTCATGGTATCTTTAACACAACTAATACATTGATCCAGTTACCATTCATCGCCATATTGGCATTAATTGTGACTAAATTGATTCCTGGTGAAGATTCTATCGTTGATTACAAGGCTCAACATCTTGACCCCGTTTTCATCGAGCAATCACCGTCCATCGCGCTTGGTCAGGCGAAGGAAGAAGTCCTGCGCATGGGTAAGTTCGCGCTAAAAGGACTTGAAGAAACGAATGAATTTTTAAAAACCAAAAATACAAAGCATTCCAATAATGCTTATCAGCTCGAGGATGCAATCAATAATCTTGACCGCAAGATTACAGATTATCTTGTAAACCTTGCAACAAGCTCGCTCTCAGAGCATGAATCTGAAGAGCATAGCATGCTGATCGATACAGTACGAGATATAGAAAGAATTGGAGACCACTTTGAAAATATTATTGAACTAATTGAGTACCAGCAGGCCAATAAAGTGAAGATGACTGACACGGCAATGGAAGATCTGGAAGTTATGTTCAACCTGACTGTAAGTACCGTCGAAGAGGCGCTTCAAGCATTAGACCAGAAGAATTTTGACGCTGCAAGAGCAGTAGTAACAAAAGAAGATGAGATTGACAGCATGGAACGGACGCTTAGAAAGCAGCACATCCTTCGCATGAATGAAGGACAGTGTACTGGACAGGCGGGTATCGTCTTCGTTGACATCATCAGTAACCTGGAGCGAATCGGCGACCATGCAGTAAACATCGCTGAGTACGTTTTGGGAGAAGAGAAATAGTGGTAAAATAAGCAAAGGGAAACCTTTGCTTATTTTTTATATTCTAAGGTAAAAAGGATGGATTGAATGGATGCAGTTTATTGGATAATCATTGGGTTATTATTCGTTGGAGCTTTTGCCAGTTTGGTTGTTCCAATCTTGCCAGGGGTACTTTTAATGTTGGGCGGTTTTATTCTTTACGGTTTGTTTTTTACATTCGAGCCGTTTAACTGGCTATTTTGGACTGTACAGGGGCTTTTTGTTGCTTTGCTGTTTGGGGCAGATTATATTGCCAATATAATAGGTGTAAAAAAATATGGCGGCAGCAAGGCAGGGATGTGGGGAAGCACTATCGGTCTGCTGGTCGGTCCCTTTGTCATCCCGATCATCGGAATTCTGATTGGTCCATTTTTAGGAGCGGCCCTAGCTGAATTGCTGGTTAATAAAAAGAATCTAAATGAAGCGGTCAAGGTAGGCTTTGGTTCTGTCGTCGGTTTCGTCAGCAGTGTAGTGACAAAAGGAATCATCATGACAATCATGCTCGTATATTTCTTCATCCTTGTATAAAAAAATCGTGCTGCTGGAGCACGATTTTTTTTATATGGACGGCTGTTTCGGCCTTAAGGGTATTTACATCACCTTATATGGCAATTTCGCCTTGGATAAGGGTACATTTAGGAGCAAATCGTACCCTTATGTGGCAATTTCGCCTTGGATAAGGGTACATTTAGGGGCTAATCGTACCCTTATGTGGCAATTTCGCCTTGGATAAGGGTACATTTAGGGGCTAATCGTACCCTTATGTGGCAATTTCGCATTGGATAAGGGTACATTTAGGAGCAAATCGTACCCTTATGTAACAGCTTCGTCTTCCATAAGGTAACAATAAAGAGCAAATGGTACCCTTATACAGCATCTATGTCTCCTATAAGGGTGCATTTAAAAGCTAATCACACCCTTTTACCGGGCTCCACCCTGTTGAAAGCACGACTTTTAATTCAGTCCGCAAATTTCAAATGAACAATTCTGGCAATCGACCTCTCTTTTTAGATAAGCAAGGTTTTTAACCGTGAATTTAAGCTGATCATAAGCGATGATGTCTTTCTCGCGCAGTTCCTTGAGCATCCTTTGGATAACTTCACGCGTTCCATATGTGAGATTTGCCAGCTCCTGGTGGGTCAGGGGCAAATCAATCAGGATGCCTTCATCTGTCATCACGCCATAGCTATTGCATAACCTGATCAAGATGGAGTACAAACCGCCTTTCTTCCCGTTCATAATCAGGTCCTGACACTTCATCTGGGCTTTGAGATATCTGGTACTGAGCCAGTTGACCATTGCATTCATAGCTGTTCGATCATTGATAATGAATTCCTCGAATTGCTCTCTTTTAATCATGAGGATTTCACATTCTGTTAGTGTTTTGGCTGAAAAGTGATAACGCGGATTATGTTTGAACAGTTCATATTCTATGACCATTTCTTCGCCATTAAGGATTTTTAGGATGAATTCCTTCCCCTTCATATGGATACGGCCGACTGAAACACTTCCACTCAGGATGATATAAACATTCTCTACATTTTCATCCTCTTGAAAAAGGATTGTATCCGGCTTGATTTTTTGGATTGTTTCCCGGTCGATAAAATTTTGCAGTATTAAGCTATATAATGATATATTTTTGTCCATCACAGGTCGTCTCCTTATTAAGCCTTCTATACTTTTGATTTAAAAGAATTGTTGTTACTGTGTCAACGGTGTATTGGGAATAATTGGTACGCCTTTGGTGTAGATGCGACTTATATCGTTGACAGGACTGCATTTGAGCAATATTGACGATTTTCTGAAACTTTCTTGAATGGCCTTATTCGTTATTTTGGTCAGCCAGACCAGCACTCGATTTTTGAAGTTTTTTTCGATGAAAATGCCCTTAATGAAAATAAAGTGTATAAAACGTCGAACAAAAGGGGATTTTAAACACGTTATATGAAAGCATTTTATTTGAAACGATTACCGTTCTTTGGTAATCTAAACAAGAAGCACTTTTAGAACAATTCTAATAACAGAATTATGTGAAAGGTCTTGTTCTGGGAGTGAAACACGATACATAGGAGGATGTTAAAAATGGCATTTGAATTACCACAATTACCTTATGCATATGATGCACTTGAGCCACACATCGACAAAGAAACAATGAATATTCACCACACAAAGCACCACAACACTTATGTAACAAATCTTAACAATGCATTGGAAGGAAACGAAGAACTTCTGTCAAAAACAGTTGAGGAAGTAGTTTCTAACCTGGATGCTGTTCCTGAAGCAGCACGCACTGCTGTACGCAACAACGGCGGCGGACATGCTAACCACTCACTATTCTGGCAAGTCATTTCTCCAAACGGAGGCGGCGAGCCTACTGGTGAATTAGCTGATGCGATCAACTCTAAGTTCGGCGGCTTCGAAGGCTTCAAAGAAGAGTTCTCAAAAGCAGCAACTACTCGTTTCGGCTCTGGCTGGGCTTGGCTTGTTGTTAATAATGGTGCACTTGAAGTGACTAGCACTCCAAACCAGGACTCTCCATTAATGGAAGGCAAGACTCCAATTCTTGGACTTGATGTTTGGGAGCACGCATACTACCTGAACTACCAAAACAGAAGACCGGAATACATTGGTGCATTCTGGAACGTTGTTAACTGGGAAGAAGTCAGCAAGCGTTACGCTTCTGCAAAATAATCAAATGATCGTTAGAGGGGCTGCAATTGAATGCAGCCTCTCTTTTTTTTGTTTCGGCTGCTCTATCCTGAAAAGACCCTCGGGAAAAACTGAATAACCCCCTTTACTTTGTTAGAAACTACCCAAGAGAAAAGGGGAGTCGATCATGAGCAAAGTAAACAAATTATTAGGAGACATTGAACTGACAAAGGATTTAGCGCTCCTATTGATTATTGGGGGATTGTACTCATTGAGCATTGCCCTTTCGAATACCTTTGTTAACATTTATTTATGGAAGCAATCCGGCGAACTTGCCGATCTCGCCATGTATAATTTATCGATTGTCGTGGCCCAGCCGCTCACCTTTATCCTTGCGGGAAGGTGGGCTAAGAAGGTAGACAGGGTCATTGTCCTTCGAATCGGTGTTATTTTTCTGGCGTTGTTTTATGTAACAGTTTTGCTGGTAGGAACGAAAGCTTCCGATTTTTTACTGCTATTAGGTGTGCTCCTGGGAATTGGCTATGGTTTTTATTGGCTTGCTTACAATGTCCTCACTTTTGAAATCACTGAACCGGAAACACGTGATTTCTTTAATGGCTTTCTTGGCATCCTCGGTTCCGTCGGCGGCATGATTGGGCCGATCGCCGCTGGGTTTATCATATCCAGGCTTGAAAAGTTGACTGGCTATACAGTAGTATTTGGACTTTCGTTAGGACTGTTTTCAATCGCGGTATTGCTGAGTTTCTTCCTGAAACGCAGACCTGCCCACGGGAAGTACTGGTTTCAGCGGATTATAGCTGAAAGAAAGCATGATAAAAATTGGCGAATGGTTACAAATGCTCATTTTTTTCAAGGCATGAGAGAGGGCGTATTTGTTTTCATTGTTTCGGTTTTTGTATTCATTGCCACAGACAGTGAAATGGCGTTGGGCACTTACGGACTGATCAATTCAGGGATATCATTTCTGGCTTATTATTTTGTCTCGAGAATGCTGAAAAAGGAACACAGGAAAAAAGCGATCCTGGTGGGAGGAATCATTCTTTTCCTGGCCATATTCCTGATTGTTTTCCAGGTCAGCTATTTCCGTCTGCTGCTGTATGCGGCTCTGATTGCAGTCGCTTATCCTTTGCTTCTAGTCCCATATGCTTCAATGACCTATGATGTTATAGGGCGCGGCTGGAAGGCGGCTGAAATGAGAATCGAATATATAGTTGTCCGTGAATTATTTTTGAATCTTGGCCGAGTTGCTTCTATATTATTATTTCTGGCAGCAATCCATATTTTCAACGAAGAACAGGCAATACCAGTCCTCCTCGTCATTCTTGGGAGCGGACATACTTTGATTTACCTTTTTATCAGGAAAATTCAGTTGAAAGCTCCAGCATAACCGGGATGACTCCCGGTTTTTTCTTTTTATAGGAAATTATAAAAGCATGTTAGTCTGAATAACTACATGTGGGTGTCTTAATCCAGCTCCAGCGCCTAGCCCCTCGAGTCGCTTCGGTCCGCCCAATGAAGTCAAAGAACGACTTCACCGGTCAGCCCTCCAGCGCTTGTCGGGGCAGAACGAGGCGCTTGCGCTTTTTGTTCTTGATAAGAAAAATGGTTTAGCTGTGGAAAATTACATGCCGTAATTCAGTTCAGCGCATTAGTAGGCTAGACGAGGAGCTCAAGCTTTCCATTATTAATATAAAACTAATGGAAAATATTTCTGCAATAGTTTATTGATAGAAAAAGATGTCCATTTTCGATAATATAATATATAGTGCATATTTTAGACATACAGACTGAAGAGGTGGGAGAGGCTTGAATAAGAAGAAAAAGAAGACGCATGTGCCATTCAGGCTGAATATGTTGTTTTTTGCGGTCTTTGTGTTATTTTCAATGCTGATATTAAGACTTGGGATTGTTCAGATTGTTTACGGAGAGGATTTTAAACGGGAAATTGAACGAACGGAAGATGTGACCGTGAACAATCCTGTTCCAAGAGGGAAAATGTATGACAGGAACATGAAAACAATCGTAGATAATATAGCTAGTAAGGCTATAACGTATACAAAGAGCCAGAGTACTGATACAAAGGAAATGCTCATGGTCGCAGAACGTCTCGCAAAACTGATCTCAAAGGATTCAAAAGATGATTTAAAGAAAGTCAGGGAAAGGGATAAAAAGGATTACTGGATATTAAGAAATGAAGAACGTGCCAGAGAAAAAATTAAAGAAACTGAATGGGCACAGTATGATGAGAAAAAGCTGGATGATAAGGCTCTTTATAATCTCCAGCTGGAACGAATTACCGAAAAAGAACTGAAAGAATTATCAAAAGCGGATTTGGAAATACTCGCTATCTTGCGTGAAATGATGAGCGGATACGCACTTTCGCCGCAAATCGTCAAAAAAAATGTAACACCTGAAGAGTTCGCGATTGTCAGCGAAAACCTGGATATGCTGCCAGGCGTCGACACTACCACCGACTGGGAGCGACAATATGCCTTTGATAAGACACTAGGATCAATCTTGGGAAAAGTAAGTGATTCCGAGAAAGGGCTTCCGAGAGAAAAGCTAGAGTATTATCTGGCACGCGGGTACAGCCGGAATGACAGGGTTGGTTTAAGTTATATCGAGCAGCAATATGAAGATGTGCTGCACGGTCAGAAGGCAAAGGTGAAAAACATTACAGACAAGGGCGGAAACGTCCTGGATACACAGATAATTACCGAAGGACAGCGAGGCAAGGACCTGGTTCTGACAATTGACATGGACCTCCAGCTGGCTGTTGAGAAAATTATTGAAGAAGAGTTGGCGAATGCGAAGCAGCAGCCTAGAACTGGACTCCTGGACAGGGCATTTGTTGTATTGATGGATCCTAATACTGGAGAGGTCTTAACACTTGCTGGAAAGCAGATCGTTAAAGATGAAGAAACAGGTAAAACCTCGATGCAGGATTTTGCCAGCGGTAACTTTACAACTTCTTATAATGTTGGGTCTGCTGTTAAAGGAGCAACCGTTTTAACAGGATTCAGCACCGGGGCAATCAGTCCGGGCACGCAGTTTTATGATACACCGGTTAAGATAGCAAAAACCAATCCAAAAAAGTCCTGGAAAGCTGGATTGGGTACCCTTGACGATCGCAATGCCCTTAAGGTGTCATCTAACGTATATATGTTCATGACAGCAATCAATATCGGAAAAGGGAATTACAGATATGATCAGCCATTGTACCTTGAGCCACAAGCCTTTGACACGATGAGGAACTATTTCAGTCAGTTTGGTCTTGGTGCAAGGACAGGCATAGACCTTCCAAATGAAATGGTCGGTTTCAAAGGGGCAGATCGAGGACCTGGTCTCTTGCTTGACTTTGCGATTGGGCAGTATGATACGTACACGACACTGCAATTGGCACAATATGTTTCAACCATTGCGAATGGCGGTACGCGACTTCAGCCAAGGGTTGTAAAGGAAATTCGGGAACCTGTCATGAAAAATAATGAGGTAGGTCCTGTACTGAATGAAATGGAGCCAGTCATCCTCAATAAAGTGGACGCGAAACCAGAATGGTTTGACAGAGTCCAGGAGGGTTTCAGAAGGGTCATGCAGGAGAAGGGCGGTACAGCCTACGGGGCATTTTATACTGCCGATTACAAACCGGCAGGCAAAACGGGTACGGCACAAGCTTTTTATGATGGCCCGAAAAGAAAGAATTATGATAAGCCGCCGGAAGTAATGAATTTGAGTCTTGTTGCGTATGCACCATATGAAAACCCGGAAATTGCGATGGCTGTCATGGTTCCGTGGGCATATGAAGGCAACCAGGGGCACCATGCGAATAATGATATAGGACGACGAGTCCTTGATACCTATTTTGAATTGAAAAAGAAACGTCTTGAAGGAAACATGAATCCTGAGCAGCCGATCCAGGAAATTGAAGAAAAAGAAGAAGGAACGGAGCTGTTAGAGGAAATAGAAGATGAAACAGAACAATAATGAAAGATTTTAACTGTCTCTTTTGAGGCAGTTTTTTTTAATTCATGCTGGGTATACTATCAGCAATTGGACAATCCTTTGTTAATGTAAATCGACAGAATTACACAAAATTCATCCGAATTTACAAAACCTTTACATTAAGTTAAAACAACGTTAAAAGAAAAAAAGTATTCTTATTTCTGTAGGACATAACATCCACATCTCGTAGGGGGAATTCAAAAATGAAAAGTCTTAAAAAGATGAGCATGTTTTTAATGCTGTCAGCTGTTATGGTATTCGCTGCAGCTTGTGGCGGTGGAGATAACGAAGGTGGAAACGGTGAGGAACTTGAGGGCAGCGTAGTCATCGACGGTTCTGGGACAGTTTATCCATTCATGGCACGTATGGCTGAAAACTATATGGGAGAACAAGAAAATGTCTCAGTTGAAGTAAGCCGCTCGGGAACATCTGCAGGTTTCAAGAAATTCCTTGCAGAAGATGGAACAGACTTCAACAATGCTTCTCGCCAGATTAAGGAAGAAGAAAAAGCGGAAGCTGAAAAACTTGGTATTGAAGTACAAGAAATGAAAGTTGCACTTGATGGGATTACAATTGTCATCAATAAAGATAATGACTGGGCTGCTGAACTTACTGAACAAGAAGTAAAAGATATTTTCCTTGCTAGCGCTGGAAAGAAAAAATGGTCTGATGTCCGTGCTGATTTCCCGGATGAAGAAATCAAGACATACGGCCCTAACGAAAACCACGGAACTTACGAGTTCATGTTCGAAAATATCCTAGAAGAACAAGATTTAGTTGAAGGTATCAATCTGCAGCAAGACTACTCAACACTTGTAGATCTAGTATCAAAAGATAAAAATGCAATTGGTTTCTTTGGTTACGGTTACTATGAAAGCAACCAAGACAAGCTTTCTGCGGTAAAAGTGGACTTCGGCAATGGCCCTGTAGAGCCGTCCCTGGACACAATCAAGGAAGATGGTGACTATGCTCCATTCACACGTCCGGTGTTCACTTATCTAAACGTGAACAATGCTAAAGAAAAACCACAAGTACTTGATTATGCTATTTACACAATGAACAATGCACAGGATGTTGCCAAGGAAACTGGCTTCGCGCCTTTAGCTGACGAAGATGTAAAAGCTGTTCTTGATACATTGAATGGCATGAAGAAGTAAAACCAGGCACTTGAGGAGATGAGAGGTTTAACCTTCTCATCTTCTTGCGTGTGAATATGTTATTTTATTTTCCCTTGGGTATTATAAGGAAAAGTTCTTCCTTGGATGAGAAGGATGAAAGGGGTTTATTCGCGTGGCAAAAAGCGTTGTTCGAGATCACGGCCAAGAGTTGAATGTTCGTGAAATCATACAGGAAAAGAAAAGAACCAAAAGCATCACAAATACAACTGAAAAATTAATACCAAAAATATTATTTGGAATTGCTGCAATCTCAGTTTTTACGACAATTGGAATTGTACTTACATTATTGACCGAAACAATCGCCTTTTTCAGGGCTGTTCCTTTTATAGACTTCTTTACAGGGACTAAATTGAAGCCTCTTGGTGAAAATGCAGTCTTTGGCGTATTACCTTTGCTTACGGGTACTCTCATTTCCACTGTAATTGCGATGCTTGTAGCTATTCCGGTTGGACTGATGACAGCGATCTTCTTGAGTGAGTATGCTTCTGAGAAGACTCGCAGGTTCTTAAAGCCAATCCTGGAAATTTTGGCAGGGATTCCGACCATCGTTTATGGATTCTTTGCTTTTACTTTTGTAACACCGTTATTGAGATCATTTATTCCTGGCCTGGAACCGACAAATATATTGAGCCCGGGTATCGTAATGGGAATCATGATCATTCCGATGGTTGCTTCTTTATCGGAAGATGCGATGAGTTCTGTACCGAACGCCATGAGGGAAGGTGCTTTGGCTCTCGGTGCGACAAAGCTCGAGGTAACATGGAAGGTTGTCATCCCGGCAGCCATTTCAGGAATCATTGCCTCATTTGTGCTTGGAATTTCCAGGGCAATTGGCGAAACGATGATTGTTGCGATTGCCAGCGGCAGCTCAAAGAACTTTACCTTTGACGTAACACAATCAATGCAGACAATGACGGCGTATATTGTTGAAGTAACTGGCGGCGAGGCTGCTGCCGGCACAACCTTATACTACAGTCTTTATGCTGTTGCCATGACATTATTTGTGTTCACGCTGATCATGAACCTTATCGCTCAGTATATCTCTCGCAAGTTCAGGGAGGAATATTAGGATGAAATATGTAGATACGAATCAAGTCCAGAAAAAAATGGGTTCCAGATTAATGGCAAACAACCTTGCAAAAGGACTATTCCTGCTTGCCACACTTTTTGGCCTAATCGTTTTGGTTGTCTTGATCTACCGTGTGTTAAAAGATGGATTACCATGGATCAACGTGGATTTCTTGTTGAATAGACTATCGACTGACCCTGAAAGAGCCGGGATATGGGGAGCGATTACCGGAACCCTTTGGTTAATGGTTGTAGTAGCTCCTGTAACGATGCTCCTTGGAATCGGAACAGCGATTTATCTTGAAGAATACGCAACCAAAGGCCGTATTTCTTCTTTTATTAAGACCAACATTTCTAACCTGGCCGGGGTTCCTTCCGTTGTTTTCGGTATCCTTGGTTTGACTGTGTTTGCAAGGACCCTTGATTTAGGTTCAGTTGTACTTGCCGGCGGATTGACGATGGCACTGCTCGTACTGCCAGTTGTTGTGGTGGCAAGTCAGGAAGCGATTCGGGCTGTACCCCAATTCCTCCGGGAAGCATCTTTTGGCATGGGCGCTACTAAATGGCAGACAATCAAGAATGTCGTTTTGCCAGCTGCATTGCCTGGGATTCTTACTGGTGTTATTCTTGCCCTGTCACGTGCGATTGGGGAAACCGCACCACTTGTTGTTATAGGCATTCCTGCACTGTTAATACCTATTCCAGACGGAATCTTTGATAAATTCACGATATTGCCAGTACAAATTTATTACTGGACAATTGACTCTGCACTAGTTGCTGAGTATGCTAACCTGGCAGCTGCAACAATTGTCATTCTGTTGCTCGTTTTGTTTGTGATGAACTCAATTGCCATCTTAATCCGTAATAAATTCCAAAAGAGATATTAGTCTGGGAGGTTTTAACATATGTCATTAGTAACAGATAAGGCGAAAACGACTGTAGATACAAACATGGTGAAAGAAGATGCTCAAAAGGTTGTATATGAAACAAAGGATCTTAACCTGTGGTATGGAGAAGGTCACGCGTTGAAAAATATTAATCTTGCGATAAATGAGAATGAGGTAACAGCTATCATCGGGCCATCCGGCTGTGGTAAATCGACATACATCAAAACATTGAACAGAATGGTGGAGTTGGTCCCTACTGTTAAAATTTCCGGAGAGATTTTATACAGAGGGAGAAATATCCTTGAAAAGTCCTATCAGGTTGAGGACTTGAGAACAAGTGTCGGCATGGTGTTCCAAAAGCCGAATCCATTCCCAAAATCCATTTATGACAATATCGCTTACGGACCTAAGATCCATGGAATCCGCGATAAGAAGATCCTTGATGAAATTGTTGAAAAGAGCTTAAGAGGTGCTGCAATCTGGGATGATGTTAAAGACCGTTTGAACCAGAATGCCTACGGCTTGTCAGGCGGGCAGCAGCAGCGTATCTGTATCGCACGTGCCCTGGCCATTGAACCGGATGTCATCCTGATGGACGAACCTACATCTGCACTTGACCCGATTTCAACCTTGAAAGTCGAGGAACTGGTACAGGAATTGAAGAAAGACTATAGTATCATAATCGTTACACATAATATGCAGCAGGCTGCCCGTATTTCTGACAAGACTGCATTCTTCCTGAATGGGGAAGTCATTGAATTTGCCGAGACGGATAAGATCTTCTCTAATCCATCAGACAAGAGGACTGAAGATTATATTACTGGACGATTCGGTTGATTTTTTATCTTGAAAATTTCATTGGAAGGATGAGGATGCATGGTAGTTAGAGGGAAGTTTGAAGAAGATCTGAAGACATTGCATGAAAAATTGCTGGAGCTCGGAAACTTTGCGGTCACCGCACTTAACCAGTCGCTCGAAGCCCTTGAGAATAAGGATATTGAACTTGCTTTGAAAATCCTTGAAGATGATGCGGAAGCTAATATACTGGAAGAAGAAATCAATGATTTTGCGATTTTATTGATCGCTAAACAGCAGCCAGTTGCTGTAGATTTAAGACGGTTGATTGTTGCGATCAAAATCGCGACAGATATCGAGAGAATGGCGGACTTTGCCGTCAATATTGCCAAGTCTACAATCAGGATTGGTAAAGAACCGCTTGTAAAGCCCATTGAGCACATCAAACAGATGCATCAATTATCAGTAGAAATGCTGAAATTGTCGCTGGAAGCCTATAATGAGGAAGACCTGGGCAAAGCGAGACAGGTTGCCCAGATGGACGATCAGGTCGATGACCTATACGGCCAGACCATCAAGGAACTATTAAGCCTTGCGCAAACAAAGCCAGAGCAATTGGCCCAAATCACACAGTTGTCATTCATCAGCCGTTACCTGGAACGCGCAGCTGACCACGTGACAAACATCGCTGAAAATGTATTTTACCTTGTAAAAGGCAAGCGGTACGATCTGAATCAATAAGCATTTGGAGGAGAGGGGAATCCCCTCTCTTTTTTTATGGCTCTTTTCTCAAACTTTGTTGCTATTGACTACAAAACAAGATTGAATGACCTATTTTTCTTCGCAAAGTTGACTCTTTTGTGAGAAAAGAGCATGCAAACTTAATACCGACCAGCAAAATAGTCTTCTATCACGTTAAAATCGGCTTTAGGATTTTAACAACAATCTTTACGAAAACAGCCTTTTATGTTCACAAAAATAGACCCTCCAAAAGAGGGCCTACAGTTCATTATCTATTTTTCGTAATGATTTTTGCGATTTGGTGGTAATCAAGGCCGCTTTTCAATTCATACTTGCCGATTTGTACCTTTGTATGGTAACCCTTATCAATAAGGAATCGCTCAAATTTGGATTCGTCATCGATGATCCCTTGACTTTCCAGCATCGTTGCGACATCACCAGGTGACATGCCTCCAGCGATAATGAGGGTAAATGGCTTCTCCTCTTTAACTTCCTCGACCTTTTCTTCAGTGGCTTCTTCTTTCGGCTTTTCTTCTTTCACAACTTCTGCTTTTTTCTCGTTTAGTTCGGCAAACTCGGCGCTGCTCAACACCTTATAGCCCTTATCTTCAAGTATCTTCGTTGCATCTGACACCGCAACAACTTTCTTCTTTGGTTCTTTTTCAGCAATCACGCTGCTGCCTGCCCAGAGAAAGATCGCTGCAAAAATGAGTCCTAATGCGAATGCTTGTGCTGTTCGTTTATTCATACGATCTGTCCTTTATCAACAAATTCATTAATGATCTCCTGAACTTCCTGGTTCGTAAGAGATGATTGCTTTGCAATTTGGTTTATATCCATCCCTTGCTGGGCAAGCGACCATACCTGATTTTTTATGATATCGTGGATTTGCTTTTTGCCAGTATTGAATGAAGATTGCTTTTCCAGAGTTGTATCGTTTACGAGCAGTTCTTCCTCCAGTACCTTTAGCTTCTTTTTGATCTGGTATAAATCCTGGATTTGCTGGATTGTCAGCTGGTCGATTTCTTCGCGCAATTCTTTGTATGGATCTTTCAAAAAGAAAGAAAGTGCGAAAAGAAGCGCGGCCAGGACAAAAAGGCTGATGATTATGTAGCCCATCTGTTATTCCTCCCGAGCTGTTATTAGAACACATAGAATTAGTTTACCATTCAAGGCAGGAAAATTCGATTTATATTTTTTTCTGAAAAAAATGATAGATTTGTCTTATTATGATTTCCATTCACTGTAAAGGCTGTCGAATTACCGCCATATTTGTAATCCTAATAGACTATTGAAAAATAATTGGAGTGTTCACCACAGAGTATCCAGCAAGCTGCAAATTGCGACAATTTGCGTTCATTGTGGCTGGAAGAGGAACGTGCTAACATAAATTCAATGAATATATTTTCAATTCCATTAATATAATGATTCATTTGGGGGTGCATCGTGACGGAGAAGGATCATCATATATACAAGCTTCAGGACCAGTTAGTTGCGAGAAGCCTTACGCCTGAAAAGATGCTGGTTTACTGGCAGCTGCATGATGAAAAAGTTCAGTTCATCTGCGAATATTTTTATATACCGGAAGACCAGGTCATAAAGAGCCTGCGGTTAATGGAGCATGGTTCCAGTATAGTCCTTCATGAGGTCATTCTTCGTCAAGGAGTGTCAAGCTGGGTGTTCAAGGGAATCAAGCCGAACGGTAATTATTATGTTGAATTAGGTGTTAAACGCAGTTCAGAGACATTTTTGCCCTTATTAAAATCAAATTCGATTATTCATGATAGCAATATCCGGTTAACGGCGGGGCAGCCACTTTCACCCGGCTGGATTGGAAAGGTAAGCACCTACACCTATTATGAGAATTTAGAAGGGAGCATCCACAATTGAAAGGCATCGGGAGTCAAAAAGAGAAAACTATTTTGATGCTCTCATGGGAATATCCCCCCCATATAATAGGCGGGCTTGCCAGACATGTACATGCACTGGCAACTGAACTTGGCAAAATAAATCAGCAAATTCACGTTTTAACGAGCAGACCGAATGAAAGCCGAGAATATGAACAACAAGGAAATGTACATATCCACCGGGTAAATCCAATTAATGACCAGGATATGGATTTCCTCTCCTGGATGGCCGGGTTGAATCTAGCAATCATTGAAGAAGCATTAAGAATCGCCAACCATATTGAATTTGATCTTGTCCACACCCATGACTGGATGACAGGACCCGCTGCAAAGTTTCTCAGCAGAAAATTGGAGATACCACTGATTGCAACAGTGCATGGTACGGAATTTGGCCGTAATAAAGGCGTTTTTACCGAGCTTCAGCAATTTATTTCAAAGAAAGAGAATGAACTTTGCCATTGTGCTGATGAAATTATCGTATGCAGTGACTTTATGGAAGCTGAGATCCTCTCATTATTTAAAGTCCCCAATGAAAAGATTTCGGTCATTACGAATGGGGCAGTGTCAGAAAAAGTGCAGCAAACCCATTTCGATATTGAAGAGTTATATCCGTTTTTAAAAGGAAAGAAAATGATTTACTCCATAGGAAGAATCGTTAAGGAAAAAGGATTTCAAACCTTGATTGCTGCTGCAGACCTGTTGAAGATGAATGCCAAGGATATATGTTTTGTGGTAGCGGGTAATGGGCCCTTATTAGAATGGTACAGGCAAAAGGTTAGGGAGCTGGAACTGAATGGGTTTGTCCATTTTATCGGCTTCGTTAATGAAGATATCCGGAACAGCTTGATGAAGAGAGCTGATATCGCTGTTTTTGCCAGCAGTTATGAACCATTTGGACTTGCTGCTGCTGAGACACTTGCTGCAGGTGTCCCGACTGTCGTCGCGAAAACCGGTGGCATGCAAACTTTGATAGAAGATTATAAAACGGGTTTCTATATGCAGTCAGGGGATGAAAAAAATCTAGTCCGCATTATCGAATGGATTCTTGAAAATGAAGCCCGGTCTCAGGAAATCGCCCGAAACGCTATGGAATCCATCAATGAGAAATTCAGTTGGTCACAAAATGCAAAGGCAACAGATACACTGTATATAAGAGCGCTATCAAACAATTGCCAAAAGGAGGGTATTAAATGAAGACGAATGCTTATCTCCAGATCGACAATGAAGAGAACTTCGGACGGAGCAGGAAACCATTGATTTTTAGTCCAGGCATATGGGTGAATGGAAAAGTGTATTGGCTTGGGAATATGACGGAGAAACTCCTGCCTCAGGAAGATTTATCGATAAGAATCAAACAGGCAAATGTTCATTCTAGGGTTGATTTTTTCGATCTTTATGTGACGAACCATTCCAAAGTTGGCAAAGAAGCGAGATTAATCCTGATGCAGCGCCATGCAGAAAGTCCCAATGAACAATTCAGCTTTGTCTCACCAAATGAAAATGTCATTTTCCATTTTGCAGATAAAAGGGTTTACCTCGTAAATGGTTTGAATAGCAATGGGAGGATGAAACAGTGTACAGTTCAGCCAATCTGGAATGTTAGCACTGAACGGCTTTGGAATTGCCGGAAATCAGGGAAGCTTAATTATCAGCCAATGGCAAAGGGATCTGCAGCCAGCCTGTTTTCGCTCGATCTGAAAATGAACCCCCGTGAAACACAAAAAAGCAGCTGCTGGATGATCGAAGGAAGTGAAAAAAACACAGTTGTTCATTTGAATGCAATGCTTTTAAAAAACACACTAGCAATTCCCGACAAAAAGTGATATTATAGAAAAGTCGTATGCACGAACCTAGCTCGAATAGTTTGGAGGGAAATTACATGCGTGTAAATATTACATTAGCTTGCACAGAATGCGGAGAGCGCAACTATATTTCTAAAAAAAATAAGCGTAACAACCCAGATCGTCTTGAGCTTAAGAAATACTGCTCTAGAGATAAGCGCGCAACTACACATCGCGAAACAAAATAAGCAGCGGGATTTTTCCCAGCTGCTTTTTTGTTTGTCTAAAAACCGATAAATCATTTCTCCGATGCTGGCAGTAATGGTATTGTTAATATATATAGCTAATATCAAATATACAGAAAGCAAATACATAAACTAGCCTATAACGTTTGGGGGAAGCATGAATGGATGCAAAAAAAGATCTGAGAAAGAGCATTAAAGCAAAGTTATCAGAGATTAGCCTGCCTCAATACGAAGACCAGTCATACAAGATTGCGCAGCAGCTATTTAAAACTGACGAATGGATGGAAGCTTCAACAGTGGCAGTAACTGTTTCGAAAGCTCCGGAAGTAGATACCTTCCAAATCATCAGGAAGGGCTGGGAGCAGGGAAAAAGGATGGTCGTCCCAAAATGTGAACCAAAGCCACGGAAACTGGATTTTAGGGAACTGAAGCGATTTTCGGAACTTGAATCAGTCTATTATGGTTTATTGGAGCCGATTGTTTCAGAAACGATTTCAGTGAACTCTGATGAGATAGACTTAGTGGTCGTCCCAGGGCTCGCTTTTTCAAAGAACGGCTATAGGCTTGGGTTCGGGGGAGGATACTATGACCGTTTTCTGGCAAACTATCAGGGGAAAACGGTTTCTCTGGCGTTTAAAGACCAGATTCTATCTGAGGTTCCCGTTGAAAACCATGATATTGCGGTGAAGAAAATAATTACCAGCGAGGGAGTTATCATCATTGGAGACTGACCAGCTCTTGGTAATTGGATTTATCGCAATATTCTCGGCAGCTTCAGGATATTTTAAATTTCTGAAACCATCGGGAGCTTTTGCCGCTTTTTTGACCGGGCTGTTAATATGGGCTGGCTTCGAATTAAAGGGACTTATCTTATTGGGGGTTTTCTTTCTCACTTCGAGCCTCCTGTCCAGGTATAAAAGTAAAGTGAAGGAACACCTCGGAGAAATACATGAAAAGGGCTCGGCAAGGGATTGGGCCCAGGTAGCTGCAAATGGGGGAACCGCAGCATTAGCGGGTCTGGCCAATTTTATTTCACCCGACCCGGTGTGGCTCATTGTCCTTGCAATCTCCATCGCCAGTGCCAATGCAGATACATGGGCATCAGAACTGGGCGTATTAAGCAAACAACAGCCAGTGTCTATTAAATCCTTTAAAAGAGTACCACGAGGAACCTCGGGTGCAATTTCGGGATTTGGAACAGCAGCTACTGCCGCGGGGTCCCTGGTGATTGCCTTAACCGCTGGATATCTATTCGGAATGGGGTCTGGAGGGGTGTTCTTAGTATTTTTATTCGGCTTGGCAGGGTCGCTGCTGGATACATTGCTTGGTGCCTACCTGCAGGCAGGATTTCAATGTGTCCGCTGTCATTTGCCTACTGAAAAAATGATCCATTGCTCCAGTCCAACTAAGCAGATATCAGGTTTTAGCAGAATAAACAACGACGCTGTGAATTTCATCTCAGGTTTTACAGTGGCTATTATGGGAATGTCTTTATATAACATTCTTTAAAACGATAATGGCTCTGTTAAAGATGAATGTTGTTTTTACATCCTGTTGATTGTAGTGGAAGGCGCGAAGACTCCTCCGAAAATGCTACCGCATTTCCATCGTGCGTGGGCAGGTTCGAGGAAGATCAATCATTGTCCTGCGGGATGAGAAAGTCATGGGGAGACCCCGCAGACGCATAAAGCGCCGAGGAGGCTCCCCGACTGCAAGGAAGAATTTCATCTTTGAAAAAGCCGGCAGTTGGGCTTTTTCATAATTCTTCCCCGCGGAAAGCGAAGCGCCTGGAACGAAAATCAACAGTCGTGTTTAACAAAGCCAATCAAGGCAAAACTTATAGAATTGAAATGTAACAAAATGTTTATAATGATAACGTTTACTAAGAATATTAGCCATATATTCAGCTGTAAAGAAAAAGTACAATCTAAATAATGAGTAAATTATATAAGGTGGTATTCTAAATGAAAAATCATGTAAACCGTGTTGTCCTGGTTGGAACAGGCTTCGTTGGTTCAAGTTATGCATTCGCGATGGTCAATCAGGGAGTAGCTGAAGAGTTAGTGCTTGTTGACCTTAACAAGGAAAAGTCAGAAGGGGACGCCATGGATCTAAACCATGGTATGGCGTTCGCTCCTTCCCAGACGAAAATTTGGTTTGGTTCGTATGCTGATTGCAAAGATGCAGATTTGGTTGTACTTTGTGCAGGAGCCAATCAAAAACCTGGAGAAACAAGGCTTGATCTTGTGGAAAAGAACGCAAGGATTTTTAAAAGCATTGTCGATGAAATCATGGCCAGCGGTTTTGACGGGATTTTCCTTGTTGCAACAAACCCTGTCGATATCCTCACATATGCTGTATGGAAATACTCCGGCCTGCCAAAGGAACGCGTAATAGGTTCGGGGACAATACTCGATACCGCAAGATTCCGTTTCCTGCTAGGAGACTATTTCAAGGTAGATACTCGGAACGTCCATGCCTATATCATAGGGGAACATGGTGATACGGAATTGCCTGTATGGAGTCATGCTGATATAGGCGGTAAGCCGATCGCCAAAATGATGAAAGATCAGGAACATTATAAGCACGATGACCTCGAGGGAATTTTTACGAATGTACGTGATGCTGCCTATCATATCATCCAGCGTAAAGGTGCTACCTACTACGGAATTGCCATGGGTCTTGTCAGACTGACTAAAGCGATTCTCCAGGATGAAAACTCGATATTAACCGTTTCAGCACACCTAAGCGGTGAATATGGCCATGAAGATATCTATATCGGAGTTCCAGCTATCGTCAATCGGAACGGCATCCGGGAAATAGTCGAACTGTCCCTGGATGAGGATGAACAAAAGAAATTTGACCATTCTGTAGAAGTTTTAAGGAAAGTCATGGAACCGGTCATAAAAGGATAGAAAAATGGGCTGCTGATTACTGCAGCCTATTTTTTCATATTAAATATTTTGCAACCGCTTTCTTCTATTATATATACATTTTGTACAGTGGACTTTAAAGATGAGTGGATAAAAAAATGGGTTTATTACCAAAATAAAAAGGGAGGGATATATATGGTAAGGAAAATGGTCTCAATCTTCATGCTTGGACTGGCAGGATATTTTGTTTTTGAGAATAGGTACAGGCTCATGAATATGCTTCTTGGCAACAGGTTTTTACGCCGGGTGGCTGTGGGTTCAATCATGGGCATGCCTGGTATTAGGAGCAGAATGATGGATTCATTGTTCTCAGGACCTTCAGAGTATCAGTAAAAGACCTTGTCGGGTCTTTTTCTGTTTCGGAGGGCTATTGATATCTTGGTATTGAAGCTTTAGTTTATAATAATTAAATAGAGGAAAAAGAAAATACATATTAACGGCTGGGACCGGAGCAGGAAAGTAGGGGAGAAGTTGGCTTTTTTGGAAGAGTATTTGTTTTGGAAGGTCGCGGAATTCCTGATTGTGAAGAAGGAGTATCGTATCCTCCAGATATCTCAGGAACACGGAGAGCTGTGGCTGGAAAAGACAGAAAACAAGCATTCGCAGGTTGTTCGCCTGCTGCATTATAATCTTGATTGGAGCAACTGGCTGCTTCGCGATATTGGAATGACTGCGGAGAATGGAGACAGAATCCGCAGGAAACTGGCTAAAGGAGACTTGAAGATTCTCAATCTTTATTTTAGTGCCTATCCCCCAGTTGATGACTATGAGTTCAGGATCGCCGAACCGGCACTTTCTGATAATGGCAAGGTAACGGTTGAGTCTATTTTAGTGGATAGGGCCAATGCGTCAGAAGCATTAATTCAAATAGAAAATAGGTTCGACGGCCAAATCGAGATTGAGCTGGCAGAGGAATTTTCTGTGGATGTTGTAGAGTCCACTAAGAGAAATGCCCTCTCCAAAGCGGTTGGCCGAGCTAAAGAAGAACAATCTGTATTTAATTATGGAAAACCCTTTTTCACCTATCTATTTATTGCTGTCCAGGTGCTGATGTTCCTCGTTCTTGAGGCAGCAGGAGGAAGCACGGATACATCAACGTTGATAAAATTCGGTGCAAAGTTCAACCCGCTGATACTTGAGGGAGAGTGGTGGCGCTTTTTCACACCGATTATCATCCATATTGGATTGCTTCACTTGTTCATGAATACCCTCGCTTTATACTATTTAGGGACGATGGTTGAACGGCTTTACGGCAATATGAGATTTTTGTTTATATATATTATTTCTGGCTTCAGCGGTGTGCTGGCGAGTTTCATCTTCAGTCCGAATCTTTCTGCAGGAGCGAGCGGCGCGATTTTTGGCTGCTTTGGCGCTTTACTTTATTTTGGTGTCGCCAAGCCAAGGCTTTTTTGGAGGACATTGGGACTGAATATTCTTGTTGTTCTTGGCATTAACCTTGCTTTCGGCTTTACTATTCCTGGAATCGATAATGCAGGACATATAGGGGGACTTGTTGGCGGATTCGCATCAGCTGGCATTTTCCACCTTCCTAAAAAGAAACGCCCCATGCTTCAAGGAGCATTCCTGGTTATTTCCGTTTCGGCCATTTTTTTATCATTGCAGTATGGTTTCAGCGGAAAAGCAAACTTAGTAGATGAAAGATCCATATTGGTTCTTGCACAACAGCATGTAAAAGCGGAAGAGTATGAGCAGGCCAATAAGCTGCTGACAGATTTTCGCCAGCAGGAAACACTTTCGGCCGAATCATTATTTATGCTTTCTTTTACAGAAATAAAGCTGGGCCAGCTTGAAGAAGCCGAAAGTAATCTTCTAAAGGTTATTGACTTGGCTCCTGATTTCCACGAAGCTTATTATAATTTGGCCTTGATTTATTTTGATGAAAAGAGCCTGAAGGAAGCCAAAACTTATGCTGAAAAAGCGGTAGAGTTAAATCCTGGGCAAGAAAGTTACCGTACAACACTTGAGCAGATCAATCGCTACCTTGAAGAAGCTGCTTAAGCACGATGCTCTCACCAGAAGCGGTTTGCGTCACAACCAGCAGATGGCTTTTATCTCTTGAAACCAGAATCATAGGCATGGTACTGTCAATCGGATTAACGACAGTGCCATCGCTTTTTTTTATGCCCAGGTAATAATTCTTATACAATCCTTCCCAGAGCTTCCCGAGGATATTGGCAGTTTCCTTTTGTGTAAAACCTTTTAGAGGCTGGTCTTCGTACTGTCTGATTGTATCGAGCGGTACAGTTATATAATTCACAGCTTTAAAATCATACGTTTTTTCAGCCTTGCTTAAGCTTTTATTAAGAGTGTTACTTACGCTCTGGTCAAGAACTTTCTTCCATTCTTTCTCCTGTTTGCTTTTAGCGACCGAAAAGGACTGAAGTGGGCTGAAAGGAGAATCAATTACATATAGCATATCATCAGACATCCTCTGCGAGCTTGTGATTCTATCCCCGTCACCATGAAGTTCCGAATAATGAAAAGTGATGGCGTCATATTTTGCGCTTTCTCCGCGTGAAATGAAATCTTGCTGCTCTAAATCCGCTGTCTCCTGCTCCCACTTAGCAAACTTTCCTTTCAATAGACCATTTACAAACAAGAGCCCCATATCCTGTCTCAAGTATGCATCCTGGTCCAAAGTTGACTGTACCTTCCAATCAACTACATGTTTATTATTCTTTTTATCTTTTTGTAACGTTAATGACGTGCTTGCGCTTTTATACTTTACTGCATCATTCAATGGGAAAAAAGTGATGGTCTCCTCTGTACTGTTAGTATTCTGGAGCTGGATCATCAAAGCAGAGACTGCTATAGCCAGTGCACTAATACCCAAAAATAAATACTTTTTCATTTGCTCACCCTTTTCATATTGTCAGGAGTCGGTATAACCACTATATGATACTTGTCCGGAACACATGCAATTAAGTATGATTTTCTCTTTATTTGTCTAAGATGGTGAAAGAAGTGGACAGGAAAATACTGGGCAGCTTTATTGGCTGCCTGCTCACGCACTAATTGCTTTGTTCTCTTTACGAATCGTTCTTGATCCAATTGCGATAAGCTCTTTGGATATAACAACAAAGTTTATAGATGAGCCTTAATGAAAGGTGTTTGGTTAATATGGCAGAAAAAGTGAAGCATCCCGTACATGAGAATCTGAAAGAAAATATTAAGTTTTTAAGAGAAGAACTTGGAATTGGTAAAAGTTTTGATGTCATCCAGCTGGACGTCGAGTACGCTGGCAGAGAAATGGCATTGTTTCTTGTCGATGGATTTGTAAAAGATGATATCCTGCTCTATATCATGCAATTACTGGCGAAGCTTGAGGAAGGAGCTTTGGACGTTGAAACCCTCAAGAAGCTGGTCAAGACGTACATACCTTATGTAGAGGTAGAAACAACTGACGATCTTGATAAGGTGGCGGATATGGTGTTGGCGGGCCCTACAGCACTGGCGGTAGATGGAGTTGCGGAAATCATCTTGATTGATGCAAGAACCTATCCTGTTCGGGGACCGCAGGAACCAGATACAGAAAGGGTAGTAAGAGGTTCGAGAGACGGGTTCGTCGAGACATTGGTCTTCAATACTGCGTTGACAAGAAGGAGAATCCGTGACCGCACTTTAAGAATGGAGTACCAGCAGGTAGGCAGGAGGTCGCAAACGGATATAGTTGTCTGTTACATAGAAGATATTGCTGATCCCGAAATGGTCAAGCAAGTAAAGGACTCCATCAGTAAGATTGATACGGATGGATTGCCGATGGGGGAGAAAACAATCGAGGAGTTTATCTCAGGCCAGCATTGGAATCCATTTCCCACAGTGAGGTATACAGAACGTCCAGATACTGCGGCAACACATTTGTATGAAGGGCATGTCTGTATCATTGTTGATGGATCACCCAGTGTCCTGATTACTCCGACAACCTTCTGGCATCATTTGCAGCATGCCGAGGAGTACCGAAATAAGCCGCTTGTAGGCGCTTATCTGAGAATGGTGCGGTTTATGGCTGTTTGGGCATCTTTATTTTTGCTTCCATTATGGTATCTGTTCGCAGTCAAACCCGAATTGCTGCCAGAAAAGATGGCCTTTATTGGCCCGAATGATCCCGGTCAAATTCCTTTGTTTTTACAATTTTTCCTGATTGAAATTGGAATTGATGTACTCAGGATGGCCGCGATCCATACACCGACCTCCCTGGCAACGGCACTTGGACTTGTCGCTGCCTTGATGATTGGGCAAGTGGCGGTCGAAGTTGGCCTTCTTACAAATGAAGTCATCCTTTACCTTGCAATCGCGGCAATTGGCACCTTCGCAACTCCAAGTTATGAAATGAGCCTTGCAAACAGGCTTGTAAGGATATTCCTGCTTGTATTGACGGCAGCATTCCAGCTTTACGGGTTCCTGATCGGGATCGTGCTGTTCATTATCCTGCTCGCAAGAATGAGGTCCTTCGGTGTACCTTATTTGTGGCCGTTCATTCCGTTCAACCCAAGGGCGTTCCGTGATGTCCTCGTCCGGTCACCGATTCCGCTTAAGAACAGGCGGCCGCGGATCTTGAAACCACAGGATCCAGATCGGTAAGATAAAAAGCAGCGTTTACGATTTTTAGCTTATGGTAATAAGATTCTCATCGAAATCAACTACAGCCTGAACACCTGACAACATTGTCAGGTGTTTATTTATCGATAAAAGAGCTGTATTGGCAGGAATCGTATCCTTATGAAGGGAAACTCCAGTCTATAAGGGTACAATTAGGCAGGAATCGTACCCTTATGAAGGGCAATCACAGTCTATAAGGGTACAATTAGGTGAGAATCGTACCCTATGAAGAGTCATTGACCTCCCATAAGGGTACATTTGGTGGCCAATCTTATTTAGCATGTTATAAAAATTCTTATCTAATGGATAAAACGCTTTCGTATTTGTCATAAAATCTTCTCCAGCATACTTGAGGAGGCATAGAGTATCCTTTATACTTAAGTAATGGAAACATGCTCTTATTTTCACAAACATTGAGGGGATTACGTTGAAAACGATTTATGACATCCAGCAGTTCCTGAAAAAATTCGGGACAATTATTTACATAGGTGACAGAGTGGCGGATTTAGAACTCATGGCCGCCGAACTGAAAGATCTTTATAATTCCCAATTGATTGAGACTAAAGATTACCAGACTGCGATTTTGCTTTTACGGCAGGAAATCCGGATGGAAACAGAAAAAACGCAAATGAGAAAAGGTGACAAAAATGGCTGAGAAATGGCTTGTGGGTGTAGATTTAGGTGGTACAACAACCAAACTTGCTTTTATAAGCATGTATGGTGAAATTATGCATAAATGGGAGATCCCAACAGATGTGTCAGACGAAGGGAAGAACATCACCGTCAATATTGCTAAGGCGATTGATGCGAAACTTGAGGAACTAGGCCATTCAAAGAGTGAAATCATCGGAATTGGCATGGGTGCTCCTGGCCCAGTGGATCTTGCGACTGGTGTAATTTTTGAAGCAGTGAACCTTGGATGGAGAGAACCTTATCCTTTGAAAGACTTACTTGAAGTCGAAACCTCACTTCCAGCCGTAATCGATAATGATGCTAACTGTGCGGCACTGGGAGAAATGTGGAAAGGTGCAGGAAATGGCGCCAAGGATCTTGTATGTGTCACCCTGGGAACAGGGGTAGGCGGCGGTGTGATCACGAATGGAGATATCGTTCACGGGGTAAGCGGTGCAGCTGGTGAAATCGGACATATCACTTCACTTGCTGAAGGTGGAGCGCCTTGTAACTGCGGTAAAACAGGATGCCTTGAAACAATTGCATCTGCAACTGGAATTGTCAGGATTGCCACTGAAGCATTGAACAATGGAGCCTCAACCGGAGAACTGGCAGCAGTGTATAAGGAAACTGGCTTTGTTACAGCCAAAGATGTCTTCGATTCAGCAAAAAGAAACGATCAATTGGCTATGAAGGTCATTGATTCAGTAGCTTTGCATTTGGGAATTGCACTTGCAAATATCGCCAATACCCTGAATCCGGAAAAAATCGTGCTTGGTGGCGGAGTTTCAAAAGCAGGTGACGTCCTTCTTAATCCAATAAAAGAACAATTCTTGCGCAATTCGTTTCCTCGGGTAGCGCAATCAACCGAAATCAGTATTGCCACATTGGGAAATGATGCAGGTGTGATCGGCGCAGCGTGGCTGGTCAAGAACAAAATTGGGCAAGAATAACCGTAACAGGGAGTTTTCTGTGAGAAAACTCCCTGTTTTTTATGTGTATAAAGTTTCAATTTTCGGAATTTGGACATTCCTGAAACTTTTATAGGTTTAATTCGTCTAAAATAGTGGAAAATCACAGTAATTGGTCTAGGGTTTTTTACTTTGATTTTGTTTGCTTTTTAGAAAAAAAAGTATTAAGATTATCTTTGATTCTTGAGTAAGTGGAAAAATTAACCTAAAAATTCCCATATCTGTTATTTATGACAGGGAGGTAACAAGCAAATGAAGAAGAATACCTGGACTAAAGCATCTATTGTTGCGATTGCGACAATCCTGCTTTGGCTAAAGACTTATATTGCCTATAAAACTAGCTTTGATATAAAAATTGAGAACTGGAGACAGGAAATTATCCTGCTCATGAATCCCTTAAGTTTCTTGATGGTCATCCTGGGAATCAGCATGTTCATGAAGGAGAAGGCCCAGAAACGCTACATTCTGATAACAAGTTTCATAGTTTCAGCAGTCTTGTTCGCTAATGTTGTGTTTTACCGTTTCTTCAATGACTTCCTGACGATTCCCGTTCTTTTCCAGACGAGTAATATGAGTGATTTGGGAAGCAGTGTCACCGAATTAATCAATATCAGTGACTTGTTTTATTTTGCTGATTTGCTCGTGTTGGCCATTTTATTAAAAATCAAGCCAAATGTCATCACATTCCGCGAGTACTCGAAAGTGGACCGAAGAGCTTTCTTCCTTGTGGCGATCGCGATCGCATTCTTTAATCTTGGAATGGCAGAAACTGAGCGTCCGCAGCTATTGACGAGAACTTTCGATAGAGAAATGCTTGTGAAAAATATCGGAACATACAATTACCATTTATATGATGCATTCCTGCAATCGAAGTCATCCGCACAGAGAGCAATGGCTGATGGCAGCGAGCTCGCTGACATTGACAACTATGTTCGTGCAAATTATTTACCGCCGAACGATGAGATGTTTGGTGTTGCGAAAGGTAAAAATGTCATTCTCATCTCGATGGAATCCACGCAAGATTTTGTCATAAATCAAACTGTAAATGGAGAGGAAATTACACCTTTCCTGAATGATTTCATAAAAGAAAGCTATTACTTCAATAATTTCTATCACCAGACCGGTCAGGGAAAGACTTCAGATTCTGAATTCCTGGTTGAGAATTCACTGTATCCACTAAGCAGAGGAGCAGTATTCTTTACTCACTCCGGAAATGAGTATACAGCCACACCTGAAATTTTGAATGAAAACGGATATTTCACTGCTTCCCTCCATGCGAATAACAAGAGCTTCTGGAACCGTGATATCATGTATCAATCACTGGGTTACGAGCGCTTCTATTCGCTGCCAGATTATGAAGTGGAAGAAGAAAATTCAGTAGGCTGGGGCATGAAAGACATTGAGTTCTTCCAACAATCCGTGGACCACTTGAAGGCTATGCCGAAGCCATTCTATTCTAAGTTCATTACATTGACGAACCATTTCCCATTTGAACTGAATGAGGAAGACCGCTTTATCGAACCATACACGTCAAATGATAAAACAGTCAATAATTATTTCCCAACTGTACGTTATCAGGATGAGGCTCTTAAACTGTTTATACAAGAATTGAAAGATGAAGGACTTTACGAAGACTCAATCATCATTTTATATGGTGACCATTATGGGATCTCGGAGAATCATAATAAGGCAATGGGTGAATACCTAGGCAAGGAGATTACGCCTTTCGAAAGCACTCAGCTGCAGCAAGTGCCGTTGATCGTCCACATTCCTGGTCATGACGGCAAGACAATGCCTACGGTTGGCGGACAGATTGACCTTAAGCCGACAATCCTTCACCTGCTGGGAATTGACACTAAGAATAACATCGATTTTGGTTCGGATCTTTTCTCGAAGGACCGACGTGATTTCGCTGTTTTGCGAGATGGCAGCTTCATCACTAAGGATTATGTATTCACAAGAGAAACTTGCTATGATAAGACAACTGGCGAGCCGACTGATAAAGCAGCTTGTGAGCCTTTCTTTGAACAAGCAAAGAATGAGCTTGAGTTCTCCGATAAAATTATTTATGGAGACTTGCTAAGATTTTATGACGAGCAAGATGCAAACAAAGAAAATGGGTCCCCTAAATCCAATAAGTGAAGCTCTTTAAAACCTGCACCTTAATATCATGGGTGCAGGATTTTTATTATGGAAGATATAAAATAAAAGTAGTAATTTGCTTGAATCAATGAGATATTACATAGTGCGCAATAGCTGGTTTCAAACTAAAGGTTTTTGCAGATTTTTCACAATTCATTGAAACATTTATAGGTTTATAACGTACAGATATATACATGGTAAAAATGGGGGTGTAGAGGTGAAGTGCAATAAGGTAAGTACATATCATACACCTTATGTTATATGGGTGATGATGATCATCATCACTTCTGCATCAATCTTTTCTGGCTGCTCTCAACAACTTGAAAGTTCATTGCATGAAAGAGCTGGTCACAGCTTAAAAAGGATGAAGGAACTACCTGCTCCTTCGTTTTTGGGAGCGGATATTAAACCGATTCGTATTGGCGAGCAGGAGGAATTCTATAAATCAGCAGGCTGGCTTAGTGATTCAGAAATCCTCTATGTAACAAATAAAGGAGAAAGTACCTCCTTATTATATTCCTACAATCTTGGAACAGGAAAAGCAACATTGCTATATACAAGTGCTCAGCCAATCATAAACGCGGTACCAAGTCCAGAAAGAACCAAGGTGCTGATCCATAGCGGGGCATCAGAAGAAGGACTCCTGACTATTATTGACTTGTCAGGTGAAGAGATGTATTCTACCAGCATTCAATCATATGAAATAACTTTTGAGTGGAATCCATTTGATGAAAATTTATTAGCGATTTCTGCTTTTACAGCAGATTGGGATTTCAACAGTTACTTGCTTGATTTAAGAAACAATAAGTTTAAAGAAGTCAAACTTCCCGAGCCCTTTGTAAGATGGATATCTGAGGATGTCCTAGTCTATCAGGAATGGGAAGAAGAAGGGATGTCTCTTACGGCCCCATTAAATGCGTTTTCTCTTAATGAAAAGAAGACTGAAACATTGTATGAAGATGTATACCAGTTCGATTCCTTTGGGCCGTATTTAATGACTGTCAAAGTCAATGATAATGAAGAGGGATTGTATACATTCATCAGGGATGGCGGCAAACCGGTCACTGAATTTACATCGCCGCTGCTAACCTCTTTTTCTGGATGGGTCGTTCCTTTTTATGATTTAATGGAAAATGGGAAGGACTTTATCTATTTGAGAGCAAACAGTCAGGGAGATGCTGACCTTTATGAGGGTGGATTTAACTTGATGCGTTATCATTTAGATACCAAAGAAGAAGAGGTTGTGTTTAACGAGTTGGCCAATGAACCACTTTCCTGCTCCCCTTCCGGAGAGATGTGCCTGTATGGTTTCCAGCTCGAAAAAGTCTTGAATATCGAGACAAACGAGATTTTTGACCTCGTTTACAAATGAATTTGCAAGGAGAGATTTTGATGGCAATCGTCGATGTAACAGTTATACCAATCGGAACTCAGACGCCAAGTGTGAGTTCATATGTAGCGGATATTCAAAAAATTCTTAAGCAGTATGAGGAACGGGGTGACATCCAATATCAACTTACGCCAATGAACACTTTGATTGAAGGAGAATTGCCTGTCCTGTTTGAAGTGATCCAGGCCATCCACGAAGCGCCCTTCAATGCCGGGATCCAGAGAGTAGCTACTAATATCCGGATTGACGACAGGCGTGACGTGAAAAGAAGGATGCAGGATAAGGTAGACAGGGTAAATGAATTATTGAAATAGCAATAAATGAAAAAAGACCACCTTTGGGGTGGTCTTTTTTCATGGCTCGAATTAGTGTGCTGTAGGGAATCCAGAGTTAAGGACCGTCATGACTGTGAACCAGCCAATAACCAAGAAAGTTCCTCCACCAAAGACGATTCCAAGAATGTTTTTGTTTTTAAGCGCCGAGAAAGTTGCATAACCGGCAAGCAGTGTAACTAAAGCGAAGATAATTGCCAATCCCATGATAAAGCCCCCTTCATAATTAGGCAGACATTAAGCCTGTTTGTTGAATAAGTTGATTGAAATTTAGGCGGCAGCCTGTTATGTAATGACAAGCATACACTCGTTTTATATTTTATATTTTTTTACACCATTTGTCGAGGTCTAAAAACTCAACTTTCACCTTATATGCCTTTACTATACCCATTATCAGGTCAGTATAATGGTCCATCGCAAAATAAATCCCTTCCGCAGCTGTATAAACAAGATGTTCTTCCAGCTGAATCAGAGCCATTTCAATCTGGGTGTTATCGCCGGATGTAAACCTAAAGGCTGACAGATCATTAGTGTACAAATAAGTATCAGGTCCAGCAGAGAATCCATAATCGTAAAAATCGGCTCCAGCTCTTCCTTCCACTTTTATCATTTGATGCGTTTCTTCAAGAAGATCGGCTTCTGACAGCAATTCTGAAGCTGCATCTGCCATTTGCTGCTGTCCGTAAATATATATATTTCCATGGACAAAATGAGGAGGGGCTGCTGACTGAAGAAACTGTTCGAATTCAGGCAGTTCAGAAAGGATAGAGTTTGCCTCAATTCCAATGTAAATTTGCACTTTACAATCTCCTCCATTTTTTATTGGAATTCGGTATTCCGACTCCAGCTCTGCCTTGAGCTTATCAAGGCTTAATAAGCTTTTCATCGCAAATACTGAAAACCTGCCTGACAATAGTGTAAAATAAATATATGAATAAGACCACTAGAAGCTGGAGGCTATATTTGATGAAATGGAAACAGATTCCCTTAGGTCCTTTACAAACAAATTGCTATATTGTATATGATGAAAATAAATCTTGCCTGATTGTAGATCCAGGTGACAATCCGAAAAAGCTGGCAACAGTGATTGAACAGCTTGAATTAAAACCGGAAGCAATTCTGCTGACACACGCTCATTTCGATCATATCGGCGCGGTGGATAGAATTAGGGATAAATACGGAATCAAGGTATATATCAATGAAAAAGAAAAGGACTGGCTGCCAGACCCTGCCTTGAATGGTTCCAGGCATTTCATGCTAAACGAACCGATCAAAGCGCGTCCTGCTGACCACTTGATCAAAGACGATGGTGTCATGTCAATTGGCAGCTTTAAATTCGAAGTATTTGAAACGCCTGGGCATTCTCCTGGCAGCATTTCTATTTATTTTTCTGATGCGGAGTTTGTTCTGGCAGGAGATGCTCTGTTTAATGGAAGCATCGGAAGGACGGATTTGCCGGGCGGCAACCATAATCAATTAATCAAAAGCATTCATGATAAGCTCCTGACATTGCCGGAACAAACAGAGGTGCTTCCCGGGCATGGACCGACAACCACTATTGGTTTAGAGATGGATTCCAATCCTTTTTTAAACGGATTTTAAAGAACAGAATGATTTAAAGACAAACTAGGAAAGCCCTTCTCAAAGAGAAGGGCTTTCCTGGGGGATGTTCTATTCATATCATGGGAGGGGATATAGTTAAGCTACTACTAAAACAATATAATATCGAAAACACTATGTCAATAGTGAAAACTTTTTTTCAAGGAGTTAATATGAAAGAAATAATCAAAGAGTTTATTGAAGCCTCCCCGGAAAAAATGATCTCTTATGCACAGTATATGGAGCTTGCCCTTTATCATCCGGAGGAAGGATATTACATAAAAGAACGCCAGAAAATCGGCAAACAGGGTGACTTTTATACATCAAGCAATGTAGCCGATGTATTTGGCAAGTTGATCGGGAAATGGTTTGCGAAAAATTCTGGAACCCTTGGCTTGCCGTCGTCTGTTTGTGAAATAGGAGCGGGGAATGGGCGTTTTGCACGGGCATTTATACAAGGTTGGAATGCATTGAATGATAAACGCCTTAGCTATTGGATTGTGGAAGCAAGTCCATATCATCGAAAGCTTCAAGCAGCAAAGTTGGATGGCTTGGAAAATGTGGACGTCCTTCATGCTGAATCATATGAAGGAACAGGGATGGAACAAGGGCTGATTTTCTCTAATGAATTATTTGATGCTTTTCCTGTTCATGTTGTCGAAAAAAGCCAGGGTGTTGTAAAAGAAGTTTTTGTTGGCCATGATAATGGTCAATTAAAAGAGATCATGATTCCCGTGATGGATGATCGAATTACCGCTTTCTTAAATGACCAGGAGATTGTTTTGGCTGAAGGGCAAAGGATGGAGATACCGCTTATGTATGAACCATTCATGAAATCAATCGCAGAGCACCTCTCGAAGGGAATCATGGTGACTGTGGATTACGGTTATACGAAGGAGGAGTGGATGCACCCATCTCGCAGGCGCGGCAGCTTGAGGGGATATTACCAGCACCAAATGATTCATGATGTTTTGCAGCATCCAGGGGAGATGGATTTGACAAGTCATGTGCATTTTGATGAGCTTAAATCCACTGGTGAAAAATACGGCCTGAACTTCGTGCGAAAGATGAGACAGGATGAGTTCCTGATGGCTGCAGGGATATTGGATGAGCTGGCGGAACACCACGATCATAATCCGTTTTCGGAAGCTAGCAAACGCAACCGCGCAATCCGGAGCCTGATCCTGCCAGGCGGAATCAGCCAGTCGTTCGATGTGCTCATCCAGGCAAAGGGAATGGGCAGCCTGGATGAAAAACTATTTTAATATACGCCCAAATAAAAAAAGCGATGGATACCCATCGCTTTTTTTATTTGAGCGTAACAAGATCAATGTCCAGTTCCACCTAATGGCATCATAAATGTTGACCAGTAAGTAAATCCAGCAAAGAAAATCGTTAAGTATGCGCCGAAGACGTAAATGTACATACGCTCAGACAGTTTCAAGTAACTTAATAGCAAGAAAAATCCAGTTTGACCAAAGAAAATCAAGGACGTCGTATACATGTCACCCAAGAAAAACATGACAGCAAAGATTCCCGTCCAGAATCCTAAAACTCTGTACATACGATCCAAAGATATCCCTCCTTTACCCTACAAGTCCATCACTATCATATTATAAAGTAAAGTGGAGTGAAAAGTAAACAAGGATTGATTATTGTGCAATAACAGCTTGATATGAACAAGAGTCACAGCCCGTGAACATATTCTCTTTTTCGATCAGCTCGATTTCACCAAAGAGGGATTCGAACATCCCGCGCAAGAATTCATAGTGCATATTGCAGACTGTTTCTGTATGCTCCATTGCTACTTCCTTAAAAGGACAATTGAAGATCTGGAAGTAAATCCTGGTCTTTTCGCTGTTAGGTTCGAATTCTGGGTAAAAACCAGCAAGAGTCGCAGCATTCTTGATTGAATTCAATTTATGTTCAAACGTCATTTCAGCAGACATTTGTGGATGGCGGGATATTTCTTGGTCCATCAGTTCTTCACCAAAGCGTTTCCCTGTCATGTACAAGGCCTTTTTTCCAGCTTCTCCTAGCGACATCATTGTTGTCATTGCGATTTTAGACAATAGCTGATAATCACGGAATGGGAAGTGCAGCTGGATCACTTCATCTGAAAGGCGGTACAGTCTGCTTGGGCGGCCGCCCTTGCCAGTTTTTTTCGTTTCGGATATCAGCATGTTCACATCTTCAAGTTTTGATAAATGCAGCCTTGCTACATTGGGATGGATATCAAAATTATCGGCGATTTCCTGTACAGTAACATCCTTATGCCTTTTTGTGATGTATTGATAAATATAATAACGCGTTGGGTCAGACAATACACTTGTAATTTTTAATGTTTGCTCCACCTTAGTTCACCTCAGACCACTAATTTGACTTCATTATAATACAGAGGAAAATAAGGTTTACACTGTTTACACTATATGTTTAGAAAATGTTCACAACTAAATGGCGAAATGATGACAAAGTAGTATACAAATGTTATACAAAAGTTATACAATGTGTATATAAGATAATTTTGTTCGCCAGGAGGTAACTTAATGGAAGAGCTGACGTTTTATTCATATCCGAGCTGCACATCATGCCGCAAAACGAAGAAATGGCTGATCTCAAACAGCGTGAAATTTAATGAACGTCATATGTTCAAAGATACTCCATCAAAAAAAGAATTACTGCAAATTTTGGCACTGACGACAGAAGGCTTGGATGAACTGCTTGCCACAAGAGGAGAAACCTATAAAAATCTGGGGATGGATATGGAAGACCTGCCACTTTCAGAGGTAATCAAGCTTGTCATTGAGGAGCCGAAGCTGCTGAGACGGCCGATTTTGACAGATGGAAAAAAGCTTATAGTTGGCTTCAATCCGGATGCTTTGAAAAAAATAGCCAAATAAAAAACGGAAGCGAACTGCTTCCGTTTTTTTAGGAACTGGGCTAGCTGGATTCGAACCAACGCATGACGGAGTCAAAGTCCGTTGCCTTACCGCTTGGCTATAGCCCATTGATATGACTTGCTGACGTTACGGTAGTTATTATAAATAGAATTGTCACTTTTTATACATATTTAAGTTCGATTTTTTGCAGGAAGAAAAGGGGGATTGGCGAATTCCTTTTCTATAACTTAAAAGGTGGTGCATGATTATTGTCAAATCAATTGAACAGCTAGCGGAAAATGTCTTGAAAGATGCTTTACGAAGTGGCGCGTCGGATATCCATATCATTCCTCGCGAGAAAGACACACTGATTAAATTCAGGCTAGGCAATCAGCTTCTCCCCCGGTATACGCTTGAACAGGCTGATTGTGAGCGGCTCATTTCCCACTTTAAATTCACAGCTTCGATGGATATTGGTGAAAAAAGACGGCCTCAAAGCGGTGCTTTTACCTATCGATACCAAGAAATGAAGATTGGCTTAAGGATCTCCACGCTTCCAGCCTACCAGAGCGAAAGCATGGTCATTCGACTCCTTCCCGAACAAAATCAATCTCCTTCTTTCCAAATTTCATTATTTCCATCCACATCAAAAAAACTGATTTCCCTTTTAAAACACGCACATGGTTTGATCATTTTTACTGGACCGACGGGCAGCGGCAAGACGACTACCCTTTATTCCATGCTTTCTGAAACCTCGGGTTTAGTCAATCGCAATGTCATCACCCTTGAAGATCCGATTGAAAAACCGAGCGACACAGTACTGCAGGTCCAAGTCAATGAACGGGCTGGAATTTCATATTCCGCTGGCTTAAAGGCCATTTTACGGCATGATCCGGATATTATCATGGTTGGGGAAATTCGGGATAAAGAAACTGCTGAAACGGCGATAAGAGCTTCGCTGACAGGACATCTCGTCCTGACGACGATGCATACAAGGGATGCAAGAGGAGCGATTTACAGGCTGATTGAATTCGGGATTAATTGGCTTGAGATTGAACAGACATTGATTGCAGTAACAGCTCAAAGGCTCGTTGAACTTACATGTCCATATTGTGAAGGGACTTGCTCGCCATTTTGCTATTCATCAGGCAGCGGCAAAAGAGGAAATATCTTCGAAATCCTTACGGGGAAGGATTTATCCGCTGTTCTGAAGGAAGCAAAGGGAGAGCGGCAAAACTATCGATACAAGACGCTCAAAGATGCAATCCGGAAAGGAATCGCACTGGGGTACATCAAGGAGTCAGAGTACCAGAGGTGGGTTCTCAATGATGGAGAGTAAATGGCCTGTCGCCGAACAGGCCAGGTTCCTCAAAAGGACGGGAGAATTGCTGTCGCGCGGTTATTCTCTCGCAGAAGCGATTGAATCGATGACTCTTTATTTGGAAAAGAAAAGAAAAGCGGAGGTTAAAAGAAGCCTTGAAAAGCTGCGTGAAGGATTTCCTCTTTATCTGATTCTTGAAGAATTGAATTTTAAAAGGGACCTAGTCAGCTATGTATACTTTGCCGAGCAGCATGGCGGGCTGGCCCGCACCCTGACTGAGGGCAGTGACATGGTCATAAAGAGGGACGCTGACTACCAGAGGTTAAAAAGACTTGCTGGGTATCCAGTGTTGCTCTTGATGCTTACATTCAGTTTATTCTTTTTTGTCAACAGGATTTTGCTTCCGAAATTCAACTCCCTATTTTTAGACATGAATCTGGCTCCAAATATATTCATGCAAACCATCGGGGCGGCAGCCTCTATTCTTCCATACTTGCTATATGGCCTTCTTGGTACCATTACACTTCTCGTTTTATACTACTTCATCAGCTTTAAGAACATCCATCCTCTAAAACAAATAACGATGCTTGTGAAGCTTCCGATTGCCGGCAAATTTGTCAGGCTTCTTTACTCGCACTATTTCTCAGTACAGTTGAGTTATTTGTTTTCTGGAGGCCTTTCCGTTCTAGCTGCATTGAAGGTGTTTGAACAAAACCTTCATGAACCTTTTTCAAGGGAATTGGGGAAGGATATGATTTTAAAATTGGCTGCAGGCCAGGATTTTGACAAGGCAGCTGGAGAGTATCAGTTTTTTGAAGCAGAGCTGCCGAGAATCATCAGGCATGGACAGAAGAACGGTAAGCTGGATCAGGAACTTTATTTTTACAGCAGGCATTGCCTGAATGAACTCGAAGAAAAAATGGAAAGTGCAATGAAAACAGTGCAGCCGATTTTGTACAGCTTCATTGGCATGCTTGTCGTTTCACTGTACCTAGCCATATTGCTGCCGATGTTTCAGATGATGAAAGGCATATAAGCATTTATTAAAGATGAGAAATAAAGGAGAATGACCAATGAAAAATCAAAAGGGTTTCACTTTAATTGAAATGATGATAGTTTTGCTCGTGATCTCTGTTCTTCTGATTATTACAGTCCCGAATATATCTTCACATAGTTCGAAAATTAATACGAAGGGCTGCGAAGGTTATATAAAAATGGTCGAAGCACAAGTGCAGGCATATAAAATCGACAACAATGTAATTCCTACCTTTGAACAGCTTCAAACGGGCAAATACCTGAAAAACACAGGCTCCAAATGCCCAGACGGTACTGACATTGTGATTACTACTGAAGGTGCGGTGATTAGGAAAGAAGAGATCACTGCAACCGGCCAATGAACCACTCTGGCGGTTTTACGATGGTCGAAATGCTGATTGTGCTTTCCGCATTCCTGATGCTCTCCCTCACATCTGCTTTCCTGTTTACACCCCAAAAAGATATGCTCGAAAAAGAGCTATTCTTTTCACAATTAAAATCCGACCTTCTGTACAGCCAGCAATATGCGATGTCCCATCAAGAGACGGTTACTTTCCATTTCGTGCCCGAGAATAATTCCTACCATATCCACAGAATGGATTATTATGCTCCATTTCTGGCCGAAAGACATTACTCTTCTGACATCAAAGTGGAAAGAGGGACGTTGAATTTAATGTTCCAATATAAGCCTGATGGGAATATCGATAGCTTTGGATCTATTTATATCACTGCAGGATCAAGGAAATATAAGATGATGATCCAGATTGGAAAGGGCAGATTTTATGTTATGGAGGAATGATGGGTTTTTTCTCAGTGAGATGCTGCTATCATTGGCTGCGTTTTTCATGGGTGCTGCGGTATTGCTTCCGATTGCCATACATGTCATCAACCAGACAATGGAGTCCGAAAGAAATGTGATAGCCAGCCATTTATTATATGACGAACTGATGTACTTGAAAATTACTGGGACCGGTTCAGGCAGAGGAAATATTACTCAGAATGGCGACCGGTATTATATTAATGTCACAAAGAATGAGGGAGATTCTTTGTGGGAGGTTTGTGTCCATTATGATGACCAAAAAAAATGTGCTTCTTCAGAGTGAAAGAGGCTTCACTATGGCTGAGATGCTTTTATCAGTCATGCTATTTTTGATGATTGCCTCCATGCTGCCATTAGGTATGAAAATCATCCTTGAACAACGTGTTGCTGATTCGTTGGAGAGGAAAATGGAGTGGGAGGTCTTCAGCAGCCAGGTAAAAAGAGAAATCCGTTCAGCACAGCAAATGACTGTCCAGCCTGACAGGCTGTTTATGAAGATTGATGAACAAATTATACTTTATGAAAAGTATAATTCCAGCATGCGAAGAAGGGTGGATTTCCAGGGACATGAAATCCTGGTACAAAACCTTTCAAGCTTCAGTTTTGGCAAAATAGCTGATGGAGTAGAGATAAAGGCAAGGGATTTAAAAGGAAGGGATTATCAGGTCAGGGTCCATCAATATTATCAAACTGGGGGTGTGGAACCATAAATCAAGAAGGTTTTGTCTATCCGCTGACGATGATTTTTTTACTATTGATGTCATTTTCTTTGCTTATATTGACTGAGAATTATGTTGCCGGAAAAAAATTCGCAAAAGAAACAGAGACGATACGGCTGCAGGAGTATTATTTGCTATGTTCGGTCAAACAGACTGAATCCATGAGGAGTGAGGGTTCCTTGCCGGCTTCAGGTATATTGAAGTATCGGTCAGGAGATGTTTCCTTTCAAACACGGGATGTATCAGGGAGTGTGGAAGAAGTCCTCTTCACCCTTAATCTCACCAGCGGGGAAAAGACTCTTGGTATAGCCCAATATGACAAGGATACCGGCGCAATGGTAAGATGGAGGGAAAAGAAGTGACAGGTGATTTAAAGAAATGAATGCTATCTATCTAATTGGATTTATGGGTTCGGGAAAGACAACCGTTTCACAGGAATTGGCCAATAAACTGGAAGTACCAGTGTACGATACAGATCAGGAAATTGTCCATAAGGCCGGAAAGACAATCAATGAAATCTTTGCCATTGATGGTGAAGAGGGATTCCGCCGCATGGAGACCGAGGTATTGTATTCGATGCCGGAAGCAGATGCCGTTGTCGCTACTGGTGGTGGAATTATTGGGTCAGAAAAGAACAGGTTGTTCTTAAAGGAAAAAGTGAATGTTGTCTTCCTTCATGCTGAGGTCCGTGTCATCATGGATAGGCTCAAAGATGACGATACCAGGCCATTATTAAGGAAAGACAATAGAGAAGCTGCAGAAAAACTATACAATAGCAGGCTGCCATTATACCGAGAGACCGCTACTATCGAAGTAGACACCTCTGGGAAAGCTGTTTCAAGGATTGTCGATGAAATCATCCAGCGTATGAAAAAATAACTCATGGTTATACTTGATAAGGAACGAAGGATGGTGTAGCCATGAAAACAAATGATTACGTAAAATACCTAACCCAGACCGTAGTAAAATATATTGATCAGCCCAAAGAAGAACGACAGAGAATGAAGCAGGAAAAAAAAGACGCAGAAGCCACTTTTATGTTCAGGTGGTTTGGCATTCTGCCATTCATGCTGATGTCGAGTATCAAAAAGAAAAAGAAATAACAGGTAAACCCGGCTTTAACTGGAGCCGGGTTTGTTTTTTTGTTCAGAATCATAAAGCATTTTCTGTTATATAAAACAATCCGCCGTTGACGATTTCGATTTTTATTTTTGGTTCATATTGCTCCTGCAGTGCAGATTTTTCGGTTTTATAGCTATCAGATTCTTCTTCTTCGTTCTCATAGAAATGATGCAGCAATTGCAAATCCTTCTGCCAGCGTTTTCTTGCATCTTCTGCCCAGGTATGGTCCTCTTGTTCAACCCTTGCATTCAAAAAAGACTGGATTCTGTTCACGCCGCTTTTTGGCTTGATTAATGGAGAAAGTGTATAGGCGTAATCTGGTATTTTTGTACTCAATGGCAGCTTCAATAATTTATCATGAAAGTCTTCTTCCATCCTTCCGTTGATCAGCTGCAGCCCGATTGAATGGAAAACATCGCGTTTCCTGTCACATTGATACGATATTTTCATATTCAGCCCTATCCAGGGTATAAGCGGTGTCTGGGCAGGAAATTGATTATTTTGATATAACCGGATATAACCGGCCAGGTTCTTAGTCGATGCAAAGATTTGATGAAGGCGTGGTGAGCCAAAGTGGATGACCTCACCTTTCATATCTTCCGGAGCCTGCTGTTTATTGGTGATCAAGGTCAGCTTCATCGGATTGGGAACGCCGCCTGTCTTCTCAAGATAATGCCAGTAAAACGGACGGTTCATCAGCTCCTTGTCAAGATCGATCGTCAGCTGGACTGTCATATACCCCTTGTCATTTTCAAGCAATTCACAGTTATTCGCGGTGAAATATTTTTCGAGAAAGTTATGGATTTCCTGTTGCTGCACGCTGATTTCCCTCCTTCATTTCCTCTGCGAACTGGATCATCGAGGTCAGGTTTTCCATCTTGATCCGAATTTCGCCTTCAGATGCCGACTTTCCAAAAATATCGGTCAAATGGTCCTCGATATTGCCAAACTCCAATTTTGTCAGGATATCATCCAGTTCACCGATGACTTTCTCGAACAGATTGATCTTTTCGTATAGCAGCTTCAGTACATGTTCCTCGACTGTATCTTTTGTTGCGAAATTATATATTTTCACATCTTTCTCCTGGCCGAGGCGGTGAATCCTTCCGATTCTCTGTTCAAGCCGCATAGGATTCCAGGGCAGGTCAAAATTGATGATGTGGCTGCAGAATTGCAGGTTGATCCCTTCGCCTCCTGCCTCCGTTGCGATCAGGACCTGGACATTTTTCTGGAACAGTTCCCGCATCCAGTCCTTTTTGCCGCGTTTGAACCCTCCCCGGAACGGCACAGAAGTGATGCCATGCTGCTTAAGGAACCATTGAAGGTATAGCTGGGTGGCCCTGTATTCGGTAAAAATGATGACCTTGTCATCAATCTGCTGAATTAATTCAAGCGCTTTTTCAGCTTTGGAATTCTTTGTTACTGCCTCTACACGTTTGATCAGCTGTGCGATCGTATTCTGGAAACCGACTGAGGGATTCTCCTGTCTTTGAAGCATGTTTCTGAGTGTGTAGAAAACTGCTTCCCTGCTGCTGCAAGCTTCCCGCTGAAGCGTCATTAAAGAGAATTGACTGGAGCTGAGACCGCTTTCGGAACCTCTTAATGACTGAATCGAATCGTACAGTGCCCGTTCTTGATCGGAAAACTGAATAGGAATGGTTTCTACATGGCGCTTCGTCCATTCGATACCAGTATCAGAGCGCCTGTTGCGAATCATTACTTTATTGACCAGTTCTTTAAGGTGTTCGTCATCATTTACTGATCTGGCGTCCTTTTTATATTTATCAAAAAATGCCGTTTCTGAGCCAAGATGACCTGGTTTCAAAAGGGATACAAGGTTGAAAATTTCTTCAATGCGATTTTGTATCGGAGTGGCCGTCAGCAGCAGACAAAATCTCTTCTTGAGATTTTGGACAAATTCATAGTTTTTTGTTTTGTTATTTTTTAGCTTATGAGCTTCATCAATTATGATAAGGTCATAATTTAAGTTGTTGATGATATCCCTGTGGGGCGCCCGTTTAGCTGTGTCGATTGAGGAGACGACAACATCACATTGCTCCCATACATAACTCTTCTTCTGGGCAATGGCGGGGATATGGAATTTTGTATTAAGCTCCATGGCCCACTGTGATACTAGGGAAGCAGGAACAAGGATCAATACTTTTTTGACCAGGCCCCTAATCATGTATTCTTTCAAAATCAAGCCAGCCTCGATCGTTTTTCCTAAGCCCACCTCATCGGCAAGTATGGCTTTTCCGTTCATGTTTTCAACAACCTGCTTTGCTACCTCCAGCTGATGCGGCAGAGGAGTAAGTTCTGGGAGATGCGCGGGTGCCTGAAGACCCTCAAATTCCGGTATGATGGTATGTTTTTCTATCTCCACGGCAAGCTTGTACAGCTCCCAATTTCCCCACGGTCCGTCATTTTCAATTCTCTCAGCCATTTCGTCCTGCCAGGAAGAATCAAAGTTGATTTGCAGAGTCATTTTATCCACCTCTTTTAAAGTATAAATATATTGCCGAAATTAGCTCTCTAATGGTAGGATGAAGTTAGCTTTTGAATGTTTTGAAATTTGTCATTTTATAGTCTTAAATAGTCAGTTTGCAGACATGTGTAATAACGTCTAGCATGCCCAATTGTGAAAATAATATAAATGCGGATGACAACAAGGGGAGAGACTACTTTAGTAGCGCCGAAGGAGCAAGCAGGCTTTGTGAATCTCTCAGGCAAAAGAACTCTTGTTTGACGCATCTCTGGAGAGCGCTTTTTTAGTGGGAGCCACCAAAGGGGAAAGCCTTTACAGGTAAACTTTCAGGTGAAAGGACAGAGACCTTCTCAGAATTCAGAGGGGGTGCTCTGTCCTTTTTTATGGCTTCAATAACAATCGCCTCATCAGACACGACGCAAACTGATTTTTTTAGCTATAGGACGAAGGGGGATACATAATGACTGAATTAAAACGGACACCGCTATTTGAAGTGTACAAGGAATACGGTGGAAAAACGGTTGATTTTGGAGGCTGGGAACTGCCTGTCCAGTTTTCGAGCATCAAGGAAGAGCATGAAGCAGTTAGGACAAAAGCTGGTCTATTCGATGTTTCTCACATGGGAGAAATAGAGGTTAAAGGCCCCGATAGTCTGGACTATCTACAAAAGATGATGACGAATGATGTTTCAAAACTCAAAAACGGCGGAGCCCAATATACAGCCATGTGTTATGAGACCGGTGGCACTGTTGATGATTTGTTGATTTATAAACTTGAGGATGAGCATTACCTGCTTGTTGTGAATGCCTCCAATATCGAAAAAGATTTTGATTGGATGCAGGATCATCTTGAGGGCAATGTGAAAATCGAAAATCTGTCAGAAGGCATGGCGCAGCTTGCATTACAGGGCCCGCTTGCGGAGGGAGTCCTACAAAAGCTGGCAAAGAATCATGACCTGAGCACAATCGGATTTTTCAAGTTCAGTGAAGAAGTCGACCTGAACGGCAAGAAAGCGCTTGTATCACGAACAGGATATACAGGAGAAGATGGATTTGAAGTCTATTGCGATGCCGGGGATGCTGTAAGCCTCTGGAAGGAAATCCTTGAAGCAGGCAAAGATGAGGGAGTCATCCCATGCGGCCTTGGTGCCAGGGATACATTGCGTTTTGAAGCGAATCTGGCATTGTACGGCCAGGAGCTTTCATCAGAAATCAGCCCGCTTGAAGCTGGAATAGGCTTCGCTGTAAAGCTGAATAAAGAAGCAGACTTTATTGGAAAAGAAGCACTCAAGCAGCAAAAAGAAGATGGCCTGCCTAGAAAACTTGTCGGCATCGAGATGATCGACCGCGGAATCCCGCGCCATGGGTATCCTGTTTATAAAGGAGACACTCAGATTGGTGAAGTCACTACAGGCACGCAATCCCCGACCCTTAAGAAAAATATCGGGCTTGCGCTGATTGATGCAAAAGAAACTGAGTTAGGTAATGAAGTGGAAGTTGAAATCCGCGGAAAGCGCTTAAAAGCTGCCGTTTCAGCTACACCTTTTTATAAAAGAGATAAAAAGTAAAAGCCGGAGAGGGGTTAAAGTTATGAAGCATCGCTATTTACCGCTGACTGAAAGTGATAAAAACGCTATGTTGGAAAGCATCGGGGTTTCATCGATTGATGAATTGTTCAGCGACATTCCTGAAAAAGTCCGTTTTGCCGGAGAATACAACATTAAACCAGCCAAGTCTGAAACAGCATTAATGAAAGAGCTGGCACAGATGGCTGCGAAAAATGCTGATTTGAAAATGAATTCTTCATTTATCGGTGCAGGTGTCTATGACCATTACATTCCCGTAATTGTTGACCATGTCCTTTCGCGTTCAGAGTTTTACACTGCCTATACACCATATCAGCCAGAAATCTCTCAGGGTGAACTTCAGGCTATCTTTGAATTCCAGACAATGATTTGTGAATTGACTGGCATGGAAGTAGCGAATTCATCCATGTATGACGGCGGCACAGCGTTGGCTGAAGCGGCGATGCTTAGCGCAGGCCATACCAGAAGAAAGAAAGTGTTGGTTTCAAGTGCTGTGCACCCAGAATACAAGGATGTAGTCCGGAGCTATGCAAAGGGCCAGTACATCGATGTTGTGGAAGTGCCTCACAAGAATGGAGTTACTGACCTTGAAGCACTTAAGGATATGGCAAGTGAAGAAATCGCTGCTGTTATTGTCCAGTATCCAAACTTCTTCGGCGGCATTGAGCCGATGAAGGAAATCGAAGAAATCACACATGAAAATAAATCATTGTTCGTCGTATCCAGCAACCCTCTTGCATTAGGTGCATTGACGCCTCCAGGTAAGTTCGGTGCTGATATTGTTACCGGAGACGCCCAGCCATTCGGGATCCCGACAGCATTCGGCGGCCCTCACTGCGGATACTTCGCTGTTTCTGGAAAGCTCATGAGAAAGGTTCCGGGCAGACTTGTCGGCCAGACGAAGGATGACCAGGGACGCCGCGGATTCGTATTGACGCTTCAGGCGAGGGAACAGCATATCCGCCGTGATAAAGCGACATCCAATATTTGTTCGAACCAGGCCTTGAATGCTCTTGCTGCTTCAGTAGCAATGACGGCTCTTGGCAAAAAAGGCGTTCGTGAAATGGCTGTTGCCAATATCCAAAAAGCTCATTATGCGAAAAAGGCTTTCAAAGAGAACGGCTTTGAAATCGCATTTGAAGGATCTACTTTCAATGAGTTCGTCGTCAAGCTGAATAAACCAGTAAAAGAAGTAAATCAAAAGCTGCTTGAAAAGGGCATCATCGGCGGTTATGACCTGGAACGTGATGATTCCAGTCTAGAAAACCATATGCTTGTTGCGGTTACAGAGTTAAGAACTAAAGAAGAAATTGATACATTTGTAAAGGAAATGGGGGATATCAATGCATAAGGAAGATCAGCCACTCATTTTTGAATTAAGCACACCAGGCCGTGTCGGCTATAGCCTTCCGGAGATGGATGTTCCGGAAACAGATTTATCAGAACTTTTGCCAGAAGGTTTCCTGCGCGAAGAGGAACCAGAACTTCCTGAAGCTTCCGAGCTTGATATCATGCGCCATTACACAGCATTGTCGAAGCGCAACCACGGTGTAGATTCCGGGTTCTATCCGCTTGGATCATGTACGATGAAATACAATCCTAAGATGAATGAAAATGTGGCACGCTTCAACGGCTTTGCCCATTTGCATCCATTGCAGGATGAAAGCTCTGTCCAGGGTGCTCTTGAATTGATGTACGACCTTCAGGAACATCTTATTGAGATCACTGGTATGGATGAAGTTACCCTTCAGCCGGCAGCCGGTGCACACGGTGAATGGACGGGCTTGATGATGATCCGTGCATATCATGAAGCAAACGGCGATCACAACCGTACGAAAGTCATCGTTCCTGACTCAGCGCACGGAACCAATCCAGCTTCGGCAACAGTGGCTGGTTTTGAAACAATCACTGTAAAATCGGATGAAAACGGTCTGGTTGATTTAGAAGACCTTAAGAAGGTTGTCGGGGAAGATACAGCTGCACTAATGCTGACCAACCCGAACACACTTGGCTTATTCGAAGAAAACATTCTCGAGATGGCAGAGATTGTCCACGGTGCAGGCGGAAAGCTTTACTATGATGGAGCCAACCTGAATGCTGTTATGTCCAAGGCACGCCCTGGCGATATGGGCTTCGATGTCGTTCACTTGAACCTTCATAAGACATTCACAGGCCCTCACGGCGGCGGCGGACCTGGTTCAGGACCAGTCGGTGTAAAAGCAGATTTGATTCCATTCCTTCCAAAGCCAATCGTGACAAAGCAGGATGACGTTTATAAGTTCGATTACGACCGTCCGCAGTCAATCGGAAGGGTTAAGCCTTTCTACGGAAATTTCGGCATCAATGTCCGTGCATATACGTATATCCGCACAATGGGTCCTGATGGCTTGAAGGCCGTTACAGAGTATGCTGTGCTGAACGCGAACTATATGATGAGAAGACTAGCAGAGTATTATGACCTGCCTTTCAACAGGCATTGCAAGCACGAATTCGTCCTAAGCGGCAAGCGTCAGAAGAAGCTTGGCGTCCGCACATTGGACATCGCAAAACGCCTGCTTGATTTCGGTTATCATCCGCCAACCATCTACTTCCCGTTGAATGTAGAAGAAGCGATCATGATTGAGCCGACAGAAACAGAATCCAAGGAAACACTCGATGTTTTCATTGACGCGATGATCCAGATCGCCAAGGAAGCAGAAGAAAATCCAGAAATCGTCCAGGAAGCGCCACACTCCACAGTTGTAGGCCGTCTGGATGAAACAACAGCTGCAAGGAAGCCAATCCTGCGCTACCAGAAAGCTGAATAGAACGATAGAAGGTCCTGCCAGTTTTGTTATTGGCAGGACTTTGTTTTGTGGTGATTCTATTGTGGTGATGTATGTAGGGTGACTTCAGACAGGTTTGGAGGGAAACAGCGAAAAGCTGTCCGAACCTGGCGTGACTTCAGACAGGTTTAGAGGGAAACAGAGGAAAGCTGTCCGAACTTGGTGCAACTTCAGACAGGTTTGAAGGGAAACAGAGGAAAGCTGTCCTAACTTGGTGCAACTTCAGACAGGTTTGAAGGGAAACAGCGAAAAGCTGTCCGAACCTGAAGGGTATCAGACATTTAAAAAAAATATGCCAACCGAAAAGAATGCTGCGATTTTAAAAAGCTAAACCCCCCAGCAGTTATGCTGAGGGGTAATTTTATGGGAATATAGCTTACTTAGCTTTGACTTTGCCGCCCCATTTTTTGAAGCCGCCTTGAAGATGATTAAGGTCTTTATAGCCTTTTTTGTATAGCAGCTGTGCAGCACGTCCGCTGCGGGAACCGCTCTGGCAATAAAGGTAGACCGGCTTGTCCGGCCTGATTTCCTTCAGGCGAGTCTTAAGTTGGGTAAGCGGGATATTTCTGGCGCCTAAAATGTGTCCACCGGCGAATTCATTCGGTTCACGGACATCAATCAATTGCGCTTTACGATAACCAGCTTTGAATTCTTCCTCTGTCAGGGTCTTGAGGATTTTCTTCTGGCGGAAATACATAAACACAGAGTATAGAATTACCGCAACTGTCAGGACGATTAAAAAGATAAGTGTATCCAAAACATATTTCTCCTTTCAAGCTTAGCTGAGCCACTTATAATTATATAAGCCTTCATGTCAGAGAGCAAAGGAAATTAGTAAATTTCTTTAAATCAACTTGCTTTGCTTTTGAAATTTATTTTGTTAGACTAAAAAAATCTTAGCTTTAAACTATTTTTTAAATGGGGTTAAACTTGTATGAATAAAGAGGTATGGGGATTTATTGATTCAGGAGACTGTTCACCTTCGTTCAATATGGCACTTGATGAGGCCTTGCTTGATTGGCATGGTGCAAGAAAAATTCCTCCAGTGGTCCGTTTTTATGGATGGAACCCGGCGACACTTTCTGTTGGCTATTTCCAAAAGATTGAAAGAGAAATTGATATGGAGGCTGTGAAGCAGCACGGTCTTGGTTTTGTAAGGAGACCTACTGGCGGCCGGGGCGTTCTACATGAACATGAACTTACATACAGCGTAATCGTTACTGAACAACACCCAGAAATGCCAAAGACAGTAACAGAAGCTTACAGGGTTATATCTGAAGGCATATTACAGGGATTCCAGAAGTTAGGTCTCGAAGCTTATTTTGCCGTACCAAAAACTTCTGCTGATAAAGAAGCGTTAAAAAACCCGCGGTCTGCAGTTTGTTTCGATGCACCAAGCTGGTATGAGCTTGTTGTTGAAGGACGTAAAGTGGCCGGCAGCGCCCAGACCCGGCAAAAAGGGGTTATCCTTCAGCATGGTTCCATTTTGCTCGATTTGGATGAGGATAAACTTTTCAGCTTATTCAAGTATCCGAATGACAGAGTCAAAGAAAGAATGCAGCGAGCCTTCAAGACTAAGGCAGTAGCGATCAATGAGATCAGCAGCCGCAAAATTAATCTTGAAGAAGCGAAAAAAGCATTTAAGGAAGGTTTTGAGGATGGCCTGGGAATTATTTTGGAGCCATACACTTTAAGTGATGAAGAGCTGAATTATGTAAATGAATTGGCCAAAAATAAGTACGAATCTGATGAGTGGAATTTTAAAAGATAAAAAATTTTTTAAAAGCGGATTACCCGCTTTTTTTGTTTTTATCCAGTATTTTCTAGGCTTTTGAGATTTAGAAAAAGTGCAACCCTCGAAATTTGTTGTTTTTTATCATTTACTGAAGATATTCTATCGTTCTCTCTAAATAACTCGATTTTTTAATAGTTTTCATGTTTGACAAAATCTTTATCACATGACCTAAACACCATATATAGTGTTGTCGAAAATTTAAAATACACTATATATTGATTTTTGATGTTTCAATATGATAACGTAAGGGTAATTCAAAAATGCAGCTAGAATTACATACTTCTAGTAATACATTAGAGATAAGATTTAAAACCTTAGAAGGAGTTGTAGAAATGTCTGTAACTATTGGACAAAAAATGAGCCTGGATGTAGAAAGCCTGAACAAAGATATTAAGCTGTTCCCGCAGGTTCACCCGATTACATCTGACATGAAACTAACACACAAAGGCGTCTCCCGATTAGTCATGCTGGACCGCTATACTTTTAAAGACACTGAAAAAATTACTCTATCAAATGGTGATTTCGTGGTTCTCACCATCAAAGAGGATCCAAAGTTCCCTGCCCGTGGACTTGGATTCATACTAGATATTGATTGGGAGAACAAAACAGCTAAAGTGCTTGTAGATGAGGAATTCCGCGGGGTGCTTGATGATCCTGAAGAAGCTGCGACCGGCGTGATCAAACGTTCACTGGACGTAATTGAAAAGCCGCTGGAAGTATTCTACGAGCAAATCGCGAAACGAAATGCAACAGGGCTTGCAGCTGTTGAAAAAACCGAAGAAAAGCGCCAGGAGTGGTTCGAGAAGTTCTACCAAGAGCTAGTATCGATGAACTTCATCCCGGCAGGCCGTGTCCTATACGGAGCAGGCGCAGAAACAGACGTTACCTACTTCAACTGCTATGTAATGCCTTTTGTAAAAGATTCACGCGAAGGGATTTCTGAGCACCGCAAACAGGTCATGGAAATCATGAGCCGCGGCGGAGGGGTTGGAACGAACGGTTCGACACTAAGACCGCGCAACACACTGGCAAGAGGTGTAAACGGAAAATCATCCGGATCGGTCTCATGGCTTGATGACATTGCCAAGCTGACACATTTAGTAGAGCAGGGCGGGTCAAGACGTGGTGCACAAATGATTATGCTGGCGGATTAACTAAATGACATTCTAAGTTATAACTGGTAAGATTAGCATGAGAACAAACGTTCGTTTATAGGAGGGCGTTTCATGAATCTGACCAGAGAATATCTTTATCAAAAGTATATTCATGACAAAATGAGCTTAAAAGAGATAGCTGAAGAAACAGGGCTGCCAAGTACGACAATCAAATCAAGGCTTAGAAGGTTGGGTATTAGGAAAAAACCAATCAAACTAGGCAATGAGATATACGATAATCGTGATTGGCTTTATGAAGAATACATTGTTAAAAGAAAGGGATATACTGTACTTGCTAATGAATTAGGGGTAAGTTATTCAACAATTTTAGATCGGATTCTTTTCTTTGGATGGGAGCTTAGGGGCCATAATGAAATTGATAAAGGTGCTCCAAGGAGAGGAACAAAACATACTCCAGTTTCCCTAGAGAAAATAAAGGCGACTAGGATAAAGAAACGTGTATACTTTGAATGCTTTCAATGTGGAAAAACTACTGAAAGGGTGCGCTCAGGATATTCTCGTTCAGGTAAAAGGTTTTGTACTTATACCTGTTATAAGAATTACCTTAAAGAAAATAGAGTGGAAACAATTGATATAACTGATTCTGCACTCTATAAGGAATGGCGTAAAAAAGTATATACTCGTGATAACTTTAGGTGTAAGATGCCTGGTTGCAACTCAAACTCTAGAGATATTGCTGCTCACCATATTTATCCCAAAAAGCTTTTCCCTGAAAAGCAATTTCTTTTAAACAATGGAATTACACTCTGTAGAAACTGTCATGAAAAAACTTATGGTAAAGAAAGTAACTTTATAGATGCACTAGTCCGCGTCGTTCAGAAAATGAACGGCTAGAAAATCGGGTGAATTGCAGGGAACTCCTTAGAGGCAGGCAAGCCACAACGTGACTGGAAACGGTGAGCGTGAGGGCCTAAAAATTGCTTGCATTGGACAATCTGCAGCCAAGCGTCATTGGGCAAAGGTAATGGCGAAGGTTCAACGACTAGAGAGTGAGTCCCAACAATAAACTCTCACAAGCGCCCGGCCCCTAACAGATTATGCTGAGGGTGATGATATAGTCTAGTCCGGCTGCATTGCAGCGAAATATTCCGAAAGGAACGGTATGTACGTGGCATCCTGACATTGTAGAATTCATCATTTCAAAAATGCAGAACCCAAGGATCCTTCGCTTCCTGATTGAAAACACAAACGATGAGTCAATCAAGAAAATGGCGAAGGAAAAGCTGAAATTTACACCGCTGACTTTGCAGGAAGAAGCTATGTACCAGGGTATCGTTAATTACAAGAGCATCCCGGGTTACGGTGGGTTCAGCGCTGATATTATCAAAGCAGCTGAAGAAAAGCTTGCAACAGGAGGAACTTATACCGTCCACAACTCAGAGTTCCTTACAGGCGCAAATATTTCAGTCACTCTGACAAAGGATTTCATGGACGCAGTTGATAACGATGCTGATTATGACCTTCGCTTCCCTGATGTTGAAAGCTATGATGCTGAGACAATGAAGGTTTATAACGAAGAATGGCATAAAATCGGTGACGTTCGCGAGTGGGAAAAGCTCGGATACAAAGTGCGTACCTATAGAAAAATTAAAGCGAAAGAATTATGGAACCTGATCAATATCTGTGCGACATACTCAGCTGAACCAGGCATCTTCTTCATCGACAATGCCAACGACATGACAAACGCACAGGCATATGGACAGAAGGTTGTAGCTACTAACCCATGTGGGGAACAGCCTCTCGCACCAAATTCTGTCTGTAACCTCGCTGCCGTGAACCTTGCGGAAATGGCGGACAAGGATACAAAGACAGTTAACTTTGAAAAATTGAAGCGTACTGTAGAAGTAGGGGTGCGCATGCAAGACAATGTTATCGATGCGACTCCTTACTTCCTTGAAGATAATAAGAGACAAGCTTTAGGTGAACGCCGTGTTGGTCTTGGTGTCATGGGACTTCACGACCTTCTGATCTACTGTGAAACAGAATACGGTTCTGAAGAAGGAAACCAGCTTGTTGATAAAGTATTTGAAACAATTGCGACTTCGGCTTACCGTGCATCTGTTGAACTTGGAAAGGAAAAAGGCAGCTTCCCATTCCTAAAAGCAGATTCAGAAAAAGAAACAAACAGACTTCGCCAGGCATTCACGAACACTGGTTTCATGAAGAAAATGCCTGAAGATATTCGCGAATCGATCCTTGAAAACGGGATTCGTAACTCGCACTTGCTGACTGTTGCTCCAACGGGTAAATTGCTTGCCCCCTATATTCGTAAGAATGTAGCGTAAACTTGGCTATATGCGGGAAACTCTGGCGTATCTCTTGCTACCAGGACTTAGCCAGTCCATGTAACTGGTAAAAATGCAGGAGTGTTGGATGAATACCTACCAGACAATCCGCAGGGAAGTCGTGGCTGACCCCTCAACGACTACATGCCGAGCAACCAATCGAACACCTGTTCTTATTGTGTGATATAATAAGAGGGGGTGCTCAAGATGATAAAGCAGTGTTTAAATTGCGGAAACGACATTATTGTTAAGCCTAGTCATTTTGACCGAAAAAAATATTGTTCTCGTTCATGTAAAACCCAATACCAACTTAAAAACCCACCTGCGTTTTGGAAAGAATTCTCACGTAAAAAAAGGGTTTGCTGCTCTAACTGTGGGAAGGAGCTACTCAGAAAACCAAGTGAAATACACAAAAGGACTTTTTGTGATCGTGAGTGCAAAACAACTTTCCAATTAAAAAATGGACATAAGATTAACCAACATTTAAAAAAACAGGTGACTCTTACCTGCCCAATCTGTGAAAAAACATTTACTGTACCCAAGAATAGAGAAATATCAGCTAAATATTGTTCCAAAAGCTGTTTAGGTAAAGCGAATGGAATTAGAGGTAAGAAAGATTATCGACGAAGGGTTAAAACAAATTGTGCTAATTGTGGACAAGGAATTGAGAAAAAACCTTCGGAAATAACTACTTTTAATTTTTGTTCGGTAAATTGTATGGGGCAGTTTTATGCAGAGAGTAAGATGTTCGCAGGTGAAAATAGTGGAACTTGGATGGGTGGAGAAATAAACTATTATGGTCCGAACTGGTTAAGTCAACGAAGAAAAGCTAGAAAACGAGATCATTATACCTGTCAAGATTGTGGTATTACAGAGGAACAATACGGTCAAGAGCTTTCTGTTCATCATATAAGGCTTTTTCGCGATTTTAATGGGGACTGAAAACAAGCAAACCAATTATCGAATTTGGTTACACTTTGTGAATATCCATGTCACCGTAAGAGACACTCAAAAAATCATGTGGTTGATGATATAGTCTGACCCATATGGCGACATATGGAGCGGGTACTGATAATCCCGCCCTCTATTTTAGAATAGAGAGTAACAAAAGTGAGCACTGGTACAATGGTTGGCGTCTCAACAGGACTTGAGCCTTACTTCAGCTTCTCCTATTTCCGCAGCGGCCGTCTTGGCAAGTTCATTGAAGTGAAGGCGGACATCGTTCAGGAATATCTTGACCGCAATCCGGATGCTGATCCTGAGAACCTGCCGAATTGGTTTGTTTCAGCGATGGAATTGGCGCCTGAAGCTCATGCTGATGTACAATGTGTCATCCAGCGCTGGATTGACAGTTCGATCAGCAAGACGGTCAACGCGCCGAAGGGCTACAGCGTAGAGCAGGTTGAAAAGGTATATGAGCGCCTTTATAAAGGCGGAGCGAAGGGCGGAACAGTTTATGTAGACGGCTCCCGCGATTCTCAAGTATTGACGCTCAAAGCGGAAGAAAACACGATGGAAGAGGAAATCGACAAGAAAGAAAAGCAAAAACAGCATGTTGTCCTTGTCGACACGATTAATGAATTACGTTCTACCAACGTAACGATCGGCTCTGAAGTCGGCAATACATGCCCTGTCTGCCGCAAAGGTGAAGTAAAAGAAATCGGCGGCTGCAACACATGCACAAACTGTAACGCACAGCTAAAGTGTGGATTATAATAAACCTCAAAGAGGATGGAAATATTTTTTCCATCCTCTTTTTTCATTTCTGCCCATACTAACAATACTGACTAATGGAATGAAATGAGGAAATGACTTATGAAAGCTTTTGTACCACAGCTTGTATATATTGAGCCAAGGGCTTTGGAATACCCGCTTGGGCGGGAGCTAAAGGAGAAATTCGAAAAGATGGGGCTGGAGATCAGGGAAACGACCTCGCATAACCAGGTGCGCGGCATCCCAGGCGACAATGAACTGCAGCAATACCGGAATGCTAAATCAACTCTCGTTGTCGGTATCAGGAAAACTTTGAAATTTGATACCTCGAAGCCGTCCGCAGAATATGCGATTCCGCTTGCTACTGGCTGCATGGGCCATTGCCATTATTGTTACCTGCAGACCACACTTGGCAGTAAACCTTATATCCGCACTTATGTGAATCTCGATGAAATTTTCGAGCAGGCACAAAAGTACATGGATGAAAGAAAACCGGAAATCACCAGATTTGAAGCCGCATGTACTTCGGATATTGTTGGGATTGACCATTTAACCCATGCATTAAAGAAAACAATCGAATTTTTCGGGGAGTCGGAATATGGGCAATTAAGATTTGTAACAAAGTACCATCATGTCGATCACCTGCTCGATGCAAAGCATAACGGCAAAACAAGATTTCGATTCAGCGTCAATGCCCGCTATGTGATCAAGAACTTTGAACCTGGGACATCATCCTTTGATGAAAGACTGGAGGCGGCAAGAAAGGTGGCGAACGCCGGATACCCGCTTGGCTTCATTGTTGCGCCAATCTATATCCATGAAGGATGGAGGGAGGGTTATCATGAGTTATTTGAGAGACTCAGCCATTCCCTAGAAGGAATCGACCTGACAGGCCTTAGCTTTGAGCTCATCCAGCACCGTTTCACAAAGCCGGCTAAAAATGTGATCCAAAAAAGATATCCTAAATCCAAGCTTGAAATGGATGAAGAGAAGCGAAAGTATAAGTGGGGACGTTACGGTATTGGTAAGTACGTCTACCAGAAGGATGAAGCGAAGGATCTTGAAGAAACAATTCGAGGATATATTCATTCGTTTTTTCCAGAAGCAGAGATTCAATATTTCACATAAGCACAAATTTTTTAACTTGTACGCCGTACTATTTTACAAATGAAGCGCTTAAAGATGTAAAGATGGGATTACATCGACGGGAGTGGCTCATATGTATATTGACGGCGTTTTTTCCGGCGGAGGAATCAAAGGATTGGCATTGGTTGGTGCCTGTGCGGCAATAGAAGAGCGGGGATTCCGTTTTAAGAGGGTCGCAGGGACCAGTGCGGGTTCATTGATTGCCGGCCTGCTTGCAGCTGGATATACCAGCACTGAAATGGCCGGCATCTTGGATGATCTTGACCTGAAAAAATTTCTCGACTCAAGGAAAACGATCATCCCATCAGCTTTGACGAAATGGCTTTTTGTATACTGGCGGCTGGGACTCTATAAAGGGGACGAATTGGAGTGCTGGATAGGTGAAAAGCTTGCTGCCAGAGGTTTGCGCACTTTTGGTGACCTTGCCCCTGATGCATTAAGAATTATCGCGTCAGACCTCACCAATGGCAGGCTGCTGATTCTGCCAGATGATCTTCCGAAATATGGTGTTGATCCAAGGACTTTCCCAGTAGCGAGAGCAATCAGGATGAGCTGCAGTCTCCCATTCTTCTTCGAACCGGTAAAGCTGCGTGATCGAGTCGGCATGAATATTGTAGTAGATGGAGGAGTGCTAAGTAATTTTCCAATGTGGTTATTTGATAAGGATAATGTAAAAAAAGTCCGTCCTGTACTTGGTGTCAAGCTCAGCCAGAATTTGATCCAGCAGCCTACCAACAAAATCAAGAATGCACTTCAAATGTTCGAAGCTTTGTTTGAAACGATGAAGGATGCCCATGACTCCCGGTATATCTCAAGGAAACATGAAAAGAATATCATTTTCATTCCGACGGAAGGGAACTTGACTACTGAATTCCAGCTTTCGGATGAAAAGAAACAAGAATTGATCGACCTGGGCCAAAAGAGCGCGGAGAAGTTTTTTAAATCTTGGTGTTATTAACTTTATAAAACACAAAAATCGAGCTTAAAACGAAGCCCGATTTTTTTTTCTGCCCTTTTTACCGTCTATGACCGTTAAATGTGACGCATCCTTCTTTTTGTTGCGAGCGGATGCGAGCGACCTTATTTTTGAACGTTTAGAGGAGACATTAGTATCTTTTGTCTGGAACCGCTTTTTAGACCGCTTTGCTGCTTTTTGAAATGCACGCTGCTGTTGCCGTCCTGAGCTTGAACTTGTCAAGCGAGTCACGAGGAAATAAATTAAGGCACCAACCAGGGCGATTGTTGCAAGCATGGTAAGGATACTTAAAGGATCGGTAAATAACTGAAAGGCAAAACCAAAGATTGCAAGAACGATCAGTCCTGAAACAATATATTTAGAAGCACGATTCATTGAAAGCCACCTCCCTACTAGCATCATGAGCAATTATTCCCGCTTTTAAACTTGCCAACGATTACTTTATACAAATTCTCCGATTTTATACTCTTCTCCTGCTACTTTTTCCTTTTTAAAAGTGCTTTAAACGAGTGATTTGCATTTTCAAGATTATTCGGTCGATTTGTTCTGTTAGTTTCATTTTACTAAAAATTTGCACAAACCTCTATATGAAGGTTGCTTCCTGAACAATTTTTCCTGATGTGCAATTGATTGGTCAGTCCGGGACATACTAACGGTGGAGGTGCAACTAATGGCAGAAAATCATGAAAACCTTGAACAAAATCAAAGAGAAAAACCAATGTCTTTTATCACGATGAGCATAGTCACCGGGTTATTTGGAGGGATTTTTTGGAGTGCGCTTGCCTATTTAGCTTATATCTTCAACTTTACAGAAATCCGTCCAAATGTCATTCTTGAGCCATGGGCATTGGGAGATTGGAAGGAGCAATGGCTGGGTACAGTCATTTCCATTATCGCGATTGGTCTTTTTTCAACTGGTGCGGCACTTGTGTACTATGCAGCAATGAGAAAGCTAAAATCCATTTGGGCTGGTGCAGCATTTGGGCTGGCGCTGTTCTTCCTTGTTTTTTATGTTCTCAATCCGCTTTTTCCTGGAATTAAACCCTTCTGGGACCTGTCAAGGAACACGTTAATTACATCAATTTGCTTTTATGTTCTGTATGGTGTGTTTGTTGGTTATTCAATATCATATGAGGAAAATGAAAATCGCAACAGTGAAAAAAATCAGGAGGAAGTTACCTCTTAAGGCTCTCACGGTAGTTTTAAGGAAATCAATTATGATAGAATGTTCTTATTGAACATTCTTTTTTTACGGGAGCCTGCCATGAAAAAAATACTTATGCTCAACGGTCCAAATTTGAATCGTTTGGGAAAAAGAGAGCCAGGGATTTACGGTGCCAGAACTTTGAAGGATCTGGAAGAACGAATGATCCAGCTTGGTGCGGAAAGCCAGGTTGAGGTTATTTGCTTTCAATCGAATCATGAAGGAGAACTGATTGACAAACTCCATGAGGCAGAAGACACTGATATAGATGGCATTATTTTTAACCCTGGGGCTTTCACGCATTATAGTTATGGTATCAGGGATGCGATTGCAGGAATTGATTGTCCCGTTATCGAAGTACATATTTCCAATGTTTATCAAAGAGAGGACTTCAGGCACAAGTCGGTGATTGCTCCAGTGTCTGCTGGGCAGATTGCCGGTCTAGGCTTTCTTGGCTATGAATTGGCGCTTGAAGCATTCAAAAGAGGTGCAGAAGGGGAGGAATAGGTTTATGGAGAAAATTCAAAAATTACGTGAGAGCTTTCAAAGACTCGGAATCGATGGAATGCTGGTCACCAGTGATTACAACCGCAGATATATGACAGGGTTCACTGGTTCTGCAGGCATGGTGCTGATCAGTGCCGAAAAAGCATTATTCATTACGGATTTCAGGTATACTGAGCAGGCTGCGAAACAATGCGAAGGCTATGAAGTCGTCCTGCATAAAGGGCTGATTCAGGACGAGGTTGCAGAGCAGGCTAAAAAGTTGGGGATCAAAAAACTTGGCTTTGAAGAAAATCATGTTACATATTCTGCTTATAAAACCTTTGATAAGGGCGTGGAAGCAGAACTAGTGCCCGTATCAGGCGAAATTGAAAAGTTACGCTTGATTAAGACTGATTCAGAGATTAAGATATTAAAGGAAGCAGCAGCCATCGCAGATGCTGCGTTTACACATATAATTGAGTTTATCCGTCCGGGCAGGACAGAGCTGGAAGTATCTAATGAACTGGAATTCTTCATGAGAAAACAGGGAGCAACATCTTCTTCATTCGATATTATTGTAGCTTCAGGCTATCGTTCAGCACTTCCGCACGGAGTAGCAAGTGACAAGGTGATCGAAACAGGAGACTTCGTCACCCTTGATTATGGTGCCTATTATAATGGGTATGTATCGGATATTACCCGTACATTAGCTGTAGGCAGCCCTTCAGACAAGCTTAGGGAAATCTATGATATCGTCTTAGAAGCCCAGCTCCGTGGAATGGCAGGCATTAAGCCAGGCATGACAGGAAGGGAAGCTGATGCGCTAACCCGCAACTTTATCACTGAAAAAGGCTACGGAGAGTATTTTGGCCACTCCACAGGCCATGGAATCGGACTCGAAGTACATGAAGGACCTGGTCTGTCTTTCCGTTCTGATACCGTACTTGAAACTGGTATGGTTGTGACTGTCGAGCCGGGGATCTACATAGCTGGCCTTGGCGGAGTAAGAATAGAGGACGATACTGTTATAACAAAAGACCATAATGAGTCACTGACACATTCTACTAAGGAACTCATCATATTATAGGACACATTAGGAGGACAAATAATGATTTCAGTTAACGATTTCCGTACAGGTTTAACGATTGAAGTGGACAATGGCATCTGGCGTGTACTTGATTTCCAACACGTTAAGCCAGGAAAAGGAGCTGCGTTTGTACGCTCAAAGCTTCGCAACCTTCGTACTGGGGCGATCCAGGAAAAAACGTTCCGCGCCGGTGAAAAAGTAGCAAAAGCACAAATCGAGAACCGCAAAATGCAGTACTTATATGCAAGCGGCGACCAGCACGTATTCATGGACAATGAGTCTTACGAGCAAATTGAATTGCCAGGATCTTCTATTGAATATGAATTGAAATTCCTTAAAGAAAACATGGAAGTCTACATCATGCAATTCGGCCACGAAACTCTTGGTGTCGAGCTTCCAAACTCTGTTGAACTTGAAGTGACAGAAACAGAGCCAGGTATTAAAGGTGACACTTCTTCTGGCGGTACTAAGTCAGCGACATTGGAAACTGGCCTTACAGTACAGGTTCCTTTCTTCATAAACCAGGGCGACAAACTCGTTATCAACACAACAGATGCATCTTATGTATCTCGTGCTTAATCGATAATCAAAAAAACCTGCTGAAAAGCAGGTTTTTTTTATGGAAAAAAAGCATCTCGATGACCGAGATGCTTAAATAATTTGCTTATTGCTCAATATCAAACTTCCACTCATTCATTCCGCCGGTCATATTGTAAATATTCTTGAATCCATTTTCCACAAGGATTCCGCTTGCCTGGGTGGAGCGGTTGCCGCTGCGGCAGACCACTAGATATTTTTGGTCTTGATCAAGCTCGGAAAGCATGCTCTCAATGACCTGCAATGGTACTAATTTCGCTCCTGGAATGTGTCCAGCTGCGAATTCATCAGGGGTACGTACATCCAAAACCTGAACTTCTCCATTATCTATCAATTCTTTTGCTTCATCGACTGAAACATCCGTATAAGAACCTCCGCCTGAACAGCCGGTAATCAACAAAATAAACATGAGTGCCGCGAATATTTTCTTCATGGTGATCTCTCCTTAAAATACTTATAGAGGTATTTTAACTCAAAAAAACTAAAGTGGATATAGACAAATTGTGTCAGGAGAAGTTTACATAACCATTTTTTACAACCACTCTTCTTCTTTATACCAGAAAAAAGCCAGGCTATCCGCCTGACTTTTGAAAATTTAAGAACTAATATATGTTCCTGTGACAGTCGCCTTGATTTCCAGTTGACCCGGTTCTATCGGCGTCCCGCTCCCGCTGCTAGTATCTAAAGATGCCACCAGGAATGGGCCGGGTGAACCTTTCTGGGTTTCTTCTGTAATCGAGAGAGGAGAAATGGAGGTTTGGATTCCTAAAGTCCGGGCTACTGTTTGAGCTTTGTTGTAGGAATCGACCACTGCCATTGAAAGTGCCCTATTGTACAACTCCTGGGGCTCTGCAACTGAAAATTGTATGTTCATGATTTCGTTTGCGCCATTTTCAACAGCGGTGTCGATGATCAATCCTGCTTGGGCAATATTCCTGATCGTGATATTGTACAGGTGTGTAACACGATATCCCTGGAATAACTGCTTGCCGTCTTCATAGGTATAAATGGGATCAATCCGGAAATCTGCTGTTTTAATATCATCCTTTGCAATCCCAAGACTACTTAAGGCTGCTAACATCGCATTAGATTTTTCTGCATTTTCAGACTGTGCGCTTTGCAGGTTTTGATTTTCGGTGCGCACGCCAATCGTTGCTGTCGCCCGATTTGGCGCAGCGAACACAGAACCTTCTCCACTAACGGTAATTTTCCTTCCATTCCCGGTTCCATTGCCACGGTACCCTGTATACAATCCATTAACCATCCAAAATCCCTCCACACTGCTTTTTCTATTACCTATAACTATGTTGGTATTGAAGAACAAATAACGGTCATAGAAAAAAGCAAAGAATGGATATAAGGATTACTAGAGATTATTCGCCAGCTCCCGGTGCTTTGTCAGTGTCATTCTTATTGTTGTATTTTGTGTCATTAGTCGGTGATTCTTTAGGACTTCTTCCGCCCCCAAGATAGGAAGCTCGGTCAGCTTTCTGTGCTTTCTGGAACTTCTGGTGATCATTATTCATTTTTATCAACTCCTTTCATTACTATTCTTTTCGTTTAAAAGCGATATTATTTCCTCGCGATTTCAGTTCCTGACATTTCATAAATCTGAGATGCATCCGTAAACAAACACAAAACAAATTCTGTCTATCACCCATTCGCGAATCTGCAGGTCATAAAGTGTCCAAGCAGGCATACATATTAAGTAAGCGTATTGTCAGGAGGATTAATGATGGAGGATATCTTATCTTTTTTGCCGAAACGAATTGCCGAATTGCTGGATGCAGTGCCTCCTAATGAACAAGATGGGATGGAAGAAGTGCGGATACGGATTAACAGGCCGCTTGAAATAACGGTAAGAGGAAAGCCACAATTCCTGCCGTATATCATTCCGCCTGAGGATGCTGTCCAGCTGTTGAACAAGCTTGGGCATTTTTCAATGTATACGTTGGAGGAAGAATTAAAGCGTGGCTATATCACCATTGCCGGAGGTCATCGAGTCGGACTGGCAGGCAAGGTGATCCTGGAAAATGGCTTTGTAAAAGCAATCAGGGACATATCTTCCTTTAATTTCCGGATTGCAAGGGAAAAAATCGGGATTGCCGAACCGTTGCTTCCATATATTTACGAGAATGGCTGGAAACATACGATAATTATTGGTCCGCCACAGACTGGAAAAACCACTTTGCTCAGGGATATAGCAAGGATGATATCCAGCGGGGTCCCTGAAAAAAAACTGCCCCCTCTTAAAGCTGGCATTGTGGATGAGAGGTCAGAAATAGCAGGGTGCGTGAAGGGGGTTCCACAGCTTACATTTGGACCTAGAGTAGATATCCTGGATTCTTGCCCGAAGGCCGAGGGGATGATGATGATGATCCGCTCGATGAGCCCGGATGTCCTGGTTGTAGATGAAATAGGCCGAAAAGAAGACGGGGAAGCGATTCTTGAAGCAGTTAACGCAGGCATTAAATTAATTATGACTACACATGGAGATTCGCTGGAAGATATTCAAAAAAGGCCAACTTTAAAACCAATTTTGGAGATGGGGATTTTCGATCGATTTGTGGAGCTTGGAAGAAGTTCTGGCCCGGGAACCATCACCTCAATAAGGGAAGCAAACGGCAAAGAAGTTCGCCAAAAAGTGAGAGTGACATAAATGATCAAAATAATCGGTGCTATATTGATTATTCTGGCGACGACTTGGACAGGTTTCGAAGCCTCAAGACATCTTAGTGAGCGACCGAGGCAGCTTCGGCTGCTGAAGTCCGCCTTGCAATCATTGGAGGCCGAAATCATGTACGGCCACACACCGCTTCATGATGCCTCAAGAAAACTTGCTGCCCAGATGCCCAAGCCTTTATCCTGGTTTTTCGAAGCTTTTTCCAAAAAGCTGACAGAAACAGATACAACGGTAAAGGCGGCTTGGGAAGACAGCCTGAAAGAGGTCTGGAAAATGACTGCCTTCAAACAGGGAGAGTTTGAGATCATGAAACAATTTGGTGAGACGCTCGGCAGGCATGACCGTCATTCCCAGCAAAAACAAATCCTGCTGACAATCTCCCATCTGGAAAGAGAAGAAGCAGATGCCTGCGAAAAACAAATGAAATACGAAAAAATGGTGAAAAGTATCGGCTTTTTATCAGGCTTATTATTAATCATCTTACTGATGTAGCGTTTAGGAGGAGGACAAGATGGGTCTTGAAGTGGATATTATTTTTAAAATCGCAGGGGTAGGCATCGTCGTTGCATTTTTACACACCATTCTCGATCAGGTGGGAAAGAAGGAATATGCACAGTGGGTAACCTTATTTGGGTTCATATACATCCTTTTCATGGTAGCCTCCATTGTCGATGACCTCTTTCAAAAAATTAAATCAGTATTCCTATTTCAAGGGTAGGGGAGGGCTTTGCCATTGAGATCCTTCAAATAACAGGTGTAGCACTGATCGCGACTTTCCTGGCCCTTATTGTCAAGGAACAAAAGCCAAACTTTGCTTTCTTGCTGATCGTGTTCACAGGTTCAGCTATCTTTTTATTTCTGGTTGACCAAATATATCAAATCATTTCAATGATCCAGAAGCTGGCAGCAAATGCCAAGGTTAATCTCGTCTATGTAGAAACGATCCTGAAAATCATCGGAATTGCCTACATTGCTGAATTCGCTGCCCAAATCACCAAAGATGCAGGTCAGGGGGCGATTGCTTCAAAAATTGAATTAGGCGGAAAAATTCTTATTCTTGCCATGGCCATTCCGATTCTCACTGTCATGATCGAAACAATCATTCGCTTGATTCCGGGCTGATCGAGGGCCTTTTCTTAAAGAGGTGAATATAGTTGAAGCAGCGTTTGCAGTTCATACTTGGCATTATACTAATCCAGTTATTTTTTTTCATTCCGGTTGTACAAGCTGTTGGTGATGAAGAGCAAACCAACACAATGATCAATCCGGATAAAATTGCCTCAGCCCAGCTTGAGGACTTGAATATTGATGAACTCAAAGGTTTCTGGGAGGACATTATCAACAAATATGATGGTTATTTACCAGAAAGCCAGAAAGGCAGTTTATATGATTTCATCAGTGGTGAAAAAAAGTTTTCGTTGAAGGAATGGTTTAAAGGGATTCTGAATTTTGCTTTTCACGAGTTTATCGTCAATGGAAAATTACTAGGTTCCTTGATTTTGCTTACCGTTTTCAGCATGTTTCTTCAGGCCCTGCAAAATTCTTTTGAAAAAAGCACCATCAGCAAGGTAGCCTATTCCATTGTGTTCATGGTCCTCATTATTATTGCGCTCAATAGCTTTCATGTGGTCGTTGATTACACAAATGATGCAATTGGAACAATGATTCAATTTATTCTTGCCTTGATCCCGCTGCTGCTGGCACTGATGGCAACATCCGGCGGCCTGATATCGGCAGCTTTTTTCCATCCAGTCATCATTTTCATGATGAACACAAGCGGAATGTTCATTCAATATGTCGTGCTGCCGCTCTTATTCCTTTCCACCCTCTTGAGCATCGTTAGCATATTGTCAGAGCAATACAAGGTCACACAGCTGGCCAGTATGCTCCGAAACTGGAGTGTCGGACTGCTTGGGATTTTGCTGACCGTATTCCTTGGTGTCATTTCGGTTCAGGGGGCATCGTCAGCGGTGACAGATGGAGTCACTGTCAAGACTGCTAAATTCATCACTGGAAACTTTGTCCCGGTCATTGGCCGGGTGTTCACGGATGCGACGGACACGGTCATCAGCGCCTCGATGCTGCTTAAGAACACGGTCGGTATAGCGGGAGTTGCGATTCTGCTGATCATCGCAGCTTTTCCGGCAGTGAAAATCCTGATGGTTGCATTTATCTATAAATTTGCAGCAGCGATTCTCCAGCCGCTTGGTGGCGGACCCGTCATAAATTGTCTCGATATCATCAGCAAAAGCATCATCTATGTTTTTGCTGCACTTGGTATTGTTTCCTTGATGTTTTTCCTGACAATCACGGTTATTATTGCCGCTGGAAATCTAACGATGATGGTGAGGTAAGGGGGAGATGAAATGGATTTTCTAAAAGAATGGATTACCAATATTATTATTTTCATACTCCTGGCAACTGTCCTGGATATGCTCCTGCCAAATTCGAGCTTCCAGAAGTACACAAAAATCGTCACAGGTTTGATTTTGATTGCCATCATTCTGTCTCCAGTATTGAAATTATTTACATCAGATTTTGAAACAGCGATCGCATCGATGGGGCAATTCAGTAGTTTTGAGGATGAAAAGATAAAAAATTCAATAGAATTTCAGAAAAAAGAAATACAAGCATCCCAGCATGCATATATTTTAGAAACAATGGCTGTCCAACTGAAAACAGCCGCAGAGGAGGAGTTGATGGAGCAGCAAGGAATGGAGATTGCTAATATCGAGCTTGAAGTAAATGATCAGGATCAGCGGCCTTTCCCTGAAAACCTGGAGTATGTCATCGTGCACCTGAAAAAAGCCGAAGATGAGGGAGAGACTGTGGCAGTAGTAAGAGAAGTAGAAATTGATACGAACGCACCCCTTCCATCAAAACAAACCTCTCAGAATACAGATCAAATATCTTCTCTTCTGTCAGAGAAATGGAATGTTCCTGAAAAATCAATTCAAATCATGATAGAAGGGGGGAGTGACGAGCATGGACAATGAGAAAGGTCCACTTAGCTGGCTTAAAAAGCAATTAAGCGGCAAAGACGGGCCGCCAGAGAAGAAATCGGGAAAATACCAATACTTAATGATTGTCGTTCTGTTCGGGGCCGCAATCATGCTCATAGGCAATATCCTGGGAGACCAAAATCCTGATATGGCTGTTACAGCCACTAAGGAGGCAGAAACTCAAGAGGATGCAGCCGTATTTGGGCAAAAGAAATCGGCGGGTAATGACGTCATTTCCGAGTATGAAGAGGCTTATGAAGCTCAGCTGACTGAAATGCTAGAAGGAATAAATGGCGTCGGGAATGTCACAGTCTTCGTAAACGTGGATGCCACTGAGAGAAAGGTTCTTGAGAAGAACACGGTCATCCAGTCACAAACGACGGATGAAACCGACCGGGAAGGCGGCAAACGCAAGGTCCAGGAGGCTTCACAGGATGAGCAGCTGGTCATCATCCGCAACGGTGAAAAAGAGGTTCCTATCGTTCTCGAGACAAAGAAGCCAGAAATCAGGGGTGTCCTCGTTGTGGCAAAGGGAGCCGAAAATATACAAGTGAAAAAATGGATTATCGAGGCCGTCACCAGGGCTTTGGATGTACCAAACCATAGGGTGGCAGTCATGCCTAAAAAATCTAAGGGGGAATAATGGATGTTATTGAAAAAGCAAACAGTGTGGTTGTTAACGATGTTAAGTCTTGTAGTGGTGCTATCGGTTTACTATATCACTTCACCTGAACAGCAAAAAGCGGATCTGGCAGGAGTTGAGGAGCAGAAGGCTGAAGAAAAAGAAACAGCAGCAACTGAATCCGAAGATGGCAAAACAGTTATCTCTGGCGTCGCAAGCGATGAAAAGTTCGAGGCACTTCGCATGAAGCTGGAAGAACAGCGCACTAAAATGAAGGAAGACCTTCAGGCGATTGTTGCATCTACAGACCTGCCTGCTCAAGACCGCAGCGATGCAATTGAAAAGATGAACGAGCTGGATGAAGTAACTCAAAAGGAATTCACTCTTGAAACATTGATCAAGTCAATGGGTTATGAAGACGCACTTGTCCGTGCGGACGGAGAGAATGTCAGAATCACAGTAAAAGCTAAGGAACATTCAGCATCTGCCGCAAACGAAATCATCCAGATGGTCCGTACAGAGCTAGGCTCAATGCAGCATGTAGCAGTACAATTCGAGCCTGTAAAATAAGAGGGAAGACAAAAGGGAAGGCGGTGGCCTTCCCTTTATTTTTGCTGCGGCTTGATTAAGTTATCTAAGGAATGATGCGCCGCTTCCACAGATTTAAATAATTGCTCATGATGTTCACTTTGTGAAATTGCAGCAGATGATATTTCCTCCAGTGCAGCGCTTGCCTGCTGGATGACGGAGCTGAATCCGGTAATGGAACTTTCGATTGCCATGGACGATTCCAGGATTGTCCTTGTTAATTCATCTTGCTCTGATATGTCACTCTTTAAAACTCTGAAAGTTTGATGGATCGTTTCGAATGCTTCCATTGTTTCTGCTGCTAATTCGAGGTTTTCTGTAAGTTTTTCAGCTGTCAGGTTGACTCCTTTTTTTGTTTTGGAAGTATCACTCATAACGCTTGTTAAGTTTTCGGTAATCTGTGTCGCTGTATGACTGGTGATGTCAGCAAGCTTTCTTACTTCTTCCGCAACGACAGCGAACCCCTTGCCGCTGTCTCCAGCACGGGCTGCCTCGATGGATGCGTTCAATGCCAGCAAATTAGTCTGGGAAGCAATTCCCTGGATATCTGATGCAAACCTGGCTGTTTCCTTGATCAGCGCGGAAAGAGATAAGATATGTGAATTGACATTCTGCATATTTTCATAGGAAGCTGTCAATTCTGAAATTAGACTGGACATCAGCTCATCGCCTTTATCTGAGACTTTTTCAGCGGCCATTGCGTTCTGATTCAGTTTTTCGACAAGGGAAGATGTCCGGGTGATGACCTGATTGGTTTTTTCAAGAGATTGAGAAATATCTACGACAGAATCTGACTGGATATTGATTCCTGCAGATATCTCTGCCACAGACTGGGTCATTTCCTTCGAAAATTGATAATTTTCCTTACTCTTGAATTTCACCTCATCAATCAGATTTGCGATGCTCCTTGTATTACTTTCAATGACTTTCCTTGTCTCTAAATCCTTGATTAAGAGTTCCTCTGTTTCCTGCTTTGCTGACTCAATTGTCTGAGCCAGTTTTTTGGCAATAGAAAACTGGAAACCAAGCATGACTGTGACCAGCATGTACAATAGATAGATTGTTACATAGTTTTTTGTTTCCAGCGGCAGTGCATCATGATGCAGCCATGTGAACAGTGAAATAAGCATGAATCCAAGGCCGGATGCCATGAAAAGCAATCTCCTGTCCATGTAGATTGCTGCAGCAGCAAGGATAAAATAAAGAAGGGTATAGGCAGTCGGCGAAACGCTTGTTTCCATAATCAAGAACAGAACAGCAGATACAATGATAACGGAAAGGTAAGGAATGAAAGTTGTTAACCTTTTGGTATAGTGAAGCAATGCGACAGCAGCAACGCCAACACCTCCGCCGACGATGATTGAAAGAATTACGGCAAGTTCCTTTTGCATGGCAATACCAACTACCGCAGCCAGAACGACAGATACAAGAGTGGCTTTGACGATTAGGGAATTTTTCCTTTCCAAATCCTCTTTTTTTATTTCTTCAATATTTTTCATGAAATGTATTCTCCTCATATTCAGCTAATGTAATATTCGCTAGAAATTTTGGGATTCCTGTCGTATGAATTCACTTTTTTTTCAGAAAATATTAAAATAGAGAGTGAAGACAAGAAACACTGTTACATATTGAAGTTTTACATGGTATTATCGTATAGTATTAGTATCTAGTCTTAATAATCGAAATGGACAAGGGGTGCCCAAAGATGTTAAAAGTACAAGAAATCAGAGAGTTAATCAAACTAGTAGATCAATCAAGCATTGACGAATTTTCATATGAGTATGAAGGATCAAAGATCAAAATGAAAAAGCACGGAGCAGTTAAATCTGTAGTTGAGAATGTTCAGGCAGCAGCATCTGCACCAGCTCCGCAGCCAGCGCCAGTCGTACAGGAAGCTCCGAAACCTGAGCCAAAGATGGAGGCAGCAGCGGTCCAGGAAGTGAAGCAGGAGGAAGTACAGGATACATCAAACTTACATAAGATTGTCTCTCCGATGGTCGGGACTTTCTATCAATCTTCTTCACCTGAAGCGGATGCATATGTCAAGACAGGTTCGAAGGTAAGCAAGGATTCAATTGTATGTATCGTCGAAGCAATGAAGCTCTTCAACGAAATTGAGGCAGAAGTCAATGGGGAAATCGTTGAAGTTCTTGTTAAAGATGGACAGCTTGTAGAATACGGCCAGCCTTTATTCCTGGTTAAGCCCGAATAAGGAGCGATATCGATGATAAAAAAATTACTGATAGCCAACAGAGGAGAAATAGCAGTCCGGGTCATCCGTGCCTGCAGGGAATTGGGTGTTGAATCCGTCGCAGTTTATTCAGAAGCGGACAAGGAATCATTGCATGTTCAGCTTGCGGATGAGGCATATTGCATCGGACCAAAGGCTTCAAAGGACAGCTATTTGAATTTCACCAACATTATCAGCGTAGCCAAGCTGACCGGGTGTGACGCCATCCATCCAGGTTACGGCTTCCTTGCAGAGAATGCCGATTTTGCGGAGCTTTGCAGGGAGTGCAATATCACGTTTGTCGGTCCATCTCCTGAAGCGATCCAGAAGATGGGGACAAAGGATGTTGCCAGGGAAACGATGAAGCAGGCGAATGTACCGATAGTACCGGGTTCACAGGGAATCGTTGAGAGCACGGAAGATGCTGTCAGTCTGGCGAATGATATCGGTTACCCTGTCATCATCAAGGCGACAGCTGGCGGAGGCGGTAAAGGTATCCGGGTGGCAAGGACCGAGCAGGAACTGGTCAAAGGAATCAATATCACCCAGCAGGAAGCGATGACAGCGTTCGGCAACCCGGGCGTTTATATTGAAAAATATATTGAAGATTTCCGCCATGTTGAAATTCAGGTGCTTGCTGACAGTTACGGCCACACAATCCATCTTGGAGAGCGTGATTGCTCCATCCAAAGGCGCCTGCAAAAGCTGCTTGAAGAAACACCTTCTCCGGCGCTTGACGGGGAAATCAGGGCAGAAATGGGAGAAGCTGCGGTCAAGGCTGCGAAAGCAGTTGATTATACCGGTGCGGGCACGGTAGAATTTATATATGACTACCGCAATCGCAAATTTTATTTTATGGAGATGAATACCCGCATCCAGGTTGAACATCCTGTAACTGAAATGGTTACCGGCGTCGATTTGATTAAGGAACAGATCAAGGTTGCTTCCGGCGAAAGGCTTAGCCTTAAGCAGGAAGATGTGCAGTTCAACGGCTGGGCGATCGAATGCCGGATTAACGCAGAAAATCCAGCGAAAAATTTCATGCCATCGGCAGGCAAAATCAAAATGTATCTCCCTCCAGGCGGTTTTGGTGTTAGAATAGATTCAGCGGCATATCCTGGTTATACAATCCCGCCTTACTATGATTCAATGATCGCGAAGGTCATTACTTATGGAAGCAGCCGGGAAGAAGCGATTGACCGCATGAAGAGAGCGCTTGGTGAGTTTGTGGTTGAAGGAATCCACACCACCATCCCGTTCCACCTTAAGCTGCTGAACCATGAGAAATTCGTGGAAGGGCAGTTCAATACGAAATTCCTGGAAATGTATGATGTAATGTCAGAAGAATAATAGGAGGATCTAGCCATGAGCGAACAGCAACATTTACTTGAAATGAGCCATGATGAGAATGGTCTGGGAAAAGTTGAAATCGCACCTGAAGTAATTGAAGTCATTGCCAGCATCGCTGCATCCGAAGTAGAAGGTGTCACGCAAATGCGCGGCAGCTTTGCAGCAGGAGTAGTCGAAAGACTTGGCAAGAAGAACCACGGCAAAGGTGTCAAAGTCGAGCTTGCAGAAGAAGGAATCAAGGTTGACGTGTATTGTGTCATGAAGTTTGGCGTATCGATTCCAGTGGTTGCACAAAAAATCCAGGACAATATCCGCCAGGCATTATTGAACATGACGGCACTTGATGCAACAGAAGTAAATATCCACGTAGTCGGCGTCCAGTTCGAAAATCAAAAAGTGGAACCAGAAATCGAACAAGAAGTTTAATTATCAAACCAAAGGCATAAATATACATGCCTTTGGTTTTTTTTGTACTGTTTTTCTTAAGTGAATATGGTGTAGTTCTAAGTAGCTACGGGTTCGGACAAAGTTTCATGGTTTTAAGAAGAAGATTGCCTTAGTACGCCCCGGGTTCGGACAAAATCTCGTGCTGGAGAGGAAAAGTTGTCCGAAGATGACCCAGGTTCGGACAAAATCTCGCGCAGAAGGGGAAAAGTTGTCCGAAGTAGTCCCAAGTTCGGACAAAAACTCGTGCTGGAGAGGAAAAGTTGTCCGTAGTAGATTCAAGTTCGGACAAAATCTTGAGTTCTCCTGCAAAAGCTGTCAAAAACACTTCCTGCACCAATTCTGATATCTGAAATTCTTAGCTTATATGAGATATTTTCTTTTGTTTTGATTAACTTTTTTCTAAAAAGTGAAAAATAATAGGAAATCATGCGTAAATAGATATGATATGCTATTATTTTGTTAGAATCAGACAAGCCGTAAAGGAGCTAAGGAATTAAATGAAAAGAAGAACAGCACGAGAAAAGGCATTACAAGCCTTATTCCAGATTGATATAAGCAAGGTGGAAGTTTCTGACGCGATTGAGCATGTGCTTGAAGAAGAAGCCGGGGATGATTATCTGAACAAGCTTGTGAACGGCACTGTCCAGCACCAGCAGGAAATTGATGAGGAGATCAAGGTATACCTGGAAAAGTGGTCCCTCGACCGACTAGCAGCTGTTGACCGGAATCTTCTTCGACTGGCTGTATACGAATTGAAGTATTGCAACGAAGAGGTACCGATGAATGTCGTTCTTGATGAAGCGATCGAAATTGCTAAATTATATGGGGATGACCAATCAAGCCGATTTATTAATGGTGTTCTGTCTAAAGTAAAGCAGAGTATTTCCTAAAACCATTGGAAGCAGGCAGGTTGGACCTTCCCTGATCATATAGGGGGAGAAAGTATGGCTGCTATTATTATTGATGGAAAAGAAATTGCCAAAAAGAAAAAACTCGAAATCGCCGACCAGGTCCAGGAGCTAAAAAAGCAGGGAGTAACTCCAGGCCTGGCAGTGATTCTTGTCGGTGATAACCAGGCATCGAGAACGTATGTTAACAGTAAGCAAAAAACGGCAAGAGAACTTGGTATGCATAATGTCCTGATAGAGTACCCTGTCTCCATTACCGAGCAAGAGTTGCTGGCAAAAATAGACGAACTCAACAAGGATGAGGATATTCACGGTATTTTAGTGCAGCTTCCGCTTCCAGAGCATATCAGTGAAAAGAACCTGATTGAAGCTATTTCCCCTGAAAAAGATGTTGATGGCTTCCATCCAATCAATATCGGCAGGATGATGACTGGCCAGGATGCTTTTTTACCATGCACGCCATATGGTGTAATGGTCATGATGAAGGAGATCGAGATGGATCTTTCCGGGAAGCATGTGGTCGTTGTTGGCAGGAGCAATATTGTCGGCAAACCGGCAGGTCAACTTTTCCTGAACGAAAACGCAACCGTTACATATTGTCACTCGAGGACAAAAGACTTAAAGGAACACACGAAACAGGCAGATGTCATTGTAGCCGCAGTCGGGAAAGCCGACTTGATTACAGCTGACCATATCAGGCCAGGCGCTGTGGTCATCGATGTTGGCATGAACCGCAATGACCTTGGAAAGCTTTGCGGTGATGTAGCCTATGATGAAGTCAAAGAAAAAGCCGGGTATATCACTCCTGTGCCTGGCGGTGTTGGCCCAATGACCATTGCCATGTTGATGTACAACACCCTGAAGTCTGCAAAGAATCATATGAACAGACTTCAAAATTCAAATTTATAAGGCGTGATTCTGTCCATATTTGTTATAAGTTAGAAACTGAAAATCCACTTATCTTAAGTGACGAATCGGGATTCTAAACTTATAATGGATATGGGCAGTTTTTTTGATACTGACATGTTCCACAAAAGGAGTTTACCAATGGATAATCAGCGTTATCTAACCGTCAACGCGTTAACCAAATACATAAAGAGAAAATTCGATGCCGACCCGCATCTTCAGGGCGTTTATATTAAAGGAGAAATCTCCAACTTTAAGAGGCATTCAAGCGGCCATATGTATTTTACTCTCAAGGATGAGAAAGCCAGAATCCTTGCTGTCATGTTCGCTGGTGCTGCCCGATCCATGAAATTCAAGCCTGAAAATGGCATGAAGGTCCTGGTCAGGGGAGATATCTCAGTTTACGAAGGCAGCGGCCAATACCAGGTTTACATAAAAGAAATGAAAACCGATGGAGTGGGTGACTTATTTGTCGCTTATGAGCAGCTGAAGAAGAAGCTTGAGCAGGAAGGCCTTTTTTTACCGAAATACAAGCAGCCTATTCCGAAATATCCAAAAGCCGTCGGCATTGTTACTTCGCCAACGGGGGCAGCAATCCGGGATATATTAACGACAATCAAGAGAAGATATCCTATTACCAAGGTGCTTATTTTTCCTGCTCTGGTACAGGGAGACCAGGGAGGGCCTTCCATCGTGAAGGCAATCGAGAAGGCGAATGAAAGGGCAGATATTGATGTTCTGATCATCGGACGCGGAGGCGGATCGATTGAGGAACTCTGGAACTTCAATGAGGAAACCGTTGCAAGAGCGATTTTTGCCTCGAAAATCCCGATTATATCTGCTGTGGGCCATGAAACAGACTTCACCATCGCTGATTTCGTTGCAGATATGAGAGCTCCGACGCCAACTGGTGCGGCTGAATTGGCTGTCCCTCATATCCAGGAACTGATCGAAAGGGTAATGAACAGGGAAACTAGACTAATGAGGGCTATGAGGGAGAAAGTGTTCTTCCAGCAGGAGCGCTACCAGCGTCTGATCAGGTCTTACGCTTTCCGCTATCCAAGGAAGCTGTATGAGCAAAAGCTTGAACAAGTCGACAAGCTGACAGAATCGCTGACCCGGGGAGCCAGGAAACTATATGCTTCAAAAAATGATGCTCTTGTTCAACTGAAGAGGAGATTGGAACGTAGTCACCCAGAAGAGCTGCGAAAGCTGTCCGCTGAAAGACACATAAGGACAACTAGAGCTTTAAACCGGGCAATGACGTCCGTCTTGTCTGAAAAACGAAAAGAGTTCAACGGTATCGTTTCTACACTTGAAGCATTAAGCCCGCTGAAAATAATGGACCGTGGCTATAGCCTAGCATATACAGACGAAGGGGAACTCATTAAGACAGTCACCCAGGTGAAACCTGAACGGAAAATAAATGTAAAGCTTTCTGATGGAAGCATTCAATGTATTGTGACAGATATCGAGGAGAGTGATAACAATGGCAGATGAAAAAAAACTAAGTTTTGAACAGGCAATGGACCAACTGGAAAACATTGTTGAGAAGCTGGAAGAGGGCGATGTGCCTTTAGAAGAAGCGATCTCTTTTTATAAAGAAGGAATGGAATTATCCAAGCTTTGCCATGATAAGCTAAAGAATGTGGAAGAACAGCTAGCCCAGATCATTACAGAAGATGGACGGACTGAAGGTTTCTCCATAAATGAGGAGGAATAGTATTGCATCCTGTTTCACTTGACTCTTTTACCATAAAATATAAAACTCTCCTCGAGGAACGGTTAAGGGAGGCGGTTGGTGCCCTTGAGACCCCGGAGAATCTTGCGAAGGCGATGCTTTATTCGCTGGAGGCTGGAGGAAAAAGGATTCGACCGCTGCTGGTATTCGCTGTAATTGATTCATTTGGAAAAGATCCGCAAAATGGAGTCGATGCTGCCGCGGCGATTGAAATGGTCCATACGTATTCGTTGATTCATGATGACCTGCCGAGCATGGACGATGATGATTTAAGAAGGGGCAAGCCTACAAACCATAAAGTATTCGGTGAAGCGACTGCCATCCTTGCAGGAGATGCTCTTTTGACATTAAGTTTCAACATGCTGGCAGACATCCCTGAGGAATCGGCACCAGCCCATGTTAAACTGGCGTTGATCAAGGGGCTGTCAGCTGCTGCTGGTGCACCCGGTATGGTTGGCGGACAAGTTGCAGATATGGAAGGAGAAAATAAGAGGCTCTCACTTGAGCAGCTTGAATATATCCATATTAATAAAACAGGAAGGCTACTGGAATACAGTATCATTGCCGGAGCAGAAATAGCCGGAGCAACTGCTGGTCAAAAGCAAGTACTGTCCAAATTTGCCTACCATATTGGCCTTGCATTCCAAATACGTGATGATATTCTCGACCTTGAAGGGAGCGAGGAAATGATCGGCAAGCCTGTTGGAAGCGATACAGCTAACGAAAAGAGCACTTACCCTGCTTTGCTTGGATTGGCTGGGGCAAAAGAAGCACTTGATTACCATTGCGGAGTGCGAAAGAATCCCTGAGCAAAAGCGGTCTTGAGGTGGGGATTCTTGAACAGATCACAGATTTAATCGGACTGCGTAATCATTAGAGCAGTCATTGAGAATAGTTCGATAGTGTGCTATAATTGGCTGTTAGCACGGTAGTGTTGGCAGCTTTTTTACATAGGGCTGTAACCGAATTGAGCCTGCTTTTCGAGCATATACATTTACCCGTTTTTCAAAGGGGTATCGTGACTCCTTATGTGGACAGTTCTGAACTGGAGTGTTGATCCTATCCATTCAAAGTTCATAAGCGATTACGAATAGAACACTACATAAATAAGCGATATTTCCATGTATAGCTTGAAAACCATTCTTTACTTAATATATGTTATTACTAACAACTTTTTTAGTTATGGGATAAAAAGTGCGGAATAATAAGTCAGAAATGAAAGTGAGTGGTCCGAAATGGATCTTTTATCAATAAAAGACCCTTCCTTCTTGAAAAATCTTTCGACTAAGGAATTGGAAGAGTTAAGCGGGGAGATTCGGCAGTTTTTGATTGAAAAGTTATCAGTTACGGGCGGGCACATCGGACCTAATCTGGGTGTTGTCGAATTGACGATTGCTCTCCATAAGTGTTTTGACAGCCCGAAGGATAAGTTTCTTTGGGACGTTGGGCACCAATCATACGTACATAAGATCCTGACTGGAAGAGCGTGTCAGTTTGACACGTTAAGGCAGCATAAAGGACTGTGCGGTTTTCCGAAAATGGTTGAAAGTGAGCATGATGTCTGGGAAACGGGACATAGTTCGACTTCACTTTCAGCTGCAATGGGGATGGCCATTGCCAGGGACCTGAAGGGGGAAAACTCCCACATCGTTCCGATTATCGGTGATGGCGCCCTAACAGGAGGCATGGCTTTAGAGGCGTTAAATCATATCGGCCATGAAAAAAAGAAGCTTATTGTCATTTTGAATGATAATGAAATGTCGATTGCTCCAAATGTGGGCGCGTTGCATAGTGTGCTCGGCCGCCTTAGGACTGCCGGTAAGTACCATTGGGTAAAAGATGAACTCGAATATTTGTTAAAAAAGGTGCCTGCTATTGGCGGTCAGCTCGCGGCGACTGCTGAAAGAATAAAGGATAGCTTAAAGTATCTCTTTGTATCAGGAATCTTTTTCGAGGAATTAGGCTTTACTTATCTTGGGCCAGTAGATGGACATGATTATGAAGATCTGTTTGAAAACCTTGCATATGCAAAAAAGCAGGAAGGACCTGTTTTATTGCATGTCATTACGAAAAAGGGCAAAGGGTATAACCCGGCTGAAAACGATAAAATTGGCACATGGCATGGAACCGGACCTTATAAGATGGAAACTGGTGATTTTGTCAAACCTGAATCCGCACCGCCAGCCTGGAGTAAGCTGGTCAGTGAGACAGTAAGGAAAATCGCGAGGACCGATGAACGGATTGTTGCTGTGACACCGGCCATGCCTGTCGGTTCGAAGCTTGAAGGCTTTGCCAGCGAATTCCCTGACCGGATGATTGATGTCGGGATTGCAGAACAGCATGCAGCGACTTTTGCAGCCGGTCTGGCGACGCAAAATATGAAGCCATTCCTGGCGATTTATTCAACCTTCCTGCAGCGGGCATATGACCAGGTGGTCCACGATATTTGCCGCCAGAACTTAAATGTGTTCATTGGTATTGACCGTGCCGGGCTCGTAGGCGCTGACGGAGAAACACACCAGGGCGTGTTTGACATTGCCTTTTTAAGGCACTTGCCTAATATGGTATTGATGATGCCAAAGGATGAAAATGAAGGACAGCATATGGTATACACTGCAATAAAATACGATGAGGGCCCGATTGCCATGCGTTATCCTCGAGGCAATGGACTGGGTGTACCGATGGATGAAGAGTTGAAGGAAATTCCGATTGGTACCTGGGAAGTGCTTCGTGAAGGTGAAGATGCAGCCATCCTGACATTCGGCACAACGATTCCGATGGCTATGGAAGCAGCAGAAATACTTGCAAGGCAGGGCGTATCCGTAAAAGTAGTCAATACCCGCTTTATCAAGCCTCTTGACGAAGAGATGCTGGTGGGCATCCTGAATAATAACATGCCGATCCTGACCATCGAGGAAGCTGTCCTGCAGGGTGGATTTGGAAGCTTCGTGCTCGAGACGTCTCATGACCTGGGCTACCAGCATGTAGAGATAGACAGGATGGGAATACCGGATCAATTCATTGAGCATGGCAGTGTCGATAAGCTTCTTGAGGAAATTGGAATGACAACAGAAGATGTCGTCTTGCGGATGCAAAAGCTTGCGAGACAGAAACAAAAAAGGGCGTAGCAAATGAAAATCAAAAAGGAAAGATTAGATGTACTGCTTGTTGAACGCGGCCTTGCGGAGACAAGGGAGAAAGCCAAACGGACAATCATGGCAGGGCTCGTCTACACGAATGAAAATCGGCTGGACAAACCGGGAGAAAAGGTTAACAGTGACATTCCCCTGACTGTAAAAGGAAATGTCCTTCCATATGTTAGCCGTGGAGGACTGAAGCTTGAAAAGGCATTAAAGATATTTGACCTTGATGTTCAAGGGAAAACACTGCTGGATATCGGGGCTTCGACCGGCGGGTTTACCGATTGTGCTCTTCAAAACGGAGCTAAAATGTCCTATGCTTTGGATGTTGGCTACAATCAGCTTGCATGGAAGCTGCGTCAGGATGAACGTGTCGTCGTGATGGAGCGAACAAATTTCCGTTATGTGAAACCAGAGGACCTCATTAAAGGGATGCCGAATTTCGCAAGCATTGATGTATCTTTCATATCCCTTCGTCTTATTTTGCCTGTGCTTAAAACACTGCTGGCAGCAGGCAGCGATATCGTTGCTCTTGTCAAACCGCAATTTGAGGCAGGAAGAGAACAGGTCGGCAAAAAAGGAATTGTTCGTGACAGGAAAGTTCATGAACAAGTACTGGACAGGATCATTTCTTTTTCGATAGAAGAGGGCTATGATGTGATTGATTTGAGCTTTTCGCCAATCACTGGCGGAGACGGCAATATTGAATTCCTGCTACATCTGCAGTGGAACGGAACAGCAGAGGAAAAAGGAAAACTGCTGCTGAAGACGCAGCCTGAAGCAGTCGTTACCGCAGCGCATAATGAACTAAAATCAAAGCAAACTAGCGAAGAAGAATAGGCTCGACCAGCCTGTTCTTTTTTGTGTGATTTAAACATTTTCCGGCCCGAGGGGCAAATGTTTAATCTTGAGATAAATAAATTTCTCCTTAAAACAGTTCACCACTTCGTCAATTCCTCGGATAACTTTTGCCGAAAGTCCACGAATGATTGTACATTCTGTTGAAATCGGCTAACATATGAGTATATGAATGTTTCGGATATATCCAGGGGTGATATTAATGAATAAAGGACAGCGACATATAAAAATCCGCGAACTGATCGCGAGCAAGGATATCGAGACACAGGATGAACTGGTGGACAGGCTAAAAGCTGCCGGCTTTAATGTTACACAGGCAACAGTTTCCCGTGACATCAAAGAGCTCCATCTTGTGAAGGTTCCTTTGATCGATGGCAGATACAAATACAGCCTTCCGGCAGACCAGCGTTTCAATCCATTGCAAAAACTTAAAAGATCATTAATGGATGCTTTTATCCGGATTGATCAGGCAGGCCACCTTCTAGTGATGAAAACCTTGCCTGGCAATGCGAATGCGATTGGGGCATTGATTGATAATCTCGATTGGGAAGATATTCTTGGCACGATTTGTGGAGACGATACCATCTTGATTATTTGCCGTACTCCAGAGGATACTGAGCAAGTCACAAATCGTTTTCTCGAAATGTTGTAAATGAGGTGACGTTTGCTTGTTAAATGAATTATCGATTCGAAACTTTGCCATTATTGAGTCATTATCCGTTTCTTTTAATAAAGGACTAACCGTACTCACTGGAGAGACAGGTGCAGGAAAATCCATTATCATCGATGCCATCCACCTTCTAGTGGGTGGAAGAGGCTCGGCCGAATTCGTCCGCCATGGCGAAGATAAGGCTGAAATTGAAGGTTTGTTCCACCTTGAAGGAGAAAATCATCCAAGTTATGCAAAGGCAGCTGAATTTGGCATTGAGATTGAAGATGCCATGATTGTCTTAAGAAGGGATATTTCCGCGAGTGGAAAAAGTGTTTGCCGGATCAACGGCAAGCTCGTCACAATTGCTGTCTTGCGTGAAGTAGGCTCGACTTTGATCGATATTCATGGTCAGCATGAGCACCAGGAATTGATGGATGAGTCTAAGCATATCAATCTTCTTGACCAATTCGGAGCAGATGAAATCCTTCCTGCCCTGCAGGAATATCAGCACGTTTTCCGTTCATTTGAACAGACACAAAAAAAACTGAAGAACTTAAGTGAAAATGAACAGCAAATGGCCCACAGACTTGATTTGATTCAATTCCAGCATGATGAAATCCTTACAGCCGACCTGAAAATCAACGAGGATGAGGAGCTTTCCGAAGAGAAGCGTAAACTTAGCAACTTCGAAAAAATTTATGAGAGTATTCAGACCAGTTATACTGCATTACAGGGTGAGCAAAAGGGCCTGGATTGGGTCAGCTTGGTCATGGACAACCTTCAGAATGCAGCAGACTTGGATCCTGACTATAAAAATGTTGCTGACACAGTAGCGAACAGTTTTTATATGCTTGAAGATGCTGCAAGGACAATCAGGAATGAACTGGATTCTCTTGAATATGACCCTCAGCGGTTGAATGAAATTGAAGACAGGCTGAACGAAATTAATCAGTTGAAACGGAAATACGGAAGTACGATAGAAGAAATCCTGGAGTACTCTTCAAAAATCGAGGAAGAAATCGAGACGCTTCAAAATAAGGAAGTACATATTGGCCAGATGGAAAAGGAACTTGCATCACTTAAGAAAGATTTGCGCATCGAGGCCAATAACTTGACTCAAACTCGCAGAAAATATGCTAAAAAACTTACGAAATTAATCCATAAAGAATTAAAAGAGCTGTATATGGAGAAGACAGTATTCGACCTGAGAATTGACTCCGATACAGACCATTTCCATAAAAGCGGCGCAGATAAAGTTGAATTTTATATCTCAACAAATCCGGGAGAACCTTTGAAGCCTTTGTCAAAGATTGCTTCTGGCGGAGAACTTTCCCGGATCATGCTCGCGCTGAAAAGTATCTTCTCTAAACATCAGGGTGTCACCTCCATCATTTTCGATGAAGTTGACACAGGAGTCAGCGGCCGCGTGGCTCAATCAATTGCGGAAAAAATCTACAATGTATCGACTGGATCACAGGTTCTTTGTATTTCTCATTTGCCTCAAGTTGCCGCGATGGCAGATACTCATCTGTATATCGCAAAGGTGATAAAGAGTGGAAGGACCAAAACATCCGTCACTCCGCTGTCTCCATCTGAGAAAGTAAAGGAGATCGTCAGGATGATTTCCGGGGTTGAAGTTACAGATCTGACGAAACAGCATGCTGAAGAATTGCTGAGGCTTGCACAGAATATGAAGGCTGTAACATGAAAAGCTATCCATAAAGGGTAGCTTTTTTATTTTTATACAGGTTATAAATGCGGGGAGTCGAGGCAAAATTAAAGATGTAGCCATTTCGATGTGTGTGGACTAGAAGCGAGGAGAGTGAAATGAATTGAAGAAAGATTTTCTCAGAAAATTTATTGGTGGAATTCTCCTTGTTTCATTAATTGCTTTAGGATTTGCAAAACCAGTACAAGAATATTTGTCTATTCCAGGAGATATAACGATATTCGAGGGGCAAAAACTTGATTTTCAGGCAAATGCAATACAGGTTACTGCTCCAGTAAAAGACTCAAGCATCGAAGTGAACCAACAAGGGGAAACCTTGACGCTTGAAGCGAAAAGGCATGGGAAGGATGAAATGGTCCTTGAATTAGCAGGCTTCCCTGTTAAAAAAGTCGATGTCAATGTCCTGAAGGATTTCAAGGTCAGGCCAGGCGGTCAATCTATAGGAGTAAAATTAAATACAGTAGGTGTCCTTGTGGTCGGACATCACCAGGTGCAGGCTAATGAAGGAAGAGTATCGCCAGGTGAAAAAGCTGGCATAAAAAAAGGTGATATTATCACTGAAATCAATGGACAGCAGATTGAAAAAATGGCAGATGTTGGCCCGTTTGTAAAGCAAGCGGGAGAAGACGGCAAGCCGTTGGATGTTGTAATCAAAAGGGAAAATGAAAAAGTCAAAACTAAACTCCAGCCAGAAAAAGATGTAAATGAAAACACATATAAGTTAGGGTTGTATATACGCGATTCAGCAGCAGGTATCGGAACGATGACATTTTATCACCCGCAGTCCAAAAAATATGGAGCACTCGGACATGTCATTTCTGATATGGACACGAAAAAACCGATCGTCGTTGGGGATGGCCAAATTGTGAGATCAACTGTTACTTCGATCGAAAAAGGCGGGAAAGGCAACCCAGGGGAAAAGCTGGCTCGCTTTTCATCAGACCGGGAAGTTATTGGGAATATCAAAAGAAACAGTCCTTTTGGGATCTTTGGTGAACTGAACAAGGATATTTCAAATGGCGTATTTGATAAACCTCTGCCTATAGCTCTTTCTCATCAAGTAAAAGAAGGTCCGGCGAAAATCCTGACGGTTGTGAATAATGACGAAGTGAACCTTTTTGATATAGAGATCGTCAGCACCATCCCTCAAAAGTTCCCAGCAACAAAGGGTATGGTGATAAAGGTAACCGACCCTGAGTTATTGGAAAAGACAGGTGGAATTGTCCAGGGGATGAGCGGAAGTCCAATTATCCAGGGTGACAAGCTAGTGGGTGCTGTAACTCACGTCTTCGTAAATGACCCTACAAGTGGATATGGAGTTCATATAGAATGGATGCTTAATGAAGCGGGCATCGACATATACGAAAAACCAAGAGAGCAGGCAAGTTAATACAGGAATTCGGCGGCGGCAAATAGCCGCCTTTTCTTTGTTTTTCGGGGAATGACGGACAGAAACCGATGAGAATCATGAAAAAGTGTCCTTCATCGGGGACATGACGGCCAGAACTCGAAGAGAAACGGAAAAAAGTGTCCATCATCGGAGGTATGACGGCCAGAAACCGAAGAGAATCATGAAAAAGTGTCCATCAACTTTGCCATGAGATCTAAAATCAATCTGAATCATAATTTCATCACGCAAGTGTCAGCTTACGACGAGGTGGACTCACGCCAGCAGTGCTGAAAGAGAATCCCAGAAACGGAAATCAGCAAAAAACAAGAATAATTCTTAAATATAAAGATTATTCGACAAATTCACCAAACCTTTTTTGTCAACTGGCGAAATAAGTCGAAAAATAAAGGAAAATGAAGCATTTATAAGAAAATATTACTTTTTTAAGAAAAAATTAAAAATAAGAGGAATTTCTGTTGCATTGTCGAATTAGTCATTTAGAATAGAATTTAGAGAAGATAATATTTGTGATCATAATTGGATTGAGGAGGAACCAAGTAGTGAACAAAATAAAAGTATGCGTCGTTGATGACAACAGAGAATTAGTAGGTCTTCTTGAAGAGTATATTTCTTCACAGGATGATATGGAGATTGTAGGGGTTGCCCATAATGGCCAGGAATGCTTAGAAATGCTGGAAGATACAGATCCAGATGTATTGCTTTTAGATATTATTATGCCGCACCTTGACGGACTAGCGGTCCTGGAAAGACTTCGTGATATGAAGAAGGGAATCATTCCGAATGTTATCATGCTGACAGCATTTGGCCAGGAAGATGTAACCAAGAAGGCTGTAGAGTTAGGGGCATCCTATTTCATTTTAAAGCCTTTTGATATGGAGCATCTGGCAGGTCATATCCGCCAGGTAAGCGGCAAGGCAAAGTCAGTAGCCCGAAAACCATCTTCATCAATCAATTATGGCAGGTCAAATGATCAGAAGCCTAAAAACCTTGATGCAAGCATTACAAGCATCATTCATGAAATTGGCGTCCCTGCCCATATTAAAGGCTATATGTATTTGCGTGAGGCTATTTCCATGGTTTATAACGATATTGAACTTCTTGGCTCGATCACAAAAGTCCTCTATCCTGACATCGCCAAGAAATTCAATACAACGGCAAGCCGTGTAGAACGTGCCATCCGCCATGCGATTGAGGTTGCGTGGAGCAGAGGAAATATCGATTCCATTTCCTCATTGTTTGGATATACTGTTTCAATGTCGAAGGCAAAGCCGACAAATTCGGAATTCATCGCGATGGTCGCTGACAAGCTGCGTCTTGAACACAAAGCTTCTTGAAAGAGTTAGGCATTATTTAGCTATTTATTTATAACATTTTAGGATAAACATCTTACTTTTTCACGGTTTTGCCGTACTAAAGTAAGATGTTTTTATATGCTTGAAATTTGGTGAAACCTGTGTATGCATATTATCATGTATATGTACAAAGGATGCTCTGCTATAACACAAGGTTACGTCCATTAAAAAAACGCCATAAAGGCGTCCTGAGAATTACTTTTCTTTCTCTTTTTCAAGTTCCGTTAACTTTTGAATAAGTATATGCTGAGGCATATGCATGATTTGTTCAATTGGTACACCGAGTTTTTCGGAAAGCTTAACAGCGGTTTCTGCAGAGATATGCAGTGGTCTCATTTTTTTTACCTCCAAATTTAGAAAGATAGGTGTGATGGTTTATGACTCTTATTTTAGCACATCGCGGCTATGCAGCAGAATTTCCAGAAAACACTCTGCTTGCTTTTAAGGAAGCTGAAAAAGCGGGTGCAAATGGCTTTGAGCTCGATGTCCAAATGACTAGAGACGGTGAGCTGGTCGTGATTCATGATGAAAAGGTTGATCGAACTACCGATGGAACTGGACTGGTAATGGAATATAATTTTGAGGATTTAAGAAAGCTGGATGCCCGTTTCAAATTCAAGGAATTACCAAGGAAAGAACAGATTCCTTCTTTGTCCGAAGTCCTGGAATGGTTATCGGGTACCTCGATGGTATGCAATATCGAATTGAAAAACAGCATCATTCCTTATGAAGGTATGGAAGAAAAGGTCATCAATATGGTCAGGGCGTATGATTTATCGGACAGGATTATCATTTCCTCCTTCAACCATTACAGCATTGTTCAAAGCCATATACTGGCTCCTGAGATTGAAATCGCACCCTTGCTTTCTGAAGGCTTATATATGCCTTGGATTTATGCACAGTCAATCAAGGCGAAAGGCTTCCATCCTCACTGGCGTGCTGCACCTGACCAAATCGTTAAGGCTTCACTTGAGAGTGGGATAGAAGTAAGGCCATACACGGTGAATAAAGAGACTGAGCTGGAAAGATTGTTTAAGGTTAATTGCAGTGCACTCATAACAGACGATCCAGCAAAGGCAAAAAGAATTAGAGAGAAAATAAAACAGGCCTGATAATCTCAAGGCCTGTTTTGCTTTTTATTGCTATCAGGAATTCGGAAAAATGCCTGGACTTTATTTCTTTTTCGATCACGATGCAGGATAAAACCAGCGATGAAGCCCAGTCCAGCCAGAAAAAAAAGAAGTCCCAACAGGAATTGGAGCCATAAGAATGGGATAGGTGCATGCAAAATTCCAAACACCATGTCGCGCATCAGTTTTACCCCTAAAGCAGCAATGGCGCCTGGTATCAACATAATGATTAATGCTATGATCCTGATCATTTTGTTTCCTCTCGTAATGTGTCCTCATCTAAAAAGTATACTCAACCCCGTGTTTTTCCGCAATATAAGATGCTCATAAGGAATTATCTGCAGAAGAGTTTGAAAACAAAGAAATTTGTCAGCGCATACAAAAAGAATTACAATAATAGTGAAAGATTTTGCAGACTAAAGATTTGTTCCATGAAATATTTTTCCAGATATGTGGTGGATATTATGCAAAGAGTAATGATTGTAGGCGCAGGTAAGGGTGGCACAGCCATTCTTGACATTTTCAAGCAGACTGCAGATGTGGTTGCAGTGGTAGATATCAATCCAAATGCTCCAGGAATTATCACAGCGCAAAATGAAGGCATTCAAACTGGTACAGACTGGCATGAGTATATGTCTGACCAGTTGGATATTATCATTGAAGTGACCGGTGAGGATGAGGTCTTTAAGGAATTAAGAGATGCTCGAGGTAAAAACACTGTGCTGATACCAGGCAGTGTCGCATTCCTCCTGGCCACCCTTTTAGAAGAAAAAGAAGAACTGATAAAAACTCTCAGGAAAATTACATATGAACATAATTTGATATTTAATTCTTCTGGTGATGGCATGGTTGTCATCAATACAGAAGGAATCGTAACCTTGTTCAATAAAAGCGCAGAAAAAATAACAGGAACAACAAGTGAACATGCAGAAGGCAAGCATGTCTCCGAAATCATACCAGCCAGCAAGCTTCCAAGAGTACTGAACACAAGGAAGATAGAGGCGAATCAGGAATTATTGCTTCCGAATGGATCTAAAATCATCACGACAAGGATACCGATTATTGATGAAAATGACCAACTGATTGGAGCATTCTCTGTTTTTAAGGATATTACTGAAGTTGTGAACCTTGCGGAAGAGATAACGAACTTAAAAGAAATCCAAACAATGCTTCAGGCCATCATAAACTCCAGCGATGAAGCCATTTCTGTAGTGGATGAGGATGGCCGGGGAATCATGATCAATCCTGCTTATACCAGGATAACCGGACTTCAGGAAGAAGAAGTAATCGGGCAGCCGGCCACTGCTGATATATCTGAAGGCGAGAGCATGCATATGAAGGTGCTTAAGACGAGAAGACCGGTCCGGGGTACAGCGATGCGGGTTGGCCCAATAAAAAAGAGGTTGTTGTCAATGTTGCACCCATCATAGTAGACGGGAAGCTAAAGGGTAGCGTCGGGGTTATCCATGATATGTCGGAGATCCAAAGCTTGAACCGGGAGCTGACACGAGCAAGGCAGATTATTAGGACGCTTGAAGCGAAATATTCATTCGAGGATATTATCGGCCAATCAGAGGAAATGACGATTCCGATTGAGCAGGCAAAGCTAGGTGCAAAAACTCCTGCGACTGTCCTCCTTCGCGGAGAGTCGGGAACAGGCAAGGAATTATTTGCCCATGCGATTCACAATGCCAGCGACCGTAAGTTCAACAAGTTCATACGGGTAAACTGCGCAGCAATATCTGAATCGCTGCTCGAAAGCGAACTCTTCGGCTATGAAGAAGGAGCATTTTCAGGTGCCAAACGGGGCGGGAAACGAGGGTTCTTCGAGGAAGCCAATAACGGCAGTATCTTCCTTGATGAAATAGGTGAATTGCCTGCCAATACCCAGGCTAAACTTCTCAGGGTTTTGCAGGAGAGAGAGATTGTCCGGGTTGGAGGAACGAAGCCTGTACCAATCAATGTCAGGGTCATAGCTGCAACGAATATGAACCTCGAAAAGGCGATTGCGAATGGCAGTTTTAGAGAAGACTTATATTATCGCCTGAACAGGATGCCGATTCATATACCTCCTCTAAAAAGAAGGAAGGAAGATATACCGCTTCTCTGCGAAAGATTGATTCAAAAAATCAATCAAGATTATGGGCGTAACGTTGAAGGAGTTTCTGAGGAAGCGATTAAGAGGCTGATGGCGTATGATTGGCCCGGGAATGTCAGGGAACTTGAAAATGTCCTTGGGCGTGCCATCATATTTTTGAGCTACAGCGAAACAATCATCCGAATGGAGCATTTACCTGATTTGCAGAACAGCCAGGTGAAAGAAAAGGATGATCACACTGGCGAAACTGTTCCCGCTGAAACTCTTGCAGTCCAGTTAGAAAAGTATGAGGCTAAGGTAATTAAGTCAACTCTCAAGGCTGTGAATGGAAATAAGACGGCTGCGGCAAGAGCTTTAGGGGTATCGGTCAGAAATTTATATTATAAGCTCGAAAAATATAACATTGAAGCAAATGGCATGCAATAATTTTCATACCATGCAATTTATTGCATAATGTTTTTCTTCAAAAGTAAAGCGTTTTCAACATTTTAAGTTGGCACAGTTCTTGCATATATAAATTAGTGGTGATGCGAGAAGAACAGAAAGGGTTGAAACAGTCATGAAACTAGACTCACTTATCAGCATGGCATCCCAGGGTGGCAGGAAAACAGTGGCTGTTGCAGCCGCAGAGGACTCTGAGGTTTTAGAAGCGGTTGCCAAAGCTGTCGAACTGGAGCTTGCCCATTTTCTTCTTTTCGGAAACAAGGAAGAAATAGAGCAGATAATCGCAGCGAAGCATCCAGACCTTGCAGGCAGCAAGGGGATTGAAATCATTGCCGCGCCAAATAATAATACTGCTGGAGAAATGGCTGTGAAAGCAGTCAAAAACAAAGAAGCCAATGTCTTAATGAAAGGCAATATACCTACTGCTGTGATTTTAAAAGCTGTCCTGAATAAAGAATATGGTCTGAGGAGCGGGACGGTACTTTCACATGTGGCGGTGTTCGAAGTGCCAGGCTACGATCGATTCACAATCGTAACCGATGCAGCGATGAATATTTCACCGGACGTTGAGCAAAAAGCACAAATCATCAAGAATGCAGTGAAGGTAGCACATTCTATCGGTATTGATATGCCGAAAGTAGCACCGTTGGCAGCTGTGGAAGTGGTGAATCCCGCGATGCAGGCGACAATAGATGCTGCATCATTAACGATGATGAACAAAAGAGGACAAATCCCCGGTTGCATTGTGGATGGTCCGCTTGCCCTTGATAATGCGGTGTCACAGCTCGCTGCAGAGCATAAGGGAATCAAAAGTGAGGTTGCGGGCCAGGCGGATATACTCTTAGTCCCTGCAATCGAGGTAGGAAATGTTCTATATAAATCATTAATGTACTTTGCCAACGCAAAGGTTGGCGCTGTCATTGCCGGAGCTAAAGCTCCAATAGTGTTAACATCCAGGGCGGACACAGCTGAAAGCAAATTATACTCACTTGCATTAGCGTTATGCTCTGCTACTAAATAATTTACATAAACCAGGGGAGGAATTAGGTATGGAAATTTTCAAGTATCTAGAACAGTACGATTATGAGCAGGTTGTATTTGCCAGGATAAACAATCAGGATTGAAAGCTATCATCGCGATTCATGATACGACTCTTGGCCCAGCATTGGGCGGAACTCGTATGTGGACTTATGCATCAGAAGAAGCGGCAATCGAGGATGCACTTCGCCTTGCTAAAGGCATGACATACAAGAATGCTGCTGCTGGCCTGAACCTTGGCGGCGGAAAGACGGTTATTATCGGAGATCCACGCAAGGATAAGAACGAAGAAATGTTCCGTGCGTTCGGCCGTTATATCCAGGGCTTGAACGGAAGATATATTACTGCTGAAGATGTAGGTACAACTGTTGCAGATATGGACTTAATCCATGAGGAAACGGACTATGTCACTGGTATTTCACCAGCATTCGGTTCATCAGGAAATCCTTCCCCGGTAACAGCATACGGCGTGTACAGAGGGATGAAGGCAGCTGCTAAAGAAGCGTTCGGAACGGATTCGCTTGAAGGAAAAACAATCGCTGTTCAGGGTGTAGGCAACGTGGCATTTAATCTTTGCCGCCACCTGCATGAGGAAGGTGCCCAGCTGATTGTTACGGATATTAACAAGGAAGCTGTACAAAGAGCTGTTGAAGAATTCGGTGCAAAAGCAGTAGAACCGGATGAAATCTACAGTGTCGACTGTGACATTTACGCACCATGTGCATTAGGCGCGGTTATCAATGACGAAACAATTCCTCAGTTAAAGGCAAAGGTTATTGCTGGCGCTGCCAACAACCAGCTCAAGGATACAAAGCACGGAGATATCATCCATGAAATGGGAATTGTTTATGCTCCGGATTATGTTATCAATGCTGGCGGTGTAATCAACGTTGCAGATGAGCTTTACGGCTATAACGCTGAGAGAGCAATGAAAAAGGTTGAAACGATTTACAACAACATCGAAAAAGTAATCGAAATTGCTAAGAGGGATGGACTTCCTACTTATAAAGCGGCTGACCGTATGGCAGAAGAGCGTATTGAGAGAATGCGCAACTCCCGCAGCCAATTCCTGCAAAACGGCCATCATATCCTAAGCCGCCGTTAATTAAGACTTTTTTCGTCACCTTTGTTGCTGTCTTGTGTGAAGAGGAATTTATGCAATAAGCAACATTCGAAAACAGCCTTAATGAAAGGTTCCGCAGAGAGCGCTGAATATTCTTTTCGGCGCCTCTGCTGTTTCCTAAATGCTACTGACGTATTGCGGATTTTAGGGTATCCGCAAGCTAATTGGAGGTTTAACTGTGCAACAAACAGAACATCGGATTCTAGTCATCAATCCAGGATCTACATCAACGAAAATTGGAGTATATGATAATGAGGTATCCGTATTTGAAAAAACAATCCGGCATGACTCAACTGTCATCAACTCCTATGAAACCATCATCGACCAATACGAATTCAGGAAGAATACGATACTTGAAACGCTTGATACGGAAGGAATCAACATTTCAAAATTAAGTGCTGTTTGTGGGCGCGGCGGGCTTTTACGGCCAATCGAAGGCGGAACATATGCAGTGAATAATAAGATGCTCGAAGACCTGCGAGCCGGCTATTCTGGCCAGCATGCTTCAAATCTTGGAGGTATTCTTGCCTATGAAATCGCATCTGGTTTGAATATCCCTTCCTTTATCGTCGATCCGGTCGTGGTCGATGAACTTGACCCGGTAGCTCGAGTGTCAGGATTCTCCCTTATTGAACGAAAAAGCATCTTCCATGCCTTGAATCAAAAGGCAGTCGCACGCAGGGTCTCGAAAGAGCTAGGGAAAAAGTACGAAGATTTAAACTTGATTATTACTCACCTTGGCGGGGGGATCACCGTAGGCGCCCATAAAATGGGAAGGGTTGTCGATGTGAATAACGGTTTGCATGGCGATGGTCCTTTCAGTCCCGAGCGTGCAGGTACAGTACCGGCAGGCGACCTTGTGGAGTTATGTTTTTCTGGAGATTACTTCAGAGAAGAAATCATGAAGAAACTTGTCGGCCAGGGTGGTCTAGTAGGATACCTTGGAACAAATGATGCGATTAAGGTTGAAAAGATGATCAAGCAAGGAAACTCTAGGGCAAAGCTGGTATACGAAGCGATGGCTTACCAGGTAGCAAAGGAAATCGGTTCTGCCAGTGCTGTCCTTGCCGGGAAAGTAGATGCGATTGTCCTGACAGGAGGTCTTGCATATGGCAAAGAGTTCGTCCAGGAAATCTCAGAACGGATCAACTGGATTGCGGACGTCATTGTCCACCCTGGAGAAAATGAATTGCAAGCCCTTGCTGAAGGAGCTCTTCGTATTTTGCGCGGTGAAGAAAAAGTAAAAGAATATCCGGGCAGGTAGAATGGCTGGCTTTAAGTACCAGTCAGAACTTAGTAAACAAATAAACGATATAAACTATATATAGAGGAGGGATTTAGATGGCTCAAGAATATGATTTGGTCATTCTCGGGGGCGGTACAGGCGGATACGTTGCAGCAATCAGAGCTTCTCAGCTTGGCTTGAAAACTGCCATCGTTGAAAAAGGAAAGCTTGGCGGAACATGCCTGCATAAGGGCTGTATCCCCAGTAAGGCATTGCTCCGCAGTGCGGAAGTATATGCGACAGCAAAGAAAAGTGAAGACTTTGGCGTGACGACAGGTGAAGTTGGCGTCAATTTTACAAAGGTACAGGAAAGAAAAGAAAAAATCGTCGAGCAGCTGCACCGTGGTGTACAACACCTGATGAAACAAGGCAAGATCGATGTCTATGAAGGTTTGGGAAGGATTTTAGGTCCATCCATATTTTCACCGATGCCAGGAACCATTTCTGTTGAGATGAACAATGGCGAGGAAAACGAGATGTTGATCCCAAAGAATGTCATCGTTGCGACAGGTTCAAGACCAAGAACTCTGCCAGGGCTTGAAGCAGATGGCCAATACGTGATGACTTCTGATGAAGCGCTTGTTATGGAGGATCTGCCTAAGTCGATCATCATCGTCGGCGGAGGCGTAATAGGAATTGAATGGGCATCCATGCTTGCAGATTTTGGGTCACAGGTTACAGTCATTGAATACGCGGACCGTATCGTTCCAACTGAGGACAAGGATGTTTCAAGAGAAATGCAGCGCGCAATGAAGAAAAAAGGCGTAAAAATCATAACGAACGCCAAGGTCATATCAGAGACCCTGCAAAAAGGCGATGGTGTCACGATCAGCGCTGAGGTTAAAGGTGAAACGAAAGAATTCACTGCTGAAAAATTGCTTGTTTCTGTTGGGCGCCAGGCGAATGTTGAAGGAATTGGCCTTGAGAATACAGATATTCAGCTGGAAAGAGGTTTCATCCAGACGAACGAATATTTCCAGACAAAGGAATCCCACATCTATGGAATTGGCGATGTAATTGGCGGGTTGCAGCTAGCGCACGTGGCTTCACATGAGGGTATAGTGGCTGTTGAGCACATTGCCAATCAAAATCCACACCCAATCGATTATTCGCTCGTCTCAAAATGTATTTACAGCTCTCCAGAGGCCGCCAGCGTAGGACTGACTGAAGACGAAGCAAAAGAAAAAGGTCACGATGTGAAGATAGGCAAATTCTCTTTCAAGGCAATTGGAAAAGCGCTTGTATATGGTGAATCCGATGGTTTTGTGAAAATCGTAGCTGACAAGGAAACCAATGATATTCTGGGTGTCCATATGATCGGCCCGCATGTAACAGATATGATTTCAGAAGCTGGACTTGCAAAAGTTTTAGACGCTACACCATGGGAAGTTGCCCATACCATCCATCCGCATCCGACATTGTCAGAGGCCATCGGTGAAGCAGCCCTGGCTGTGGATGGCAAAGCAATCCATTCTTAATATATATTTTGAACAAGAGCTCTTTTACCTCAGGTAAAAGAGCCTTGTACGAACATTTGGGAGGTATAAAGATGGCAGAAAATCGTCACGCTGCACTTGGCTTAAGTGATGAAAAAGTTTTGGAAATGTATGAAACAATGCTGTTGGCCCGCCGGCTGGATGAGCGGATGTGGCTGTTGAACCGTGCCGGGAAAATTCCGTTTGTTATTTCCTGTCAGGGACAGGAAGCGGCACAGGTAGGGGCTGCTTTTGCCCTGGATCGCGAAAAGGATTATGTGCTTCCGTACTACCGTGATATGGGAGTGGTCTTAACTTTTGGCATGACTGCAAAAGACCTCATGCTTTCCGGTTTTGCCAAAGCGGAAGACCCGAACTCCGGGGGACGCCAGATGCCTGGTCACTTCGGTCAAAAGAAGAACCGGATCGTGACAGGATCTTCACCTGTTACGACTCAAGTTCCTCACGCAGTCGGTATCGCTCTTGCAGGCAAAATGGAGAAGAAGGACCTGGTAACATTCGTTACGTTTGGAGAAGGTTCATCAAACCAGGGGGACTTCCACGAGGGAGCTAACTTTGCCGGCGTTCATAAGCTTCCGGTCATTTTCATGGTAGAAAACAATAAATATGCAATTTCGATCCCTTATGAGAGACAGGTCGCAGCTGAAAAGGTTTCAGACCGTGCAATTGGTTATGGTATGCCAGGCGTTACTGTCGATGGAAACGATCCTTTAGAGGTCTATAAAGTGGTCAAGGAAGCTGCTGACCGCGGACGCCGTGGTGAAGGGCCGACTCTTGTCGAGGCTGTATCCTACCGCCTGACTCCGCACTCATCAGATGATGACGACAGAAGCTACCGCGCGCCAGATGAGGTTGCACAGGCTAAGACGAAGGACCCGATCATTACCTTCGGCGCATATTTAAAAGAAAATGGCATCATGAATGATGAAAGTGAAAAGGAAATCAACGATCGAATCATGAAGCTAGTCAATGAAGCAACTGATTATGCTGAAAATGCACCGTATGCAGAGCCAGAACATGCTTTGAAATACGTATATGCTGAAGAGTAAGGGGGAACGAAAATGGCGGTAATTTCTTATATAGATGCAGTTACATTGGCAATCAAAGAAGAGATGGAAAGAGACCCGAGAGTTTTTGTCCTCGGTGAAGACGTTGGTAAAAAAGGCGGGGTGTTCAAAGCTACACAGGGCCTATACGAAAAGTTCGGTGAAGACCGGGTAATCGATGCACCTCTGGCAGAGTCTGCTATTGCAGGTGTCGGAATCGGTGCCGCGATGTACGGTATGCGACCAATCGCTGAAATGCAATTCGCAGATTTCATCATGCCTGCTGTAAACCAGATCATTTCAGAAGCGGCAAGAATCCGTTACCGCTCAAACAATGACTGGAGCTGTCCGATGGTTATCCGTGCTCCATATGGCGGTGGTGTCCACGGAGCTCTTTACCATTCACAGTCTGTAGAGGCAGTTTTTGCGAACCAGCCTGGCTTGAAGATTGTAATGCCTTCGACTCCTTATGATGTAAAAGGATTGTTGAAAGCTGCGATCCGTGATGAAGATCCTGTATTATTCTTCGAACATAAGCGTGCTTACCGCTTGATCAAAGGCGAAGTTCCTGAAGACGATTATGTTCTTCCAATAGGCAAAGCTGATGTTAAGCGTGAAGGCGAGGATATCACTGTCATTACTTACGGCCTGGCAGTACACTTTGCATTGCAGGCAGCTGAAAGGCTTGCAAAAGACGGGATTTCTGCCCATATTCTTGACCTTCGAACTGTATATCCATTGGATAAAGAAGCAATCATCGAGGCTGCTTCGAAGACTGGTAAAGTCCTTCTTGTGACAGAAGACAATAAAGAAGGCAGCATCATGAGTGAAGTTTCTGCGATTATTGCTGAGCACTGTCTATTTGAATTGGATGCACCAATCAAGAGACTTGCTGGCCCGGATGTACCAGCTATGCCGTACGCTCCAACAATGGAGAAATATTTTATGATCAATCCTGATAAAGTCGAAAAAGCAATGAGAGAGCTTGCTGAATTTTAACATAGTCACATTGGATATAGAATGATGGAGAAGGAGGGTCAATCTGTGGCAATCGAACAAATTAAAATGCCTCAATTAGGTGAGAGTGTAACTGAGGGGACAATCAGCAAGTGGCTGGTTTCCGTTGGTGACAAAGTAAATAAATACGATCCACTTGCAGAAGTCATGACCGACAAAGTAAATGCTGAGGTACCATCTTCATTTTCCGGTACAATCAAAGAATTGATTGCGGGTGAAGGGGATACATTGGCAGTTGGGGAAATCATCTGCACAATTGAAATCGAAGGCGGAACTTCTGATGAAGCACCAGCAGCGGATGCAGCTGATTCAAATTCCGCAACTTCAGCAAGTGCCGCTCCAGCCCCAGCAAAGGCAGCGGATGAAGGAAGCAAAGCTAGATATTCACCTGCTGTATTGAAGCTCGCTCAGGAGAATAACATAGATTTAACCCAGGTTAAAGGAAGTGGAGCTGGCGGAAGGATTACGCGCAAAGATCTAAAGCAAATCATTGACTCTGGCAATATTCCACAAGCTTCAACACAGAAAGAAGAAGTAAAAGAAAGCTCACAAACACAGCCTGCTGTTTCACAGCCAGCAACACAAACTCAAACTGCAGCGCCATCACAGCCTGCGGCTGCCCAGTCTGCAGCACCAGCACCTTCAGTACCTGTGACTGCCGGTGACATTGAGATTCCTGTGACTGGAATCCGCAAGGCGATTGCCGCTAACATGCTTCGCAGCAAGCACGAAGCTCCGCATGCGTGGACGATGGTAGAAGTGGATGTTACGAATCTTGTAGAGTACAGGAATGGCCTTAAGGATGACTTTAAAAAGAAAGAAGGCTTCAACCTTACATTCTTTGCTTTCTTCGTGAAGGCAGTTGCCCAGGCATTGAAAGAGTTCCCGCAGATTAATTCCATGTGGGCTGGAGATAAGATCATCCAGAAAAAGGACATCAATATTTCCATTGCAGTCGCTACTGATGATGCCCTTTTCGTTCCTGTCATCAAGAATGCAGACGAAAAAACAATCAAAGGCATTGGCCGTGAAATCAATGAACTTGCTCAAAAGGTACGCACAGGCAAGCTTCGTTCCGAGGATATGCAAGGCGGAACATTCACAGTCAATAACACAGGTTCTTTCGGATCCGTTCAATCAATGGGAATCATCAACTATCCGCAGGCAGCGATTCTCCAGGTAGAATCGATCGTTAAGCGCCCTGTTGTCATGAACAACGGCATGATTGCTGTCCGTGATATGGTGAACCTCTGTCTGTCCCTTGATCACCGTGTACTGGATGGCCTGGTTTGCGGCCGCTTCCTTGCAAGGGTTAAGGAAATCCTTGAGAATACATCAAAAGAGACAACATCTATATATTAATAAATATGCAGAACGCCCAGGAGAACCTGGGCGTTTTAATTTTTGGCTCTGCCGTATAAAAATGTCCTTCGTTGCTAGAAAAGGATTCGTATACTAAAATAAAGTAGAGTATAAAAATTAGAATTTTACTACAATTTTTGTGAAGGGGGGAAAGCTGTCTGAACTATGGACAGTAAGGTTTATGACGATTGATAATATGAAAGCTACCTCGTTCAAAGATGCAACATTTGAAGATTGGCAGGGAAAAGCTGCAGCCTCATTAAAAGGCAAACCGATTGATTCTCTTTATACGAATACATATGAGAATATTACTCTGAAGCCGCTTTATACAAAAGGGGAATTTTCGGATGAATTGGCAGGAGAACTGCCTGGTCAGCTGGATTATAGAAGAGGCATCCATTCTCTAGGATATCACTCTGAGCCCTGGCAGATTGCAAACCGCCTTTTTTACACCAGTGTCGGTGAACTGAAAGAGAAACTCGACAACGCGCTATCAAAGGGACAAACCGCTATTGCCTTTGACGTAAAACAGGAGTTGTTTTCCGATAACCGTGCATTGATTTCCTTCATTTCTTCCTATAAAAATAAGTATCCATTAGCTCTGGATGCTGGATTGTTACAGACGCCATTGCTTGCGGCTTTGGCTGTTGCCGAAAAGGAATCAGGCAGTGATGAAGGACTTTCAGGTTTCGTCGCAGCTGATCCAATTGCCGAAGCAGGTTTGCTTGGCGGGCTCCCAGCCGGGGAAGATGAATTTTTTATGAAATGGGCAAAGGTACTTGAAGAAGCAGCACAGCAATTACCAGAAGTTAAGACTGTACTAGTCAATAGTGCCCCATACCATAATAGCGGTGCTAATGCCGTGCAGGAACTGGCAATTGCCATATCTACCGGGGCTTACCTCCTTCAAAAGCTGATCGACAATGGTTGGGAATTAAAGAAAGCGTTATCAAAGTTTGTATTCCATTTTGCGATTGGCTCAAACTTTTTTATGGAAACTGCGAAGCTTAGAGCTGCCAGACTCTTATGGAGTAAAACAGCTGAAGCTTTTGGAGCAGAGCCTGAAGATCGTAAAATGATCATATCAGCTGAAACCTCGAAGTTTACAAAAACAATTTTCGATCCCTACGTGAATATGCTTAGGGTTGGCAATGAAGCATTTGCTGCAGTTTTAGGAGGAATTCAGTACCTGCATAGTGGAAGCTTTGATGAACCGGCAGGAACTGTGAATTCTTTTTCCGAAAGAGTTGCCAGAAATACGCAGCTGGTGCTCAAATCTGAAGCCCATCTTGAAAAAGTAGCCGATCCAGCAGGTGGTTCCTGGTATGTAGAGTCATTGACAAAGGAACTGGCTGAAAAGGCATGGGAATTATTCCTTGATATGGACCAAAAGGGTGGTATCTATGCAACGTTGAAATCAGGCTGGCTCCAGGAGCAGATAGCCCAGACAGCTGAAGCCCGTGAACAGGACATTGCTACTCGTAAAAAGAGCATGATTGGAACGAACGTTTATGCCAACCTTTCAGATAATATCAGTAAACCTGCAGTCCAGGAGATCAAAAGCCATCACATGAGCGACTCACTTGATGCTGCCATCGGCAAAATTTCGTCTGACAGCTCTCTGTTAGAGAGTTTCAAAGAAGTGGAGCCAAGTTTTGCTCCATTGAATTTAAAAAGATTAGCTGAGCCATATGAAGAATTGAGGTTCAGGGCAAAGAAGCTACAGGAAAAAGGTTCATTGCCAAAGGTCGGCTTGATTTGCCTGGGTGAGTTGAAGAAGCATAAGGCAAGGGCAGATTTTATTTCCGGATTGTTGTCGGCCGGAGGAATCATTGCTGAAAGAAGCGGGGAAGTGGACTCCAATTCTGCAGCCATTGATTTTATTAACTCGTCTGAAGCGAAACAGTTTGTTATTTGCGGAGATCAGCAGTCCTACAATTCTTTTGGGCCAAATCTGGCACAGGAGATTACCAGTGAACACGATGTTAAGCTTTACCTGGCAGGCATCCCGGATGAAAAACAAAGCGAATGGAAAATTGCCGGTATACAGGAGTTCCTGCATGTAAGAAGCAATGCGTTGCAGACTCTATCATCTATGCTTCATGAATTGGAGGTGGGAGCAAATGCAAAAGCCTGATTTTAGAAAAGTCCGTTTGTTTGCTGAGGAGAAGGAAGTCAGCAAGGAACAAGTGAATCAGCATATACAGCAGAACATCGATGATCTGTTATTTGAAACGAATGAGCAGATCAAGGTGAAACCAGTGTATACAAAAGAAGATGTAAAGTCATCAGAACATATGGAAGGCATGCCTGGCATCCCTCCTTATACGAGGGGACCATATCCAGCAATGTATGTAAACCGGCCTTGGACGGTAAGGCAGTATGCTGGATTTTCGACTGCGGAAGAAAGCAACGCATTTTACAGGCGAAACCTTGCAATGGGGCAAAAAGGTTTGTCTGTTGCCTTTGACCTGGCCACGCACAGGGGATATGATTCTGACCATCCCCGGGTTGAGGGTGACGTCGGAAAAGCAGGAGTAGCGATTGACTCCATTTTAGATATGAAAATTCTGTTCGACGGAATTCCGCTTGACCAGATGTCTGTATCCATGACAATGAATGGTGCTGTGCTGCCCATCATGGCGTTCTTCATCGTGACGGCCGAGGAACAGGGCGTAACACAGGATCAATTATCTGGGACGATTCAAAACGACATCCTGAAGGAGTATATGGTCCGAAACACGTACATTTACCCGCCGGAAATGTCGATGAAGATCATTGCTGGTATTTTTGAGTACACATCAAAATATATGCCAAAATTCAACTCAATCAGTATTTCAGGCTATCATATGCAGGAAGCGGGTGCTCCAGCGGATATCGAATTGGCGTACACGCTCGCGGATGGTCTTGAATATGTGAGAACTGGCCTTAAGGCTGGAATCGATATTGACTCATTCGCACCACGGCTAAGCTTTTTCTGGGCGATCGGGATGAATTATTTCATGGAAGTAGCCAAGATGAGGGCTGCACGCTTTATTTGGGCAAAAATGATCAAGACATTCAATCCGAAAAATGAAAAGTCGATGGCCTTGAGGACTCATTCGCAAACGTCCGGATGGAGTTTGACCGAGCAGGATCCATATAATAATGTTATTCGAACATTGGTAGAGGCACATGCAGCGGCAATGGGCCACACTCAATCATTGCATACCAATGCACTGGATGAAGCAATTGCGCTGCCGACCGATTTTTCCGCACGCATTGCCCGTAATACGCAGCTATTTCTTCAGGAAGAAACGGGGATTACGAAGGTCATTGATCCATGGGCAGGCAGTTACTATGTTGAGAGTCTGACAAATGCATTGATACAGCGTGCCTGGGAGCATATCGAAGAAATCGAAAGTCTTGGCGGGATGGCGAAAGCAATCGAGACCGGACTACCTAAAATGAGGATTGAAGAAGCAGCCGCAAGGCGCCAGGCCCAGATCGACTCTGGAAAAGAAACGATCATCGGCGTGAATAAATTTAAACTCGACCAGGAGGATCCACTGGAAATCCTGGATATCGATAATACAGCCGTCCGGGCGAAACAGCTTGAAAGGCTTAAACAGCTTAAAGAAAACCGTGATGATGAAAAAGCCCAGGAAGCTCTGAATGAATTAGCAAGAGTGGCAGAAACAGGCGAAGGCAACCTTTTGGAATATGCGGTAAGGGCTGCTCGCGAAAGGGCGACACTTGGAGAAATTTCAGATGCAATCGAAAAGGCGGCTGGACGACATAAAGCCATCATCCGATCCGTCAGCGGGGTATATAGCACAGCGTTCACAAATGGGGAGGAAATTGCCGAGGTGCAGCAAATGACTGAGGAGTTCCTTGAAAACGAAGGACGCAGGCCGCGCATCATGATTGCGAAAATGGGACAGGATGGACATGACCGCGGAGCAAAGGTCATTTCTACCGCATTCGCTGATTTAGGTTTCGACGTGGATATTGGCCCGCTCTTCCAAACACCTGAAGAAACAGCGATCCAGGCAGTTGAAAATGATGTCCATGCGATCGGAATCAGCTCTTTGGCAGCAGGACATAAAACATTATTGCCGCAGCTGGTGAAGGAACTGAAAAAATTAGGCCGCGAGGATATTGTCGTCATAGTCGGGGGCGTGATTCCTGCCCAGGATTATCAATTCCTTTACGATAACGGAGCAAGCGCGATTTTTGGACCTGGAACGGTCATCCCTGTTGCAGCGCAGAAGGTTTTAAGGACCATTTATGAGCGCCTGGGCTATGAGGAAGTGTCGAGTTAATGACAGATGAAAAAAAGCCGGAATGGTTCGAACCAGAAAAGGCTGATTCGTTTTCAAGTGTTGTGAAGCCTGGAGTGTCGGGTGTAAATGCAGATAGACCGGCAGCGAAAGCGGGACGTTTTGTTAAGAAAAGGAATACTCCCAGCTTGGATCCGGCGACACTTGCGGATGAAATCAAGACCGGGGGCAGGACAGCACTGGCAAAAGGGATTACATTGATTGAAAGCAATGCTGAGCATGACTTTCATACGGCCCAAACCCTCCTGCATAAGCTTTTGCCTGAATCGGGACGCTCTATCAGGATTGGAATCACAGGAGTTCCTGGAGCTGGCAAGAGCACGTTTATTGAGAGCTTTGGCAGCTATTTATGCGATAGAGGGCATAAGGTTGCGGTTCTTGCGGTTGATCCGACCTCCAGCCTGACCGGAGGGAGCATTCTTGGCGATAAAACGAGGATGGAAAAGCTGGCGCGAAATCCACGGGCATTCATCCGGCCATCACCTTCAGGAGGAAAGCTTGGGGGTGTCCACCGTAAAACACGAGAAACGATGCTGTTATGTGAAGCGGCCGGATTCGATGTCATCCTGGTTGAAACGGTGGGTGTAGGCCAAAGTGAGGTTATTGTCAGGGATATGGTCGATTTCTTCATGCTCCTCGTCCTGACAGGTGCAGGCGATGAACTTCAGGGAATGAAAAAAGGAATCATGGAGCTTGCGGATGCGGTGATTGTGAATAAGGCAGATGGCCCAAATGAACAATCAGCGAAAAAGACCAAAGAAGAGTACAACCGGATCCTGCATTTCCTGCAGCCTGCGACAAAAGGCTGGCAGACAGCTGCCATGACCAGTTCAGCGATTCAGAATAGTGGTATTGATGAGATTTGGGAAACAATCACTGCCTTTGAACAATTCACGAAAAAAAGCGGGATCTTTGGTGAAAGAAGAAGACTCCAGACAAAAGAGTGGCTGAATGATATGATCATCGATCAGCTTCAGATGAATTTCTTTAATAATCCAGCAATAAAGAACCTGCTTCCAAAGGTGGAAAATGAAGTTATTTCGGGAAACAGGCCAGTTGCATCAGGAGTCGATGAGTTATTCAAAGCCTTTTTTGAGGCAAAAAATAAGCTGTCCGATTTGGACAGCTTTTCGTTATTATAAAAAAAGCGGACAACGGAATGTTCCGTTGTCCTTCATCTAGGGAGTTTAGGGGTATGGATCTAGCTGTATTGTTACCTTTCCCGGAATTCCTGGTAGTTAAACATACTTTGAAAAATTTATTTTAATTGGTATCATGTATTTATGTACCAGTTATTTTTCAGCAGAGGAGAGATCGAACGATGAGCATGGATTTCAATTTTTTCATGAATGATGTAGTCCGCCAGGCACGCCAGGAAATCGTGGCAGCTGGATATACAGAATTAACAACGAGTGAGGAAGTAGAACAAGCATTGGCTAAAGAAGGCACAACACTTGTCATGGTAAACTCGGTTTGCGGTTGCGCCGGAGGCATTGCCCGTCCTGCAGCAGCACATGCTGTTCATTATGATAAGCGCCCAGACAATCTTGTGACTGTTTTCGCCGGCCAGGATAAAGAGGCAACAGAAAAAGCACGAAGCTATTTTACTGGCTACCCGCCATCATCTCCATCTTTCGCATTGTTGAAGGACGGCAAGCTTTGCACAATGGTCGAACGCCACGAAATCGAAGGTCATGACCCAATGCAAGTAGTGAACAAACTGCAAAATGCATTCGAAGAATATTGCGAAGAAATATAAGTTTTTGAAGAACTCCGGTTTTGCCGGGGTTCTTTTTTTTATGGTTAGGCTCTGTTATGGCAAAATATTTTTCATAACTCCTGTTGATTGTAGTGGAAGGCGCGAAGACTCCTCCGAAAATGCTAACGCATTTCCATCGTGCGCGGGCAGGTTCGAGGAAGCTAAATCAATGTCCTGCGGGATGAGCAAGTCATGGGTAGACCCCGCAGGCGCATAAATCGCCGAGGAGGCTCCCCGACTGCCAGGAAGAATTTGATCTTTGAAAAAGCCGGCAGTTGGCTTTTACAAAATTCTTCCCGCGGAAAGCGAAGCGCCTGGAACGAAAATCAACAGGCAAGTGTGACAGAGCCTATGACTAAAATGTATTTTTTTATATTTAAAAATATTATTGCATATTTATTAATATGTGTTAAAATACATTTTAGTTAATAATTATTAGTTGTTATACAGGAAACTATAAGTTTAATAGCTGATATATTAATAAACTTGTATAAAAATTACAGAATGAACATTATAGGGGGAAAACAAACAAATGAAAAAAGTAATTTCAATTTTTACGATGAGTGTGTTATTAATGGGACTTCTCGCTGCATGCGGGACAAGCACTGAAAAAACTTCCGGTGCCGGCAGTGAGGAAAAGAAAGTCCTAACTATGGGGACTTCAGCAGACTATCCTCCATTTGAATACGTGGAAACAGCTACAAGTGATGAAATCATCGGTTTTGACGTAGACTTAGCCAATCTGATTGCAAGTGAATTGGGGTATGAAGTAGAAATTAAGGATATGGATTTTAACGGCCTTATCGGTGCAATCCAGGCAGACCGCGTTGATTTTGTCATGGCAGGCATGACTCCAACACCTGAGCGTAAAGAAAACGTTGATTTCACTGATGTTTACTATACAGCGAAGCATATGATTGTTTCTTCTAAAGACAGCAACATCAAATCAATCGAAGATTTAAAAGGAAAGACAGTTGGTGTCCAGCTATCATCCATTCAGGAAGAAGAAGCTGAAAAAATTGCTGAGACAGTAGATATCAAAATTGAGAAACGCACAAGAATCCCTGAATTGGTGCAGGAAATTAAAGCTGGACGTATTGATGCAGCGATTATTGAAGATACAGTAGCGGAAGGGTATTTCGACAACAACCCTGACCTGGAAGGATTCACGATTGAAGATGGCAGTGAGGAAGAAGCCGGTTCAGCAATCGCGTTCCCTAAAGGAAGCAAGCTGACAGAGGAATTCAACAAGGTTCTGAAAGAAAAAATGGAAAACGGTGAAGTAGACAAATTGATCGTTAAATGGTTTGGCGGAGAAAAGTAAGAATCAAAACAGGCGTTCAGAATGCTAATGTCTTCTGGGCGCCTTTCTCCTTCATGAAATAGACAGAGAGGGCTGTTAAGAATATGGATCTTGATTTTACCGCCATCCTTCCTTCGTTGCCATATATTCTGAAGGGAATTGGCGTCACACTGAAAATAGTATTAGTAGCAGGGCTTCTGGGCTTTGCATTTGGGATCATCCTTGCAATCTTAAAAATTAGCAAATACAAGGCGCTCCATTGGTTCGCAGATGTTTATACATCCATCTTTCGCGGCACACCGCTTATTTTGCAATTGATGATTATTTACTACGGAGCTCCGCAGATTATCGGTTTTGAAATTTCCTCCTACACAGCTGCTGTAGCTTCTTTTTCTTTAAATTCGGCAGCCTATATATCGGAAATCATTCGCGCTGGAATTTTAGCGGTGGATAAAGGCCAGAAAGAAGCAGCGATGGCTCTTGGTGTTCCCGGCAATCGTATGATGCGGGACATCATCCTGCCTCAGGCTTTAAAGAATATCCTGCCTGCCTTGATGAATGAATTTATCACCCTGACGAAGGAATCGGCGATTGTAACGGTTATTGCAGCAAATGATATTATGCGGAGAGCGTATATTGTTGGCGGTGAGCAGTATAGATTTTTTGAGCCGCTGATCTTTGCCGGCCTGATCTATTATCTCATGGTCATCTCCTTGACATTCATTGGCAAGCTGGTTGAAAGGAGAATGAGACAAAGTGATTAAAGTACAAAACCTTCATAAATCATTTGGCAAGCTGGAAGTTTTAAAAGGAATATCAACCACAATCGAAAATGGTGAAGTTGTTGCCATCATCGGGCCATCAGGCTCAGGGAAATCGACTTTCCTCCGTTGCCTTAATTTACTTGAACAGCCGACAAGCGGCCAGATCATGATTGGCTCAGATGATATTACCGACAAGAAAACGAACATTATGAAAGTCCGTGAAAATGTAGGAATGGTGTTCCAGCACTTTCACCTTTTCCCGCATATGACCGTGCTGCAAAACATTACCTATGCACCGATAAAGGTTAGAGGGACGGGGAAGGCTGAAGCTGATAAACATGGACTGGAGCTTCTTAAAAAAGTAGGACTCTCTGAAAAGGCAAATGAATATCCGAACAGGCTGTCTGGAGGCCAGAAGCAGCGGGTAGCAATTGCCAGGGCCCTTGGAATGAACCCTGAAGTCATGCTGTTTGATGAACCAACTTCTGCATTGGATCCGGAAATGGTCAAAGAGGTGCTTGAGGTTATGAAGTCACTGGCCCATACCGGAATGACGATGGCGATTGTGACCCATGAAATGGGCTTTGCCCGTGAAGTCGCCGATCGAGTACTTTTCCTCGATGGCGGAGTATTAGTCGAAGATGCCCCGCCAGCAGAATTCTTCAGCAGCCCGAAGAGCAGCAGGGCAAAAGAGTTTCTTGAAAAAATGCTGTAAGACACTAGCCTTGCTTTTATAATGGATGACGAATCTGATAAACTAATGGATGATCATATCTTTGATGTGGTCATCTTTTCATTTTTTATTAATACATATGTGCTGCATTTCCCAATTTTCATTGTGGAAAGGTTTTCGTTCAAAGAAACGCGCTGCATTGCCCGTTTTTCAATTTTGGACTGATTTACGGTAAAAGGAAACGCGCTGCATTGCCCGTTTTTCAATTTTGGACTGATTTTCGGTAAAAGGAAACGCGCTGCATTACCCGTTTTTAGATTGTGGACTGATTTACGGTAAAAGGAAACGTGCTGCATTGCCCGTTTTTCAATTTTGGATTGATTTTCGGTAAAAGGAAACGTGCTGCATTGCCTGTTTTTCATTTTTGGATTGATTTTCGGTAATAGGAAACGCGATTGATTCCGGTTAAAGGAGCATTCAATATTGATATTGGATGAGGGAACAGTTAGGTTGCAAATTATAAACGTTTAAGTTTTTCTGATAGGAGAATACATTGTGAAATTCAGAATTGGTTATCGGACTTTAAAAACAGCGCTGGGTACAGCGATTTCCATCATCATTGCCCAGTACCTTGGCTTGGAGAATTATGTGTCTGCGGGGATCCTGACGATTCTTTGTATACAGGTGACAAAGAAGCGTTCACTCCAGGCTTCATGGCATCGGTTCCTGGCCTGTATTATTGCGATGGCATTCTCAGCGGTGTTTTTTGAGGGAATTGCTTACCATCGATTGTCATCGGGTTGTTACTGCTGTTTTTCATCCCGACCGTGGTTATGTTTAAAGCAAAGGAAGGCGTAGTCACAAGCAGTGTCATCATCATGCATATTTACTCTGCGGAAAAGTTTACTGGACAACTATTGTTAAACGAGCTAGGAATTATTACGATTGGAATAGGTGTGGCATTGGTCATGAATTTGTATATGCCGAGTGTTGATAATAAGCTCGAGGAATACCAAATAGGAATAGAAGCAAATTTTAAGAAGATTTTCCGTGAAATCACCCAATATCTTAAAAACCAGGATTCAAGCTGGGATGGCCGGGAGCTGACTGAGACTGCGACGCTGATCGAAAAGGCAAAGGCACTTGCCATCCAGGACGTAGAAAATCATTTTTTAAGAGATGAAAATTTATATTATCAATATTTTAAAATCAGGGAAAAGCAATTCGAAATCATTGAAAGAGTTCTTCCTTCCATCACTTCTATTCCGCAGCATGTTGAACAGGCTAATATTGTTGCTGAGTTTGTCGAGTCGCTATCGAGAGGGATTCACCCTGGTAATACAGTTCTTATTTACCTGGAAAAATTAATGAGGATGAAAGCGGAGTTTGAGAATATGGAGCTTCCTAAAACAAGGGAAGAGTTTGAAGCGCGGGCCGCACTTCTTCATTTTGTTAATGAAATGGAACAATTCCTTTTGTTGAAACGGTCATTCAAAGGACTTAAGACAAGTGAGGATAAAAAAGAAGCAGCCGTGACAAACTAACGGAAATAGACCATGGAGGTATTAACATGCCAGTGTTTATTTCTGTACTTCTAGCAGCGTTCATATTTTCACCTATTTGGCCGCTTGGAACAAATCCGCTGCCTGGAGATCCATTTGTGATTGTGAATAAAAAGACGAATGAAGTCGCACTGATCAATGAGAACAGAGTCCAGACGGTGGTCAGCGCAGCAACTGGTAAATCAGAAGAACTGACACCTGAAGGTTTATTTACCGTCACTGTCAAAGCTCCCGATCCTTATTACCGTAAAAAGGATATTCCTGGCGGTGATCCCAACAATCCTCTTGGCAGCAGATGGATCGGGTTCGATGCAGATGATACGGATGGCCGAACATACGGAATCCATGGAACAAATGACCCCTCGAGCATCGGGAAGAAAATATCCCAGGGCTGCATCCGACTTCAAAATGAGGCAGTCGAATCATTGTACGATTACATACCATTAGGAACAAAGATACTAATTACTTCTACTTCTAAAGATTTTATAGAATTAGGTAAAGAATATGGAGCAATCAACGAATAAAAAGGGCTGTCAGATGACAGCCCTTTGATTTATTTATAGTTATTATAGGAATGTTGATAATCCCATAAGAAGGGTTGAAGCAAGCATAGTAAAAAGCATGATGTATACTACGACCTTCCTGATATTTGGCTTACGCATAAAATAAATCCCCCTTCCAAAGCTTACGCTGTCTATCACTACTATTTTACAATCATCTGATGAATTCAACAACCCTTTTAAGAGATGCATTTATACCAACCTTAAATAAAATTTATGTTATTTTAAAAATAAAGTGACTGTCAATCCTAATTTCCTAAACTACCCTACTCTCTATTTAAATAAGAAGGAATTGTGACATTTTTGTCGAATATTAAAACAGTTAAATATATTTAAATAATATTTGGAGGGGATTACATGATTAAAAAGGTCGACCATATCGGCATTGCTGTCAAATCTATTGAGCATGCCCTCCCATTTTATACAGATGTGCTGAAGCTGCCATTATTGGGAATCGAGGAAGTAGACAGTGAGAAGGTCAAAGTGGCTTTCCTGAAAGCGGGAGAAACGAAGCTTGAGCTCCTTGAACCTTTATCTGAGGAAAGCGCCATTGCAGGCTTTATCGAAAAACGTGGGGAAGGCATCCACCATGTTGCCCTGGGTGTGGATTCGATCCAGGAAAGAATCAATGATATGAAGGAAAATGGAATCAGAATGATTCAGGATGTTCCTAAGAAAGGTGCAGGGGGAGCAATGGTCGCTTTCATGCATCCAAAATCGACAGGAAGCGTTCTATACGAACTTTGCGAGAAAAACGGGGAGGCTGAATAGAAATGCCAGACATCTATGAAAAAATCAATGAACTATACGATAAACGCAGGGAAATTGAACTGGGCGGTGGTGACGAAAGAATCGAAAAGCAGCATGAAAAAGGGAAGCTGACTGCTCGAGAACGAATCGATCTATTAGTTGATCCAGGCAGCTTTGTGGAGCTGAACCCATTCATCCAGCACCGCAGCACGGACTTTGGACTTGAGAACCAGAAAGGACCTGGGGATGGCGTTGTAACCGGTTACGGTAAGGTGAATGGCAGGCCGATTTACTTGTTTTCACAGGATTTCACCGTGTTTGGCGGAGCTTTGGGGGAAATGCATGCAAAGAAAATCGCCAATGTAATGGATCTGGCAGCTAAAAACGGTGCTCCATTCGTTGGTTTGAACGATTCCGGCGGAGCGAGAATCCAGGAGGGTGTCGTATCACTCGATGGATATGGGCATATTTTTTACCGCAACTCCATTTATTCCGGGGTAATCCCGCAAATTTCCGTAATCATGGGTCCGTGTGCCGGCGGGGCAGTTTACTCTCCAGCTATTACGGATTTTGTTTTCATGGTCGAAAAAACGAGCCAGATGTTCATCACCGGCCCTAAAGTAATTGAAACGGTGACAGGTGAGAAAATCTCTGCAGAGGACCTTGGCGGTGCGATTGTACATAACACGATCAGCGGCAATGCTCATTTCCATGGCCAGTCTGAAGAAGAAACACTAGAGCAGGTCAGACTTCTTTTAAGCTATCTGCCGCAAAGCTATGAAGAGAAGCCGCCGAGGTTAGAGGCGGATGCAGAAGATGACTACAGGCCAGATTTAACGGATGCCATTCCATTCGATGCAATAAGGCCATATGACGTGCGTAAAGTGATTGAGCAGGTAGTCGATGCCGACTCATTCCTGGAAATACAGAAGGACTTTGCGAAAAATATTGTCATTGGTCTGGCAAGAATTAAAGGGGAGGTCGTCGGTCTTGTCTGCAACCAGCCGAAGGTGATGGCAGGCGGGCTTGATATCGACTCTTCTGATAAAGCATCCCGTTTCATCAGATTCTGTGATTCTTTCAATATTCCAATCATCACTTTTGAAGATGTCACAGGATTCTTCCCAGGGATCAAGCAGGAGCACGGCGGCATCATCCGCCATGGCGCAAAGATTCTTTATGCTTATTCAGAAGCAACCGTTCCTAAGCTCACCGTGATTTTGCGAAAAGCTTACGGTGGCGCATATGTGGCCCTGAACAGTAAATCCATTGGGGCGGATTTGGTATTTGCATGGCCGAATGCTGAAATTGCCGTCATGGGACCACAGGGAGCTGCGAATATAATTTTTGCGAAGGAAATCCAGAACAGCGATAATCCTGAACAGACAAGGCAGCAGAAAATCGATGAGTATCGTGAAAAATTTGCGAATCCATATGTCGCGGCAAGCCAGGGAATGGTCGATGATGTCATCGATCCGCGAGAAACACGAATCAAACTAATTCAGTCACTGGAAATGCTCCGCACGAAAAAGGAAGACAGACCAGGCAAGAAGCACGGCAATATCCCGCTGTAGGATTTTGTGTTTGGTGTTGAGATTCAATTAGCGTTATACTCTAGTAGTATATACATAATTGGAGGTCGGCTAGGATGATTAATCACGAACGTTTATTGAATGAGTTTTTAGAGCTTGTCCAAATTGACTCTGAAACAAAGTATGAAACTGAAATTGCACGTGTCCTAAAGAAAAAATTCGAGGACCTCGGCGTAGAGGTTTTCGAGGACGATACGACGGCGCAAACTGGCCACGGAGCCGGAAACCTGATCTGTACTTTACAAGGTACAAAAGAAGGAGTAGATACAATCTACTTTACTTCCCACATGGACACTGTCGTTCCTGCAAATGGCGTAAAGCCATCCATTAAAGATGGATATGTCGTAACTGATGGAACAACGATCCTTGGTGCTGATGATAAGACTGGGCTGGCTGTCATGCTTGAAACAGTGCGCGTTTTAAAGGAACAATCGATTCCGCATGGTACAATCCAGTTCATCATTACTGTTGGGGAAGAATCAGGCCTGGTTGGTGCTAAGGCATTGGATTCTTCACTGGTAAAAGCGAAATACGGATATGCGCTGGACAGTGACGGCAAAGTAGGGAACATTATTGTTGCAGCACCTACACAGGCAAAAGTAGCAGCTGTCATCCATGGTAAAACAGCTCATGCTGGTGTTGCCCCAGAAAAAGGTGTATCAGCCATTACAATTGCGGCAAAAGCAGTCGCAAGAATGCCGCTTGGCCGTATTGATGAGGAAACTACTGCGAATATCGGACGTTTCCAGGGCGGTACACAGACAAATATCGTCTGCGACCATGTAGAAATTCTTGCAGAAGCACGTTCTCTAATTCCTGAAAAAATGGAAGCGCAAGTGGCAAAAATGAAGGAAGCATTTGAATCAGCTGCACAGGAAATGGGCGGCAAGGCAGATGTCGATGTACAGGTCATGTACCCTGGCTTCAAATTTGGCGAAGGTGACCTTGTCGTTGAGCTTGCTAAAAAAGCAGCCGCCAAAATCGGCAGAAGCTCAGAACTGCTGCACAGCGGCGGCGGAAGCGATGCAAACGTCATTGCCGGCTTTGGCGTACCAACCGTCAACCTTGCTGTAGGATATGAAGAAATCCACACAACGAATGAAAGAATGCCAATCGAAGAGCTCAACAAGCTTGCCGAGATGGTCATCGCATTGATTGAAGAAGTAGCAGCACAATAATACGAGGAAGGGCTTCCCTGCTGGGAGAGCCCTTTTTTTCATGGGGGCAGAAATATATTTCGCATCTTCAAGAATCTGTGTGGATTATGACTTTGGAAGACATTTCAGAGAGTAGGGTGTCTAAAGTTCATGAAACTTGTTTTAATAGACATTTGGGGTGGAGCAAGCCGTCAAAATGTCCAAGAACTACGTTTTAATAGACATTTCGGAGAGAGCAGGCCGTCAAAATGTCCATGAAACTTAAATACACTAACCCTTCAATTGTCCTAAAGATGACTCTAAAGAATCCGATATAATACTTGGAATGTTTCACTAGTATTCACCCCGAATTAATTAGAGTGATAGAAGGAATATAAAATAAAGGAGTGTACTCCAATGGCTGATAGCAATAAGACGGTTGTATTCCAGGCAGGGAATGAAGAATATGCTTTTCCAATTCTTTATGTCATTTCGATTGAAAAAATGGAAGGGATGACAGCGATTCCGCATATGCCTGATTATGTAACAGGCTTAACAAAAGTAAGGGGAGACTTGATTCCGGTCATTGACTTGGAAAAGGTGCTTTATAATCGGGATATTCAAGTTGAGGACAAAACCAGGCTGATCGTGATAGAAACATCGGAAATTTCAGTAGGGGCCCTGGTGAGGGATGCAAAGGAAATTCTTGAAATTCCTGCGGAAAACATTAAGCAGCCAGGCCTTGTTGCTTATCAGAAGACAAGGTTCATTACCGGTGTGGCCAATTTCGATAAACGCATGATCATGTTAATAGACCCGGAAACATTGATTCAATCACTTGAAGGTATCAAAGAAATAAAGGAATATATGAAAAACCAAAAACAAGAATTACATAACTAAAGCTTTACCTAGTTCGTTTGAATAAAAACAAGCTGACCGATTGATAAATTGGTCAGCTTGTTTTTTTGCAGCTACAGTTTAAAGCTGGAGAATGATTTCCTCAGGTCTTCAGCCATGTTTGACAGCTTGCTAGATGATTCCAACAGCTCCTGCATTGTGGCATTTTGTTCTTCTGTTGTGGCAGCTACCTGTTCGAGGAATTGTGCCGACTTGGAAGAGGCGGTGATTACTTCGGTTGCAGCATGTGCCATGAACTCCATCCTATCGTTAGCATTCATGACGGCACTGCTTGCGGTATTTCCTTTTAGGCTGACTTCCTCGATCGATCGGGCGATATCGGTGAAAATTTCGGCTACTTTTTCGACCAGTTCATTGCCTTTTTGTACGGTTGTCTGACTTTCATCCATAACATTCACTGCAAGGTTCGTCTCTTTTCCGGTCTGCTCAAGGATGGTTCGGATACTCTCTGCAGCACCAGCTGATTGCTCAGCGAGCTTGCGGACTTCCTGAGCGACGACACCGAAGCCTTTGCCATGCTCACCAGCTCTTGCTGCTTCAATCGCGGCATTCAATGCCAGTAAGTTCGTTTGATTTGAAATATCAGTAATGATTTCAATGATTCGATGGATTTCCTGAGAATTATTTTTAAGGGAATGAATCACTTTGGCTAATTCAGTGACCTTTCCATTGATTTCATCCATCTGTTCGGTGACATTGAAAGCATACAGCTTACCTTGCTCGATTTTTTCCTTCGTGCTTGTTGTCGTATGGATCGTCTCTTTAAGCGAACCAGTCACTTCAACCAATTGTGAAGAGACACTTTCGACTGCTTCGTTCGTGCGTTCGGAAATCTTCACCTGCTCATCAGAGGCAGAAGCAACTTGCATGATTGATGTCGTGATTTCATTGTTCGCTTCTGTTGTCGCTTCAGCATTTAGCTTCAGGTTCCTTGACATTTCATTTACCTGGTCAGATGACGCAAGGATGCTTGAAATGGAGGCTTTAAGATTCCCGGATAATTGATTCATTGCCAAGATAATCTGGCCGACCTCGTCCTTGCTCTTGGCCTGCAATGCCTTAGCATTCAGCTCACCGGCTGCGAGTTTTTTGCAGTAAGCAACCACATCTTTAAGGTTTTTGCTGATATTGCGTGAGACAAAGTACATCGCCACTGAGGAAATGATGAACGCGATGATGATAATGATGAATGTATTCCGAATCATCGACGCGATTGATGAATGGGTTTCCTTCATGATTCTTGTCCGGTCATCAAGAATCGTTGTCCTTAGTGCATTCAGCTTATCAATGTTCATATCGCGGATTGTTTCAGCCTTGTTGGCAAGACTGATCTGGGTAAAAATATCAACCTGTTCGCCGTTTTTCTTGAAATCTTCTACAGTTTTTAAAATCTCATCTTCCCAGATTTTATCCATATGCTTATCTGTTTTGACAATTGAATTGAACAAAGTTTGGGCTTCCTCTGTTTTTACGTTGTTTTTAAGCTTGTCAGCTGAATTGTTAAATTGATCACTTTCTGTTTTATAGAGTGTCAAAAGCTCCGGTTTCGGTTCAGTTATGTAGTCTGTGATAATGATATACTTCTGGCGGAATGTAGCCCCCATTTCACTAATCATGATTGCATAATCACTTTTTTCCTCGGCAAGATCGATCGCATTCTGAAGGTTGGATAAAACAGTCGTCAAATAGATGAAGCTGCCCAAAAAAATGACCATTATGAATGCGAAAACGCTTGCATACTTTCTGCCAATAGACCAATGCTGCATAAAAATATCCCCCATTTTTCTAAATCCTTATATATTCTTATCGGTTTTTCGGTAAAGATATTTAATGTTTTGGCGCTTTTCTTCACATAATGTTCAAAAGTCGAGAACCCGTAAAAATAATCTCTATATAAGTAATGGTGGAGTTTTTTTGATAAACTAGAAGGGAACGTATATTTGGGAAGTGGGATCATGAAAGAAATGTATCCAAAAAAGGGCAAAGTCATTTTGCATGTTGATATGAATAGCTTCTATGCGTCAGTAGAAATGGCTTACGACCCTGAATTGAAAGGCCGGGCACTGGCGATTGCCGGCAATCCGGAAGAAAGACGGGGAATAATTGTTACCTGCAGCTATGAAGCGAGGAAATTCGGCGTCAAGACCACAATGCCGTTATGGGAAGCCAAAAAACTTTGCCCGGACTTAATCATAAAAAAACCGAACTTTGACAGATACCGCACAGCATCTGCTGCTATGTTTGATATTTTGCGCCAATACACAGAGGTTGTCGAACCTGTTTCCATTGATGAAGGATATGTGGATATAACGGATTGCTCAGACCTTGGGGCGCCTCTGGAAATCGCAGATAGCATTCAAAAAAGAATTCTTGAGCAGCTTGACTTGCCGTGCAGCATAGGAGTAGCGCCAAATAAGTTCCTGGCTAAAACAGCTTCCGATATGAAAAAGCCAATGGGAATCACCGTCTTAAGAAAGCGTGACATCCCAAGGGTAATCTGGCCGCTAGAGGTCGGGGAAATGCATGGAGTAGGAACAAAAACAGCGGACAAACTAAAAAGTATTGGAATCAATACAATTGGCGACTTAGCGGCAGCAAATGAAATCCAGCTGAAAGGGCTGCTGGGCATCAACGGAATAAGATTGAGAGAAAGAGCTAATGGCCAAGACAACCGCCAGGTAGATCCGGATTCTGTCTACGATTTTAAAAGCATCGGCAATTCGACTACGCTGCCTCGTGATATTTCGAATCAGCATGAACTTCTGAAGGTTCTTGATCGATTGTCAGAGCAAGTAGCAGCAAGGATGAAGAGGAAGGAGGCGGTCGCCACAAGCATTAGTGTGATGATCCGCTTTAAGGACAGGAAGACGATTACCAGGAGCCAGAAGCTGCAGAACCCTGTTTCAAAGCAGGACGAAATAGCCGCGGCCGCCAAAACGCTTTTTCTGAAGCATTGGAATGGAGACCCTATCAGGCTGCTGGGGATCACAGGCACCGATCTGCTCGAAGCGGACAAAGCAGTGAAGCAGCTCGATTTATTTTCTTATGAGCAGGATGCCAAAAAGGAGCCGCTGATCAATACGATGAGCCAGCTGCGTGAGAAATATGGTAAAAGTATCATTGAAAGTGCCGGCTCCCAGGTGAAAAAGCTCCCAACCAGGGAGAATGCCGGTGCTGGGACGAGCTTTAATAAGGATTTCCTCCAGGATCGCAGGAATGATAAAAAAGATTTTTAATGGTTTAGCAAGACCATCTTAAGTCAAAATAAAAATGGACAAACCAGATTGTTTGCACAAGTAGGGGTTCATTGTTAAATTAGTTTGTATGATTTAAATACTTAATTCTAGATAGAAGGGAAGTTAACATATGTCAAAACAGCAAATTGGAGTCATTGGCCTTGCTGTCATGGGGAAAAACCTCGCCATGAATATCGAAAGCAGAGGCTATTCTGTGTCAGTCTATAATCGCTCCCGGGAAAAGACAGTTGAAATGCTTGAAGAAACGAAAGGCAAGAAAATCGTCGGAACTTTTTCCATTGAGGAGTTTGTTCAATCACTAGAAACGCCGCGAAAGATTCTGCTGATGGTTAAAGCTGGGGCAGCGACGGATGCGACAATCGAGCAATTAAAACCGCATCTGGACAAGGGAGATATCATCATTGACGGCGGCAATACATATTTTGCTGATACTCAGCGTCGAAACCAGGAATTGAGCGAGCTTGGGCTTCACTTCATCGGTACTGGAGTTTCCGGTGGGGAGGAGGGTGCACTTCATGGACCTTCCATCATGCCAGGCGGCCAAAAAGAAGCGTATGACCTGGTTGCGCCAATCTTCCAGGATATCGCCGCAAAGGTGAATGGTGAAGCTTGCACAACTTATATTGGTCCAGATGGAGCAGGACATTATGTAAAAATGGTACACAACGGAATCGAATACGGAGACATGCAGCTCATTTCCGAATCCTATTTTATGTTGAAGCATGTTCTTGGCTTAAATGCAGAAGAGCTGCATAAAGTGTTTGCGGAATGGAATAAAGGTGAGCTTGACAGCTACTTGATCGAAATAACGGCTGATATTTTTACGAAGAAAGATGACGAAACGGGAAAACCGCTTGTTGATGTGATTCTTGATACCGCTGGCCAAAAGGGAACTGGTAAATGGACAAGCCAGAGTGCTCTTGACCTTGGAGTACCGCTGCCAATCATCACAGAATCTGTTTTCGCCCGCTTTATCTCCGCCATGAAACAAGAGCGTGTGGAAGCAAGCAAAGTCCTCTCAGGCCCTGAAACGAAGCCGTTCGACGGCGACCGTGAGGCTTTCATTGAATCCATTCGCAAGGCGCTTTACTTGAGCAAAATTTGTTCTTACGCACAAGGCTTCGCGCAAATGAGAGCGGCTTCCGAAGAATATGGCTGGGATTTAAGCTACGGAGATATCGCAATGATCTTCCGTGGCGGGTGCATTATCAGAGCTCAGTTCCTCCAAAAAAACAAGGAAGCTTACGATCGCGACCCAGCACTAAAAAACCTGCTGCTTGATCCATATTTCAAGGAAATCGCAGAGAGCTACCAGCAGTCTTTACGCGAAATTATCTCAGCCGCTGTTATGAACGGTATCCCAGTGCCAAGCTTCTCGGCTGCACTTTCATACTTTGACAGCTACAGAACAGAAACATTGCCGGCCAACCTCATTCAGGCCCAGCGCGATTATTTCGGTGCCCACACCTATCAGCGCATTGATAAAGAAGGAATCTTCCACACTGAGTGGATGGAATAAGAAAGTTAGCACAGCGGACCTCGTGTTCGCTGTGTTTTTTCAGAAATGGAAGTTTTTTAAATGCAGGAAGGGTTTTCAAAAGCTCCAGTCGAAACCTTTAATGGATGGTATTTATGATTGGAGGGATTGAGTATGGCAGGAAACTATCCAGTTCTGCAAGGGGCAGAACCGTTTTATTTTGAAGGGAATTCAGTAGGTATATTGGTATCTCACGGATTTACGGGTTCAACACAGAGTATGCGGCCGCTTGGCGAGGCATATGCGGCTGCAGGATATACCGTTTGCGGACCGCGTTTGAAGGGACACGGCACACACTATGAGGACATGGAGCAAACAACCTATCAGGATTGGATTGCATCTGTTGAAGAAGGGTTTCAGTGGTTAAAAGAGCGTTGTGATACGATTTTTGTAACGGGCCTGTCAATGGGCGGAACACTTACTTTATGTATGGCTGAAAAATATCCAGAAATCAGAGGGATTGTCCTCATCAATGCTGCTATTGAGATACCGGCAATGGAGCCAGTCCTCCAGCTGGAAGGAACAAGATTCCTGGATGCCATTGGATCCGACATCAAGAAGCCGGGGGTAACGGAGCTTGCTTACGAAAAAACCCCGGTTCAATCTATTAAAGAAATATTGCCATTTATGAAAGCCGTAAAAGAAGATTTATCAAAGGTTTCTTGTCCAGCATTAATCTTTGTTTCGGACGAAGACCATGTTGTCCCGCCTGATAATTCGCAAACCATCTATGATCATATCACCTCAGAAACAAAAGAGATCCACCACCTGAAAGAAAGTTACCATGTTGCTACACTGGATAATGACCAGCAAGTGATCATAGATAAAACGCTCGATTTCATTAAAAATCATCTTTAGAAGTGAATGTCTACTTGGCTTGCGGGTTCTGACGCAAGCCTTTTTGTTCTGGATCCAGTTTTTGTACAAACAGTAAAAAACATTCATGACTCTGAATAAGAAGTTTTTTTCTCTCCTTTTAGCCAGCTCCGCATGCAGAGCCAGGCAATTAAACTCAATAACACAAGTAAACTCTCTAATGAAAAAATGTACCACGGGTACGGGCCGAGTAAATCCATAAAGCTTGGACTTTTTGGTTTATGGCGTAAAAACCAGTAATTTCCGTCAGCTGCCTTATTAATAAACAGGATCGCTGGCAGGAGCAGGTTGATAAAGAGAACAACTTTTATGACAGAACTGAAGGTTGGGTAATAACCTTTAGCCCATAGGAAGTAAAGGGTCACCCACACAATCATCATATGGGCATAGAAAAAGTGAAAAAAGCGGAAATGGGGAAAATCATAGGTTAATGCAGGTGTAATGATGGCTTGTGTTGCCCCTAATAAAGCAATGAAAAACAAAAGCTCGAAAAATATTTTCTTCCTGGTCAGTAATAAACCAATTGCGAGCAGCAGCCCAATATTGCATAATTCAAGGGGCATGGACCGCCCTAATTTCCAGACAGCATGTTTGTACATCCATAGATGGTTAGTTATCTCAATCAAGATTAATGACAGGGCTGTTCCCAGCTCTGCTTTCCTCCACCTTTCACCCCTTAGTTTCTTTCGGTTCGTGAAAATAAAGGTACTAACTAACACAAAGATAGTGATGATCGCATAATGACTCGCAGAGAACATATCAAAATTGAAAACTTCATTGCTGTGACCAAACCACTCCATGTATCCACCTCTAGTTTGAAAATAGGATAAGCATAAGTTATCCCTTTTAGGCTTCTTTTATGTTGGCTCTTTTCGGAAAGTTTGCATCTTGGCAAACAAAAGTGTGGCGAAACCAGAAGCCCCTCGATAGGGTGAAAAAGTGAAACTAAACTTTACCTGATACGTAAATGTGATATAGCTTAAAAAAGGGAGTTGGAATACATGAAGGGAAATGGTTGTATTAAATGCGGAAGCACAGATGCAGGTCAGAAGGATGTGGCAATGACGGGAACGGGCTTGTCCAAAATGTTTGATATCCAGAATAACCAGTTCACTGTCGTTTACTGCAGTGATTGCGGATACTCGGAGTTTTACAACAAAGAAGCATCTGCAGGATCTAATCTACTGGATTTCTTTTTCGGAGGCTGATTTTGGATTAAGGCAGAGAAATAGCGTTAACTTGAAACTTAATTGGACATTGCAAAAAATCCCGCCTGTAACCAGGGCGGGATTTTTGTTCTATTAACAATTTTCTACATCGATTTCAGTGATTGGCCACCAGAAGAATCCATCCTTCTCTAGCAGCTTGTCTGCTGCGTCCGGCCCCATGGAACCTGATGGATAGTTAGGGAAGCCAGGCTCTTTCGTATTTTCCCATACAGCTGATATATTATCAACGAAGCTCCAGGATAATGCGACTTCATCCCAATGTGTAAAGTTGGTTGCGTCTCCGCGCAATGAATCATAAAGAAGTTTTTCATATGCTTCTGGAGTATTCAGTCCGTCAATCCCTTTATTTGAGTAATTCAGCTTGACAGGTGTAGCTTTCGTACCCTGGCCAGATTTCTTGGCATTCAAGTGGAGGGTGATTCCTTCTTCTGGCTGGATATGAATGACAAGAAGGTTTGGATTTACCGTTTTTTCTGGCTGATAATATAAATCCATTGGGATATCTTTGAATTGGATCACGATTTTAGTTGACTTTGCCTTCATTCTTTTTCCAGTACGGATGTAGAATGGAACTCCAGCCCAGCGGAAGTTATCAATCATCAATTTTCCAGCTACAAATGTTTCTGTATTGGATTCAGGATCGACCATTTCCTCCTGTCGGTATGCAGGTACGTTTGTTTCGTTCATTACGCCTTTATCATATTGGCCCCGAACAAAATATTCATTGACTTCCTCGCCTTTAATAGGGCGGAGGGCACGGAACACTCTCACTTTTTCCGAGCGGACCTCATCAGTCGTCAATTTGATCGGCGGTTCCATCGCCAGCAATGAAACCATTTGCAGCATATGGTTCTGGACCATATCCCTTAGAGCGCCGCTTTTCTCGTAATAACGGCCGCGTTCTTCCACTCCAAGCGTTTCGCTTGATGTAACCTGGATATTGGAAATGTACCGGTTATTCCAGAGTGGTTCAAACAGCGCATTGGCGAAACGGATTACTTCGATATTCTGGACCATTTCTTTTCCAAGGTAGTGGTCAATTCGGTAGATTTCATCCTCTGTAAAAGCGGTTCGGATTTGCTTGTTCAATACTTTTGCCGACTCAAGGTCATGTCCGAAGGGCTTTTCAATGACCAGGCGCTTAAACCCGGATACATCGGTAAGTTTATCTTTCTTTAAGTGCTCAGCAATTGTTCCAAAGAATTCAGGTGCCATTGCCAGGTAGAAAATTCTATTGCCATTCAGTCCATAGTGGCTGTCCAGATCTTCCGAAAGCTTTCCAAGCGCAAGATAAGAACTTGAATCAGTTACATCATGGGAATGATAATAAAACTTGGATACGAACTCGTCGATATCAGCGTCTGTCTCCCCAATCACCTTAACAGATTCTTTTACCCTCAGCTGGAATTCTTCATTTGAAAGTGAGCGGCGGGCTACGCCTACGACCGCGAACTTGTCCAGCTTTCCTTTTTTAAACAAGTTATAGAGGGAAGGAAACAATTTACGGTTTGCCAGGTCTCCCGTAGCTCCGAAGATCATGATTAAGGCTGTTGGTTTTTCGGTTTGTGCCACAATATAGAACCTCTCTTTTATGTGAATTTAAAAGTATGTATAAAAAACACTCTACAAATACAAAATTTTATCCCTTTCAAGAACAATTAGCAACTGTTTGAACTGTAATTAGTTTTGTTCCAATTGGCTGGAACTATCCCCTTCTGGGTTAAATCCTGCTTTAGGTTTAGATGAATAATGCCTGTTGTGATATATTGAAAGGAAAAATGATCCTGCCTGTAGAATGGCAGGTGTTTTGTATGGGAGGATGTCAGGATTATGGATGTTTTTTTTCTTGGAACAGGTGCAGGTATCCCGGCCAAACTGAGGAATGTGACCTCAATCGCATTGAAATTGCTGGAGGAGCGCGGAGCCGTTTGGCTGTTCGACTGCGGCGAAGCAACTCAACACCAAATTTTACATACAAACATAAAGCCCCGCAGAATTGAAAAGATTTTCATTACTCACCTGCACGGAGACCATATATATGGTTTGCCGGGACTGCTGTCTAGCCGTTCCTTCCAGGGAGGGGAGTCATTGGTTACCGTGTATGGTCCCCCCGGGATCAAGGAGTATATTGAAATATCTTTAAAAATCAGTAAATCTTACTTGAAATATCCGATTGAAATCATTGAGCTTGAGGAAGGTGTTATTTTTGAAGATGAGCAATTCATCGTAGAAGCAAGACTGTTGGAGCATGGAATTCCTTCGTATGGGTACAGAGTAAAGGAGAAGGACCGTCCCGGCACTCTTCTTGCCGATAAGCTTCAAGCTGCAGGTGTAAAGCCCGGTCCAGACTACAGAAAAATCAAGAATGGGGAAGAAGTCATATTGGACGACGGAACGGTCATCGATCCTGCTGAGTTTGTCGGTCCGCCGCAAAAAGGAAGGGTTGTTACGATCTTGGGTGACACAAGGGTTTGTGAAAATGCTGCAGTTCTTGCCAAAAATGCAGATCTTCTCGTTCATGAAGCTACTTTTTCAGCAGATGAAGGTTCACTTGCATTTGAATATTTTCATTCGACCACTCTGCAGGCTGCTGAAATAGCCTTGAATGCAGATGTAAAAAAGCTGTGCCTGACCCATATTAGCTCCAGGTATGACCAAAATGACTGGAAGGAGCTTGGAGCGGAAGCACAAACAGTGTTTGCCAATACGGTTGTTTCAGAAGATTTTATGGAAATCTCCGTTCCTTATGACAATGATTGAATAAAGGGGTGTTTTGATTGAAAACAATCTATCTTGTACGTCATGCAAGTGCGGCTGGTCAGCCTGTAGACTCACCGCTGACCGAACAGGGCAGGAAGCAGGCGCTGGCACTAGTGGACTTTTTCAAACGAAAAGAAATAGATACCATCTATTGTAGCCCTTTTAAAAGAGCGGTCGATACAATTAAACCTCTTTCTGATTCAAGAGGGATAAGAGTTCAGGAGGATGACAGACTTGGAGAAAGAGTGCTTAGTACAGTCAACCTTGAGGACTGGCGAGATAAGCTAAAGCAAAGCTTTGAGGATTTTGAGCTTGTATTTGAAGGCGGAGAATCTCATTCTGCTGCGATGAATCGAGCCAAATCATTGATTGAGGATTTATTATGTTCAGAACATGAACATATTTTACTGGTCAGCCATGGTAACATGACGACATTGCTAATGAGGTATTTCAATGAAAGCTTCGGTTACGACTGCCTGATGGAAATGACGAATCCCGATGTATTCGAACTGGTCGTTTCCAACGAAGAAACGATGCTTAATAGAATATGGGATGACCGAATTTAGGACATTTAGTTTAGACAAGTAACCCAGAGGGAATTGGAAAGTGGTGGAATCAGTTCCATCAAACCAACAACACGAATACTGGGGGAATTGTTTTGGAGTTTTTACTTTTATTCGGTTTTCATCTATTTATCATGGGTTCACTAGTTATGTTGTTTAGCGGAATCATAACCTTTCTTTTTCCGAGGATGCATTTTCTCATCACAATATCAATATTTGGGGCAGTTGGATTTCTATATGCATTTTTCTTTGAAGTCATTGATCTTGTGATATTTGCAGTATTCTTCAATATGATTCTTTCCTTGACGGCAGTTGGCCTCGTCAAACTAGGTTTCTACTTCAAGAAGGTTGCCGACCGGCAGGGTGAGAAAACAGCATAACCTTTAAAACCAGGAGATTTCCTGGTTTTTTATTTTTGTTTGACAATCAAAAGGTCATTTGAATAAGATATAATCAAAAGATCATTTGAATGAATGGGGTGAGCAAATTGAAGGAGCAGGATGTCTGCCAGGTCAATTGCGTCCATGACGAAAAAGTGGAACAGGTGTCCGCTGAACTGAAAGAACAAAATACATTTGAAGCCGCAAAAATTTTCAAGGCTTTATCAGATGAAACAAGGATTAAAATCGCATACTCACTATATGTAGGCAAAGAGCTTTGTGTTTGTGATGTAGCTGCGGTCGTCAATTCGTCCACTGCTACTGCTTCCCACCATTTAAGGCTGTTGAAGAATCTTGGTCTGGCTAAATACCGCAAAGAAGGGAAGCTTGTGTATTATTCACTGGTGGATGACCATGTGAAGCAATTGATTCACCTGGCGTTTGAACATCAAAAGGAGTTGGATATGAATGACTGAAGCAGCGCAATCGGGCGATAAAACAGTTTATCGGGTACAGGGCTTCACCTGAGCAAGCTGTGCCGGAAAGTTCGAAGAGAACGTAAAACACCTGGATGGTGTTTTTGATGCAAAAGTAAATTTTGGCGCTTCCAAGCTGACTGTTTTCGGTAAAGCCTCGATTGAGGAACTGGAGCAAGCTGGAGCATTTGAGAACCTGCGCCTTTACCCGGATAAAGCAGAGATGATCCCTGAAAAAAAGAAGCCGTTCTGGCAGGAAAATGCTACGGTATTGATCAGCTTAGTGATGATCATTGCCGCGTATTTTTTTCAGGTTAATTTTGGTGAAGATAGTTTGCTCGCCATCCTATTATTTCTGGGCGCGATTATGATAGGTGGCTACTCCCTTTTTAAAAGTGGAATAAAGAATCTTCTAAAGCTCGATTTTGACATGAGGGCACTGATGACTGTTGCAATCATCGGGGCTGCCATCATTGGCGAGTGGAGCGAAGGTGCCGTCGTTGTCATATTGTTTGCGATTAGTGAGGTCCTTGAAAGATATTCAATGGATAAGGCAAGAGCTTCGATTCGTTCGTTAATGGATATCGCGCCAAAAGAAGCTCTTGTCCGCCGGAATGGCAGGGAATACAGCATCCATGTAAATGAAATAGAAGTCGGCGATATCATGATTGTAAAACCAGGCGAGAAAATTGCCATGGATGGGGAAGTAGTTTCCGGATTCTCATCTGTCAACCAGGCGGCGATTACAGGGGAATCTGTTCCAGCTGACAAGAGCGCAGGAGATGAAGTGTTTGCCGGCACGCTGAATGGGGAAGGTCTCATCGACGTTAAAATCACTAAACTGGTCGATGATACCACAATCGCGAAAATCATTCACCTTGTCGAAGAGGCACAGGCGGAAAAAGCTCCTTCGCAGGCGTTTGTTGATCGCTTTGCCAAGTATTACACGCCAATTATTATCCTTGTCGCATTTTTGGTTGCTATTGTACCGCCACTTTTCTTCGGTGCAGGATGGAGTGAGTGGATTTATCAAGGCCTGGCCGTCCTGGTTGTCGGCTGTCCGTGCGCCCTGGTCATTTCAACGCCAGTTTCAATTGTGACAGCGATTGGCAATGCCGCTAAACATGGGGTGCTTGTAAAGGGTGGTGTCCACCTTGAGGAAATGGGCATGCTGAAAGCCGTTGCCTTTGATAAGACTGGGACGCTGACAAAAGGAGTGCCGGCTGTTACTGATATCAAATTTTCAGCTGGAGAAAATTCAAGCGCTCTTTTTGCAGTAATCGCCGCCCTTGAAAATAAATCACAGCATCCACTTGCTTCTGCTATTGTCCGAAAGGCAGACACAGACACAGTACCGTACATGGATAAAGTGATTGAAGATTTCACATCGGTAACCGGTAAAGGATTAAAAGGAACTGTTGACGGGATTGTCTATTATATCGGCAGTCCTAAATACCTTGAAGAACACGTCGAAGGTGGAATTCCTGCGGAGGCTGCTGAAGAAATTTCACGCCTGCAGTCTGAAGGTAAAACAGTCATTGTTGCAGGCAACGATTCCGAAGTGCTTGCATTAATCGCGGTAGCAGATGAAGTAAGAGAGTCGAGCAGGGAAGTGGTTTCCCGTCTGCATGAGCTTGGCATTGAAAAGACCATCATGCTGACCGGTGACAACAAAGGCACCGCAGCTGCGATTGGCAGCCAGGCTGGTGTGACGGATATAGAATCCGATTTACTTCCTGAAGATAAGCTTAATTTCGTAAAAGACTTGCAGACAAACCATGGAAAAGTCGCGATGGTCGGCGATGGCATTAATGATGCACCTGCACTCGCCGCTGCGACGGTCGGAGTCGCGATGGGAGGAGCGGGCACTGATACCGCACTCGAAACCGCCGATATCGCCCTGATGGCAGATGACTTGAAAAAGCTGCCGTTCACGATTAAATTGAGCCGTAAAACACTGGCAATCATCAAGCAGAACATCGCCTTCTCAATCGGCGTGAAATTGCTGGCACTGCTGCTGGTCATTCCTGGATGGCTCACCCTGTGGATCGCGATTTTCGCCGATATGGGTGCGACTCTGATTGTCACACTGAATGGCTTGAGGCTTTTGAGAGTCAAGGATAAATAGAGGTTACACATAACTGATTCATGCGGAGAGGATATCATGAACAATTCCTGGAATAAGCTCATTTACAAGGGCTGGGCCCCGATTTATGATAAAATTTTCAATTCTGGTCCATTTTCGAAAGTGAGAGATATACTGTTCAACGAGATTCACTTCCGTTCCGGGGACAGGGTACTGTTCGTAGGCGCAGGCACTGGGGCAGATATCTGATCGATTGCCTTATGACCAATTGGAGATTACGGCAATTGATTACTCGGAGGATATGCTGCAAAAAGCGAAGGAGAAATTCGAAGGCTCGTCGATCACCTTTTTAAAAATGGATGCCCAACAGCTTGAGTTTAACGATGGATCGTTCGATTATGTTATCGGAAGCTTGATCTTATCAGTAGTACCTGACAGCACAAAAGCATTTGGCGAAATGATCAGAGTTTGCCGCAAGGAAGGTCTGGTGGTCGTTTTCGATAAATTTGCACAGCCAGGCAAAGGGCTGTCTTTTGTCAAAAAAGCTTTCAGGCATGTAATCAAACTGCTTGGAACGGACATCGGCGTATCCTTTGAGGAAATCAGCCAAACGGAAAGTGCGAGAGTTAGGCTGATTTCAGATGAAGGAGTTATGTTCGGCAATACGTACCGGAGAATTTTACTGAAAAAAGTCTAATAAAGTGATTAACCCGTATGGAGAAGAGGCTGTTTGGATGACAGCCTCTTTTTCTGTGGTGTCCATTGCATTAGTAAAATCATTTTAAATGTATGACGGACAGAAATTCATGAAAAGCGACAGGAAGTGTCCGTCATCCAGGTCATGACGGACAGAAATTCATGAAAAGCACAAGAAATTGTCCGTCATCCAGGTCATGACGGACAGAAATTCATGAAAAACGCAAGAAAGTGTCCGTCATCCAGGCTATGATGGACAGAAATTCATGAAAAGCACAAGAAAGTGTCCGTCATCCAGGTCATGATGGACAGAAATTCATGAAAAACGCAAGAAAGTGTCCGTCATCCAGGTCATGACGGACAGAAGTACTTGAAAAACGAAAGAAAATGTCCGTCATAAAAGGTCATGACATTGAATTAGATTGAAGGATAAAGAGCAAGAAAAGAGGCCTCCCAAAGTAATACTCTGGAAAAGCCTCTTTAGGAATAATATTGGTTTTAGCTTAAAAAATCCATCCTCGTTCATATTGCTTAGGTGATTCGATGCTTGTACCAAGCTCCTTGGCTGCTGTTCTTGGCCAGTATGGATCGCGCAAGAGTTCGCGGGCGATGAAAATCAGCTCAGCGCGATCATTTTGCAGGATTTCTTCTGCCTGTATTCCGGTCGTGATCAATCCAACCGCGCCGGTAGCTATATCGGCTTCATGCTTGATTTTTTCAGCGAATTTAACCTGGTAGCCTGGGTAAGCATGGATTCTGGCTGGTACAACAGCACCTGAGCTGACATCAATCAAGTCAACGCCCAATTCCTTTAGCGATGCACCAATGGTTACGTAATCATCGACAGTCAGGCCTTCTTCATGATAGTCGGATGCGGAAACCCGGACAAACAGAGGTCCATCCCATACGGTTTTTACCTCTTCAAGGATTGCCCGAAGGAAGCGGAAGCGGTTCTCGGCAGTGCCGCCGTATTCGTCATCCCGTTTATTTGTTAGCGGAGAGAGGAACTGGTTGATCAAATATCCATGTGCAGCGTGGATTTCGATGACATCAAAGCCAGCGCGCTTAGACCTCTCGGCAGCCAGCCTGAACGCCTCGACCGTTTCCTTGATTTCCTCAACCGTCATAGCCTTCGGTTCTTTATACTTCTCGTCAAAAGCTAAAGCAGAAGGGGCGATGATTTCATCACGCAATGCTGCTTTTCGGCCGGCATGTGCCAGCTGGATACCAGCGGCCGCACCACTCTGCTTGATTTGTTCCGTCAAAGCTGTCAGGCCGGGCACATGCTCATCGCTCCAGATTCCCAGGTCCTGATGGGAAATCCGACCTTGAGGAGTAACCGCCGTTGCCTCAAGAATGACCAGGCCCACCTGGCCGACAGCACGGCTTACATAGTGTGTCATATGAAAGTCTGTAACAATCCCATCTTCTTTTTCACATGAGTACATACACATCGGTGCCATGACGATTCTGTTTTTTAGAGTTAAATCTTTAATTTTATAAGGGGAAAATAATTTCTTTTCCATCGGGAAGCCTCCTTTTATTTCGAAATCCAAAATATATTTTTAGTATAACAGGGCTTCCTGAGGAAAGGAAAAATTGTACTCACCGCAATGTGTTTTTTCTTAATTCCGCAAGCGTATATTTCGTTCCGCGCCAGATAATGCCGCCTCTTCTAAATGTAAGGTAGCTGGCTCTCAGGATGGAGAAAATGAATATCAGGGCAGTGAAGGGAAGGACAAAGAACATCCATGGTGAAAAGCGGGTCATCTTCTTTGTTACCATCACATAAAGGAAAGCCAGGAATATAAGATTGACAGCACTTAAAATGGCGACTGCCTGATTATTTGAAAAAAGAGTGAAGAACGGCACGACCTGGGATACAAAGACGCCGAACACCGAAAATAGCACCATGCTGATCCGATAGTGGAGGCCGGCAAAGGTGTTCTTCTCCAGTCCTGCTAAAGCTTCCTTCAGGCTTTGGTACCATTCCACTTCAATGAGTGTCATAGCCGTGACAATCCGCTGCTTGAGACCTATTCGCTTAATCATCATTCCCAGCTGCAAGTCATCATCGGGCCGCATCCTTATATATTCATGTGTGCCGACTTTTTCATAGGCCGACCGGGTGATCATATTGAATGCTCCGATGCCGACTCCGGTTTTTGAGCGTGGATTATTGCCGAGCCAGGGTCTCTTGTAATAGGAAAAGCCGAATAAGAAGAAAGCAACAAAGGCCTTCAGCCAGAACGGCTTTGCACTAAGGTTCGGTGCTGCGGTTAAATGATCAAGGTCATGTTTCTCAAAATAGCCAACCGCTTTTGCAAAAGCCTCGGGATGGTACAAAACATCAGCATCTGTAAATAAGAGCAGGTTCCCTGTCGCGCGCTGGCAGCCTTTATAGAGTGCGTAGTTCTTGCCGAGCCACCCTTCTGGCAAACTTTCGATATGGATCACTCTAATTCTCGAATCAGAGCTTTTCAGGTGTTCCATCATTTTGCCAGTATCATCCTCGGAACGGTCATTGACCAGGATCCACTCGGTATTTTTGTAGGTTTGGTTCAGCTGGGTGCGAATGCTTTGGGAAATATGTTCTTCTTCATTCCTGGCAGCCACGATGACGCTAAGCTTTTGTCCATGGCCGGCAACCTCAGCCTTTTCGAGGGAATCCATTTTCCTAAAACCAATCAAGGCATCGATTGTCGCCAAAATCCAGATGATTAAAGTTAAAGACAGTAAGGTTAGAAGCAACATCTACACGTCCCTGTTGTTTTTCTCCATTGTAGAGAAACAGGGAGGGCATTTGCAATTTTTAAAGCGGACGGTTTGCTGCTGCAAGTTCATTTCCCAGCAGATGGCCCAGCCTTCTTGATTGAGCTGTGGCTTCCTTGATGCAGGATACGAAAGCAGATTGGACGCCATGCTGCTCAAGAATGCTGATTCCTGCTTCAGTCGTACCTCCCGGGCTGGTCACTTCAAAGCGGAGCTGGGCAGGCTCCTTATCCGACTTCGTCAGCATTTCGGCGGCCCCCAGCAGCGTCTGGATAATCAGCTGCTTTGCTGTTTGCTTATCCAGACCGATTTCAGCGGCACTTTGTTCCATCGCTTCGACAAGGTAATATATATAGGCAGGACCGCTTCCTGATAGGCCTGTGACGGCATCAAGCTGATATTCCTCAACGATTGTTGTCAGGCCGATTGTGTTAAAAAGCTCCTGTATCAGCATCTTTTGCGCTTCACTCACATTGGAGTTCACTGCCAGCGCAGTTGCCGATTTGCCAATCGCAGCCGAGGTGTTTGGCATTGCCCTTGCCACTGCCAGGGACTTCTCTGCAGCTGTTTCAATTGCGGCAATCGAGACGCCAGCGAGGACCGAAATGATCAGCATCCCTTCAGGTAAATAGGATTTGATTTCCCCAACCGCTGCGGCTGCGTCCTTCGGTTTCATTGCCAGGACGATTGCATCCGCATCTTTAAAAAGCATTTCCAAATCATATGTCGCCTTTATTCCATATTTCTGCTCCAGTGATTTTAATCTGTCAGTATCCTGTTTATTCGTGGCCCAGATCTGCTCTCCCGGAAGAAGCCCGCTTGCCCCTATTCCGGAAATCATCGCTTCTGCCATCGAACCTGCCCCAACAAAAACAAGCTTCTTCATCAAGATCGCCTCCATAAAATTTGATGTTCTGTTTTGCCACTGAAAGAGCCAGTGCTTACATCGGAAAAACAAAAAGGCCCTTCATCCCAAAAAGGACGAAAGGCCATGCTTCCGTGGTACCACCTTCATTCACTTCTTCAGCCAGTGCCGAAAAAGTGCAGCTCAACATCCGTTAACGCCGGTATACGTCCAGGTTTGCCTGGCAGCTCGCAAGGTAGGGTTCAACATGAAGAGGGCGGCGGAGCCTTTCAGCCGGTGGACTCCACTCTCTGACACCATTCCTGTCTACTGATCTTGCTCGAATGCTTTTTAAGATTTTACGAAATTTTAATAGTGATTATGCAAGAAAGACAACCCTTATGTCAAGTAGTATTTGAATAATTTTTAGTTTTTTCTGAAAATACAATCCGAAAATAATGACATTTTTCCGCTTTAAAGGTAAACTTAATTTTATATTGAAAAAATACCAGGACCAATAAAGTTGAATGATTTATTGAACAAACAATCACTTTACCTTATAGAAAAATAATGTTTTGGGGTGTATAGATAATATGGCTGAATGGAAAGATGGAATTGCCAAACTGACTTTGCCGACGCCTTTCCCGGTTGGTGATGTGAACGCATATTTAATAAAAGGGGACCGATTGACACTTGTTGACGCGGGAACGAAAACAGAGGATTCCTGGGAGTCGTTCAAGTCCCAGCTGTCCGATTTAAAATTGAAGCCCGACGATATCGAGCAGGTTATCTTGACTCATGACCATCCAGATCATGTGGGAATGCTGGATTACTTTTCACCAGATCTTGCTGTACATGGCCATCACCTGAATGAAAGGTGGATTAACAGGACTTCGGAATTTGAAAAGGAGCATAAAGAATTCTATGAGAAATTCTTTTTGCAATCAGCCATACCAGAGCCATATTTTGTGCCTTCGATGAAAGTGATGAAAAAGACATTAGTATTTTCTTGCGATCGTTCATTGACAGGGACTATCCAGGAAAATGATGTTCCTCCGGCACTGCCAGGATGGAGGGTGATCGAGACACCGGGACATGCCCAGAGCCATATTGTGCTCTTGCGTGAAAAAGATGGGACAATGATTGCAGGGGATACGGTCCTTGCAGGGATCTCGCCGAATCCATTGCTTGAGCCGCCGCTGCCAGGCGAAAGTGAAAGACCAAAGCCGCTGGTCCAATATAATGCAACACTAAAAAAGCTGCAGGAGTACCCAATTGGGCTAGTATACACCGGACATGGGACGGAGATAACAGAATTACATAGCCTGATCGAAAAAAGGCTGGCTCGCCAGCATGACAGGGCGTTGCAAGTAAGGGGGATGCTTGAAGGCAGGGAACTCACTGTTTTTGGGATTTGCAAATTGCTCTTCCCGACTGTGTACGAGCGCGAACTGAATCTGACCATTTCGGAAACAGTCGGCCAGCTTGATTATTTACAAGCCCTGGACGCAATTTCATTCAGGGAAGAAGGTACATCCTTCGTTTATACAGCAAAATGAGGTGAAAGACGATGTCATCCTTGAAAGGAAAAAATATTATTATTACTGGTGCCTCTGGGGGGATTGGTGCTGAGATTGCCAGGCTTTGCGCTGCGCGCGGAGCGAATCTCGTCCTTCTGGCCCGGAGTATCGATAAACTTGAGAGTTTAAAAAAAAGAACTACAATCAAAGTATGCCATCAATGTCCATGCCCAGCAGTTGGATGTGTCTGACCCTGAAGCAATCAAGCGGGTTTTCTCAGAAGTGCTTACGGATATCCGCTACGTTGATATATTGGTCAACAATGCCGGCTTCGGTATTTTTGATTATGCTCATGAAGCGAAAATTGAAGATATCAAAACGATGTTTGATGTCAATGTCGTCGGCTTGATGGCCTGCACTTCGATGGTTCTGCCTGCCATGAAGCAGAGGCGAAGCGGCCATATTATCAATATTGCTTCCCAGGCTGGCAAGATTGCCACACCTAAGTCAAGTGTTTATTCGGCAACAAAGCATGCCGTGCTTGGGTATACGAACAGCCTGCGGATGGAGGTTGCTGATGATAATATCTATGTCACTTCAGTCAATCCGGGTCCAATTGCTACGAACTTTTTTGACGTCGCGGATAAACAGGGAACCTATGTTAAAAATGTAAAACGTTTTATGCTGCAGCCTGAATACGTGGCGAAACAAGTGGTCAACCGCATGATGACGAGAACACGTGAAATCAACCTGCCGCGCTGGATGAGTCCTGGCAGCATTGTCTACTCGCTGTTCCCCCGTACCTTTGAACTTTTTGGCAAAAGAGTTTTCAACCAGAAATAAGCCGTCGATTATCTGTTCAAAATGAATACCTTTCATGACCGCCTTGTAAAAAAATGGCGGTTTTTTCAATTCTTTAAAACTTTTTTCCGTGTTCGATGTCTAATAGATAGAGACAAAGTCAGGGGGAGACATTTTGGAGCTTCAAGAACTCGTACAGAAAGCTAAGAAAGGCGACGAAGCAGCATTTTACGAATTGATGCAGCTTCATAAGGTGCGCCTGTACCGGATTGCCCTCAGCTATCTGAAAAATAGCGAGGATGCGGTCGAAGCACTGCAGGAGGTAACCTACAGGGCGTTCCGTTCCATACGGAAGGTGAAGGACCCGCAATATTTTACGACGTGGCTGACAAGGATTCTGATAAACTACTGCAACGATGAATTAAAAAAGAGGAAGAGAATTCTCATCAGCGATGATCTCATCAGCTTGATGGGCGCTGAGCACCAGACCAGCTGGCTTGAGGTTGAGGAGGTCATCGGCAAGCTTGATTCTAAAACAAGACAGGTTATTGAATTGAAATACGTGCACGATTTTAAAATCAAGGAAATTGCCGAGATTCTCGAATGTCCCGAAGGTACCGTGAAGACGTGGCTGAATAAAGGCCTGAAGGAACTTCGCGGACAGCTCGAAGATAAGGGGGGATTGGGCTATGCTTAATGCCGAGGAGAAAAAGCTGAGCAAGGCACAGGCCGCGCTTGAAAATATCGAAGTTCCAGAACTTCAGCTGGACGAGGCGATTGCTGCGGGGATCAGCAAAGGAAAAAGGAAAGCGAAGAAGAACCTTTTATATATGAGGACCTTTGCGTCAGCAGCAATCTTGATTTTTGCTTTTACAGCGATGCTCAGGACGTCAGAAACTTTTGCTTCATATGTGACGTTGGTACCTGGCATGGAGAAAATTGTTGAGCTTGTCCGGTTCGATAAAGGACTGACAGCAGCAGTTGAAAATGACTTTGCGCAAAAAATTGGTGTATCTGATGAACATGACGGCATCAAGGTCACGCTTGACTCGGTGATTGTCGATGAGCAGATGATGGTGCTGTTTTATAAGCTAGAATCTTCTGGAGCAAAAAAAGATCTTACAATTGAAAAGTTTTTGCTGACCGACAGTGAAGGGCAAAATATTGAAGAAACTGTTTTTTCTTATTACGACTCGTTCGATGCACACAATCAGGAACAGATGTTTACGGCCACATATGAATTCTATAATGATAATCTCCCTGAAGATCTCGAGCTAAGCATTGAACTGGCGGAAGGGAGAATAGATGATAGTGAACCTTCAAATAAGCTTGATCATACCTGGGTGCTTCCGTTCTCAATAGATAAGGATGCCTTTAAGGATAAAAAAGAAATATACGAAGTTAACGAAACAGTTGAGTTCGAAGGCCAGAAAATCACTGTTGAAAAAGTGTCGATCTATCCGACGAGAATCGGGATTACTGCTCATTTTGATATGGAGAATACCAGGCATATTTTCGGTTTCAATGATTTGAGAATTGTGGATGAAACTGGTGAAGAATGGGCGGCAATTAACAATGGGACCGTCGCCAGCCATAAAGATGAGTCAACAAAGGAATTTTTTCTGCAAAGCAATTATTTCAAAAAACCAAAAGAACTGTATCTTCGCTTCAATTCCTTGCGTGCCGTTGATAAAAACGAGGTAGAAATCATTGTCGATCCTGAGAAAATGAAAGTGCTGAAGGCTCCAAGTGATGGCAGATTGCTAAAGATCGACAGGGAGGAAAATCTATTGATGCTCACTTTTCAAAGGGATTCGAAGGAAGGACATACAAACATTTCATTTGATCAGGCAGTCGATTCGAATGGAGATGAAATTGGTGACGGCTCTGCTTCTTTCAGATGGAGCACGGATGCACTGCCGGTTGATATTTTAATCCCCTATTTCGGCGAAGGAGCAGCACCTGGCCCGATTACCTTAAAGTTGAATGATTATCCCGCAACAATCAAAGGCGAAGCAAATATCAGATTGAAATAATTAAAGGCTGTCCTGCAGGGCAGCCTTTTCGATTATTTTTAGGTAGCCAAAAATTCATAAACCGCGTCATTGATAAGATCATGCAAATCAGCATCAGGCTCTGCATTTTTCTGTTCCACAATCTTTATGTATATTTCATCGAATTCCGCCTCGCCGAACGGCAGTGTACCATCATGGCGGTACTGGACGAAGCATTTCTGGACCATTTTGCGAATCAGTTCTTTATCCATATAGATAGCACCTCTCCAGCTGATTATACTCCGAAGCTCGCTTCGAAAACACCCTTCCGTAAAAATCTCCAGTCCTGGCATCACTCACCATTTACACCTTAATTAAGTCAGTCACCCGGAAAATTACCATTGAAACCGAACGCATATTCGCTTAATATAATGGGTATAATGAAACGGAACAGATGTTCTTGTTGTTGGCAGATATCATGCAGAAAGGAGAGAGAAAGATGGTCGATTACAGCGAAATGCCGCAAAATAAAATTTTATGTGTGGATATGAAGAGCTTTTATGCGAGTTGTTCCGCCGTGATGCTCGGCCTTGATCCTCTTGACTGCTACCTGGCCGTCGTCGGGAATCTTGACCGCCCGGGAAGCGTGGTCCTCGCAGCCTCACCGCGTTTGAAAAAGGAGTTTGGCATCAAGACTGGATCACGGAAATTTGAAATTCCCGATGATCCGCGGATTGTGGTCGTTGATCCGCAGATGTCCACCTACCTGCGAATCTCCACAGAAATCTCCCGTGTATTCAATCGCTATGTCCCGAAGGAAGCGATTCACACCTACAGCGTCGACGAAAGCTTCATAAAGGTTGACGGAGCTTCAAAGCTTTGGGGAGACGCTGCTTCCATCGCCAAAAAAATCAAAGACGATATTGAGCGCGAATTCCAGCTCCCCTGTGCAATCGGAATCGGGCCGAATATGCTGATGTCGAAGCTTTGCCTTGACCTCGATGCAAAAAAGAAGGGTATTGCAGAATGGACCTATGATGATGTTCAGACGAAGCTGTGGAACGTCTCACCGCTAAGGGAAATGTGGGGAATTGGCCGCCGCGTCGAGAAAACACTGAACAGCATGGGCATTTTTACAGTCGGCCAGCTGGCCCGCTATGACCTAGAGAAATTGGAGAAAAAATTCGGCATCATGGGGAATCAGCTGTACTGGCATGCATGGGGGATCGACTTTTCGGATATCGGCGCCCCAATCATGGAAGGGCAGGTCAGCTTTGGAAAAAGCCAGATCCTGCTACGCGACTATAAAGAAGAAGAGGAAATCAAGCATGTCATCCTCGAAATGTGTGAGGAAGTCGCGCGCAGGGCAAGAAGCCATGGGAAGGCAGGCCGGACCATCAGCTTCGGAGTTGGCTACAGCCAGGATGAATTCGGCGGAGGCTTCCATCGCTCAAGGACAATTGAAGAGCCGACCAATATCACGATGGATCTGTATCGCGTCTGCCTCGAGCTTTTCGCTGAGAACTACATGGGAAAGACGGTGCGAAGCATCTCGATTTCGCTCGGGAACCTCGTCACCGACAGTGAATTCCAATTGAATTTGTTTGAAAAAAACGGCTGGAAAAAGAAAGAGCTTGGCTACGCAATGGACCGGATCCGCAGCCGTTACGGCTCGACAGCGCTCCTAAGAGCTGTATCATATACGGCAGCCGGAACAGCAAGACATCGTGCCGCACTCGTTGGCGGGCATAAGGGTTGATGAAAGGAGGAGGAGAGCAAGATGATTCGCGACCGCGGAAGAATTAAATGGACATCAATGATGCTTCCTGAGCATGTCAAGATGCTGCGTGACTGGTCACAGGAGGACGAATATGAAAAGGAAAAGCAGCTGGACGAACAGCAGCTTGAACAACTGAATGAAACGATCCTCGAAGCGATGGAGTATAACCGCCCGCTCAGCATCACTTATTACAGGCAAAGAAAATATGAATTGGTGATTGGAAAAATCCATTATTGGAATGAACTCGGGCAGAAGCTCCATATCGTTGACAGATTCGAGGAAATCCATCGGATCGGGATTTCTCATATTGCTGACGTCAGGCTAACGGATGAATGGTAGTTTGATGCACCGGAAAAATCCCAGCCACCCTGTTTAATGAAGGTCACTGGAAAGATGAAAGTAAAAAAAGAGCAATGGATTCCCCATTGCCCTCAATAGTTATTCCGTTTCATCAGCTTGCGGAGCACGGACAACCGATTCGAAGTTCCCTTTATGGGAAGCATCGCAGAACGGCATGTTCTTGCTCATGCCACAGCGGCAAAGCGAGAAAACAGGCTTTGACTCATACTTATTGCCGGCACCATCCAGCAATTCAACATCACCCGTAATCCTTAATGAACCATTATCATTCACTTTAATCGTTACTTTTGACAAAAAAAGCACCCCTTTCCAAATTGTCAGAATTATCTTTGATAGTAAGAGTTAAACAGAAAAATTGCAAGACATTTCGCCAAAGGGTTCTAAAACGTAAAAAATTCCTCTGTATGGTAAAATGAAGCATCGGAAGGGGAGAGCGATCATGAAGTTGAAAATCACCGAAGCAGCATCAAATAAACTGAACGAAAAAATATCAGGCAAGCAAGGCTATATAAAATTGAAATACGATATAGATGGCTGCGGCTGTGCAGTAAATGGAGTTGCAGCCCTCTGGTTTGAAAGCGAAAAAAATGTGGAAGAGCATCAACTGGAAACAGGCGGAATTCCGATTTATATTGAAAAAGCCAAAGAGGTCTTTTTTGATGAGGAAATGACGCTGGATTATAAAGATAGCAATGGATGTTTCCAGTTAAAGAGCCCGAATGAATATCTTAATCCAAGAATGAGCTTCTATGACAAAAGAGGGTTATGAGTTTACAAAAAACTGGAAAAAGAGTTAAATAAAAAAGAGTAATGTGGAAAATACATAGAAGTTTGACGCGAAGTCAGGGGGAGAAAGATGGGAAAATTGTGGAGGTCAGCCATAATCATTTTATGCGTGCTTGTGCTATCGGCATGTGCTTATAAGACTGCGGGAGAAGCAATCCAAAACGATATTCCGTTCAACATCAAACAAATCGTCCACAAGGAAAAGGTGGAGGATGGATATCTCATCTTTTACACAACAGAGCAAAAAGAAGGCTCAGGCACATTCGACGCGCTGGCGGTCGCCTATATCAAAGGCAGCGAAAAAGAAGGCTGGGAAAATGCGGGGCATAACCACTGGACTTATTATAAGAATGATTTCATGCTCCTGTATGCCGACACTTTCACAACCTTTAAAGAAGACGGAACATTGGATACGAAAATTCCCGTGATTTTCGGGAAAGTCGTGAATCCGGACATCAAAACAATAGAAGCTGCAGGACCGGATGGCAAGTTTACCAAAATAGAAATCTTTGAAAAAGAAAACGAGCGCTATTATTACGCAATTGGCGATTACAAGGAAGTCAGGGCACTGGACGCCGCTGGCAAAGAAATCGATCGCCAGGGAGAAAAACAGTAAAGGATTGGCTCAGGGATGAGTCGATCTTTTTTTATTGAGAGGCTCAATCCTCACGGCCATACGTGATACGAAGCCGATAGAAGGGCTCTATCGGCCAAAAAGAATCTGCAACGAGAGAAAAGTGTCCGATAGAAAGGGTCTATCGGACAAACAGAAGCCGAAACAAGAGAAAAGTGTCCAATAGAAGGGCTCTATCGGCCAAAAAGAATCTGCAACGAGAGAAAAGTGTCCGATAGAAAGGGTCTATCGGACAAACAGAAGCCGGAAGAAGAGAATAATGTCCGATAGAAGGGCTCTATCGGACAAACAGAATCTGCAACGAGAGAAAAGTGTCCGATAGAAAGGGTTTATCGGACAAACAGAAGCCGGAAGAAGAGAAAAGTGTCCAATAGAAGGTCCCTATCGGCCAAACAGAAGCTGGAACAAGAGAAAAGTGTCCGATAGAAAAGCCTTAATGGTCCGCATCCGTAATTCCATGATCGGCAAAGATATATTCCTCAAGGAATTCATCGAGCACCTTCTCGTATTGCTCCCGGTTCTCGCTGTACGATTGAGCATGTAACCCATTTTCTGCCATGTATAGCTTCTTTGGCCCTTGTTTCTGTTCGAACAAAGCCTCGGTCATCGATGGCAGGATGAAGTCGTCCTTGCGGCTATGGATGAACAGGATAGGGTTTTTAATATTTTCGATAACCGCAATCGGGGATACCTGACTCAAAGAATATTTATCACGGATGCGGACGAACATGCTGGCGACAGGCAGCAATAGTTTTGGCGGCAAAACTTGACCTCTTCCTTGATGCGGTAAGCGAGCTGTTCACTGAAGTCAGAGAAAGGGCAATCTGCCACATAGAAGTCCGCACCATCCTCAAGCATGCCTGCATAAAGGAGCAGAGTTGCGGCTCCCATTGACTCTCCGTGGATGCCAAGAAGCAAATCCGGACCCTTTTCATTCCTTAGCCAGTCTACCACTGATTTAAGGTCAAACTTCTCATAATATCCATAGCTGGTGGTCTTTCCGCCGGACTCCCCGTGGCGGCGGTGGTCGTAGATAACCGCATTGAAGCCCCGGTTCAAGAATAGGTTCATATATTTTACCGAATTGGTCTTGCTCTGCGTAACTCCATGGGCAATGATGATGTAACGGTTTGTGTCGTGAGGTTCAACGAGGACAGCCTTCAATGAGTAGCCAAAGGATGAAGGAATGGTTACTTCCGTTTTTGGCAGTGAATCATATTCTTCAGGCACAAGGTGGCCGGCTTTCGCTTCTCGGTTGAAAATTTCTTCGTCATCTTTCCTTTTTAAGAACATGACTTTATTGGATATAAAAACCCCGAGCGAGGTCAGGACAAACAAAAAAAGAAAATAGCACGCGGAACGCTCTTCTCAAGCTCAACCCTCCGATAATCTGTTTTCTTTATTTTACCATTAGTCTGAGTAATACAAACATGAAAAAGACCGCCGAATCAGGCGGTCCACCATAAATTTTGAGATGGAATTATATTACTTTGAGGAGTGTCCAGCTCCAGCGCCTAGCCCCTCGAGTCGCTTGTCTAGCTGCGGCTCCTAACTCCTCGAGACGCTTCGGTCCTGCCCATGAAGTCAAAGAACGACTTCACGGTCAGGCCCTCCAGCGCTTTTCGGAGTTGAGCAGTCGCCTCCGCTTTTCGAGTTCGGTCCGCCCAATGAAGTCAAAGAACGACTTCACCGGTCGGCCCTCCAGCGCTTGTCGGGGCTGACCAAGGCGCTTACGCTTTTCTTTATTGCTCTGAGTTTTGGCGCTTTGTCGGGTGAAGCGCTTTTTCAAGATCCTCGGCGGCAATCTGCTGTTTTACTGTATCTGCGTTTGGCTTGCCTTGCTGGCTGTAGCCTTTGTCACGTTTTTGGCTCATGCAACATGCTCCCTTCTTCAAAATTACCTCATCTAATAAGATGGATTTATACTCAGGAGCTTATGCAAAAAGTTAAACTGTAACAGAATTTAGCTTAAAATAAGTGCTTTCAATTTGCCTTGAGATATGAGGCTGGATCACTTCAATGGCCATGAGCATCTTGTCGAGATCGACGCCAGTGTCAATTCCCATCCTGTGAAGCATATAAACGACATCCTCGGTAGCAGCGTTACCTGCAGCACCAGGGGCGAATGGGCAGCCGCCAAGACCGCCGGCTGACGTATCAAAGCGGGTGACACCAGCCTGTAGTGAGGCCAAAATATTCGACAGGGCCAACTTTCTTGTATCATGGAAATGCGCAGTCAGCAGCACATCCGGGTAAGCATCCTTCAATTTCGAAAATAAGGAATAGGACTCATGAGGTGCAGCCATGCCAATTGTATCGGCGACACTTAGTTCATCGACCCCGGCATCAACGAATTCACCACATAGCGCAAGGACTTCATCCTCGTCAACCTTGCCTTCATATGGGCAATAAAAAGCAGTTGAGATGCACGCACGGACAAAGTAATCCTTCGACTTAAGCTCCGCAATCAAGGGCAGAACCTCGGCAAGGCTTTCGGCCGTCGTTTTATTAATATTTTTCTGGTTGAACGTATTGCTGACACCAACGAAGACAGCGACCGCTTTGCAATCCGTCATATAGACACGTTCAATCCCCTTTTTATTAGGAGCGAGGACGATATTCCTCGTGTCGCTGTCTAGACAGTCAGCAACGATTTCGGCAGCATCTCCCATCTGCGGAACCCATTTAGGGGAGACGAATGAAGTAAGCTCCATCTCTTTGATTCCGGCATCCTTCAATGAATGGATAAATTCTTTTTTCACTTCTGTAGGCACAAAACTCTTTTCATTTTGCAGCCCGTCTCTCGGGCCAACTTCAATTATTTCAACCTTCTCGGGAAGCTGCAGCATTTGATATACCCCTCCTCTTAAGATATCTTAATTGTAAATAGAATATTTTTAAAAATGCAAGAATAAATAAAATTTTGATAAAATAAAAAGGATTTTATCAAAAGCAATAGAAGTAATAAAAAGGTGAGAACTAGAGAAAGGGTGAGAAGTTTGAGCAAGACTGAAGCAGTAATCGTAGCTGCAGTAAGAACGGCTATTGGCAGCTTTAATGGAAGCTTGAAAAATATTTCCGCACCAGATTTAGGTGCCGCAGTAATTAAAGATGCCCTGAAGCAGGCAGGTGTACAGCCTGATCAGGTGGATGAAATCATTATGGGAAATGTCCTCCAGGCAGGCCTAGGGCAGAACCCTGCAAGACAGGCAGCGATTAAGGCGGGTATTCCTGAAAGCGCTTCCTCTATGACGATCAATAAAGTATGTGGTTCAGGCTTGAAAGCCGTCCATCTGGCTGCCCAGGCGATTATCGCAGGAGATGCTGAGGTTGTCGTTGCCGGCGGAATGGAAAATATGAGCCAGGCACCTTATATATTAAAAAACGCGCGTGATGGTTTCAAAATGGGTGACCAGAAGCTCGTCGACAGCATGACTTCCGACGGACTAACATGTGCTTTCAATGACTACCATATGGGTGTGACGGCAGAAAACCTCTGTTCGAAATATGACATCGGCCGCGGAGAACAAGATGAATTTGCAGCATCTAGCCAGGAAAAGGCTGTAAAAGCAATTGAAGAAGGCAAGTTCAAGGATGAAATCGTGCCGATTGAAATCCCGCAGCGAAAAGGTGAACCGGTCGTTTTTGATACTGATGAATATCCGAAAAAAGGCACAACTGCAGAAAAGCTTGGCGGACTGCGCCCTGCATTCAAAAAGGATGGCAGCGTAACAGCAGGCAACGCGTCAGGCATAAATGACGGAGCAGCCGCTCTCGTTGTCATGAGCCGGGAAAAGGCTGAGGAACTTGGCCTGAAACCACTTGTCGTCATCAAGGCAAACGCAAGTGCTGGTGTAGACCCGAGCATCATGGGCATAGGACCAGTTGACGCAGTTAAGAAAGCATTGAATAAAGCCGGAATGACGATGGAAGAGATGGAGCTGATCGAGGCGAATGAAGCTTTTGCCGCACAGTCACTGGCTGTCGACCGCGAGCTGAAATTCAACAAGGAAATCTTGAATGTGAATGGCGGGGCAATAGCGCTTGGCCATCCAATAGGAGCCAGCGGAGCGAGGATCCTTGTTACGCTGATCCATGAAATGAAGCGGAGGCAAGCGAAGAAAGGACTCGCCACACTTTGTATCGGAGGCGGACAGGGTGTCGCCACTGTTGTGGAACTTGCATAAAGCTATTAATCTATAAAACTTCTAATAACTCTGGCAGGCTGTCATTTGGCGGCTGTGCCAGTGCTATCCATAGTCAAAGGGGGAATAACGATGAAAACAATTTGCACATCCTTCCAAGATGCCGTAGCGGAAATCCATGATGGCGCAACCCTGATGGTTGGCGGCTTCGGCCTCTGCGGGATTCCTGAAAACGTAATCCTCGCACTTGTCGAAAAAGGAGTAAAAGACCTGACCGTCATTTCAAATAACTGCGGTGTTGACGATTGGGGACTTGGCCTGTTGCTGAAAAATAAGCAAATCAAGAAAATGGTAGGTTCCTATGTTGGGGAAAACAAGGAGTTCGAAAGACAGGTATTATCCGGTGAAATCGAAGTCGAATTGATACCTCAAGGAACGCTGGCGGAAAAAATCAGGGCAGGCGGTGCTGGCATTCCGGCATTCTATACACCTGCAGGAGTGGGTACGCCGATTGCAGAGGGCAAAGAAACACGTATGTTCAATGGCAAAGAGTATCTCCTTGAAGAGTCGCTGACAGCGGATTTCAGCATTGTCAGGGCGTGGAAGGGCGATAAAATGGGCAACCTTGTCTATCATAAAACGGCAAGGAACTTCAATCCGATGATTGCCGCAGCCGGCAGGGTCACGATTGCCGAAGTTGAAAATCTATATGAAGTGGGCGAATTAGACCCGAACAGTATCCATACCCCAAGCATCTATGTCCAGACATTGATTGAGGGAAATCAGGAGAAGCGGATTGAAAGGCTGACGGTGAGAAGTTAACTCTGGCTGAACATGAAAGGAGAAGGCATATGATTAAAAACAAAGGGAATGTCCGGGAGAAAATCGCGCGCCGGGCTGAAAAAGAAATCGAGAATGGTTTTTACGTAAACCTTGGAATCGGCATGCGACACTTGTGGCAAACTTCATATCAGATGACAAGCAGGTAGTCCTCCAATCTGAAAATGGCCTGCTCGGTATCGGTCCGTATCCAACGGAAGAAGGTGTCGATCCGGACTTGATCAATGCAGGAAAGGAAACCGTCACGGCCATTCCTGGAGCAGCTTATTTCGATTCTGCAGAGTCTTTTGCCATGATCCGCGGCGGTCATATCAATATAGCAATCCTCGGCGGGATGGAGGTCGCAGAATCTGGTGACCTCGCAAACTGGATGATTCCAGGCAAGATGATCAAAGGAATGGGCGGAGCGATGGACCTTGTCCATGGTGCCCAGAAAATCATCGTCATCATGGAACATGTGAATAAGAACGGAGAGCCGAAGATCCTTAAGGAATGCAGTCTGCCATTGACAGGAAAAGGTGTCGTCAACCGGATTATCACTGATATGGCGGTCATTGACGTAACGCCATTCGGGCTGAAGCTTGTTGAAGTAGCATCTGGCTACACAGTCGACGATATTATCAAATCAACAGAACCTGAATTACAGGTAGACGACTCAGTTGTCTTAGACGCATATTGATAAATCGGGAACGCCTGTTAAAGGGCGTTCCTTTTCTTTAAAACTCCACTTATTAAACTTGAAAGATTTCATGATATAATCTTTTAAAAAATGGCTTTGTTAATAAAGTAAAAAATAGCTGTTTTAACTGAACAAAAAAATGAGGGATCAATAATGAAAAAGAAACAAAAACGCCAGCAGCAAGTTAAGAAAGAGGAAAAGCCGGCAACACTGGGCGATCTCCTGAATCAGGATATCATGCAAAAGCTAAAAGACCAGCAACAGCAAATGAAGGCAGAGGAAGAACAGAAAAAACAGGCTGAGCTGGAGCGCAAAAAGGAAGAGAGGCGTTTAAGGGAGAAGAACAAATCTTTCGAAGAGTTGCTTTCCGAAAGCGACATGGATTGGAAGAAATTCAAATGACCCGAAGAAGAGTGGAAGTAGTTCCATACAATCCTGAGTGGAAAACTCTTTTTGAAAAAGAGAAGCAGGTTCTTGAATCCATCTTTGAACCGGCAAAGATTGAAATACACCATATCGGCAGTACATCTGTCCCCGGACTAAGCGCCAAGCCAATCATAGACATTATGTTAGCAGCGGATAGTCTTGAACGAGTTGAAAAGGCAACACCGGCCATAGAGGCGGCAGGCTATGAGGCGAAAGGGGAGAATGGGATTCCTGGGCGGCGCTATTTCCAAAAACATGACGAAAATGGAATCCGTAAAGTTCATTTGCACTCTTTTGAAAAAGGGAGCCATCAATTATACAGGCATCTTGTTTTTCGCGATTACTTAAGAGCTCATCCATCGGAAGCAAGCAGGTATGCTGAAGTAAAGGAAGCAGCTGCCCAAAAATACGAATATGACATTGAATCTTACATTGCTGAAAAGTCTCCGATCGTGAAGGAAATGGAGCATAGGGCGATGCAATGGAGGCCAGTGAAATAAATGTTTTGCTTTCTTTGCTTAAGGGCAATTAGGTAAAAAAAGCAAAGGAGCAAAGCGTTGTTACTTATAACATTTTTACTCGCAGCCGGATTCATATTTATCCATTTATTTTCTAGATATTTACCTTTCCTCGAAAACGTCCCTCGGAGCAGACTACTTTCAGCTGCAGGAGGCATTTCTGTAGCCTATGTATTCATCCACCTGCTCCCAGAGTTGAATAAGCATAATCAGGTTCTTGACAGGAGTATTCAATCAGGTGCCTGGAAGTTCTTCGAAAACCATACATATATTGTTGCTATGATTGGTTTGTCCATTTTTTATGGGTTGGAACGGATGGTAAAGACCTCAAAGAAAAAACAGCAAAGGGAAAACAATTTGGACCGGGCTTCCAAAGGTGTATTTTGGATCCATATCGTTTCGTTTTTTCTTTATAATAGTTTGATAGGATATTTATTGCTTCATGGAGAACAGGAAACGGTAACGGGACTGGTCTTTTACTTTATAGCACTTGCCGTCCATTTCATCACCAGTGACCATGCCCTGAGGGAAGCGCATAAGGAAATGTATGATCGAGTAGGGAGGTGGTTGCTTGCTGCCGCGATATTGGCTGGGTGGGCAATCGGCATCACCTGGAAGGTGAATGAAAACATAATAGCCTTGCTATTTGCCATTCTTGCAGGCGGAGTCATCTTAAATGTAATGAAAGAAGAGCTCCCGGAGGAAAGGGAGAGCAACTTCTGGGCCTTTGCCGCTGGATTGGCCGGCTATACACTCTTACTGATGCTGGGATAAGGTTTTAAAGTGGAATCGACTTGCAAAAAAGGAAACACTTTCGCATGATAAAAGGCGAAAGTGTTCCTTTTTCTCTTATCTGTGCTGCTCGTATTTATTTGCCTTCGTAATGGACTTAATCAACTTGATTTCTTCAGCAGACAGCGAAGCAGAACTCACAGCCCTGGCATTTTCCTTAATTTGTCCCGGGGTGCTTGCTCCTGCGACAACAGAAGCTACTGCCGGGTGTGACAAGTTATACTGAATGGCGACTTCGGCAAGGGACCTGGTTGAAGCCAGCTTCTCTTTCAATAAAGGAAGAACTTCTTCCAATTCCTCATAGCTGTAATCAAGATATCCTTTGGAAGCTGCCTTCTCGATCATTCTGTCACTCAGCATGCCTTTAGCGACCGTGCCTCTCGTTACGACGCTGATGTTGTGGTCATGAAGGAGCGGGAGTGCTTCTTCTTCAGGCCGGCGGTCAAGTATGCTGAGCTGCATCATGACGGAGATGATGTTTGATTTTTTTGCATATTCACGAATGACATTCGGCCTAATGGACGAAATGCCGTAATACTTAATATATCCTTCATCTTTCAATTCTTCAAAAGCCTCAATTGCTTCGTTAATATTGTCTTCGATAGTCCCTCCGTGCAGTTGATAAAGGTCGATATAATCGGTATTGAGTCTTTTCAGGCTCTGCTTCACAGCTTCTTTAATGTATGCCTTCGATGGATCCCAGGTCCAGCTGTCTTTAGCATCGGTCCAACGATTGCCGGCTTTCGTAGCGATGATGACCTGCTCCCTGACATTCTTTAAGGCTTGCCCGACAATCTTTTCATTCTCCCCAAAATCATACAAGTCAGCGGTATCAAAATAGTTGATCCCTTCTTCCAACGCAGCTTCAATCACCGGCTGTGCCTTAGAGTAATCCGTTCCAAGCGACATACAGCCAAGGCCGATTTCACTGACAAACAAATTAGATGAACCCAGTTTCCGTCTCTTCATAAGAAATATCACTCCGATCCAATGTTGGTTTTATTTTAACGAAAGGAAAGGAGTGCAATCAACTATTCTGGACGGCGATTCGGCTGATTGACAGTCTCAATCCAATCTTTTACAAATTCATGCTTTTTGCCATACTCTTTTAATGTGCGTTGGATTTCCCAAGCTTTACCGGCTAAAGTGATACCCTGGCTATGGACGTAAATTTTCATCCGTCTACTCCTTTCGGATAAGTATGGTAAAATGTATGAGCATTTGATATCGGATTAGAACAGGAGTGGACATGAATGAAATCTCTCGAAGAAGAAACATTGAAGACAGAGCAGATCTTTACAGGAAAGGTCATTAGCCTGCAGGTAGACGATGTAGAATTGCCGAATGGAAAAACTTCAAAAAGGGAGATCGTCAAGCATCCAGGTGCTGTCGCGGTCATTCCTGTTACAGATGATCAAAAAATCATTATGGTGGAACAATATAGGAAGGCTCTTGAGCGGACAATCGTCGAGATTCCGGCAGGCAAGCTTGAGGCAGGCGAGAAGCCGGAAATTTGTGCTGCCCGTGAGCTTGAGGAAGAGACTGGATATGAATGTGCGAATATGGAATGGCTCATTTCCTTCTACACATCTCCAGGGTTCGCAGATGAAATCATCCATGTATATAAAGCAACAGGGCTGAGTAAAAAAGACAATCCGGCAGCAGCCGATGAAGATGAATTTGTCAACTTGATGGAAATAACTCTTGAAGAGGCGGTCCAGCTTGTGAAAGAACAAAAAATCTTTGACGCAAAAACTGCATTTGCAGTCCAGCATCTGCAATTGCAGGAGGCATTAAGAAAGTAAATGCAGGAATACTTCGTTGATCTACACATTCATATTGGCAGGACGAAATCGGGCCGAGCTGTAAAAATAACCGGAGCAAAATCGCTGACGTTCAGCAACATCATCCGCCACGCAAGGGAATATAAAGGTTTGAATATGATCGGAGTCATAGACAGCCATTCACCGGAAGTGCTTGATGAAATGGAAGATTTGCTTGAAGCAGGTGAGCTGCAGGAACATCCAGAAGGTGGACTTCATTATGACGGGATGAGTATCATCCTTGGTTCAGAGCTTGAGATCAATGAAGAAAGCACCCAGGGGCCAATTCATGTATTATGCTATCTGCCCACCCTGCAGACGATGAGAGCTTTTTCAAGATGGCTTGAAAACCACATGAAAAATATTCATCTAAGCTCCCAAAGAGTCTATATTGCTGGACTTGTTTTACAGAAGAAGGTTAAGGAACTGGGTGGTATTTTCATTCCTGCTCATGTATTTACACCCTTCAAAAGCCTATACGGCAAAGGAGTCAAGAATTCTTTTTCGGAGGTTTTTGATGCTGACCTGATCGATGGGATTGAATTAGGCTTAAGCTCGGATACGAAAATGGCTGACCAGCTGGCTGAGCTTCACCGCTATTCGTTTGTAACGAATTCTGATGCCCATTCACTGGCAAAAATCGCGAGAGAATATCAGAAAATAGAAATGGCTGAGCCTTCTTTCCGGGAACTGGAACTTGCGTTAAAACAAGCGGAAGGACGGGGTATCAGAGCGAATTATGGTCTGGATCCGCAGCTTGGAAAGTATCATCGGACAGTCTGTGCAGAGTGCCTGGCTTACAATCCAGCATATGGTGAAGCGTGTCCAGAATGCGGATCTGTCAAACAAATAAAAGGTGTCGCCGACAGAATTCAGGAATTAAGAACATCAGAGGGAAATCAAAATGTGAGGCCGCCCTATATCCACCAAGTGCCGCTCGAATTCATTCCAGGCCTTGGACCGAAAATGCTAGAAAAGCTGATGGATCATTTTGGTACAGAAATGGCCGTCCTTCACTCAGTGCCTCTCGATTCTTTAAAACAAGTTATTCCTGAAAGGACAGCCGTAACAATAGACAAGGCAAGAAAAGGCCAGCTCGCCTTCCACGCAGGCGGAGGAGGCAAGTACGGGAAAATAACAGATTAAAAAAATCCGGTCTTCAGGCCGGATTTTTGCTATCGTCTAGTATTATTATTAACTTGGTTTGATCAAGGCGCTTACGCTTTTTGTTCTCTATTAAACCAAATTGGAAGCTTTGCAGTCATAGACTCTCTGTCCTTGCATATGATGGTAGTAACCAATATGCAGGAGGAAAAGAGATGAAGAAACGAAGGTACCAGGACGTCGCAGTAACCCATTTAAGAGAATATTCCTCAATCTATCTTTTTGTCATTGTCCTGTTTTTGATGGGAGTCATTTTTGGGGCAATAATAGTAAACAGTCTAAGCTTCACTCAAAAAGAGGATTTATTTTATTACTTATCACAATTTTTTGGCCAGGCAGCATCCGGGAAAGTGGCGGACGGAAAGGATTTATTTTTGCAGAGCTTTCTGCACAATGGAAAGTTCATTGGACTCATCTGGATTCTCGGGGTTTCAATCATAGGGCTTCCCGTCATTCTGATCCTGCTTTTCATGAAGGGGATGGTTGTTGGTTTCACGGTAGGCTTTCTCGTTAACCAAATGCAATGGGACGGATTCCTCTTATCCTTTGTTTCCATCCTGCCGCAAAACTTCATCATTATACCGGTATTCATTATCACAGCGGCAATGGCGGTGACTTTTTCATTGAAAATGATTCGGAATCAGTTCATGAAGAAAATCAACCAGCCGATCATGCCGCAGTTTTTTAGTATATATCTTTTCATTTTGTCGCCGCGCTTGTATTCCTGGCTGTGGCCGCAGGGGTGGAGGCGTATTTATCTCCGGCACTGTTGAAAGCCGTCATCAACTCAATAAATTAAATTTATTTTTAAATGATAATAACTATTGTTTCTTATTTGTAATAATTTTATTTTGAATCTCAATTCCCTTCTGATATAATATAAGAATAGTGGCGGGGGAGTGAGAGTATCGAAATGGAAAACAGAATTGAGAGAATCAAGAAACAGCTGCATTCGTCCAGCTATAAATTAACGCCGCAGCGTGAAGCTACCGTTCGCGTATTGCTTGAACATGAAGAAGACCACTTAAGTGCGGAAGATGTGTATTTGCTTGTCAAAGAAAAATCTCCTGAGATCGGCCTTGCAACAGTATACCGGACACTTGAACTGCTGACTGAACTGAAAATTGTCGATAAAATCAACTTCGGCGACGGTGTATCCCGTTACGATCTCCGCCAGGAAGGCGCTGCCCATTTCCACCACCATTTGGTCTGCATCGAATGCGGAGCAGTGGATGAAATCCAGGACGACCTTCTTGAAGATGTGGAAGAAATCGTTGAAAGAGACTGGAAATTTAAAATCAAAGACCACCGCCTGACTTTCCATGGCATTTGCCATAGATGCCAGGATAAAGAGTCGGCTGAAACCGAATGATCCAAAACCCTTTTTCCAATGGAGAAAGGGTTTTTTATTTTATTAAAATTGCACTAGGTTCAGGTATAATTCTTGTCCAAATTGGCATACAGATTAGTAAATAAGTAAAGTCGAATAGAACATGTGACGAATATTCAAAAGTTGCGCTGATTGTTCTATGTGTCGAGTTGGAGGCAAGAAAAATGAAATCGTGGTTCGGATTGATCCTGCATACATTAAAGGTCTTTATATTATTCACTGGATGCACAATCTTATTTTATTATGGTATCATGTGGATTAACGAAGAGTATGAAAGCTATCATCGTTATGACGCACCAGAGGGAGCGGCTATAAAGGTATCAGGAACCTTTGATGAAGAAAAGGGAAGTATGTTTGAAAGGCTGATACTGTTTTATCTGAATGGGGAGTAATAAAAATGGAAGACAGGCTCGACGACTTTATTCACTTTTTAGTAGTTGAAAAGGGACTTTCTAAAAACACAATCGTATCTTATAAACGTGACTTGAACAGTTATATCACATATCTTAAAAATGTGGAACTGCTTGGGGACTTAAATGGTGTGCAGCGACCGCAGATTGTCCATTTTTTAGGGCATTTGAAAGACACAGGGAAATCTTCAAAAACACTGGCAAGACATATTGCCTCAATTAGGGCTTTTCACCATTTCCTGCTGCGGGAAAAGGCGGTTGACCATGATCCGACTGTCCACATCGAGAGTCCTCAGCATGAACGATCCCTGCCTAAGGTTTTGAGTATGGAAGAGGTAGAGACACTTCTCGACAGTCCAAAGCTGACGGACCATTTTGGCTATCGTGATAAGGCGATGCTTGAAATGATGTATGCAACCGGAATCCGTGTGAGCGAGCTGATCGGACTGACATTATCTGATGTCCACCTGACAATGGGATTTGTCCGCTGTATGGGGAAAGGGAGCAAGGAAAGAATCATACCGATTGGCAAAACGGCTTCTGACGCCATTGAACAATATCTTGAAAAGGGCCGTCCAAAGCTTGTATCGAAAAAACATAAGGATGACTCTTTATTCTTGAATCACCATGGGAAAGGCTTGTCACGGCAGGGTTTTTGGAAAATTCTCAAACGGCTTGCGACAGAAGCGGGGATTGAAAAAGAGTTGACTCCGCACACGATGCGCCATTCATTTGCCACCCATCTGCTTGAAAATGGAGCCGACCTTCGCGCCGTGCAAGAAATGCTTGGCCATGCGGACATCTCGACAACACAAATATATACACACGTGACAAAGACAAGGTTAAAGGACGTTTACACAAAATTTCACCCACGCGCCTAGGAGCGGTTGGGTTTATGTATTCAGCAAGGATGTTAGAAGCACCATTTATACTCCGCAGGATAATAGTTTCATAGAATTGTCATAAAAGACCGGCCAAAAGCCGGCTTTTTTTCTTGTGTTTTTAATTTAATTTAGTACAATGGAGATGTCAGACTTCTGACAAATGAAAACGCAAGCATTCGATTAACTGAAACAAAAAAGGGTAACATAAAATAGTAAAAAGGTTAGTAACGCATTCACACTTTTAAGGAGGAGAAGGAATGTCGAATACATATAAAAGAGTGTTTTTAATCGTCATGGATTCAGTCGGAATCGGAGAAGCTCCAGATGCCGAAAAATTTGGTGATAAAGGATCCCATACACTTGGCCATATCGGAGAAAGAATGAATGGCTTGAAAATGCCGAACATGGGCAAACTCGGCCTCAGCAACATCGAGGAAATCCAAGGCATCGCACCTGCTGAAAAGCCGCTGGCCTACTACACAAAGATGGAAGAAGCCTCTAATGGCAAGGATACAATGACAGGCCACTGGGAGATCATGGGTCTGAATATCCAGACCCCATTCCAGGTATTCCCTGATGGATTCCCGGATGAATTGATTTCCGAGCTCGAAACGCGTACCGGCAGAAAGGTCATCGGAAACAAGCCGGCGAGCGGCACGGAAATCCTTGTAGAGCTTGGTGAAGAGCATATGAAGACGGGGGCGCTGATCGTCTATACATCTGCTGATTCAGTACTGCAGATCGCTGCTCACGAAGAAATCATTCCTATAGAAGAGCTTTATGATATTTGTAAAATTGCCAGGGAATTGACGCTAGATGAAAAATACATGGTCGGAAGGGTCATCGCAAGACCATTTCTCGGTGAACCAGGGGACTTCAAACGTACATCCAATCGCCATGACTATGCGCTTAAGCCATTTGGCAGAACAGTGATGAATGAACTGAAGGATTCAGGTCTGGACGTGTTGGCTATCGGTAAAATCTCAGATATTTATGACGGAGAAGGCGTAACTGAATCACTTCGCACGGTGTCCAATATGGATGGAATGGATAAGCTGCTGCAAACCCTCGATCAGGATTTTACAGGCTTGAGCTTCCTGAATCTTGTAGATTTTGATGCTTTGTTCGGACACCGCCGAGATCCTGAAGGGTATGGCAAGGCACTAGAGGAATACGATGCCCGCCTTCCTGAGGTATTCGAAAAATTGAAAGAAGATGACCTTCTTATCATTACTGCGGACCACGGAAATGATCCGGTCCATTACGGAACAGACCATACACGTGAATATGTGCCGCTCCTTGTCTATTCAAAAGGAATGAATGAAGGAAAAGAACTGCCTATCCGTAAAACATTTGCAGATATCGGTGCAACTGTTGCAGAAAACTTTAGTGTGAAAATGCCAGACCACGGAACAAGCTTCCTAAATGAATTGAAATAAGGAGTGGATTACATGGATTACAATCAAATTCAAAATGCAGCATCTTTTATAAATGATAAGCTTAAGCAGCAGCCGAAAATCGGGTTGATTCTCGGTTCTGGACTTGGTGTTCTTGCTGATGATATTGAAAACCCGGTTAAGATTCCTTACAACGAGATCCCGGGTTTCCCGGTTTCGACTGTAGAAGGCCACGCAGGCCAGCTTGTTTGCGGACAGCTTAGCGGTGTGGAAGTAATCGCCATGCAGGGGCGTTTCCATTTTTACGAAGGCTATAGCATGGATAAGGTTACTTTTCCGGTGCGCGTCATGAAAGAACTCGGAATTGAAAAACTAATCGTTACGAACGCAGCTGGAGGCGTCAACGAGAGCTTTGAGCCAGGCGATTTGGTGATCATTACAGACCATATCAACAATATGGGAACAAATCCGCTGATTGGACCAAATGATTCACGTTTCGGTGTGCGTTTCCCTGATATGAGCGAAGCATACTCAAAGAAATTAAGAGCAGTCGCTAAAGAGGTTGCTGACAAGAACAACCTTCAAGTGAAAGAGGGAGTATATTTTGGCAACCCCGGTCCAGTTTACGAAACACCTGCTGAAGTACGGATGATTCGTACAATGGGCGGAGACGCAGTTGGTATGTCGACCGTTCCTGAAGTCATGGTAGCAAGACATTCTGGTTTGGAAGTACTGGGCATTTCTTGCATTTCTAATATGGCTGCGGGAATTCTTGACCAGCCATTAAGCCATGATGAGGTTATCGAAACAACTGAAAAGGTGAAGTCAAGCTTCCTTTTGCTTGTAAATGAAATCGTAAAAACGTTGGGACAGAAATAATTAATAGCTTACCGGCTAAATAATAATAAGTGGTGATAATGATGAGAATGGTTGACGTTATCGAAAAAAAGCGAGACGGACATGAATTATCAACTGAAGAAATCCAGTTTTTTGTGGATGGATACACAGAAGGCTCCATTCCTGACTACCAGGTAAGTGCGCTGACGATGGCGATTTTCTTCCAGGGTATGACGGAAAAAGAACGTGCAGACCTTACAATGGCAATGGTGAAGTCTGGTGACCAGATTGACCTATCTGCGATTGAAGGCGTGAAAGTTGATAAGCACTCTACAGGCGGTGTAGGTGATACAACGACTCTAGTTCTAGGACCTTTAGTGGCAGCTTTAGGTGTCCCGGTTGCAAAAATGTCCGGGCGCGGACTTGGCCACACAGGAGGAACAATCGACAAGCTGGAGGCTGTTGAAGGATTCCATGTTGAAATCGACAATGAGGAATTCATCAATCTTGTAAATAAAAATAAAATCGCGGTCATCGGCCAGAGTGGAAACCTGACTCCGGCTGATAAAAAGCTTTATTCGTTACGTGATGTAACGGCAACGGTGGACAGCATCCCCTTGATTGCAAGCTCCATCATGAGCAAGAAGATTGCCGCAGGCGCGGATGCAATCGTCCTGGATGTTAAAACAGGTGCTGGAGCATTCATGAAGACCCTCGACGATTCCCGTGAACTGGCTAAGGCAATGGTGCGCATCGGTAATAATGTCGGCCGCAGGACTATGGCTGTCATTTCCGATATGAGCCAGCCGCTCGGATATGCGATCGGAAATGCGTTAGAGGTTAAGGAAGCGATTGATACACTGAAGGGTGAAGGTCCAGAAGACCTGACTGAACTTTGTTTGACGCTTGGCAGCCATATGGTATTCCTCGCTGGGAAAGCTGAGTCCCTTGGAGAAGCACGCAGCAAGCTGGAAGAAGTGATCAAGAACGGAACTGCACTTGAAACATTCAAAGTATTCCTGGCATCCCAGGGCGGTGATGCATTCGTTGTCGATGATCCAAGCAGGCTTCCTCAGGCAAAATACACGTTTGAGCTTGAAGCCAAAGAAGCAGGCTATGTATCTGAAATCGTCGCTGATGAAGTAGGAACAGCTGCTATGCTGCTAGGTGCAGGAAGAGCTACGAAGGAATCCGTAATCGACCTGGCAGTCGGCCTAATGCTTCGCAAGAAAATTGGTGACAAGGTAGAAAAAGGGGAATCACTCCTAACCATTTACAGCAACTTTGAGGATGTAAATGAAGTGAAAGAAATGCTGTATGAAAATATTAAGGTTACAAGCGAACATGTTGATGCACCGATTTTGATCCACGAAGAAATCACAGAGTAAATAAGATTAAAGGAAGCGAAGAGGCAGCTCTTCGCTTTTTTGTGTGCGAAAATATCGGTTTTATATACCTTCATTGTATAAAAATGGATTCGTTGGAAAAAATAGACCCTATAAAGATAGGAGGGTTATGGCCATGAATCTGAATCTGAAGAAGTTGACGAGTTTACTGCTTGTTTTTATGATGGGCGCTGCAATGATCTCCCCAAAAGGATACGCAAATGAAGGAGACTCGGGACTGGCCGACGACGCCAGTTCAGCTATTTTAATTGAACGTGATACTGGTCAGGTTCTATTTGATAAGAACAGCCATGAAAAGCTGCCGCCAGCGAGTATGACCAAAATCATGACAATGCTTTTGATCATGGAAGCGCTCGATGAAGGAAGGCTGAAAATGGACGAAAAAGTCCGTGCCAGTGAATATGCTGCTTCAATGGGAGGTTCCCAAATCTTCCTTGAGCCAGGAGAAGAAATGACAGTTGAGCAATTGCTGAAAGGAATTGCAATCGGCTCAGGCAATGATGCGTCAGTGGCGATGGCTGAGCGAATTGGCGGCTCTGAAGAAGCTTTCGTCAAAATGATGAATGCGAAAGTAAATGAGCTTGGCCTCAAGAATACAGTATTCAAGAACACAACTGGATTGCCTGTCGACGGGCATTACAGCTCGGCTTATGACATGGCCATGATGGCGAAAGAATTGCTGAAATACGAAAAGATCACCAAATTCACAGGAACGTATGAAGATTATCTCCGAGAGGACTCTGATAAAAAATTCTGGTTGGTCAATACAAATAAGCTCGTTCGTTTTTATCCAGGAGTGGATGGGCTGAAAACAGGTTTCACAAATGAAGCGAAATATTGCCTGACGGCTACAGCTCAAAAGGATGGCATGCGTGCGATTGCAGTCGTGTTTGGGGCGCCTACTTCCAAGGCCAGGAATGCACAGGTAACGAAAATGCTGGATTATGCATTCAGCCAGTACCAGACGCATCCTATGTTCAAGAAAGGACATGCACTTGGAAAAGCAGCCATCAGCAAAGGAGACCAGAAGACAATAAACGCAGTTACATCTGAAAGTGTATCTCTATTGACCAAAAAGGGAGCAGACGTAAAGGATGTAAAGCAGAAGATCACTTTGAATAAAAGTCTTAAAGCCCCTGTCGAAAAGGGTGACAGAGTAGGTACCTTGAAGCTGGTCAAAGATGGAAAAACCCTTGCTGAAACACCACTGGTTGCCGATGCAAAGGTGGAGAAAGCCAGCTGGTGGATCCTGTATAAACGCTCATTTGGAATGTTTACAAGAGCTGGAAGCCAGCAATAATCCAAATTTCCAACCAGAATTGTCGAAAACTCTGCCATTCCATCTAGTTTTAGCGAATAGGCACTAGTTTTGTTCCTAAGAAGGATTTGTCTCAATTAATGGAGAATTTGACTCACTATACCAGATAAGGAGGCTTTGGATAGTGAGTCTTAACATTGATATTGAAGTGAAGCATGACGTCTTATTGATTCGAGTTAGCGGTGAATTAGATCATCATACTGCAGACCAGCTTCGCGAGCAGGCAACAAAAGCCCTTGAAAACGAAGAAGTCCGCCACATTGTCTTGAACCTTGAACACCTCACATTTATGGATAGTTCAGGTCTGGGGGTAGTTTTAGGAAGGTATAAACAAATCAAGCAGCTTCATGGAGAGATGGTTGTTTGCGCAATTTCTCCGCCAATCAAGAGGTTATTTGACATGTCGGGTTTATTCAAGATTATCCGTCTTGAACCGTCAGAAGAATATGCATTAGAGAGATTGGGGGTTGCTTGATACATGAAGAATGAAATGAATCTTCATTTTAGCGCGCTAAGCCAAAATGAATCTTTTGCCCGTGTGACGGTTGCTGCATTCATCGCCCAGCTGGACCCAACGATGGATGAACTCACCGAAATAAAGACGGTAGTATCGGAAGCGGTAACGAACGCGATTATTCATGGATATGAAAGTAATCCAGATGGGAAAGTGTTTATTTCTGTGATGATTCAGGATGGAACCGTGGAAATGCTGATTAAGGACGAAGGAATAGGGATTCCAGATATCGATGAAGCCATGCAGCCTCTGTATACATCCAAGCCTGAACTTGAAAGGTCCGGTATGGGCTTTACGATTATGGAAAATTTCATGGACGAAGTACAAGTGAGATCAGAGCCCGGCTTTGGGACAGAGATTCGTTTGAAAAAGCACCTGTCAAAGAGCAAAGCGCTGTGCAATTAAGGGAGTTCTGCCTATGGATGTGGAGGTAAAAAAGGATAATAGCCAAACGTATCTTAAGGACCATGAAGTCAAAGAACTGATTTTGAGAAGCCAGCAGGGTGACCAGGGGGCCAGGGACTTAATCGTCCAGAAAAATATGCGACTTGTATGGTCTGTCGTCCAGCGCTTCCTCAACAGGGGGTATGAACCTGACGACCTGTTCCAGATTGGCAGCATCGGCCTCTTGAAATCAGTTGATAAATTTGACCTCTCGTATGATGTAAAGTTTTCGACGTATGCCGTTCCCATGATCATTGGTGAAATCCAGCGTTTCATCAGGGATGACGGCACCGTGAAGGTGAGCAGGTCATTAAAAGAAACCGGTAATAAGATACGGAAAGCGAAGGATGAGCTTTCCAAAACATTGGGCAGGGTACCAACTGTCAATGAAATAGCCGAGTTTCTGGAACTCTCACCTGAAGATGTGATCATGGCACAGGAAGCTAGCCGCAGTCCGGCATCCATCCATGAAACCGTGTACGAAAACGACGGCGACCCAATTACCCTGCTAGACCAGATCGACAACGGGGAAGAAGGCCGCTGGTTTGATAAAATTGCATTAAAAGAGGCAATTAACGAGCTTGACGAACGGGAAAGACTGATCGTGTATCTGAGATACTATAAGGATCAGACTCAATCCGAGGTCGCAGTCCGCCTGGGAATATCCCAAGTCCAGGTTTCACGTCTCGAAAAGAAAATATTGCAGCAAATGAAAGGCCGTATGGATCTTTGAATCCATATGGCTTTTTTTTTTCTGCACTTATTGGTGCACGATAATACTTAGGAAAAGAGTTTAACAACGATTAACCAGATTGGCGTGATAAATATCAAGAATCTGGAAAAATAGGTTACCAATAAGGTGTATTGGTGACCAAAAAATCAAGAATCTGGAAAAACAGGTCGCCAATAAACCCAACTAGTCATTCCACAATAACCTTTTCATCTTCTTTCTTCCTTAATGAACATCCCATCTTAACCAATTATTGGACTTCATGAAATAACTGCAGGAATCCATACTAAATATACGAGGAAAACACTGTGTTGGAAGTGAATCTGATGGAAAAAACGATTTATATCCGTATGCGAAATCGCGTCCAGGTCAAACCTGAGCAATCACTTTTGTTGAAGGATATTGCGCAGATCATTGCCAGCGAAGATATATTTCAGGAACTGGCCTCTCTTCAAGTTAAAAAGATTATGCCGAAGGACCATATTCACATTATCGATGTCATGAAGATCATTCGTTTCATTGCTGGGATATATCCTGATCATGAAATCCAGACTGTGGGGCCTCCTCAAACGATCATCGAGGTAATTTACAAGAAAAAAGGGATGTCGATCCCCTTCTTTATCCTTGTATGGTTCCTGTTATTTTTCGGTGCAGCGTTGACCATCATGAACTTCCATGAAGATGTCAGCATGCAGTCGGTGCATCAGCGGCTTTATTTTATCATGACAGGAAAGGAAGTCGCGAAGCCGCTGTTATTCCAGATTCCCTACTCAATCGGTATTGGTTTGGGTATGATCCTGTTCTTTAACCATGTATTCAAAAAGAGGCTAAATGAAGAGCCGAGCCCGCTTGAAGTAGAAATGTTCAATTATCAGCAATCTCTTGATCAATATGTCATCCTGCATGAAAACAAGGAAAGCGTGAAACATCTAAATGACGATTAGTGTCTTGTTCATTGTCCTTATTGGGCTGGCAAGCGGGCTTGCTGTTGGGTCTGGTTTTGTTGCTTTCTTATCGGTTCTCGGAGTGATTCCCAGACTAACACAGCTGACGAAGACAATGAAACTGATTTCCTGGTATGAGTGGGCAGTGGTACTCGGAGCTCTGCTTGGAACTGCAGGAAGCCTGAGAGATCCAGTGATGAATTTCTCTCCTTACGTGACAATCCCGCTTGGGTTGGCGGGGGGCATATTTGTCGGTATGCTGGCTGCTGCTTTGACAGAGGTCCTGAATGTACTCCCAATTCTCGCTAGAAGAGTCAGGGTGGATGACAAGCTGGAGACATTGTTGATGGCGATCGTGCTGGGTAAAATTTTCGGCTCATTATTCCATTGGATTTATTTCGTAGGACGTTGATGATTGAATGCCGCTATAGGTAGTTTGACTGGAGTAAGTGCCCTGCCCACACCTGCAGCGAAAATAATCCAGTAAAAATGAATGGCAGAAAGGACGGCAGAGAATGGCCGAAAAAAGGAAGGTAATCTTAATTACAGATGGTGATGATTATGCCCGGCGTGCAGTTGAGCATGTGGCTGCAGAAGTAGGCGGGCGGTGCATCTCTCTTTCACATGGCAATCCTTCTGTCCTTTCGGGGCCGCACCTTGTTAAATTAATCAAAAAAGCTGCAAAGGATCCTGTTTTAGTTATGTTCGACGATAGTGGGTTTCTGGGAGAGGGAGCAGGAGAGAAAGCTCTTAAATACGTGGCTGAGCATGAAGATATTGAGGTGCTCGGAGCGATTGCTGTCGCTTCGAAAACTCATATGGCGGAATGGAGCCGCGTGGATTTTTGCATAGACCGGGAAGGTGAACTCACCCCCTATGGAGTGGACAAACATGGAATTCCAGAACTTGAAATGGGGAGAATTAACGGAGATACAGTGTACTGTTTGGATACGCTTGATGTCCCGTTAATAATCGGAATAGGGGATATCGGTAAAATGGCACGCCGTGATCACTATAAAATCGGTTCGCCAATAACGAAGAAAGCAGTGGAAATCATCCTTGAAAGGAGCGGATTCTATGCCAAAGAACAATGACAAGCTGCCCATCCCGAAATCATTGGACGAAGCTGAAAAATATATGAAAGACCATGTTGGCCTGGAAGCCAGTTTTGACCTTGGAGTCAGGAAGCTGAAAATCCTTAAAAAGAATGTCCATTTTTATTATGTGAATGGTCTGTGCGATACAAGCTTCATCGTACATATTGTTGAAGAACTGGTGGACATCAATGATAACGAGAAACTTTCTACACATCTACAAGAGATTGTGGAGAACCGGATTACCCACCAGTCTGTAGAAAAAATCAAAACGATGGATGAGCTTGTCGATCAGGTTCTTTCAGGACTCATTGTTATATTGGTCGAGGGTGAACAAATAGGATTAGTGGTTGATGTCAGAAGCTACCCGGGGAGACAGCCACAGGAGCCTGATACAGAAAAGGTGGTGCGAGGATCCCGCGACGGCTTTGTTGAAAATATCATCGTCAATACCGCGTTGACAAGAAGGCGGATCAGGGATGAGAATCTCCGCTTTGAAATGATGAAGGTAGGCGAAAGGTCGAAATCAGACGTTGCGATTGGCTATATAAAAGATATCGCTAACCCTGATCTGATCAAAGTCATTAAAAAAGAGCTGCAGTCAATTAAAATCGATGGAATCACGATGGCAGATAAAACAATTGAAGAATTTCTGGTGAAACAAGGCTATAACCCATACCCACTGGTAAGGTATACGGAACGTGCCGATGTAGCGGCGACCCATCTGCTTGAAGGACATGTCCTTATTTATGTTGATACATCTCCAAGCGTTATCATTACACCGACGACCTATTTCCACCATCTTCAGCATGCTGAAGAGTACAGGCAATCACCAGGTGTCGGGACAATGGTACGCTGGATACGATTCCTTGGGGTGCTCGCGTCACTATTGCTTTTGCCGTTATGGTATTTATTTGTTCAGAATCCGGATCTTCTGCCTGATAAAATTTCATTTATCGGGCCTAATGAAGACTCCAACATCCCGATTTTCTTGCAAATCATGCTTGCAGATGGAGGGATTGAGTTCCTGAGGATGGCGGCCATCCATACGCCGACACCGCTTTCCACTGCAATGGGTTTAATCGCTGCAGTCCTGATCGGGCAAATCGCCATCGATGTAGGAATGTTCGTGCCAGAAGTCATTCTTTATGTCGCTGTGGCGGCAATCGGAACTTATGCGACACCAAGTTATGAACTTAGTATAGCGAACAAAATAGGAAGGGTATTTCTGTTAATTTCGACTGCTATATTCCATGTTCCGGGATTTGTGGCAGGAACCACGGCCTGGCTGCTGCTCCTTGCCAGTATTAAGTCCTTGAACACTCCTTATCTGTGGCCATTCATTCCTTTTCACCCTGTTGCGTTTATGCAGATATTGATCAGGAGGGCTGTGCCAGGTTCGAAAATCAGGCCAAGCATTGTCCATGCACGGAACCGCTACAAGCAGCCATCAAAATCGTGACAAGGTTGCAATTGCACGTTCCCTCAAATTATGGTAAAGTGTTTTTAATTTACTAAAGACTTAAAGCGAAAAATAAATAGACAGTTCATCAGATGAACTGTCTATTTATTTATCTTTTCGGGACAGGTTTCACGCAGCCATAGGACAAATTATGGCTAAATTAACTGAACAATGAAAAATTATATTTGAACAATGATTTTAAATGGCAAGGGATGAGGGGACAACATGGAATTTCATGGAACTGCAAAAGTTAATCGACTGGGGCACTTGGAAATTGGCGGTGTTGATACAATCCAATTGGCTGGAAAGTATGGAACCCCGCTATATGTTTATGACGTTGCCTTGATCAGGGAACGGGCAAGAGCGTTTAAAAAAACATTCGAGAATGCTGGTATAACTGCTCAAGTAGCGTATGCGAGTAAAGCTTTCTCAACAGTGGCAATGGTGCAATTGGCCGCTGAGGAAAATCTCTCACTAGACGTCGTTTCTGGCGGAGAGCTTTATACGGCACTTGCGGCTGGCTTCCCGACAGAAAAAATTCATTTCCATGGCAACAACAAAAGCCGGGATGAACTGATCATGGCCATAGAACACAATATTGGCTGTATCGTTGTCGATAACTTTTATGAATTGGACATGCTTAAGGATATTTGCAAAGAAAAGAACGCAGTGATCAAAGTTTTATTACGAGTGACACCTGGCATTGAAGCCCATACACATGACTATATTTTAACAGGACAGGAAGATTCGAAGTTTGGATTTGATTTACAGAATGGACAGGCTGAAGCGGCTTTGAAACTTTGTCTTGATAACCAGAATCTTGAAGTTCTCGGACTGCACTGCCATATTGGTTCACAAATTTTCGAAACGACAGGATTCATCCTGGCGGCACAGAAAATTTTCGAAAAGCTTAATCAGTGGAAAACGGATCTGTCTTTCGAATCCACAGTCCTCAACCTTGGCGGTGGATTTGGAATTCGCTATACAGACGAAGATGACCCAATACCGGCAGCTCAATATGTTGAAGAAATCATTGCGGAAGTGAAAAAGCAAGCTTCTCACTATTCAATGAATATGCCGGAAATCTGGATAGAGCCAGGTCGTTCTCTTGTTGGGGATGCTGGTACGACCCTTTACCGCGTTGGTTCGAGAAAGGATGTACCGAATATTCGTCAGTACGTAGCTGTCGATGGAGGGATGAGCGATAATATTCGCCCAGCCTTGTACCAGGCTAAATATGAAGCAGTGCTTGCAAACAGAGTCATGGACAAACCTGAAGAGACTGTATCGATTGCCGGGAAATGCTGTGAATCTGGAGATATGCTGATTTGGGACCTCCCGCTGCCAAAGGCTGGAGACCATGACCTTCTGGCTGTTTTTTGCACAGGTGCCTATGGGTATTCTATGGCGAATAATTATAATCGCCTTCCAAGGCCAGCGGTGGTTTTCCTGGAGGATTCAGAGGATACCCTCGTCGTTCGCCGTGAAACATTTGAAGATATGTTAAAATTAGATCTTCCTTTTAAAGAAAAGGTGAAAAATTAAAGCTGCTCTCCCGCAGCTTTTTTTACAGGATAAAAAACGAAAATTTACTTCGTTGGCTAAAAACCCGGTCTTGTTGTAAAATTACAGATTGGGAGGGATTCCGTTTGAAAAAGAACAACTGGCTGTTATTCGCATTATTACTTTTAATGTCTATTGGCTGGGGAGCTTATTACTGGTTTTTTATCGTACCAGGTCAATAGATTTCTGAAAAAATTTGAAGTATCGTTAGAGATTATGTATGATATTATCAATTCAATTAAAAGAAGAACCATAAATTGAGGAAAAACATATAGTATCAAAATGGTGTTTTTGCATTTTAAGTCGATTCCATTTTAAGGGAAGATAAGGTTTAAATTAAATGGGATATGGGAAAAATAGTGCTGTTTTCATTCCATTATTATTGTCAAACCACAATGAGGGATATTTATGTTAATTCGATATAAAAAGGCATTTGAAAAGATTGCAATGGGGTTATTATCTTTCATGCCAAATGAAAAGGATCTGAAAAAACTTCAGCAGACGATGAGGAATTATGAAGCGGATGATTCGTGGCAACTGTTTTTATGGAAAGAAGGGGAAGATATCATCGGACTCTTGGGTGTTAACTTCACTGAAGAGAAAATGATGCAGCTTCTTCACATCTCAGTGAATCCATCACATCGCCACCAGGGAATTGGAAGGCGTATGGTTAATTCTCTGCAGGAGATGTTTCCTGAATGGACAGCAGCTGCAAATGCTGAAACAGCATCCTTTTTTGAAAAATGCATCGAGGAAGACAATAGTGTAGAAGGCAGTGGATGTTAATCCAGCTGCCTTTTATTATTCTCTGTTTTTCCTTTCTTCTAGAGCCATCCGCCGGTCTGAAATGACATCTGTTCGGTCACGTGTTGAGTGTCGATGGATTAAATCGGGATTTTGCAGGTCGCTGCCTGCTCCCCATGTAAAACCATTTTTCCTGCACTCTTCAAGGCAAAGCTTTTTAAGCTCGCTATCACATACAGGCAGGTTAAAGCTTGTGTATGGAAGTCTGTTTAACAAGTCTTCTTTTCTTTTACTCAGTGTGCCTGATAAAATTTCAGGATCGATCCCCAAACGGCTAGTCGCTTCCTTGTCATCAGCAAAGATCTCCATCGCTTTAATTAAAGTCCTTATTGCTCCGGGGAAATTTTTGCGGCGATAATGGTAATTTGATACCGCCAACAGTATCAGTGCAACCCAGATGGATTTTTTATTGCCGGCATCTGTCGCTTTCCAATATTCTTCCAGAATTTCGTGACATTCAAAGTAATCCCTGTCTCCGTGGAAATGAGCGAGATATTGTATATAGGATATTGGATATTTTGTCATGAAATAACCCCCTATCAAGTACTACTAGCTTAGCATATATTTAATTAAATGATAAAAAGAAGCCGGTCCAATCAGCTAAATATAAAAACGCCCGGCTAGTGCCGGGCATCTTCGTCTTTGATTTGGCTTTAGCTTTAGCTTATAACCAGGCTGCACCAACGATGATGAGCAAGATGAAAAGCACGACAATTAAAGCAAATCCTGCACCGTATCCGTAACCATGTCCATGCCCTTTTTTATCTGACATTTAGCATTACCTCCTAATAATGAAATAGCCTAGTATTCAATCTCAGCTTATGCAGGAACAAACAAAAAGGTTTGGGCGCAGCGCCTATTTTGCATAAAGACTTCAGTTTCACCATGTAAATTAGTAATGGATAACATGAAGTTAATCTACTATACTTATATAATGATGTAGTTCATTAAAGGAATTTTGGTGGGAAATGATGCAATATAATGTGAAAATCGAGGCCTTTGAAGGTCCGTTGGATTTACTTCTGCACTTGATCAATCGTCTGGAGATTGATATTTACGATATACCCGTAGCAGAAATAACGGAACAATACTTAATGTACATCCATGCGATGAAGGAATTGCAGCTTGATGTCGCAAGTGAATATCTCGTGATGGCAGCGACGCTGTTAGCAATTAAAAGCAAGATGCTCCTCCCTAAGCATGAGGAAGAATTGGAAGATGAATTCGAATTTGATGATGACGGGGATCCGCGAAATGAACTCGTGGAGAGATTGATTGAATATAAAAAATTCAAAGAGGCGGCAAGTGATCTTAAATCTCTTGAGGAGGAACGGGGTCTTATGTACACCAAACCTCCAAGTGACCTGTCAGAATATGCCCATGAAATCAAGGGTGAAAATAACGACCTGAATGTCTCGTTGTATGACATGCTTGGTGCATTTCAAAAGCTTCTGAGAAGGAAAAAGCTGCAAAGGCCAATCTCAACCAAAATTGCCCGTCAGGAAATTTCCATCGAAAAAAGGATGGACGAGGTTCTCAGTTTCCTGAAAGAAAGCGGTGAAAGGAAAAAGTTCTATGACTTGTTTCCCGAATCTGACCGAGAGCATATTGTCGTTACCTTTCTGGCGATTTTAGAATTGATTAAACGGAAAGAAATCGACATAGAACAAGAGCAGAACTTTGCAGATATTTATATGACAGCCAGAAAGGAGTAGGGGCGTGGGAATAGTGAAGTGGAAAGGAATATTGGAGAGCCTCCTGTTTGCCGCAGGTGATGAAGGATTGAGCCTGAAGCAAATTACAGCTGTGCTCGAAGTGGATGAAATCCAAGCCAATGAAATTGTTACCGAACTTCAGCAGGATTACGAAAAAGACGAAAACCGCGGAATAACAATCGTCCAGCTGGCTGGAGTATACCAGCTGGCCACGAAAAAAGATCATGCCGATTACTTAAAAAAGCTTGTGGAATCTCCAGGAACCGCGCACTTGTCACAAGCAGCACTTGAAACATTGGCGATTGTAGCTTATAAGCAGCCAATTACAAGGGCTGAAATTGAGGAAATCCGCGGGGTAAAAACGGAAAGACCTCTCCATACTCTATCTTCAAGGGCTTTGATTAAAGAAGTTGGAAGAGCAGAAGGAACGGGACGAGCCATTTTATATGGAACAACTAAAGAATTTCTCGATTATTTCGGATTGAAAAATATAAGTGAACTGCCTCCGCTTCCTGATCATATTGAGGATGACGAATTGCAGGATGACGCGGATTTATTCTTTGAGAAATTCCAGGAAACAATGGAAGCAGATTAATAGCTTTTGTGCACAAAGTTTAGAATTTATGATAAAATCTAAATAATTATTCTGGAAATGCTTAATAGACGAATGCTGGGCTTCTGGCTTCATCTGCAAAGCATTTCTTTCTACATAAGGTTTTTAAGAATGAATGTCCAACGGGAGGAATACCATGCTTATAAAGCAATGTATTGGTTATGAACTTGAAAAAGAAAAATCAAACACCTCGGAGGATTTTTTCAACCGAAGCGAAGTGACATTTGTGGAAGATGGCAAGGAGAAAACCCTGCATGTCCTTTATGTGAGGTATTTTGATGAGTTGGCTGGAAGTGTTACTCCATTTGAACAGGATCCAATCTTCAACACCGGAAGCAAGGAAGTATATATGAGGGATTTGGTGGCTTTAGCTGCCTTATTGAAAAATCCGGGATATCGCCATCGTAAAAGGGTATATATAAATGAACAGAGAGAGTTCGCGGATATTTTCAAAGGACTGGATTACAGCAAGATACCTGGGATATACGAAGGCATCGAGCAAAAAGGCAGCTTTGAAGTGCGCTCTCCCTTGGATTATATTATCCAGCCGGTATAGTTTCGTAAACTTTGTTATCTTTACCTTCAGACTCTTAAGATTCGCGGTCGCGGGAATTCACTTTAAAGATACCCGATTCCATAATTGAATCGATCATGAGAGTCCGTCGCAAAGAAGCAACGTCGAAGGTGAAATGGTTAAAATCCAGTGGGGGTGTCAATTTGGGAAATACAATCGTAAAAACACAAATCGAGGAAGTAAGGGGATTTCTGGCGGATACCGTAGAGAAGCTGGAGAACTACCTGAATGAAACAACCCTTGAAAAACTAAAACAAGGGCAGCCATCAGATGAAGAATACTTTAAAACGATTCTTTCAAGCCTTCGAAAGTTGGCTGTATACTGTGATGAAGGCCTGGATGCGTGCAGGGTGATTCTGCAGGCAGAAGTCTTCTCAAAGCCGGCAGCTGAGAAGACGCTCTACCGAATCTACTATCAGTGCATCGAAGAGTTCTTCTCTCCTAAAAACGATGCATGGTATGAGGACAGCAGAGCCGCTTATACTGGAAAAAATGCAATAAAGTTCAGGCAGCAAGTGCCGGCTGAGCTGAACGAACTGATGGTCAGTCTTGAAAGTGGTTTTCAGAGAGCCCGCGAAGAGCTTGAATATTACGAAACAGATTATCGGACAAAAATGCTTCAATCAAGATAATGATTACCCGGGAACAGCTATTTAACTGGCTGTTCCCTTTTTATTTGAAAATTGGCTGTCCGGCTTGCTCCATTCAGGAAAAATATTCGAACCGCCGCTGTTCTCGTCCTCCAATTTGTGTCATAACACTCCTTGTCCTGCATAAACTTGTACAAACTGCCAAAGGAGACGAGGGTCTGTCAATGAAAAGGATTTGGATGAAATTATTGTTAATTGCCACTCTGTTGATCTACAGCATTCCTCAAACAGCGCAGGCTTCTGTGTCGGTAAGTGCCCGAAGCGCTATTTTGATAGAACAGGAATCTGGCAGGGTGTTATACGAGAAAGATGCGCACAGAGTAAGCAGGATTGCCAGTATCACTAAAATCATGACGGCCATCCTTGCGATAGAATCTGGTAAATTGGATGAAAAGGTGAAGGTGAGTGAGAAGGCAGTCCGGGCCGAAGGATCTTCCATTTACTTAAAGCCGGGAGAAAAGATTAGGTTAGAGGACTTGGTGTATGGTTTGATGCTGAGATCGGGAAATGATGCTGCCGTAGCCATCGCGGAACATGTTGGAGGCAGTCTGGATGGATTTGTATACTTGATGAACGAAAAAGCACAGCAAATAGGCATGGAAAATACGCACTTTGCCAACCCCCACGGATTGGATGATCATGAAGACCATGTTTCCACAGCGTATGACATGGCTCTTTTGACCCGCTATGCGATGGAAAATGAAGTTTACGAGAAGATATCCGGAACAAAAATACACAGGGCTCCCAATCCTACTGAAACCTGGGACAGGGTTTGGAAAAATAAAAATAGGCTTCTGACAGAAAAGTATAAATATAGCACCGGTGGAAAGACCGGTTATACAAAACGGGCGAAAAGAACTTTGGTCTCAACTGCGCAAAAAGATGATTTTGAGTTAATCGCAGTCACTCTCAATGCGCCTGATGATTGGAATGATCACATCCAGATGTTTGAAACGGCCTTTTCGAATTACGACATCGTCGAAATTCTATCTAAAGGTAAAGTGAAAGGGATAAAGGAATCGGATTATAAAAATAAAGTTTATCTGAACCATTCATTTGTATACCCGCTCACTACAGAAGAAGAGGACCTGGTCAAAGTAGAATATAGATTGAAAAAGGTCCCTCCAAATGAGGAGGAAATGCGAACTCCTATCGCAGGCCGGGCAAATGTCTATATGGATGATAAACAGATTGCAAGTTTACCTGTTTATTACCAAGTGGAGGAAAAAGAGAAAAACTCCTTCTTCGACCTTTTTAAAAATATCTTTACCTCAATAGCAGGGGTACAGGATCATGGTTAACTATATCTGGGTGGTTATGATTTTAATTGGTCTTGGCTTTGCGATGGTGAATGGCACAATGGCTGAGGTGAACGAGGCTGTTTTTACAGGTGCAAAGGAAGCAATCACACTTAGTATCGGATTGATCAGCATCCTTGTTTTTTGGCTCGGGATGATGAGGATTGCGGAGGATTCAGGACTTTTATCGAAGCTTTCATCTTTATTTAAGCCTTTGATTTCAAAGCTGTTTCCCGAAGTCCCGGCCAGCCACCCGGCGATGGGCTACATACTTTCGAATATGATTGCGAATATGTTTGGGCTTGGGAATGCCGCTACACCTCTGGGAATCAAGGCGATGGAAGAACTAAAAGAGTTGAATGATGGGAAAAACGAAGCAAGCAGGTCGATGATCACTTTTCTTGCGATCAACACAGCTAGCATCACTCTCATTCCAACCACTGTTATCGCGATAAGGATGAATTATGATTCCGCCAACCCGACAGATATAGTTGGGCCGACTCTTGTGGCAACTGCTGTCTCTGCTTTTGCAGCGATATTAATAGACCGTTTCTTTTACTATAGAAGAAGCAAGAAGGGGTAAATCAAAATGGAAATTGTATCTGCGATATCACTATGGTTCATCCCTGTTTTGATCGCTTTTATCTTGATTTATGGCACCTATAAAAAAGTTCCCACATATGAAAGCTTTGTAGAAGGCGGCAAGGAAGGGATCAAAATGGCTGTATCCATCATGCCTTTCCTGGTCGGCATGATGGTCGCCATAGCGGTTTTCAGGGCGTCAGGCGCACTTGATGTCATGGTGAATTGGATCCGGCCAGGGCTTGAGATGGTGGGGATACCGGCAGAAATAGTTCCGCTCGCGCTGATCAGGCCAATCTCAGGTACAGCGGCACTCGGAATTACCAGCGACCTGATTGGTGTCCATGGGCCTGACTCTTTTATCGGTACTCTTGCAGCCACCCTTCAAGGAAGTACGGACACTACGTTCTATGTCCTCACCGTTTATTTCGGAGCTGTCGGGATCAAAAAAATGGGAGATGCACTCAAAGTCGGTCTACTTGCTGACGCAGTAGCCATCATAACAGCTATTATCGTAGTCACGTTCATGTTCTCAAAATAGAGAAGATACCTTCTAAAGGTATCTTCTTATTTTTTGGGGTCCTAGTGTTTAGCTAAACGAAGTGAAATTTGAAGCGACAGGTACGGAAACAGTCATATTAGATCGCACACTTTTAAAAATACTCTCAAAAAACCTACTGACAAAGGAATCACAAATGATGCTAATATTAGTATAAAATAATATTGAAACACGTTTACAGAACGAACATTTGTTAAAGAACTATTAATATTCCATACTTATTTTTCACTTTTTACACCATTGCTTACTTTGAAAACAGCGAGAGTTATGTCATAATTCATAAGGATGGATTAGATATTAATATTTACCATAGTTAATTGATATTAATTAGGAGTGACCTTATGGAAAGACTGCAAAAAGTTATTGCTCATGCAGGAATAGCATCGAGAAGAAAAGCCGAGGAAATGATCCTCGAAGGAAGAGTCAAGGTAAATGGCAGTGTTGTCAAAGAACTTGGCCGAAAAGTAACCTCATCTGACAGAGTTGAAGTCGATGGAGTCCAGATCGAAGGTGAAGAACCGGTATATTTCCTGTTTTATAAACCCCGCGGGGTTATTTCGAGTGTACAGGATGATAAGGGGCGCAAAGTGGTTACGGATTTTTTTCAGACAATCGAACAGCGCATCTATCCTGTAGGACGGCTGGATTATGATACATCAGGACTGCTGTTGTTGACGAATGATGGGGAATTCGCGAATCTGCTCATGCATCCAAGCAATGAAATAGATAAGATGTATGTGGCAAAGGTAAAAGGTATTCCTTCAAAGGAAAAGCTGACTAGCCTGGCTCGAGGAGTCATGCTCGAAGATGGAAAAACAGCGCCGGCTAGGACCAAATTGCTGAGTGTTGATAAAAAGAAGGATACAGCAATTGTCGAAATCACGATCCATGAGGGACGGAATAGACAGGTCAGAAGGATGTTCGACGCAATCGGGCACCCGGTATTAAAGCTGAAAAGGGAAAAGTATGGATTCCTGACGCTGAATGGCTTAAGAACTGGCGAAATCAGGGAGCTTACACATCATGAGGTGAAGCAGCTCCGTGTCCTGGCTATGAAAAAGTCTTAGAGTTACTAACATGGGTGTAGTTAGAATGTTATAATGAGGGAGAAATACGGTGGGAGGTTTAGGAATGAAAAAGAGACGTCTAATCACTCGAACAATTATTCTCGCGGTTATGGCTCTGGCTGTTGGCTATACTTTGTACGCTAACATGAATAAGGATAAAAACCAAAAGATTGTGATTGGAAAACCTGCTCCTGATTTTGTCCTTGTTGATATGGAAGGCAATAAACACAGGCTTTCTGATTATAAAGGGCAAGGAGTTTTCCTTAATTTTTGGGCAACATGGTGCAAGCCATGCGAGCGGGAAATGCCTTATATCGAAAATCAGTACCAGCAGTACAAGGATCAGGGTGTCCAGGTGCTGGCAATTGACTCCGGTGAATCAGAACTTGCTGTTAATAGGTTTATTGAGCGAAAAGGCATGACTTTTCCAGTTCTGATCGACGAGGGACCAGTACAGGCAGCATATGGAATCAACCCGTTGCCAATAACCTTTTTGATTGATAAAGAAGGAATTGTTGTAAGGAGTCATACTGGGGAATTAGATGAAAAAACAGTCCGTGATTTCATGGAGCAGATAAAACCTTAAAAGTAAGGGGAACAGGGAGTTTTTACTATGAACGAAGTAAAATGTGAGTGCGGCCATATAAATCCGCAGGGAACGATCCTATGTGAATCTTGCGGAAGAGTGCTGGAAGAAAAAGAGAAAGAGAAGCAGCTCGTGGATATGCGCTATGAAGGCAGTGCGCGCCGGTCACAAACTTATAACAAGACATTTATTGATAAAATCTGGAATTTCTTTTCGTCGGTAAAAGTTGGGGTCTGGCTGATCGTCATCCTCTTGGTTGCATCATCTTTAGGAACGATTTTTCCACAGGAAATGTACATTCCGCCAGTGATGCCTCCATGGGAATATTATGAAGAGCAATACGGGTGGATGGGAAAGCTTTACTATGATCTTGGCTTCCATAACCTCTACAGTTCCTGGTGGTACCTGCTTTTGATTGCAGCCTTAGGTATATCACTTGTAATCGCAAGCCTTGACAGGGTGGTTCCTTTATACAGGTCATTGAAAAACCAAAGGGTTTCAAGACATGAAAGCTTTTTGAAGCGCCAGAGAATGTTCAGTACCTCAGATGCTGTTCTAACGGATGAAGCAGTAGGGAAAATCAAAGAAAATCTGACGAAAAAACGCTATAAACTTCGTGAGGAAAATGGCGATATCCTCGCCGAAAAAAACCGATTTTCACGGTGGGGCCCATATGTAAACCACCTTGGCCTGATCATCTTTTTGATTGGCGGCATGCTCAGATTCGTTCCTGGAATGTACGTGGATGAAATCCTGTGGCTCAGGGAAGGGGAAACAAAAGCGATTCCTGGTACCGAAGGCCGCTATTATCTTGAAAACAATCAATTTATCTTCGAAGTCTATGATAAAGATAAAGATGAGGAAGTCTTCCAAGACGCAATCAACAAGGCAGGGACGGTAGTGAAAAACTATCAGACCGATGCTACTTTATACCAAAGGCAGGGAGAAATTGTCCCGGGTGAAAAGCCTGAGCTTGAGAAAATACGTGATCAGGCGATCCAGGTTAACAAGCCTCTGAAAATTGATGGCTTTGCCTTGTATCAGGTCGACTATAAGCTTGATGAAATGAGCAAGATGGCCTTTAAACTTGAGAATAAAGAAACAGAGCAACAATTTGGTGATGTAGTGGTAGACTTATATGACCCTGAGATGAAATACGATCTAGGAAATGGGTACAAAGTAGAAGTGATGAGCTATTTCCCGGATTTTGAGTTTAACGAAGATGGGGAACCAGCAACGAAGTCACGAATTCCCAATAACCCTGCTTTTATTTTCAAGATGTTCTCTCCTGAGAATACAGAAGGTGAAGTCAGTTTCGTAGCCATCAGGCAGAATCTTGAGCCCTTGGGTGAAAATGACTACAAGATGACATTCGCAGGGATCGAAACGAAGAACGTTACAGCTCTGACAGTCAGAAAAGACCTTACACTTTGGATCATTGGTCTTGGTGGATTGATATTCATGATTGGTGTCATCCAGGGGGCATATTGGAACCACCGACGTGTATGGTTAAGAAGAATAAATAACCAGGTATGGACTGCGGCACATACAAATAAAAACTGGCATGGTTTAAAAAGAGAGCTAGAAGAAGTCTTTTCCGATTCCGGGATAGATGCTCCTGAGGACCAGGTGGCAGAAGAAAAGAAGGAGTAAGGAGGGAAAATAATGGTTGAGTTGAGTTCTAACTTTCTATTTGCAGCGTTTATCCTCTATCTAGTTGGTATCTTGTTTTTCGGGGGAGCTATTAAGGATAAAAGGCATGCTGATAAAAAAAATGCCCCAAATAAATGGGCGAATATTGGAGTCATTGTAACAATTGCGGGTTTCCTTTCGCAAATGACATTTTTTATTTTAAGATGGATTGCTTCCGGTCACGCTCCGGTCAGCAACCTGTTTGAATTTACGACATTCTTCGGCATGTCATTGGTAGGAGCATTTATCGTCATTTATTTCATGTATAAAACTCCATTACTGGGGCTGTTCACATTGCCTGTGGCTGCTTTGATCATCGCCTATGGAAGCATGTTCCCAAGGGAAGTAACACCATTGATTCCGGCGCTTCAGAGCTACTGGCTCCATATTCACGTAACTACGACAGCGATCGGACAAGCAATCCTGGCAATCAGTTTTGCTGCTGGTCTGATTTATCTCGTTAGAAGCGTTGATCAGACGAAGAAAACAAAAAGTACATTATGGCTTGAAGTTGTCTTGTTTGGCTTGATCAGCACGCTTGGATTCGTATTTGTTTCCAGTTTCTTCGCAGCAACAGATTATACAGCGAATTTTAACTATATTAACAAGGATGGACAGCCTGCCACAGAGGAATATACAATTCCTGCTATAGTAGGACCGCACCAATATGAGCTGACTGATAAAGACCGTTTTGAACCATTATTCGAGACACCTGCAATCATCAGTGCAAAGAAGCTGAACACTGTTATTTGGTCGCTCGCAGCGGGTATAGTATTATATGTTTTATTAAGACTCATTCTGCGGAAGCGAATTGCTGCGGCATTGCAGCCATGGACGAAGAACATCAATATGGATCTCGTTGATGAAATTGGCTATCGTTCCGTATTGATTGGCTTCCCGGTATTCACGCTTGGCGGATTGATTTTTGCGATGATCTGGGCTCAGATTGCCTGGACTCGCTTCTGGGGCTGGGATCCAAAGGAAGTATGGGCATTGATAACCTGGCTTTTCTATGCGGCCTTCCTGCATCTGCGCCTTTCAAAAGGATGGCATGGAGAGAAATCCGCATGGCTCGCGGTCATTGGTTTTATCATTATCATGTTTAACCTGGTAGCAGTTAACCTTGTAATTGCAGGTCTGCATTCTTATGCAGGTTCCTAATTTGTGTCAATTTTATGACTGCCTTCACTGTCTTAAGTGAAGGCCTTTTTTAAAAAATCGTGGCAAGTAGACGCATGTTTATGTAAAATAATCGCAGGGAGGGATATACCTTATGGAAAAAGACGTGAAGATTTTAGTAGTGGATGATGAAGAAAGAATAAGACGATTATTGAAGATGTATCTTGAAAGAGAGAACTATATAATTGATGAAGCAGAAGATGGAAATGAAGCGCTGGCAAAATCTCTTGCCAATGATTATGACGTAATCCTTCTAGATTTGATGATGCCTGGGAAAGACGGAATCGAGGTTTGCCGTGACCTTCGTGAAAAGAAGTCAACACCTGTTATCATGCTTACCGCAAAAGGTGAGGAAGTGAACAGAGTACAAGGCTTCGAGGTAGGGACTGATGATTACATCGTTAAACCATTCAGCCCTCGTGAAGTTGTGCTGCGCGTAAAAGCAATGCTTCGACGCTCATCGAGCACAAGTTACCTGCAGACAGAGACGACTGCAAAAGATGTGATTGTTTTCCCTCATTTAACCATTGATAATGATGCTCATAGGGTTTTGGCTGATGGCAAAGAAGTCAGCCTGACGCCTAAGGAATATGAATTGCTCTACTTCCTTGCAAAAGCTCCTGATAAAGTTTTTGATCGCGAGCAATTATTGAAGGAAGTTTGGCATTATGAATTTTTCGGCGATTTACGTACAGTAGATACTCATGTTAAAAGATTGCGCGAAAAGCTGAACAAAGTATCTGAACAGGCTGCAAAGATGATTGTGACGGTCTGGGGTGTTGGCTACAAGTTCGAGGTAGTCAATGAATGATGTTTTGGCGCAGTGTAGTAGGTAAGCTTTGGATTACCATCCTTTTGCTGGTTTCATTTGTATTGTTCATCCTGACAGTAATGTTGATGGAATTCTTTGAAAATTATCACATTAATGAAACCAGGAGAGGAATGACCAATACTGCCGAAAAAATAGCCAGGGTGCTGGAAGATCATCCTGGGCAGGAGGAACAATTAGGCATTGAGATTGCATGGGAAATGGTCGACGATGACTCCAGGGTAACGATCATTAAAGATAGAAATACTTATTTTTATTCACCCAGTGTAGAGGACTCCACACATGTACCCATTTCATTTTTTATGAATGATAAGGATCTTGCTGCCGTTTTTGAGAACGACCAGACTGTAGACATGATTACCTCCATGCCAGGTATTTCAAACGATGTTGATGATACCCAATACCTAATGATCGGTGTTCCGCTTCACCAGTTTGAGAATGAAAATGGAGCAGTCTTCATCTATCAGTCACTAGAGGTAATGGAAGAGACGACCAGGCTGACCACTAAGTTCATCTTGCTGGCTGCCGGTGTTGCAATAGTCCTGACGACAATTTTTGCATTTTTCCTTTCCACAAGGATTACTGCTCCATTGCGAAAAATGAGGGAGGCAGCTTTTGAAGTTGCCAGAGGTAAGTTTGATACAAAGGTGCCAATCCTCACCCATGATGAAATAGGGGAATTAGCGACTGCCTTCAACCAGATGGGCAGACAGCTGAAATTCAATATGAACGCATTGAGTCAGGAAAAAGAACAGCTGACAAGCATCCTCAGCAGCATGGCAGATGGCGTGATCACATTCAATCGTGATGGTACAATTTTGATTACCAATCCGCCTGCCGAAATCTTTCTGAGATATTGGTATTATGAGCAGGGGCTGGCTTCCGAGAATACAGATGCCGTGCCATCTGAAGTCATGGAGTTATTCCAGCTTGCAGTCAATACGGAGAAAGAGCAGGTTGGGGAGATTACGGCTCAGGGAAGAACCTGGGTAATCATCGTCAGCCCGCTGTATAATAAGAGATTCATCCGGGGAGCTGTAGCTGTCGTCCGCGATATGACAGAGGAACGAAAGCTCGACAAAATGAGAGAAGACTTCATCGCCAATGTTTCACATGAATTAAGGACGCCGATTTCGATGATGCAAGGATATAGTGAAGCAATCGTCGATGACATCGCCCAAACAGATGAAGAAAAGAAGGAAATGGCCAAAGTCATTTACGATGAATCCCTTAGAATGGGCCGACTTGTTAATGAACTGCTCGATTTAGCTCGTATGGAAGCAGGTCATATTCTTCTTAACGTAGAAACCGTCGAGATTAGTCCTTATGTCAATCGGATCATCCGTAAATTCCATGGCCTTGCGAAGGAGAAGGGGATTGAGTTATCTGTCCACTTCGATTCAGAAGAAATTGATTTTCGATTTGATCCAGACCGCATCGAACAGGTCCTTACCAATCTGATTGATAATGCCATCAGGCATGTCCCGGATTCTGCATCTGTTATAATCAGCGGTAAAACCGATGAACGCGGCTTGTATTTTGAGGTGAGCGACCAGGGGCCTGGTATTCCTGAGGAAGACTTGCCATTCTTGTTCGAGAGATTCTATAAAGGCGATAAGTCAAGAACTAGAGGCGTATCCGGCACGGGTCTTGGACTAGCCATCGCCAAGAATATTATCGACGCACATCGAGGGAATATCTCGGTAAAAAGCAAACTCGGACAAGGTACGACATTTTCCTTTTTCATCCCTCGAATTATTGAATAACTTGCCGACTATTCTTGATTCACAAGGAACAATTTACGAGTCCATCCCGTTTATGGGTGGACTTTTTTGTATTTTGAAGAGGAAATGATCGTTTATATGGCTCTATCGGACAAACAGAAGTGGTATTAAGGAAAAAGTGTCCGTTAGAGCACGTCTATCGGACAAACCGAAGTGGAATTAAGGAAAAAGTGTCCTTAAGAACTCCTATATCGGACAAACCCCAAGGAAATCAGGAGAAAAGTGTCCGTTAGCACCTTTCCATTTGATTTGTTTATTCCATAGCCTGCCTCATTTTGGAAAAGAATTTTAATTTTACGTAATTTCTTCGAATATTTTGTCCACGAAAATTCCTTCCATTTCCATTCTAAAAATAATATAGTTAATATGAAACTTTTATTAATACTTTACGACTAATCTAATGAATACGGAGGCGAATAGAGCTATGAACTCCGTTTTTGATGAATTGTATCAAAAATATCATCATGACGTTTTTCAATTTTTATTTTATATGGTAAAAAGCAGGGAGCTGGCTGAAGACCTTGTTCAGGAAGTCTACATCCGCGTTTTAAAGGCGTATGATCGGTTTGAGGGAAAGAGCAGTGAAAAGACATGGCTGTTTTCGATTGCCAAAAATGTCGCGATTGATCATTTCCGCAAACAGAAGGGCTGGAAGCAGCGATTGCTTGAATCCTTTGATATGTCTGCACGCCAGGTAAGGGACGATCAGCCCCTTCCTGAAGAAATGGCACTTCAAAGTGAAGAGATCCAACTGATGTACAAGTGCCTTGACCAATGCACGGTTGACCAGAGAATGGTCATCATCATGCGCTATATACATGAATTAACGATAAGCGAAACAGCAGAAGCTTTATCATGGACGGAAAGCAAGGTAAAGACGACTCAGCACCGTGCTTTAAAAACATTGAAAAAGCTGATGGAAGAAATGATTGAAAAGGAAGGGATGACTAGTGAAAAAGTCACAGCTAAGCGATAAGCAGCTAGAAGAAATCCTCGGCCAAATGCCTAAGATAAAAGATCATCGCGACTCTCGTGACATTTATCAGAATATCGCCCATCGTGTTGAAAAAAGAAAGAAGATGCCAGTCTGGGTTGTTCCAGGCGCAGCTCTTGCCGCAGTGCTCTTCCTCGCCTTTATTCTTTCTCCAAGTCTGCTGGGTGTCAACAACTCGTCCCAGGAGAGCATGGATCGCAACTCCGCCACTGAAGAAAAGTCAACAATGGATATGGATACTGCTGTCAGGGATGATTCAGCAAGTCAAAAAAGCACTGGAGAGCAGGAAAATACCTTCATGGCGGAGTCAGCAGATGGTGAGCAAGAAGAAAAGGCGGATTTCGCTGCAATGGACCAGGTAAATCCTTATGACGGCCTGATTTCTTTATATCCAGAAGAGGCTGACATCGAGACATCAGACATCTTCACCTATGCAATTCCTGACGACCAGGCGATGGCAATTGTTCCAGTTACGGTCACAGCACCGAAAAAAGAAGGGAAGTCCCTGATAGATAGCTATACGGAAACAATGCCGCTGCTTAAGGAAAAGGAATGGGGATTGACAGATTACTACCCAATAGATGCTACCTGGAACTTCGATGAGGCAACTAAGACATTGACAATGGATGTTAAACAAAATAATCCATACCGAGAAGGAAGCACTTCAAACACTAACTTTGTTGACTCAATGAAACAGGATTTCTCAGGTGTAGGAATCGATAAAATCATCTTCACAACTGAGGGTAAACCGGGGATTGATTTAGGTAACTTTGGCGTAATTAATGAGTTGCCAATCAGTGCCGAAACAACAGTGGGAAGAGCGTACTTGTTCTTGCCAGTACAAGGCATGGCTAACCCATACCTTGTGCCGACTAAAGAACAGCACAAAACAATTGGTGAAGCATTTCTGCAGATGATAAAAGGTGATGAAATAGGCTACCTTTCACCTTCCCTTCCGGATGATTTCAAGCTTGCAAAAACTGAATCAAAAGATAAAGTGTTAGAAATCACCTTAACGGATGATACGACTCTTGATGAAGGGTTTCTGCCGAATCTTGAGGCAATCCTAATGACTGCAAGCGAGTTTGATTACTCCGGAGTCAGGTTCACAAATGCGAACATTGATCAGCTTGGACCTTTCAATCTGAACGAGGTCCTCCCGTTGCCACTCGCACCGAACAAGAAAAATATCAACTAAAAGAAAGGCCATCAGGTCTTTCTTTTTTTTTTGGATGGGAGGGGGAGCTTAAAACCACCCCAATAACAAATTTTCCTTCTTTTGCATAAAAAAGCAGCTTCCCACCAATTATAACGAATGTGCTTTTTTAGCTGCTGCTTTTCCACAATACAGTTCTATTTTTGTACAGGCTGTCATAGGGATGGAAAGGGAGTAAAAAGTTAAGGAGGAAGAAAATGCAGGATTACATAAAGCGTTTACTCATTGCCGGAATCATGGCACTCTGTATTAGTTTGTTATTTCTTGGCGGAAAGCACTCTCAGGCAGAAATGCTCGATATAACAGAATTGACTTTAGATTGGGTTTGGCCAGCCGATGGTGTCGTTACGGACTTATATGGAACGCGACATGGCCATCATAAGGGAATTGATATTGCAGGTGAATTCAAAACACCAATACATAGCGTTGATAAAGGGGTAGTAACAAAATCATATTATTCAGGCTCATATGGACATGTAGTGTTCATTAAGCATGAGAACAACCTGGAAACTGTATACGCCCATTTGAATAAAAGGAATGTGAAAGAAGGGCAGGTTGTTAAGCAGGGCGATGTGATTGGTCTGATGGGGAACACAGGGGATTCCTCTGGAGTTCACCTTCATTTTGAAATTCATAAGGATAATTGGACATACGAAAAAGAAAATGCTGTAGATCCTGTATTGGCTTTAGGTGAAGCAGCTGTAGGACAGCCTATTTTAGCTATGGAGAAAAAAGGAAGTGGAGTGACGGTAGAAACAATTGCCAAGCTTCGACTGATGGATAATATCGATATTGGCAGCCAAGGCGAGAGCTACCATATTGACATTGCAAACGAAAATTCAGAAAAACTAGCAGCTGCTGAGCATCAGCCTATAGCAAAGCATACCGTGCAAAGAGGCGAGACGCTTTGGTCAATCGCTGGATATTATGACACTTCTGTAGAAAAAATCAAGAAAGAAAATAATATGAACAGCAACCAGATCTCTCCAGGAGACGTTTTAATAATCGAGAGTTCAGCTGAAGAGAGTTATGTGGTTTCCAGTGGGGATACACTAATCTCTATTGCAAGAAAGACAAACACGTCCGTTGAAAAATTAAAAGCTTTGAACAATCTGACATCTGATACAATCCAGCCGCAGCAAATATTAATTACCCGATAATCAATCCTTGTCCCCTGCTGTTATCTGAAAGTATAATGAGTAAAACGGTCACAAAGGGGATGGGTACTATGCTGACGGATTACCACAACCATCTGGAAAGAGGCACATTGACGCAGGACTATTTAAAGCAGTTTACTGATATGGCCAATAAAAGGGGAATCCAGCATTTCGGGATTTCTGAGCATGCATATCACTTCTACCAAACTGCAGATATCCTGCGCAACAGCTGGGTGGATGAACGCAGATTCTATGATATGGCTGATTACGTTAATCTTTTTAAGGAAGCCTGGAAAAATGAAATTGACGTTAAAATGTCAATCGAGATGGATTACACTCCTGGGAAGCATAGGGAAATGGAACAGTTCATCAACAGCTATGAATTTGATTATGTAATAGGGTCGATCCATTGGATTGGCGATTTCGGGATTGACCTGGCCGAATATCGTAAAGAATGGGACAGAAGAGATGTTTATGAAGTGTATAAAAGTTATTTTGACCAGGTGGTAACACTGGCGCAGTCAAATCTTTTCGATATAATCGGGCACATTGATCTTGTGAAAATTTTTAAATATGTCCCTGAAGATGAAAGCTTCCTTTTGGAGCAGTATGATCGCGCGACATCAGCGCTGGCACAATCCAAGACCTGTGTGGAAATAAGCACTGCAGGATTGCGGAAGCCTACTCAGACATTGTATCCAGACAAAAGACTATTGCAGATGTGCTTTGATAAGAATATACCGATTGTTTTGTCCTCCGATGCCCATGTGCCTGAGCATGTCGGTGCTGATTTTGGCCAGGCTCTTGAACTAGCGCGAGAGGTTGGATATGACGAAATCATGACATTCTCCAAAGGTGAAAGAAAATCTTTTCCGTTGGGATAATATGGGGAACTGACAAATGGGGACGAGCTGAATAAACTCATACTAAACACGAAATTATATAAAACAGGCCTCGTTAAGTGGAGGCCTGTTTGCTGTGCTTAGAGCAATATGCTATTGATGGTGACAATGTCCTGCAGAGACTCAAGCTTGCCGATCATCTCATTTGAAAGGGGCTTGTCAAACGAGAGGACCATGATGGCTTCGCCGCCGGCCTCTTTTCTTCCGACCTGCATTGTCGCAATGTTCACACCATGGTCACCTAAGACCTTTCCTACATGCCCGATTACCCCAGGACGGTCCATGTGCTGGATATACAGGAGGTTCCCTGCTGGGTGGAAATCAATGTTAAAACCGTCCAGATTGACAATCCTTGGCCCGTAATGGTCAATGTAGGTTCCTCTCGCTGTAAAAGTTTCTCCGTCTCCGCTTGCAGTTACTGTTATGGTATTTGCGTAGCCAAAGGAATTTCCTGTCACTTTTTCCCCAACCATGATTCCACGCTCTTTTGCAATGTGGATTGCATTTACCTCATTTACTTTCACATCAATGCGGTTTTCGAAAAATCCAGCAAGGAGCGCCTTTGTTAAAAAAGAGGTCTCGAGATCTGCTGCAGTGCCTGAATAGGTGGCTGTCAGCTCGCTGATCCCTTTGTTGTGGCATTCTGAGACAATCTTCCCCATTTCCTTCGCAAGCTGGTGGTAGGGTTGGATTTTTTCATAGATTTCTTTAGACATTGCCGGGAGATTAATCGAGTTGGCCACAGGTCTATTCTCAAAATAAGTCCTGATTTCTCTGGCTACCTGGGTAGCAACATTCAGCTGCGCTTCTTTTGTAGAAGCTCCGAGGTGTGGGGTGGCAATAACTGAATCAAACTTAAGTAAAGGGTGATTCTCTGGGGGTTCAACTTCAAATACATCCAATGCAGCGCCGGCAACATGACCATTCTCAATATAATGAGCGAGAGCCATCTCATCAATGATTCCTCCTCGCGCACAGTTGAGGAGATAGACGCCTTTTTTAGTTTGGCTCAATGTCTTTTCATTGAGAAGTCCTTTTGTTTCTTTCGTCAAAGGAGTGTGGACCGAGATGATATCGGTTTCGGCGAGGACCTCGTCAAAGGAGGACAGTTGAACACCCAAAACGTCTGCCCGCTCTTTCGTCAGGAATGGGTCAAATACCTTTACAGACATTCCAAAAGCTCTGGCTCTTTTTGCAAGCTCAGAACCAATCCTTCCCAAACCGATAATGCCTAGTATCTTTCCGTAAAGTTCATTTCCAATAAACTTATTTCTCTTCCATTCTCCATTTTTTACGGTGGAGTGTGCCTGTGGGATGTTCCGCATTAAAGCAGACATCATTGCAAAAGTATGTTCCGCGGTAGAAATGGTGTTCCCATCTGGAGCGTTTACGACGATAATTCCTCTCTTTGTCGCCTCGGTGATATCGATATTGTCTACACCGACACCTGCCCGGCCAACGATTTTTAGTTGTGGCATTCGATCGAGCAGCTCTTTGGTGACTTTCGTAGCGCTTCTGACTATTAGGGCATCAACTTCTTGTAAATCGATTACCCCTGAGCCAACACCCCCGATATGTACCTGGATTCCTTCGTGTTCTAATAATGGCTGTAAGCCTTCTTCCTTTATTGAATCTGCCGCCAGAACCTGAAACATTTTTTGTTTCACTCCTTCTTTTGAAAAATAAAGTGGTAATTTTCTGATTATTTTACAAAACGAATATTCTTTTGTCAAACTCCCGAATTGTTCATGAATACAATGCAAGCGCTGACCAAAATCAATTGATTTAATCTAATTATATTCTGTTATTCCGAATTTAGCAGAAATTTTTGCTAATCACGATCCTCTTATTGACCAAAATGCATTTTAGGCCATTTCAGACATAAAATCGTCACAAGCATACACCTTCACAAAATATCTTTTTTTCAGTATAATAAACTTGTTAAATAAATATGGTCTATCTTCGGGGCAGGGTGAAATTCCCGATCGGCGGTAATGAGAAGAATTCTCTAAGCCCGCGAGCCTGTAAGGGCAGGATTTGGTGCGATTCCAAAGCCGACAGTATAGTCTGGATGGGAGAAGATGGAGGTTCTGCAGACGTTCGAAAAATGCAGGTTTCGAACGGTTATTTGGCATACCCTTCAACAGTCTCCCTCAAGTTCAGAAAACTTGAGGGTTTTATTTGTTATGGGTATGTGATTGCCGAATCTTTCTTCTTTATGTGAGATGGATCTCTATAAGGAGAGAGGAAAATGAAAAAATTTAGTGTCAAAGCAATGGTCTCAATTGGTATGCTGAGCAGTATCTCGTATGTGTTGATGCTGCTGAATTTTCCGCTGCCGCCGTTTCCAAAATTCTTAATGGTCGATTTCAGCGATATACCTGCATTGATTGCTGCGTTGATTTTTGGTCCGGCTGCCGGTATTTTAGTAGAATTCTTGAAGAATACCCTTGATTATTTTATGACAGGCAGTGATACGGGTGTTCCTGTTGGGCATGTTGCCAACTTTGTTGCAGGTGTTTTATTCATCCTTCCAACTTATTATATCTATCAGCGGATGAAGTCCAATAAGGGAATGACGTTCGCATTGGTGGCTGGTACAACAAGTATGGCCATCCTGATGAGTGTCCTGAACTATTACGTGTTCCTTCCTGCCTACACTTTGTTCTTGAATATGCCGGCAATGTCCGGACCGGAAACGCGGGCCATGATAGTCGCAGGGATTTTACCATTTAATTTCGTTAAAGGCTTACTGATGTCTGTCATATTCATGCTGATCTTCACAAGGATGAAAACATGGATCGAGAGACAGCAAGCTTTCAAAAGTGCTTAAATTCATATGATTTCTAATACAAAAGCAACGGTCTGCACCGTTGCTTTTTGATTTTTAAATGGGATGTACAGTGTCATCATCCGTAATAACTCCCAAAAAAAAATTCCCGCCTGTAAGCGGGAATTATGTATACTCTTATTCGAATTTAGTAGCATCTCCGTTAAATGGCTCATCTGCAACTTTGATTGAGTCAGTTGGGCAGCCTTCGAATGCATCCATCATGTCGTCAATTAATACATCAGGGATCTCAACGATACCTTCGTTTTCGTCAAGTGTTACGAATGCGATGCCTTCATCGTCGTAATCGTAGATATCTGGAGCAGCTGCACCGCAAGCTCCACATGCAATACAAGTTTCTTTGTCAACAATTGTGTACTTAGCCATGATATAATTCCTCCCAAGTGTTTAACAATAATATGCTGTTTTCACTGAAACAGTGAAAACGTATTCCTCATACCTATTGTAAAACTGTATCGCCAACATTTCAATAAAAAAAGTATTGAGAATGCTTATCACACAAGGCGTTGAATGGTTTTTCCGTTGAAAATAAAACATTTTACTAGATATTTTCATGTTAAAATAATGTTAGATTATTTTTCTGCTATAGTGGGCGCCGAATATTATCGTGCCCTTTGCTTAATTTTTCATTCCAGGGTGATTTTATGGAGATAACATATTTGGAAACAGTTGTTTTGTCTATATTGAAAAAAATCAATGGCGATAGAACCATTTATTCGTTATTTCATCTTCTACAGGGCAAACGTTCCTCCCAGACGATACAAGATGCGCATTTGTATAAAATCACCCCTTTTTTTCATACATACCCTTCAGTTACCCGTGCAGGACTCGAAAACATGATTGATAGCCTGAAGCAAAGGGGACTGGCAGAGGAAATTGCAGAAACGAGGGTAATATTAACGGGCAAGGGAGAAGAAGCGCTGGAAAAACAGTTAGCTGAATACAAGCTTCCTGATTATCTGAATGGCTGGAAATATCACCAGGTTACGGATTCATTTTGGGAAAGGGTGACGTTGCTGATCCAGGTGAGTTCTAATCTTATCAATCATGAGCGTTCCTTTATCCCGGTAAGAAATAAGAGGGAAACTCTTATTTGGGTTAAACATTACATCAAGCAGCAAAATGAAGATCGTTACAAGCTTGCGGAAAGGCTTTATAATGAGCTGATCTCTGCGCTTGATAATGAAAAGACAAGACCCGATTTGGTTGTTTTTAGACTGACTGGCTTCAGGAAAATTGGTTTAACCACTCTGCAGGCTGCTGAAAAGACCGGTCTAGAACCGGCTCATTATCATTACGAATTCTTAAATTGCTTACATGCAATGTTTGACAGGGTGATAGAGAACGAGCATGCCTATCCATTGCTTAGTGGATTAATCAAAAAGGCGGAGCGCAGCGTTCCCTTGACGATTTCGACTGACAAGACCTATAGATTAATTCAGAGGGGTTATACCCTTGAAGAGATTGCAGCTGTACGAAACCTTAAGCAAAGCACAATAGAAGATCATGTTGTGGAAATTACGTTTTCCATCAAGGATTTTAATATAGATCACTATGTTCTTCATGACAAAAGGGAAAGAATCCTTCTCGCAGCTCAGCAGAATTCTGCGAAAAAACTAAAGCAAATCAAGGAACAGGTGGCTGATGCCTCCTATTTTGAAATTAGGCTTGTTATGGCTAAATATGGTGATATGGAATGGAATTAAAAAACTATTTAAAAAGGTATTTTGGGTTCGAGGATTTCCGTCCAGGGCAGGAAGAAACAATCCAATCGGTTGTAGGAAAAAAACATACGATTTCCATGCTGCCAACTGGAACGGGTAAGTCCCTGTGCTACCAGCTTCCGGGTTACCTTGTGGACGGGCCGGTCTTGATTGTTTCACCCCTGCTGTCCCTTATGCAGGATCAGGTTGAGCAAATGATGGCGATGGGTGAAAAGAGAGTGATTGCCTTGAATTCCTTTTTGTCACCACCGCAAAAAGCAAAAGCGATGGAAGAACTCGAATGGTTTCGTTTTATCTTCATTTCTCCAGAGATGCTGGGAATTGATTCTGTATTAAAGCGGATTAAAAAATTGTCTGTCTCACTGTTCGTTGTAGATGAGGCTCATTGTATTTCTCAATGGGGATATGATTTTAGGCCGGACTATCTCAAGCTTGGAGAGTTCAGAGAGAAGCTTGGCCATCCTTTAACGCTTGCGCTGACAGCCACGGCCTCAGAGGAAGTCCGAAGAGATATAGCTGAAAAGCTCCATTTAGGAGATTGGAATGAAGTGGTTTATTCTGTGGACAGGCCCGCTATTTCTCTTGCCTTGGAATTCGCATCTGCTTTTCAGGATAAGCTGGACCGGACAGTCGAGTTGGTGAAATTTTTTAAAGGACCCGGGATCATTTATTTTTCCAGCAAGAAAGTCGCTGAGCAAACAGCCGCGCATATGAGGGAAAAAGGAATCATGAATGCCATGGCCTATCATGGGGGCCTTGATCCGGAAAGCCGGATCCTTATCCAGCAGCAATTCATCAATGGCCAGCTTGATGTGGTTTGTGCTACAAGCGCTTTTGGAATGGGGATTAATAAAGAAAATGTCCGTTATGTGATTCATTTCCATATGCCAATGCAGATCGAATCATACCTTCAGGAAATAGGAAGGGCGGCAAGAGATGGCCGCGATTCAATTGCCGTCTTGATTTACACTCCAGGAGACGAACAGCTGGCGTACCAGCTCGCTGAAGGTGAGCTCCCTGATCAATACCAGATTGAGAGGCTGTTTGCCTTTATAATTGATAACCAGCTCCATTATCATGATCTTGCCGGACGTGCGGAAGAGCTGTCAATGATATGCGGCTTCACCGAGATCCAATGGAGGATTGTTGAGGATTACCTCTCTAGTATAGAAACGATGGATTATAACAAGGATAAAAGGAGCCTGGGGCAATTAATTGAAAATCGTCTGCAGGTAAAAAATAGGCAAATTAAGAAGATGCTTGATTGGATTCATACAAAGGAATGCAAGAGGGCTTTTATTTTGGATATGTTCGGCGAGGAAATCCAGGAAAGGCCCCGGAATTGCTGCAGTAATTGTGGTATAAATATAGATCATTTTGAAGAAACCGAACCAGCCGGTGGACAAAGTGACGTTGCGTTGGACTGGAAGCAGGAATTGGCTTCAATTCTATTGATGAGAGAGCGGATATAATGAAAGATCGATATAAGGAAACCGTGGCAGGTCTTACTGAAAAAGAACTGCTGTTCCATTTAATCGCTACGCAAATTTTACTATTAACGATATCGGGAATATTAGGTATGATATTGTTTGATAGCTTCAATGAGTTCGAAGGATTATTTATTTGGAAAGACTGGAATATTTTGTTGGTTGGGCTCACTGCGGGAGCTGCAGTCGTAGTTATGGACTTTATCTTCATGAGATATCTGCCAAAGTCCTATTATGACGATGGGGGCTTGAACGAAAGGATATTCAAGAATAGAAGTGTAGTCCAGATTATGCTGATTGCGGCTATGGTAGCAATTAGTGAGGAAATTCTTTTTAGAGGTGTCATCCAGACAAATACCGGCTTAATCATATCGAGCATAATTTTCGCAGTCGTCCATTATCGCTATCTGTTCAATTGGTTTTTGTTTATTAATATTATTTTATTGAGTTTCTTGATTGGCTATATTTATATGGTGACAAATAATCTTGTTGTGACAATCGTGATGCATTTTTTCATTGATTTTATCTTAGGTATAATCATTAAATTCAGGACTCAAGCAACAATTGGGGGTACAGGCAGTGAATAAGGAAAAACCTATTAGGGACCAGGCAGAGCGGCTGCGAAAACGAGTGGAGCGCAAAACTGAGCCTACTACTGAAAAAAAGGAATCCCTCCCGCCAAGAAGTGAGATGCACAGGCAAAAACAGAAAAAAACGAAAGTTAAAGTAAAATACCCTGTCATCAGGCTGATGGCACTGTTTTTCATCCTGCTGCCTATTTCTTTTTTCAGCATTATCTCTTACCTTGATGGCGTTAAAACACCTTTGTATAAGCCGCAGGAACGTGCCGGGGTGGAGATGATCAATGTTAAAGGCCAAGATGAACGAAACAGTAAGGACCAGAAAGAAGCAGATCAGGAAGCGCCATCCTATGAAGAAATTGCCGATCCAGATGGAATCGATGTTGTGACAGCTGGTCCTGCTCCATCAAGCAGCGGGGATAAAAATACTGCGGAAGAACCGGGTGATGGTGAAGAAAAAGAAGGCGGGAATATAACCGCTCCAGCCTCAGCGGAGCCCATAAATGAATCTGCAGCTTCAGAAGACGCAACAGCAGAGGAAAAAGTATCAGAAAACAATGAAAAGGTCATCTATCATACTGTAAAACCAAATGAAACATTGTTCCGAGTAGCAATGACCTACTATAAATCCCAGGATGGAATCCCAATCATTAAAAAAGCAAACAATATCCAGGGGAATGAGATTCAAGCAGGACAAGTATTGAAGATACCTATTAAAAATTAGCCGGAGTGAAAAACTCCTGGCTTTTTTTATTATTTACCTTTAATGGGGCGTGCATCTTAGTCACTTAAATTGACGCCCTTGCTCCCTATGAGAAGTATGGGAGTCGAACTAGATTCTGTTTCTTTTTTGTAAGGCAATATCATAACTCCATGGACAAGTTCATAAAAATGATATAAAGGGGAGGGCTTGGCATGGAACAGGAAATCGAGAATCTTGATAATCGTACGGACCCTGCGACTAAAAGGATGCTGCAGAATTTAATTGAGCGAAAGAGAAAGTTTGACCGGTTTAAATCCAGACATCTTTTGTCAGTATGGGTGACGATCGGATTTATTTCAATCTATTTCTATTATCTCTATGTAACGGTGCTGCAGCCTTATTCGTATTCTTTCGCTGAGATTTTTTCCGTGTATGTTCAGAATTCTGCAAATTTATATTTCCTCATTTTAACGGTAGGGACCTATGGATTGATGATTCTGTTAAAAGAGAAGCGCGAAAAGGCAGAGAAAGAATACCAGGCACTAAGGTGTGAAATAGTGGACAGAAGCAAGGATTTATGGAAAAAAGAAGAGGAATGGAAAAATCGCCATATTGTATTTGACATGATGAAGAAGAAGTTTGATATTAATCTGTTTCATGAAAATAAATAGAAGCATCCAAAATGAACTGCTCCCCGTCAAGTAGACAGTGGAAATAATAAAAACAATCTAGGCGGCTTTAGCCCTGAATTCTAGGGGGCTAAGGCCGTTTAATCTTTTTTGGTAACGTTCATGATTATAAAAGTATATGTACTCATCAATCGCCGCAGAAAGCTCTTCAAAGGTCTTATATTTCTCCATGTAATATTTCTCGCTTTTCAGTGATCCCCAAAAGGATTCCATTGGACCATTGTCAATACATCTTCCGACTCGGGACATACTTTGAGTCATCTGTGCTTGATCTATTCTTTGTTTAAATCCAAAATGGGTATACTGAAAGCCCCTGTCGCTATGTATAAGTGGGCGGTCACCATTCAGTAGGGCTGTGGCCTGATCCAGCGTATCAAACACCAGTTTATTGTTGTTGGAATGTCCAAATACGTAACTAACGATGGCTCCATCATGTAAGTCTTTAATTGCACTCAAATAAGCCTTTCTTGCTTCTCCATACTTGAACTCAGTCACATCTGTTACCCATTTCTCATTTGGACTTTCGGCTTGGAAATTACGGTCTAACACGTTTTCTGCGACGTGTTGAGGGGTTGACTTTTTATAGCGATTTTTCTTTTTCCGAATAACGCTTTGAATGCCGACAATCTTCATCAGCCTATAGATTCGCTTTTCATTGAAGCTCTTGCTCAACCTTCTATTCAAAGTCATCGTAATCCTGCGGTAGCCGTAGATTCCTTTAACCTCCTCATGGAGAGCCTTCATTTCTTCTACAAGCATCACATTCTGACATTCACGCTTGGAAGGTGTTCGCTTCAGCCATTTATAATATGCAGACCTGGCCAACCCCGCAATTTCACAAAGCATAACGAAAGAGAATCCTTCTTCTTCGTGAAGTTCCTTGATAGCGATATATTTCTCCTCAAGGCGTATCTGGCTTATCTTCGCCTCCTTTCGATCTCCTCTAACTTTTTTAGGAATAAGTTCTCTGCGCGTAATCGCTCATTTTCGCTCGCAAGCCTCTTCATCTCCAATTTCATCTTCTGTTCTGGGGAGAGTTCAACTTCTTCCTTTTTCCTCCCTCGCTTATCCCGAAGGGCTTCTTCGCCGCCATCCTCATACTTTTTAACCCATTGATATACTTGTTGGTAAGAGACCTTAAAGGTCTCAGCTGCCTTCTGATAATCCTTGCCGTTCTCAAGGCAATAGAGCACAATCTCTTTTCGTTCATTTATGGTAGTGTTTCTTCTAGTCATAGTGTTTGTCCTTCCTTTGGAAGTGTCCTTTAATTCTCTATGACTATTATACTTGTTAATCCATTTCTGCAGGACGCGTCTACATGAGATTTCATACTTTCTGATAACATCATTTTGAGAGTAGTCCCCACTAAGGTAGTCCTGTACAGCCGCCAGCTTAAGTTCCTTAGAATACCTCTTCCAGGTAGAAGACTTCTTTAATCCTTCTGCTCCGTATTTTTCATACCTGTAGACCCAGTCATAAATTGCATGATCATTTACTTTGTATATAAACTTCAGCTCTGAAATAGAATGGCTACCCTTTTTTAACGCCTCTACGATCTTGATTTTATCTTGGAATGAATATGTCCTTTTTGACATAATAAATACTCCCCTTTAAGTAAACAGATTTTTATTTTTTAATCTGTCTACCTAAAGGGGAGCATATCAAAAGGGACGCTTCTATTTATTTTAAAATATTCTCTTTTTCCCTTGTTCATCCTTTAGAATCTCCACTGCTTCACGGAAGCGCTGGGAATGGATGATTTCGCGTTCTCTAAGGTATCGTAAGCCATCGTTCAGGTCAGGGTCATCGCTCATATTTATGATCCATTGATAAGTGGCTCTTGCTTTTTCTTCCGCAGCAATATCCTCATATAAATCTGCTATCGGGTCGCCTTTAGCAGCTATATAGGAAGCAGTCCATGGAACACCTGCAGCATTATGATAAAATAGAGCACTATCATGGTTAGCATAATGGGCATCAAGTCCAGCTTGCTTCATTTGTTCAGGTGTGGCATCCTTAGTCAGCTTGTAAATCATTGTAGCAATCATTTCCAAATGAGCGAATTCTTCGGTCCCAATATCAGTTAAAAGTCCAATTACCTTATCAGGAATGGTGTAACGCTGGTTTAAGTATCTGAGAGCCGCAGCCAATTCTCCGTCAGCTCCGCCATATTGCTCAACCAGGAATTTGGCGAGCGTGGGGTTACAAGTGCTTACTTTTACGGGATATTGCAACTTCTTTTCATAAAGCCACATTTTCCTTACCCCCTCCTATTTGGAATTTAGATTTGCCATGGCCAAGGACCGTCATCCCAGTTCCACGGATATCCTGAATAGCTGTTGCCGAATTGCTGGAGAGGTCCATACATGCTTTCGACGACCTTTTTTAGCCGTCGCCTTTCTTTAGCGAACTGATTGAATTGGTTAATAGCTTCATAATCCTCCGGATGGGTATCTAAATAAAGTGTTAGGTCCACAAGAACAAAATCTACAGCCTGGAGTTCTTCCATGGCTGCATAGAACTCTTTCGGTAATTGTTTCATGAAAGATCCTCCTCCCTTGGAGCCTCATAAGGTGAATACCAAGGGTCATAGAAGACCTTCCACAGCGTTCCTGTTCTTAATGCCTGCATTGGCGTAAATTGTTCTAGATTGGGCGGCTGGAAGCCCAGGAATAAATTCGGTGGCGTGGAATACGTTTTCGCCTTGATCGGCGGACAAGGGTCGAAGGGACTGGCGTACGGATACCAAACTCTTCTGTATGTTGACAAGCTAAGCCCTCCTCTACATAAACTTCATTTCATTTTATGAGCAAAATTTTATTTCATGTTAAATTTATCTATGTAAGCAGGGATTTTTGCAATAAATGCAGAAATATATAAGACAGGGCAGTACTTAAAAATTCGAGGTGAGTGGAATGTTTGTTAAAAGTATCATGATACCGAAGTATAAATGTATAACCGCACAAATGGATGAAACATTGCAAAGCGTTCTTGAAAAGCTGGATGGAAATGAAATTGATGGCGTACCCGTGCTGGACGGCGATCAATATGCAGGTGTGGTCACAAGATATGGCATCTACCAGGAGTACTTCAAGACAGGAGGAGAGAAGGATGATTTCCTCCAAAATAAGGTTGCTCGTGATGTACTTTGCCTTCAGGAACAAATCCTTCATGGCATTGAAATCTTCGAAAGTACCTTGGTGAAATTAAAGGATATCCCGCTGATGGCGGTAGTCGATGAAAAGGGGAAATTCCAGGGAGCCGTAACTCGCTCTGATGCCCTGGACCAGTTCCAGAGTGCTTTTGGAGTACATAGGGAGGGCGTCAGGATTGCGTTTACTTCTGTGGAAACAGAAGGACGTATCGCACGACTGGCTGATATTGCCCACCAGTTCCATGAGCATATCATCTCATTGGTTACTTTTGATGAAACAGATAAGCTTGTACGCAGGATTGTCATGAAGATCGAAAAGAAAGACAACATTGATAAGTTTGTCAAGAAGCTGGAAGAGTCTGGGTTCCGCATCCTTGATATCCATGAAGTTTGATTTTTCTATACGGAAATAAAGACAAGGGCCTTTCATACATTGTGTATGGGAGGTTTTTGTATGCTTTGGAAAATTTTCAGGCTGGTCATTGGACTGCTTTGCGGTTACCTGTTCATCTTTTCGCTGTCAACAATCTTTTCCTTTCACTCCGAGGACTTCCTGGGAGAGTTTATTCTGAATCCTTTTGAGTATCTTGCCGGGATAGTGGCTCTTGTATTCGGGATGTATGCAATGGGTGGGTTGATCAGGGACGGGGGTGTTGGTGTCATAACTGCAAATAAAGGGAAAAAGGAGTCTGGAACTGATATTATTCTGGCAATCACCTGTCTAGGCTCATTTTTTTTGCTGCTGCCCCTGGGTGTTTGGCAGACAGCAATTTTTTTCGTTTTCTGTTTGCTTTATGGTATGATGTCTTTTAGCTCACCAGAGGACGGAAATGAAAGCTAGATAAAGTATTGCGGGAGGCAAAAATGGAGATTATTTTTATCATCCTTGGAATGCTGCTGATTGGCAGCTTCCTTTTACTATATATGTATCGCCAGGCCTTTGCTGACAGAGTGCTTGAGCAGGAAATACAATTGAAGGGATTTCCGGAGAGCTTCGGGCCAGTCAAAATCTTTTTTATATCAGATATCCATAAGCGGATAATTCAGGATTCTATAATCAGCTCGGTGAAAGGAAAGGCCGACCTTGTGATTATTGGTGGTGACCTTGCTGAAAAAGGTGTTCCGTTGGAGAGGGTTTCTGCCAATATTGAAAAGTTGAAAACGATTGCCCCAGTTTTTTTCGTCTGGGGAAACAATGATTATGAATTCAATTCCCATGAACTTGACTCACTTTTATACCACTTGGGTGTTAAAGTACTGGACAATACCGCAGTTAAATTTGAATCGGGATCTGGGGACGTAATGCACGTTTTAGGGATTGATGATTTAAGTCTTGGTAAAAGCAGACTGGATCTCGCCGTCCGTGATGCCGAGGAAGAAGGATTCAGGATCCTTATCAGCCATAACCCTGCCATCGCTAACAGCCTCAAGCCAGAACACAATATCCGCCTGGTATTGAGCGGTCATACTCATGGGGGGCAAATCAGGATATTTGGGTTTGGTCCGTATGAATTAGGCGGGATCAAAAAGAAAAATGGCGCCACAGTGCTGACCAGCAATGGCTATGGAACCACGGGAGTCCCTTTGAGACTGGGGGCAAAGGCTGAGACGCATCTCATTACATTGGTTTCAGATTCCTGAAAAGCAGATTGAAGTTTTACAGCAAAGCTAAGACATGGATATAATCGGTAATACAGGTAACGATGGAGGTTTTGGCATGGGCAGTGGCGCAGGTAAATACAATATAAAGGCAGTATCCCAAATGCTTGGCATCCAGCCTGGCACCCTTAGGGCCTGGGAAAGAAGATATCAGATGTTTGCCCCTGTAAGAAATGAATCCGGTCATCGATTATATACCGAGGAGCATGTAGAAATATTACGGTGGCTGATTTCAAAAATTAATCAAGGCTTTACCATCAGTCAGGCTGTGACTTTGCTTGAAAACTCTTCTTCTGTTTCCGTGGAGAAATCCGAACTGCCTAAAAGGGACAGGGTCGATGAAATTGGAGACAAGCTATTGGCTGCACTTCTTGAGTTCGACAGTTCAAAAGCTCATGAATTAATCAATGAGGCGTTTAGTCTATTTACAATTGATAAAACTGTTATTGATTTATTGGGTCCCATTTTGATTAAAGTGGGTGATTTATGGGAAGAGGGTAGTATAACGACTGCACATGAGCATTTTGCTTCGTCATTTATACGTTCGCGAATAGAAGGGATATCAAATTCTTTTCCGCACAGCTCATTCCTTCCAAAGTCAATTGCAGTTTGCGGTCCCGGTGAAAAGCATGAACTCGGTTTGTTAATCTATACGCTCTACCTAAGGCGAAAAGGCTTTGAAGTTATCTTCCTTGGCACAAGTATTGCCGAAAACGATCTGGAGGTAGTTGTGGAAAAGATTAAACCCAAATTTCTTTTCTTCTCCTGCACTCTCGATGAAAATAGAAAGGCAACCTTGCAGCTTGCCGAAGAAATGAAAAGGATTAACCCGGACCTTATTATTGGGCTCGGTGGAATAGCATTTGATTCCATGCCGTTAGAGCAGCAAGAAAAATATCGGGAGTACATTGTAGGAATGACAAGAGCGGAATGGGAAATGTGGTTAAAAAAGCGCATCGATCAACTTAAATAACTCACCAACCTGCGATATTTTCATAAACTACAATAAGAGCTTTGTCGATGGCAGGGGGCATGAATATGCGCTTGGAACGATTAACCAACAATAAGATTAAGATATTCCTTACGATAGATGACTTATCCGACCGGGGATTGACCAAAGAAGATATATGGAAAGACTCGTTGAAGTGGCATCAGCTTTTTCATGATATGCTTGAGGAAGCCAGCGAGGAATTCGATTTGGATATCATCGGTTCAGTTGCAGTGGAAATTTTTTCATTGCATGCCCAGGGGATGGTCATGATTGTCACTATGATTGAACAGGATGAAGATGAGGAGCAGTTTGATGATGGCATCATAGAAATGCAGGTCACGCTCGAAGGAAGCGAAGACATTTTATTCGAGTTCGAGAATATCGAGGACGTGATCCAGCTGGCGAAAAGACTCCTGGACGCCGGTATTATTGGAGGCAGTCTGCATTTCATGAATGACCATTATTATTTGCTTATGAATGGGATATTGCCTAATGAGGCCGATAAGACGGTTTCAATCATGGCAGAATACGGAGTTCCATCAATATTGAGCATCCACAGACTGCTCGAGTATGGGAACGAAATTATGGAAGAACGTGCAGTCGAAAACCTTGTCCATTATTTTATGAAATAATGGAGGGGTTTCGGCTTTTTTTATGGAAAATATTGTGTTTAAGAGGTGGTCTTGTCATCCGTTCCCTCTGCAAACTTGTCTGATTGCCAAAGGGGGAATATCAGAGAAATTATTAGGGGTGTTTCGATCCCAAAATAAATCTTAAAATACTGTATGATCACCAGGTAATGTCTTATTATTCAGTTAATTTATTATTAAGCCAATAATAATAAGGGCTTGAATGGTAGCGTTTTCATTCAATAATCAAAAAATGCGGAAAACTGTTTTTTTCTTCTTGCATAAAATAACCAAAGGTGTATACTAATCCATGAAAGCAGACAACATCCGCAAAAGTGATTTAGGAGGTTTATCAATGGTAGCCGCAAACGGTAATGAAAATCCAAATAAAGAAGACAAACATGACGTCTTACGATCTACACAAACTGTTATTCACAAGGCTTTGGAAAAACTCGGATACCCAGATGAGGTTTTTGAGCTTTTAAAGGAGCCGCTCAGGATGATGACAGTAAAAATTCCTGTCAGAATGGATGACGGATCTGTTAAAGTCTTTACTGGCTACCGGGCGCAGCACAATGATGCAGTGGGTCCAACAAAGGGAGGAATACGTTTCCATCCAAACGTAACAGAGAAAGAAGTAAAAGCCTTATCAATCTGGATGAGCTTGAAATGTGGTATCGTCGATCTGCCGTACGGCGGCGGTAAAGGCGGGATCGTTTGTGATCCTCGCGATATGTCATTCAGGGAACTGGAAAGATTGAGCCGGGGATATGTACGTGCGATCAGTCAGATCGTAGGTCCAACAAAAGACATCCCGGCACCTGATGTTTTCACAAACTCACAGATAATGGCTTGGATGATGGATGAATACAGCCGTATAGATGAATTTAACTCTCCAGGATTCATTACAGGCAAGCCGCTGGTACTCGGTGGTTCACATGGTCGTGAATCAGCAACAGCAAAAGGGGTTACGATTTGTATCCGCGAAGCTGCAAAGAAAAAAGGAATTGAACTTGAAGGCGCAAGAGTTGTCGTACAGGGATTCGGTAATGCCGGAAGCTATTTAGCAAAGTTCATGCACGATGCTGGAGCGAAAATCATCGGTATCTCTGATGCTTACGGTGCGCTGCATGATCCTGCAGGACTGGATGTCGACTACTTGCTTGACCGTCGAGACAGTTTCGGTACAGTAACCAAATTATTCAATAATACAATTACAAATAAAGAATTGTTGGAACTTGATTGTGATATCCTTGTTCCAGCTGCGATAGAAAATCAGATTACTGAAGAAAATGCCCATAATATCAGGGCCAGTATCGTCGTTGAGGCTGCTAATGGCCCAACAACGCTCGAAGCAACAGAAATCCTTACAGAACGCGGCATCCTGCTGGTTCCGGATGTACTCGCTTCCGCAGGCGGCGTAACGGTTTCTTACTTTGAATGGGTCCAAAATAATCAGGGTTATTATTGGACAGAAGAAGAAGTGGAAGAGAAGCTTGAAAAGGTGATGGTGAAATCCTTCGATAGCATCTATGATACAGCCCAGACACGCAGAGTAGACATGCGTCTTGCTGCTTATATGGTCGGTGTCCGCAAAATGGCTGAAGCTAGCCGTTTCAGAGGCTGGATTTGATATTACCAAAGGGTTCTTCATTGAATCTTAAGATGAAATCTCCTATCATTTAATGATAGGAGATTTTTTATATATGCTTATACGGTTTATATAGATCCATAAGGAGTGATTTTGCAACATGAACAAGGAAGATGTCATTATTGTAGGGGGCGGTCCCTGTGGTCTTGCCGCCGCGATTGCTTTGAAGAAAAAGGGCTTTAATCCACTTATCATAGAAAAAGGAAATATTGTGAATGCGATTTATAATTATCCCACTCATCAAACCTTCTTCAGCAGCAGTGAAAAGCTGGCCATCGGCGATGTTCCCTTCATAACCGAGAACCTTAAACCAAAACGGAATCAGGCATTGGTGTATTACCGTGAAGTGGTCAAACGCGAAAAACTTCGGATTAATAAATATGAAAAGGTGACTGAAGTTATAAAACAAGGCGATAACGTGTTCATGGTTTCCACGGATAAACAGCAATACACCGCTCAAAACATCGTGATCGCGACTGGTTACTATGATCATCCGAATCTCATGGGAATACCAGGCGAAGATTTATCCAAGGTATCCCATTATTTTAAGGAAGCCCATCCTTTCTTCGATATGGATGTCGTGGTCATTGGCGGGAAAAACTCCAGTGTGGATGCTGCGATTGAACTGGAGAAGGCAGGGGCGCGAGTGACCGTATTGTACAGAGGAGCAGAATATTCACCAAGCATCAAACCGTGGGTGCTTCCCGAATTTGAAGCGCTTGTCAGGGCAGGGTCTGTAGAGATGGTATTTAATGCAGAAGTAAGAGAAATCGAAAAAGACTATGTGGTTTATGAGCACGAAGGGCAAAAGGTCAAACTAAAAAATGATCACGTTTTTGCGATGACTGGATACCGTCCGGATCATGCATTCCTTGAGAAAATGGGCGTGAAAATTGAGGAAGATACAGGTCGGCCATATTTTGATCCGGAATCAATGGAAACAAACGTGCCAGGCATTTTTATTGCAGGAGTAATTGCTGCCGGTAACAATGCGAACGAAATATTCATCGAAAATGGACGCTTCCATGGCGGACAGATTGCAGAAGCGATCTCAAGCAGAACCAAGAATGGATAAGGGCGGGGGAAATCCCGCCTTTTATATTTTCAGAAGAGAATATTGCTGCGAAAAGAAAGCTGTGGGAGCAACCTGAATTCATTGGTGCCCTGATTTTCCGGTAAATGGATTTTTAGGTAACCAATAGGCTTCATTGATGCCTTGATTTTCCAAAAAAATGGATTTTTAGGTAACCAATAGGCTTCATTGGTGCCCTTATTTTCCAAAAAATGGAGTTTTAGGTAACCAATAGGCTTGATTGGTGCCCTGATTTTCCGAAAAATGGATTTTTAGGTAACCAATAGGGTTGATTGGTGCCCTGTTTTCCCGAGAATTGGATTTTTAGGTAACCAATAGGCTTCATTAACACCTGAATTCTCCCAAAACAGGATCTTTTGGTGACCAATCGGCCTCCTTGGCGAGGGTTACCCCAAAAAATGATTTACTAGATGATAATCCACCTATAGTATTCTTTAGTAAAAAATAAAAAAGCAGTGTCTGATTGAATTCAGACACCGCTTTTTCCTATTTTATCACGTCAATTTTAGAATTTTAGAACATGAACATCTCGTTAATTTCATCCATCTCATCCGTTTTAGCAAGTGCAACCAGCAGCTTGATCCTTGCTTTCTGACCATTCAAACCATTTGAAAAAATGACGCCCAATTCTTTCAGGTGCTTGCCGCCGCCTTCATATCCATAAACATCCTGGACTATGCCGGCAAAGCTTCTGGAAACGATGACCACCGGGATATTGTGCTTAAGAAAATCTTGTACACCCTCAAGTGCAGCGGGCGGAAGATTGCCTTGTCCAAGTGCTTCGATCACGACACCATCGACGCCTAAGTCCAGTATGGCTTGCAGCAAAGAAGAGTCCATTCCAGCGTGTGCTTTAATCAGGGAAACTTTTTTGCTGATGTCCGCTACTGGATAGTTTTCGTGCTTCGTAGGAGTGTGGTGGAAAAGAACACCCCTTTTTGTCACTATCCCGATTGGGCCATATTGCGGGCTCTGAAAGGTTGAGATATTGCTTGTATGTGTCTTGGTCACGTTGACAGCTGTGTGAATTTCGTCATTAAGGACGACTAGTACCCCTTTTCCCTTTGCATCCGGGCTGGAAGCCACTCTTATTGAAGATATCAAATTATACAGGCCGTCAGATCCGATTTCATTGCTGGATCTCATCGCACCAGTAACGACGACCGGGAAGCTTGCCTGGCAAGTGAGATCGAGGAAATATGCTGTCTCTTCCAGTGTATCTGTTCCATGGGTGATGATTGCTCCATCGATGTAGCCTTTTTTATCATAATCCTCAAGAATATATTTTAACTCCATCATCTCCTTGGGTGTAATGTGTGGAGATGGCAAATTGAAGGGCTCTTCTACAATAAGTTCAGCGAGATTGGATAAATGGTCGGTTCCCTGTGTCAGTGGGTTATTCGCCCCGGGTTTGACCGCTCCGCTTGTATCCTCGCTCATGGAAATGGTACCGCCAGTATGAATCAGTAAAATATTCTTTTTCAAAACTATTACCTCCGAAAGACCATTAAGAAAGAATAATAATCCATTTTCTTTCTTCTAATTACATGATACGATTAAAAAAACAAATTGAAAAGAGGACAGCATATGCTGGGAATAGTTACTGCCGGGGTAGCTCCGGGTCTGGCGCTGTTAAGTTATTTTTACTTAAAGGACCAGTATGAGTCAGAGCCGCTATCACTGGTGTTTAAGATGTTTATTTTCGGTGCGTTGCTTGTATTTCCGCTTATGTTCATTCAATATGTCCTTTCTGTCGAGGGCTTGCTTCAGGGGGACTTCACCAAAGCGTTCGGAACAGTTGGTCTATTAGAAGAATTCTTTAAATGGTTCATTCTTTATTATACAATTTTCCAGCATATTTCTTTTGATGAACATTATGATGGAATTATTTACAGTGTAGCTGTATCCCTGGGTTTCGCATCAGCTGAAAATATCTTTTATCTGCTTGCCAATGGCCTCCAGGACGCAATTGGGAGGGCTCTTCTGCCTGTATCAAGCCATGCGCTTTTTGGAGTGATAATGGGTTACTATATAGGTAAGGCAAAGTTTTCCCCCGGGGTGCAAAAGAAGTGGATCATGCTTTCACTAATGGTGCCAGTTCTCCTGCATGGTGTTTATGATTTTATCCTTATGACCAGGGAAGACTGGCTGGTTCTGATGGTTCCATTCATGATTTTCCTTTGGTGGCTGGGACTAAGAAAAGTGAAAAAGGCGAGAATATTGACCCTGCAGCATATTGAAAAGCAATATCCAATCTGAAAAACTCTTCATTCTTAAAAAATGGAGGGTTTTTTTGTTTTGTGGAATAAAAGTCAACTCTTAACAAAAAATAGGAGTAATCTTTTAAGTTCACATCTTTGGGGGTTGCATTCAATGAAGAAATATCGGTCTATCTTGAAGGTGATGGCCGCGCTGGCTTTGATCATGTCTTTAGTGCAATTAAGCCAAATCGATCAAAGGGCTGAGGCGTTTACAAGTCAGGTACTTCAGCAGGGTGCGGTAGGAGACGATGTTATTGAGCTCCAGTCACGACTAAAGCATATTGGTTTTTACAATGGAAAAATCGACGGAGTATTTGGCTGGGGTACCTATTGGGCTCTAAGAAATTTCCAATATGAATTTGGTTTGGAGATTGATGGAGTTGCAGGGTGGAAGACGAAACTCAAGCTTGCGAAAGCGACGCCAAATGCGAAAATTGCCTGGGGCGGCGAAACACAAGGCGGCGGGAAAACGGGCGGGGGTGCCCAAACACAAGCTGCACCCAAACCGGCTGCCGCCACAAATACACCAAATGGATTCTCACAGAATGATATCCAGCTCATGGCTAATGCGGTCTATGGAGAAGCAAGGGGTGAACCTTATACCGGACAGGTAGCAGTTGCAGCGGTAATCTTGAACAGGTTAGACAGTGCCACATTCCCGAATACTATTTCGGGTGTTATTTTCGAACCGAGGGCGTTCACAGCAGTTGCTGATGGCCAAATCTGGCTTACACCAAACGAAACCGCAAAAAAAGCAGTCCTTGATGCGATCAATGGCTGGGATCCTACTGGAAACGCCATGTACTATTTTAATCCTGACACGGCCACCAGTGCCTGGATTTGGTCACGACCGCAAATCAAAAAGATCGGGAAACATATTTTTTGTAAATAGGGGTGAGTTGAATTGCTAAGAGGAATAGCCATTGCAGTCCTCGTCATTGGTATTGCCGGAACTGCCTATTGGGGTTATCAGGAGCACAGGGAAAAAACAGCAGTATTGATTAATGCTGAAAATAATTACCAAAGAGCCTTTCATGATCTGACATATCAAATTGATTTATTGAACGATAAAATTGGCACAACACTAGCGATGAATTCAAGAAGTTCATTATCACCACAGTTGGCAGAGGTTTGGAAAATCACTTCGCAGGCTCATAGTGATGTAGGCCAGCTTCCATTAACCTTATTGCCTTTTAATAAAACCGAAGAGTTTCTGGCGAATATCGGTAATTTTAGTTATAAAACAGCGGTGCGAGACTTGGATAAGGAACCACTCACGGAAAAAGAATATTCGACCCTTAAAACCTTATATGAGCAATCAGGTGAAATCCAGCAGGATTTGAGAAAAGTCCAGCACATGGTTCTGGAAAACAATCTTCGATGGATGGATGTAGAGTTGGCACTTGCAACGGAGAAGGGCCAGACTGACAATACGATCATTGATGGTTTCAAGACTGTTGAAAAGACAGTTGAAAGCTATACGGAAACTGATTTCGGACCAGCGCAGATCAATCTTCAGAAAGATGATGAAAATTTTAAAAAGCTGCCTGGTGAGAAAATTTCAAAAGAAAAAGCGATTCAGATTACCAGGAATTATACTCCGCTTAGAAAAGGCGGCAAAGTTAAGGTAACGGAAAGCGGCAAAGGCTCGGATTATGGATTCTTCAGTGTCTCGATCCAGAACCCAAAAACAAAGCTTGAAGCTAATATGGATATAACCAAAAAGGGTGGCTATCCAATCTGGTTCTTGCTTGAAAGAGAAGTGAAGAATCAAAAACTCAGTCTCAATGACGCTTCTAATAAGGCAATCGCATTTTTAAAGGATCATAACTTCAAAAATTTGGATCTCTTTGAAAGCGCCCAATACGATAATATCGGTGTATTTACTTTTGTCGGTACGCAGGACGACGTAAGAATTTATCCTGATGCAATCAATATGAAGGTCGCACTAGACAATGGAGATGTCATCGGCTTCTCTGCGGAGGATTATTTAAAATCTCATAAAACAAGAGAAATTCCTCAGGTTGGCATTGACATAGCCGAAGCAAAAAAGAAAGTCAATCCAAATCTCAAAGTGATGGATGAGAAAAAAGCAATTATCCTGAACGACATTAATGAAGAGGTGTTATGCTATGAATTCACAGGAGTTCTCGGCAACGACACATTCAGGATTTATATCAATGCAGAAGACGGAACGGAAGAGAAAGTAGAAAAACTCCATAATGCTGAACCAGTATATGAGGATGTAGTCTAAGGGAAAGCCAAGTGCTTTCCCTTTTTTATTTCGGTTTCATCTGTATATGGTTTGCGATGTTGGGAAATTAAAAAGGTTTAGATAAAGAGTGTTGTAAAAATAATCCATTAAAGGACTATTGCACCAGATTAGTCCTGCATGTCATAATAAATATGAGATAGTTTACCAAACAAATTTAAGCAGCATAGACAGAAGTGGGGAAGTGGGCTAGCTATGATAAAAATCGGTGATAACATAATCCTTGAGCATAGATATTCTGACAGCTTTGAACAATATAAGTGTAAACTCGTTGAGCGTCAGGGCAATGATTTATTTATTGATTATCCTGTAAACTTGAATACCAACAGAACAGTGTTCTTGCTTGAGGGTACACCCTTAAAGGCTAATTTTGTGACAGATTCAGGTTCTCATTATTATTTTGACACGGAAGTCAAAGGAAGGGTCAAGCTTAATATCCCAATGGTGATTCTTTCGTATCCAGGCAAGGATCGACTCATTAAAATTCAGCGCAGGCAATTTGTCCGGGTTGAAACCTCCGTGGATGTAGCTGTTTATTCTGGCAAGGGAGAGTTCACTCCATTTACAACAGTAACGGATGATATCAGCGCTGGTGGAGCTGCATTGCTGATTGATAAAAAAAGCAGTCTGAAGCAGGGTATGGAGGTTGAGTGCTGGTTTGTCCTCCCTATGCAGAATGGAGAATTTGAATACAGGAAGTTCCGTGGAAAAGTCGTTCGAATCATCGACGGTGAGGGACATATGAACAAGGCTTCTGTCCAATTCTTTGACTCGTCGGGAACCGACAGGCAGATGCTTCTAAGATTCTGCTTTGAGAGACAGCTTGAAATGAAGAAAAAAGGACTTCCTGTTTAAAAGGAATAAATACCTGGAAATGCTCCCATAATAGAATAAAAGATTTTTACAGGAGCATTGGAAATGAAAACATTTGAAAGAATCCTTATCAAAATCGCTATCATTCAGTTTGTTTTTTTAATTATCGCCCAAATATTTTTCCATGAAATCAATGCTTTTCCTGAGCTTAAAGAAATTACCCAATACGAAGGTGTAACGGACAATAACCATTCAGAAGTCCTGAATTCCATAAGAAGAAAAGAGTAAGCAGGTTGGATATCTGCTTACTTTTTATATTGTCGATTTAAAACCCTTTAAAAGTGCTTTCAATTCACTTTTGAAAAGGGTTGATTCCTTTAGTGGCATGGGTGCAGGCAAAGTTTAGAAAAGTGCCTCAAAAAAAGTGTTGATTAGCGAGGATTAAAAGATTTTTGTGTTAAAATATAAGAGAATATAAAGTAACAACTAGAAGTGTACCAGGAGGAAATATGAGTAGACGAATTTCAATTGCTATAGACGGTCCTGCAGCAGCAGGAAAAAGTACGGTTGCCAAAATTGTAGCCGAAAAACTTACATATATATACATCGATACAGGTGCGATGTACAGGGCACTTACATACAAGGCTTTAAATAAAGGAGCCGGCCTGGATAGCGAAGCAGAATTGATTGATATCTTAAATGATACTTCAATCGAACTGATGCCTGGAGAAACAGGGCAAAAAGTGCTGCTGGATGGGATCGAAGTTACCAATGAAATAAGAAGTGCAGATGTGACCAATCAAGTATCCTATGTTGCCGTGCATGAACTTGTGAGGAAAGAGATGGTAAAACGCCAGCAAGAGTTTGCAGTTGACGGCGGTGTAGTGATGGACGGAAGGGATATCGGCACACATGTATTGCCGAATGCCGAGGTAAAGGTCTTTTTACTTGCGAGTGTTGAAGAAAGGGCACAACGCCGACATGCAGAGAATATCCAAAAAGGATTCCCTTCTGATCTGGAAAAGCTGAAGGAAGAGATTGCCGCGCGTGACAAAATTGATTCTGAGCGGGAAGTAGCTCCATTGAAAAAAGCGGATGATGCAGTCGAAATAGATACAACCTCTTTGTCAATCCAGGATGTTGTAGGGAAAATTATGGAATTGGCGCTTGAAAGGATCGGATGAAATTGACGGTTTATTCGTTTGCAAGATCTCTAGTAAATTCAATTTTGAGTCCAATTTATCGAATTGAGGTAATTGGCAAAGAAAATATTCCTGCTGATGGCGGTGTGCTGTTATGTGCCAATCATATTGATAATCTTGATCCCCCGGTAGTTGGGATCACAGCACCTCGTCCCGTCCATTTTATGGCGAAGGAAGAGCTTTTCTCTGTTCCTGTACTTGGGAAAATTGTTCCTCGCCTGAATGCTTTCCCTGTCAAAAGGGGAATGAGCGACAGGGAAGCTCTGAGAAAGGGTCTCGGAATTTTAAAGGATGGAAAGGTTTTAGGTTTGTTTCCAGAGGGAACAAGAAGCAAGACAGGTGAAATGGGTAAAGGGCTTGCAGGAGCGGGCTTCTTTGCGCTCCGGTCTGATGCTCATGTCGTACCGTGCGCGATCATCGGTCCATACAAAGCATTCAAGAAATTGAAGGTGGTATATGGAAAGCCTATCGATATGGAATCTATTAAAGAAAAAAAGTTAAATGCAGAACAGACAACTGACTTAATTATGGGTGAAATCCAGGAACTGATTAACAAATATAAGTAATGTTTCTTGCTTGACAAAAATGTCTGTTTGTAAGAAGTTATTAAGAAGAGATATTTTTAGAATTTTCACTTAGTGGCTAATTATTGTGTTTTTAAAGTGGCTTTTCGCCACAAAGCATATATTGCAGCAGTCATGGATTAAGGAGGAGTACATATGTCAGAAGATATGAACCAAATTGAGGTAAAAAACTTTAAGGCTGGAGACCGAGTTAAAGGCCAAGTAACAAAAGTGGAAGAAAAGCAAGTTTTAGTAGATATCGAAGGCAGCAAGTTAGACGGCATCATCCCAATCAGTGAACTATCCAGTCTTCACGTTGAAAAAGCAGAAGATGCGGTTTCTGTCGGAGATGAGTTGGATTTGGAAGTACAAAAGGTTGAAGAAGAAGCTCTGATTCTTTCTAAGAGAAAAGTAGATGCAGAAAAAGCTTGGGAAGAACTAAAAGGCAAATTTGAGAGCGGCGAAGTTTTCGAAGCTGAAGTAAAAGATGTCGTCAAGGGCGGCCTGGTAGTGGATCTTGGCGTCCGCGGATTCGTTCCAGCATCACTTGTAGAATCTTACTTTGTGGAAGATTTCTCTGATTATAAAGGGAAGACGCTCAGTTTCAAAATTGTAGAGCTTGACCAGGAGAAGAACCGCCTGATTCTTTCACACCGTGCAGTCGTAGAAGAAGAACAAGGAAAGAAAAAGCAGGACTTGCTTGCGGCTATCCAATCTGGGCAGGTTATTGAGGGTACAGTACAAAGAATCACAGACTTTGGAGCGTTCGTGGACATCGGAGGAGTTGATGGACTTGTCCATATTTCACAGCTTTCCCACGAGCATGTAGAAAAGCCATCAGACGTTGTCGAGGAAGGTCAGCAGGTTCAAGTTAAAGTGTTGAGCGTGGATCGTGACAATGAGCGTATTTCACTTTCTATCAAAGAAACACTGCCTGGGCCATGGGCTGATATTGATGAGAAAGCTCCGAAGGGCAGCACTTTGGAAGGAACAGTGAAGCGTTTGGTTTCTTACGGTGCATTTGTTGAAGTATTCCCTGGGGTTGAAGGCCTCGTTCATATTTCACAAATCTCACATAAGCATATCGGTACCCCGCATGAAGTCCTCCAAGAAGGGCAGACTGTAAAAGTAAAGGTGCTAGAAGTTAACAAGGAAGATCAAAGACTATCACTTAGCATGAAGGAGTTCGAGGAAAGAGAAAGCAATGAGGCGTTCGACTATGAACTTCCTGAGGAGACAAAGGGCTTCAGCTTAGGTGATATGATCGGAGACAAGCTAAAGAATCTTAAACAGTAATGGTGATATATCGTGTCAAGATCAAAACGTAAATGGGACCATATCCAATACGCCCTCGAAACAGGCCAGAAACGCCTAACCGGTTTTGATGACATTAAGTTTGTAAACCAAAGCTTGCCTGGATTAAATCTTGGTTCAGTAAAATTGGAAACTGAAATTGGCGAACTTTCTTTAAGTTCGCCAATTTTTATAAATGCCATGACAGGCGGCGGCGGAGAGCGAACTTACCGAATCAACCGGGAATTGGCTATAGCGGCAAGAGAGACTGGATCAGCTATTGCCGTTGGATCACAAATGGCTGCGCTTAAGGATCCGGGTGAACGAAGAAGTTATGAAGTTGTAAGGGAAATGCATCCAAACGGCATTATCCTTGCCAATTTGGGCAGTGAGGCGTCAGTCCGGCAGGCAAGAGCCGCAATCGATATGATCGAGGCAGATGCCCTGCAAATCCACTTGAACGTAGTGCAGGAATTGACCATGCCTGAGGGCGATAGGGATTTTGAAGGCGCGTTAGCAAGAATTGCAGAAATTCAACAAAGTGTCGGGATCCCGGTAGTTGTGAAAGAAGTAGGGTTTGGCATAAGTGCCGAGACTGCTGCTGCTCTTTTATCATCAGGTATACGCTATGTTGATGTTGGCGGATTCGGCGGCACCAATTTTGCGGAAATAGAAAATAAGCGGAGGAACCGTTTATTGACGTTTTTTGAGGATTGGGGAATTCCGACTGCTGTCTCGATTATTGAGACAAAATCTGCTTCGCAAGAACTTTCTGTTATAGCTTCAGGCGGAATACAGACTAGCCTTGATATAGTTAAAGCCCTTGCCACTGGTGCAGACGCGGCTGCAATGGCAGGCTACTTGCTTAAGACCTTGATGGAAAATGGAACGGAAGAGCTGATCAAGGAAATCGATCTGATTAAAGAAGAAATTGCTGTCATTATGACAGCGCTTGGAGTACATACAATTGAGGAACTTAAAAACGTGCCTCTGGTGATAGCGGGTGAAACCTATCACTGGCTTGAACAAAGAGGGATCAATTCAGCAGCGTTTGCCAGAAGGCGAAAATTTTAAACTATAATAATTAGGAATAGCCCCCTGCATTTTTTTGCAGGGGGCTATTCTTGCTGGTTTAACTTTCGTATAACCAGCTTGGACTAGCTGTGTTCAAAAGACCACTGTTAACTATACTTCCCGTCATTTAACGAGCGAGCTTCTTCAGGGCTTTGTAATTTAGTTGCTCCTGGATAGTGCAATGCCTGGTCGCGGTCAGACTCCACTCGTCCGCTCTTTTTAAGTTTCTTTTCCTGTCGGTCTTTGCCCATATTTTCACCTCCAGAATGATGTGGAACTCATACAGGAACCAGTCAGCTAAGCGGGCAAGTTCCTGTTAAAGGTTCTCCTATCTTTTGCTGTTTATCAGCTGTGAAAAAGATACTGCTTTTCTTAACATGGTACAGCTAAAAAACTTTATACAAAAAAGATTAAATTACATAACGGTTTACCATAATGGAAATGATAGGAGGGGTTGAATGGAAGGGTTGTACTTTTATTGGCTGGCTTGGATTGGTTGGGTTTGGACTACTTTCTTTATGAATAAAAACAATCCGCTGAGACTAAAGTGGGCTATTATCCTGCTGGCCGTCATTTTAGCAGCACCATATACAGTCGATGTTTTTATTTTCGAGATGCATCTGTCTGCTTTAGCAATTGCCTTTTTTATTTTTCTTGAGACAAGACGAAAAAAGACAGGTTCATTTTTATATTTATTTTTAACTTCATTTATTATAATGCTTGCGTACACAAGCTTCCTGATGTTCGAATTATTTGATCCGATATGGGTATTGTTCGATCGGAAAATCATGCTTGGAGCAGCTGGTTTTTATCTGGCAGTCCTGTTACATAAAGAAAGGCAAGACCGTATATTAGCGTTGATTTCAGGATTTTTGCAGGGAGATCTATTGTTTTCAGCAATTCTTTGGAAATTTAATTTTCCATATGCTGCTGCTTCCATGGGTTTTATGGACCTCCTGTTCATATCTCTTGGACTTCTCCTCGCCTGGTCAGTTATTGAATCAATGATTGCGGTCATGTCCGGCAGTACAATAAATCAAGTAGAAGGGGAGGAACAAAAGACTTCATGAATGAATATACGTTACCAATCGTATTTGGAATTGCTATAGGGACCTTATCCAGGCTTTTTATGCTTAGGACCGATTATCGTCAGTATCCAACATATTTACACGGGAAAATCATTCATGTAGCTCTCGGATTCATCGCGGCAGGACTAGGCACTGTTGCAGGTCCTGCAATCATGGAGGAAGAGTTCACGGCGATTACCTTTTTGACCTTAGCTGCGTCACAATTCAGGGAGGTCAGAAACATGGAGAGAAACACTCTGACCGAACTCGATAGCTATGAACTGGTTTCCCGCGGAAAGACATATATTGAAGGCATTGCGATTGCTTTTGAGAGCCGTAATTACCTAGTGATCTTCACTTCCCTTGTCAGCACGCTCGCCTACCTGATTTTTAATATTTGGGCTGGAATCGTTGCGGCAGTAATCGCGGTGGTAATATCCCATAAGCTGATGTCAGGGGGAAAGCTGAAGGACATTGTTGAAATCGAATATATGGAACCAAGATTTGAAGGTGCAGGGCTGTATGTGGATAATATCTATATTATGAATATTGGTCTTCCCGAAAGGCAGAAAGAAGTACTTCGTTATGGTATGGGATTCATCTTAAAACCAAAAAACATGAATGCGCGGTCAACGATTGCAAATCTTGGGCAGAGGCAGGCGGTGCTGCATGACTTGTCGACCGCGCTGGGCGTTTATCGCGATTCAGGCACACCAGCGCTCGTTCCGTTGGCAAAGAGGGACCTCGACGATGGCAGAGTAGGAGTTTTTGTGCTGCCGCAGGAACGGGATATTGAACGGGCCTTAACAGTGATTGGTGATGTGCCAACACTGGAGAATGCCATCAGGATGCCTTCTGAAAAAAAGAGCAATGAAGGGAGTGGGGCTCAATGATGCTGGAAAAATTCGTCCTTGCCGCCATCACTACAAACCCTAAGAAAGTGCCAGCTGGTACAGCCGTTTTTCATTGCGATTCAAAGGAAGAAATGGAGAAGGTTGCTGCCAACCTTGAAGCAATCCTGGATGGAATCGCTCATGCTCTGACAGAAGAGCTCTATATTATCGTAAAACACTGACAAGAAATGTTTTCATTGCCTGTTTAAGGCATCTTTTGATAAACTGATTAAGCCAGACCCTTCTGTATATCAAGAAGGGTTTATTTTATAAATGTCGTCAAGGCATTAAATTAATAATGAGAACTATAAAAAAATTTGAGTTTGACATTGTTATGGCTCAGGTCCTGGACCTGCACAATAGAATTTTGAAAGGGTGATGTTCATGACGAAACCAGTGGTAGCTATCGTTGGGCGTCCGAATGTCGGCAAGTCTACGATTTTTAACCGAATCGTTGGTGAACGTATTTCGATCGTTGAAGATATTCCTGGAGTAACGAGGGATCGTATATACAGTTCAGCTGAATGGCTGACACATGATTTTAACATTATTGATACTGGCGGGATAGATTTAGGGGACGAGCCGTTTTTAGATCAAATCCGCCAGCAGGCTGAAATCGCCATTGATGAGGCAGATGTCATCATTTTCCTTGTGAATGGCAGGGAAGGAGTAACGTCCGCTGATGAAGAAGTGGCAAAAATCCTTTATCGTTCCAACAAGCCAGTGGTCCTGGCGGTCAATAAAATTGATAACCCGGAAATGAGAGACATGATTTACGACTTTTATGCTCTTGGTTTCGGTGAACCTTTCCCGATCTCTGGCTCGCATGGACTGGGTCTGGGTGATTTGCTGGATGAGGCAGCTAAGCATTTCCCAAAGGATAAAGAAGATGAATATGATAAAGATGCGATTAAGTTTTCATTGATCGGCCGCCCGAATGTCGGGAAGTCTTCTTTAGTGAATGCGATTCTAGGGGAAGACCGTGTCATTGTAAGTGATATAGCGGGAACGACAAGGGACGCGATTGATTCGCAAGTAACTTACAATGGGCAAAAATATGTCATTATTGATACTGCGGGTATGCGCAAAAAAGGGAAAGTGTATGAAACAACTGAAAAATATAGTGTTTTAAGGGCATTAAGGGCGATTGAGCGTTCTGATGTGGTCCTCATTGTCATTAATGCGGAAGAAGGCATCATCGAGCAGGATAAGCATATTGCCGGGTATGCCGAGGAAGCAGGCCGCGCAGTCATCATCGTGGTAAACAAATGGGATGCAATCGAAAAAGATGAAAAGACAATGAAGGAATTCGAGGAAAAAATCCGTGCCCACTTCCAATTCCTGAGCTATGCCCCAATTGTTTTCTTATCGGCAAAAACAAAGAAAAGAATCCACACATTGATGCCGATGATTAATATGGCGAGTGAAAACCATGCAATGAGGGTTCAGACGAATATCCTGAATGAAGTTGTCATGGATGCTGTTGCGATGAATCCAACTCCAACAGACAAAGGGAAAAGGCTAAAGATTTATTACGCGACACAGGTATCGGTCAAGCCGCCTACATTTGTTGTCTTTGTCAATGAACCTGAATTAATGCATTTTTCTTATGAGCGATTCCTTGAGAACAGAATCAGGGATGCCTTCGATTTCACAGGCACACCAATCAAGATTTTTGCGAGACAAAGAAAATAAGATAAAGGTTGTGGTTTAAATGGAAAGGAAGAGTGAGAAAGTAGCGGTTCTTGGGGCCGGGAGCTGGGGAACGGCTTTGGCTATGGTCCTTGCCGACAATGGGCATGAGGTTCGCCTTTGGGGTCACAATCCATTGCAAATTGATGAAATCAATCTCCACCATACCAACAAGAAATATCTTCCTGAAATTACTCTGCCAGCAACCATCTTTGGGCATTCTTCACTTCAAGAGTCATTGGACGGCATCAGTACAGTGGTTTTGGCGGTTCCTACAAAAGCGATCCGTGAAGTAATCAGGAAGATGATTGAGGTTACCTCTGAACCTTTGGTCATTGTCCACGTCAGCAAAGGGATTGAACCTGATTCCTTGCTTCGTATTTCCGAAATGATCGAAGAAGAAATGCCAGCGGACTTGTTGGAAAGTGTTGTAGTCTTATCCGGTCCAAGCCATGCAGAAGAGGTAAGCCTGCGCCACCCTACAACGGTAACTGTATCTTCGAAAAATATGGAAGCAGCCGAGAAAATCCAGGACCTGTTCATCAATAATAATTTCCGGGTTTACACGAATCCGGATTTGATCGGTGTGGAAATTGGCGGAGCCCTAAAAAATATTATTGCTCTGGCTGCCGGAATTTCAGATGGATTAGGTTATGGAGATAACGCTAAGGCAGCCTTAATTACCAGGGGTCTTGCAGAGATCGCCAGGCTTGGTGTCAAAATGGGGGCAAGCCCATTGACCTTTTCAGGATTGACAGGGATCGGCGACTTGATTGTTACTTGTACGAGCGTCCATTCAAGGAACTGGCGGGCGGGTAATCTGCTTGGTAAAGGCCAGAACCTTGAGGAAGTCCTTGAGAACTTGGGAATGGTCGTAGAAGGAGTCCGGACGACCAAGGCTGCCTACCAGCTCGCAGGAAAGTACGGAGTCAATATGCCTATAACGAATGCGCTATATAGTATCCTTTTCAATGGAGTCAATCCGAAGGACGCTGTTGATGGGTTGATGTCCCGGGAGAAAACACACGAAATGGAAGACCTGGCTGACATTCTTGGCGGGAAAATCTGACTTAGAAAAATTTTCTCCTGAATAATGTTGTCAATATGGGCATTCGAGGATGCGATTTCCTTAATGCTTGCATAAGATGCAAACGAAGCAAACTGGTGGTTTGAACTGGGTGTTAGGGTATTTAGTCATGTAGGCTGAGGTAAAGTTGTCCGCCCCTTCTTTACCTCAGCTTTTTTTGCTGTTTTCGTAAAGATAAAAAGATTTATTTGCATTCCTGATTGCTGCTTATGATATAATACTTCTCGGAAAAGGGAGGGGTTTATTTTGTCACCCGCATTATTGAAGATGTATATTTCTTTTGTTGGTATGGGAAGTATGATACTGTCTTTGTTTGCCATTTATTTAAGCCGCTACAAGTTAAAAGGCTTTTTCAAAATAGCCACGGCAATCATTGCCTACATATTGATGATCATCGCAGGGCTGATAATTTTCTTTGTCGTTTTCAGCGGCCCTACGAGCGAATAAAATACATAGGTTTAAAGGGTTGGGATCAATGAAGAAAATTCGTTTTTATCTGGCGGCCATCCTTGTCTTAGTCACGTTGACTGGTTGTATGTATCCGGAAGAAAAGCTAGTACAGAACCAAGTGCCCTATAAGGATCAGCTTGACAGTGTCCAGTCTGCAGTTGACCAGTACAAGGAAGCAAATGGCGGTTTGCTGCCAATCAAGACAAAAGATGCAGAGACACCTATTTACCAAAAGTATCCTATAGATTTTAAGAAAATTGTTCCGAGATATATGGCCGAAGCTCCAGGCAATGCCTATGAAAATGGCGGACTGTTTCAATATGTCCTCGTTAATGCAGAAACAAATCCGACAGTAAAGCTGCTCGACTTAAGAATAGCAGAGACGATCCGTGAGATAAAAATGCGGATCAATGCCACAGGCTATCCTCCATTCAAGGAAAAGATCGCTGAAAATGTGTACACGCTCGATTTCAAGAAAATAGGCTATAAAGAGGAGCCTGTGGTAGTAAGCCCGTTCACAAACCAGAACCTGCATTTTATCATCTCTACTGAAGGAGAAATTTATGTAGATTACCGGAGTGATCTCTACCAGGCTATTAAATCATCAAAGAAAGAATTTGAAGAAGGTGTGGACATACGTGACATCCTCGTAGATAATTCTATGTTTGTTCCAGCCTATTCCTTGCCATATGCCATCGATCAGGAGACCAATGAACCGGTCTTTTTGGTGAAGGATTAAATTCCGATTCTTCGTGGTGCTGCAAGGCTCTCGTGCATTTCTAATAAATTTGTCATAACCCTGATTCTGCAAAATATATTGTAGAAGCAGGGTTTTTTTGTCTTTAAAAAGATATCAATTGTTCTCATATATGGGAATTGAAGGGATTCTTTTGTGAAATCAAAATAAGGGGGTAAAAAAATAAAAAAATTGTCATATTGATATAGGACAACATCATAAATATATACTGTCCCAGATTACTAATTTGGATGAATTTATTCCCACTAACTCTATGATCGGGAGGGGATCACTTGGAAAAGGTAGATATTTTTAAGGATATTGCCGAGAGGACTGGCGGCGATATTTACCTGGGGGTTGTAGGTGCGGTCCGCACCGGAAAATCCACTTTTATTAAGAAATTTATGGAGCTGGTGGTTTTACCTAATATCAATAATGAGGCTGATAGAGCCAGAGCGCTTGATGAGCTGCCACAAAGTGCAGCAGGTAAAACGATTATGACTACTGAACCAAAATTCGTGCCTAACCAGGCAGCATCTGTTCATGTGGATGATGGCCTGGATGTGAATATCAGGCTCGTTGATTGTGTGGGTTATACAGTTCCAGGAGCGAAGGGCTATGAAGATGAGAATGGACCGAGGATGATCAATACGCCTTGGTATGAAGAGCCAATCCCTTTCCATGAAGCAGCTGAAATTGGAACAAGGAAGGTTATTCAGGAACATTCTACTCTTGGCGTCGTCATCACGACGGATGGGACAATTGGGGAAATCCCGAGACAGGATTACATTGAAGCAGAAGAAAGAGTGATTGAAGAGCTCAAGGAAGTCGGAAAGCCGTTTATCATGGTGGTGAACAGTGCACAGCCTTACCATCCAAATACAGAAACATTGCGGGCTCAGTTAGCGGATAAATACGATATCCCTGTACTGGCAATGAGTGTCGAAAGCATGCGTGAATCCGATGTTCTCAGTGTAATGCGGGAAGCTCTGTATGAGTTCCCTGTACTTGAAGTGAATGTCAACCTGCCTAGCTGGGTAATGGTGCTTCGAGAAAATCACTGGCTCCGTGAAAGCTACCAGGAAGCAGTCAAAGAGACTGTGAAGGATATCAAGAGGCTGCGTGATGTAGACAGGGTCGTCCATCAATTCAGCGATTTTGAGTACATTGACAGAGCTGGACTGGCGGGTATCGAAATGGGCCAGGGTGTTGCTGAAATCGACCTGTATGCCCCGGATGATCTTTACGATGAGATTCTGAAAGAAATCGTAGGCGTAGAGATACGCGGGAAGGATCATCTGCTTGAGCTGATGCAGGAGTTCGCCTATGCAAAAACCGAGTTTGACCAGATTTCTGATGCGCTTAAAATGGTTAAGCAGACAGGATATGGAATTGCTTCACCATCCTTGACTGACATGAGCCTGGAAGAACCAGAAATTATCCGCCAGGGATCGCGTTTCGGTGTTCGCCTAAGAGCAGTAGCGCCTTCAATCCATATGATTAAAGTGGATGTCGAATCTGAGTTCTCGCCAATCATTGGCACAGAGAAACAAAGTGAAGAACTTGTCCGCTATCTGATGCAGGATTTTGAAGATGATCCGCTGTCAATCTGGAATTCTGATATTTTTGGCAGGAGCTTGAGCTCAATCGTCAGAGAAGGAATTTCGGCAAAATTGAGCTTGATGCCTGAAAATGCACGATATAAATTAAAAGAAACGCTGGAAAGAATCATCAACGAAGGTTCCGGTGGATTAATAGCAATCATATTATAATTGGACTCCTTTTGGGAGTCTTTTTGTTTGTTTTTTAGAAGATTTTGATTCATACTCCATTATGTTGTCTTTACACAAAATGCTCTTCTAATATAACTTACCAGCAGCGAAATATGAGAAAAGACCTTGAAAACGTCCTTTGAATTAAGGATGAAAGACTTAAAATTCATTATTGCATGTTTGATGGTGCCAGTTACGGGTAATGAATTAGGGTCAACATATTACAAATATGTTTCAAAGAAGAAAAGATTCCCATTATTTCTTGAAATTATCTTGATAAGAGTAAAACATTATGATAATCTTTTAACAGAATTAGCGTTGTAGCTTAAAAACCCTTATATAACAGGGTTTCAAGCGATTTTAGGTTTCATTATCATAGTTTTTTGCAAACTAGGATAATAAAATCTGCCGGCAACGTATAGAATTCACAAGTTTTGTTTAGAAATGTAGTTAAGATGCTTAATTTCTGAGCAATGGGATCTCTTTGGGAGGAGGTGAATGGCATGAACAAAACAGAACTTATCAATGCAGTTGCGGAAGCTAGCGAGCTTTCAAAGAAAGATGCAACAAAAGCAGTTGACGCTGTTTTTGATTCAATCTTAAATGCATTAAAAGATGGGGACAAAGTACAATTAATCGGTTTTGGTAACTTCGAAGTTCGTGAGCGCGCTGCCCGTAAAGGTCGCAACCCACAAACTGGTGATGAAATCGAAATCTCTGCAAGCAAGGTGCCTGCTTTCAAACCAGGTAAAGCACTTAAGGATGCAGTGAAATAATTACATACGACGCACTGAGCGTATGCTAAACCCTAAGGGCCGCGACCTGTTCGCGGCCTTTTTTCTTTTCCGTAAATCTTATAATTTATTTTTAACGATAATTTTATACGATGTTTTTAAATCCAGCTCCATCGCGAGTTGTGTCTGATTGAGACATTTGAGTTTTTTATTGTTACAGTTGAATATTAAGTTTTGCCTGCCGAGAATTGGTTATGCTAAGATGAAAATATTATAATCTAATAGTTGCTTATCTATGCAGGATTATGATGAGATTGATGGATCATAGGAGGAAACGCAGATGTCAAACGTCAATCGTACCCAAATTGAAGAAGCGGTGCGTTTAATATTAGAAGCAGTCGGTGAAGATCCTAACAGGGAAGGTTTGCTAGATACTCCCAAACGGGTCGCGAAGATGTATGAAGAGGTTTTCTCAGGGTTGAACCAGGATCCTAAAGAATACTTCGAAACCATTTTTGGTGAGGACCATGAAGAGTTGGTATTAGTAAAGGATATCCCTTTCTATTCAATGTGTGAACATCATCTGGTTCCTTTCTTTGGCAAGGCGCATGTCGCATACATTCCGCGAGGTGGCAAGGTTACCGGACTCAGCAAGCTTGCAAGAGCGGTGGAAGCAGTGGCTAAAAGGCCTCAGCTTCAGGAAAGAATCACTTCCACGATAGCGAATTCGATTATGGAAAAGCTGGATCCCCATGGTGTCATGGTAGTGGTAGAAGCTGAACATATGTGCATGACAATGAGAGGGGTAAAGAAACCCGGCTCGAAAACAGTTACTTCTGCTGTAAGAGGTACTTTGGCAGAGGATGTTAACGCAAGAGCTGAAATTCTCTCATTGATTAAAGCTTAAAGAGATTTGATAACTAAAAAGTAGCATGCAAAAGTGTCAGAGGCTGAAAGTAATTCTTTTAGCCTTTTGTTATATTATAAGAAAAGCGCAAGCGCCTTGGTCAGCCCCGACAAGCGGCTCGAGCTGCTCAAAGCTAACGCTTCTCGCAAAATACTCGATGAAGCAATCATAGGGATGAAAACTGGCAAGGCGCTGGAGCTGGACAATTCTCGAAGTGAAGTTTTGGGACTTTTCTATCACGTTATAAAACGGGCTTAACGAGTGCGTCCCGAGCACGACATATTCTTTCCTGTAAGGGGGATAATAATGGATAAGAAACAAAGCGTTAATACGGATTATGTAGTAATCAAGGCCATTGAGGATGGCGTGAATGTTATTGGTCTTACAAGAGGGACCGACACTCGATTCCATCATTCTGAGAAACTCGACCAGGGTGAAGTTATGATTGCTCAGTTTACAGAACATACCTCTGCCATCAAAATCAGAGGGCATGCAAAGATCGTCACTCCATTCGGTGAAATAATGAGTGAGAAGAAGTAGATCAATGTAAAACCAACTATTTTGTTACAAAATCGAGCTTAGTTCTTCGTAAATAGTGTTTAATTTATAATATCCCGTTCATGTTTTTACTATTTGTGATATAATTGTCACTGCCTTGGAGTGTTCGGTACAATTGCAAAAATAGATTTTAGGCGCTTTTTTTATGTCTGTTTTCAATAGCCAGATATCTGCATACCGCTGGCTTTCATGATAGAACAAAATTGTGCCCGCCGCCGGCAATCCAACATAAATAAGGGGAACAAGGGTGATTTATTTGCTAGATTTACAAAACAAATTAGACGGCACAAGAGAGCTTCTTCTCGAAAAACTTTCACATCCTTATTTGCTGGAGCATGTAGAATCTCCTTTTATAGATGATGACAGGCTCTTGTTGCTTACCTCATTGATGGAACAGCAGGAAGTAAATCAGGAAAAAGCAAAGAACTATACTGTGACCACAATGCTCCTGCAAATTGCCCTTGATACCCATGAGCAGGTCCATAACTCACAACCAGGTGAAGAGGATGAAAGCCATAAGCGCCGCCAGCTTACGGTTCTCGCTGGAATTTATTTCAGTGGACTATATTACAAGCTGCTGGCTGATATGGATGATATAGAAATGATCAAGCTATTAGCTTCAGGTGTAAAAGAAGTCAATGAGCAGAAAATTTTGTTGTATCAAAAAGAAGCTGAAGCGATCGATAAATTAATGGAAAGTGTTAAATTAATCGAGTCGGCTCTTTTAGGCAAGGTCGCTGACCATTTGGATGCTTCAGAATGGTTTGAATTCGCTTCCAATTGGCTTTTTGTCAAGAGACTGCTTTCAGAAGAAACCAAGTTCATTAAATCCGGCAGTTCACTGGTTTTTAATGCGCTAAAAAAGATTGCTCTGCCAAAAATGGACCAGAGTACAACAGATCTGTCATCGGAACAGCAGAAATACCTTTTAACAATTTGCACAAGATATATTGAATTCTCAATGACGAAGATAAATGCAGCATTAAAGAAGCTGCCAGGGATGAACAGCTTGCTGATGGAACGGTTAGACCTGATTGCAGGGCAGCATCAGACCATGTCTAAAAAATTCGCGGAAGAAGGGTAATGCAATGCAGCAATCGAAAGAACAACGTGTTCATGGAGTCTTTGAAAAAATCTATGAGAATTACGATCAAATGAATTCTGTCATCAGTTTTCAGCAGCATATTAAATGGCGCAATGACACAATGAAAAAGATGAATGTCCAAAAGGGAGCCAAAGCACTTGATGTTTGTTGCGGAACGGCTGATTGGACGATTGCGCTTGCAGAAGCTGCCGGGAAAGATGGCGAAGTAGTCGGACTTGATTTCAGCAAAAATATGCTGAAGATAGGCGAGGAGAAATTGCAGGCCCGCAACCTGGATCAGGCAAATCTAATCCATGGGAATGCAATGGAGCTCCCGTTCGAGGATAATAGTTTTGACTATGTAACCATTGGTTTTGGTCTGAGAAATGTGCCTGATTACAATCAGGTGCTGCGTGAAATGTACAGGGTCCTTAAACCGGGCGGGATGGCAGTATGCCTCGAAACCTCCCAGCCTACAATGCCGGGTTTCAAGCAAGCATACCGATTATACTTCAGGTTTGTCATGCCGATGTTCGGCAAACTGTTCGCTAAGAGCTATGATGAGTATTCCTGGCTCCAGGAATCCGCTAAAGATTTTCCAGGCATGAAAGAGCTTGCCAAAATGTTCTCCGAAGCAGGTTTCATTAATGTTGAATACAAGCCATATAGCGGCGGGGTAGCAGCCGTGCATATCGGCCGGAAATAGGAAGAGTGCGAAGGATTTGGTCTGTTGACACTGTCTTGAGTGGTTTCTTCCAAGTTTAACGAAAAGCGTTTTACTGGCTTGAAGGCTTGCAAGGCGCTCTGGCTGGACCATTCTCCAGGATAATAAACATTCTGATGGTAAAATAGACTATGGCTGTCCTTTTCTTTTTCGCCCGTCAAGGAAGGTCAGCCTGTTTTATTTTAGTATTACGGCAATGTTGATGATAGCGAAGAGGCTATCAGAATGGGTCCGGATGTAGAGAAATTAATTAGCTTGGCCGTTAAAGCTCCAAGCATAATAGAAATCTCCTGAATGCATTGAGGCGCCGAAAAGGACGGTCAAAGCAGCATCAATGATATCGAGGATGTAAAAGCTGGGTGGATAATTATGAAGATGAAGTTACTATATACATATTTGAATTCTGATTTGACATTGATAGAAAGAGAACTGGAAGAAGCGATCCAGGCGGATTCCCAGCTGCTAAGCCAGGCTAGCCTGCACTTGCTTAAAGCCGGCGGGAAACGGATCAGGCCCGTTTTTGTTCTCCTCGGCGGAAAATTCGGTGATTATGATATCAATATCATCAAGGATGCAGCAGTCTCACTTGAACTCATCCATATGGCCTCCCTGGTCCATGATGACGTAATCGACGATGCTGAATTGCGCAGAGGGCAGGCGACAATCAAAGCAAAATGGGATAACAGGATTGCGATGTATACTGGGGATTATATTTTTGCCAGGGCGTTGGAGCTTATGACTGACATCAAAAATCCGACAGCACACCAAATCCTCTCTGATACAATAGTCGAACTAAGTGTTGGCGAAATAGAACAGATAAAAGATAAATATAATTTTGACCAGAACCTGCGTAATTACTTGCTGAGAATCAAGCGGAAGACTGCTCTTCTTATTGCAGCGAGCTGTCAGCTTGGTGCGGTAGTATCAGGAGTTCCTGAACAGGACCACCGTAAATTGTATAAGTTTGGCTACTATGTCGGTATGTCCTTCCAGATCACCGATGACGTGCTGGATTTCACTGGTACAGAAAAAGAACTTGGGAAGCCTGCTGGCGGGGACCTTCTGCAGGGGAATATAACTCTTCCTGTACTGTACGCAATGCAGGACGAATACATCAAAAGCCGCATCAGGAATGTACATGAGGGCATGCCAAGAGAAGAACTTAATGAAATACTTAAGCTTGTTCAGGATTCCGGTGCGATTGAAAAATCACTGAAAATCAGTGACCGTTACCTGGATAAGGCCCTTGAAATCCTTGAAGAGCTCCCATCTAATAAGGCCAAGAAGTCATTGCGCGATATCGCCAGGTTCATCGGGAAACGCAAGTATTAGCAAGTTGCGAATTTTTCAAAAAAATGATACTATTTCTAAGGATTGCTTTTGTAAGCGGTTCACATACATATATGAATTAGGAGTGGAACTCATGGAAAAGACTTATTTGATGGTAAAGCCTGACGGTGTACAGCGCAACCTGATTGGTGAAGTTGTAGCCCGTTTCGAAAAGAAAGGCTTCCAGCTTGTTGGCGCAAAACTTATGAACATCCCAAGAGAACTTGCTGAAGAGCATTACGGCGAACATAAAGAGCGTCCATTCTTCGGTGAATTAGTAGACTTCATTACTTCAGGCCCAGTATTCGCTATGGTATGGCAGGGAGAGAATGTTATTTCTACAGCACGCCAGATGATGGGTGCAACTAACCCTAAGGATGCAGCTCCTGGAACAATCCGCGGAGACTTCGGGGTTACTGTAGGCAAGAACGTAATTCACGGATCTGACTCACCAGAAAGTGCAGAGCGTGAAATCGGACTATTCTTCAAACAAGAAGAACTTGCTGAATACAGCAAATTAATCAACGAGTGGGTTTACTAAAATAACCCCTGGACACTTGTGAATAGCAAGTGTCCTTTTTTTTACAGGTTCTATCACTTATGTAATTTCCCTATCACTACACCTATCGGTTTTTCCAGACATATGAAAAAATATCTCACTCTAAATATCAATTTTCGATATAATGAAAATGTCCAACTTTTTCTAGTACCGAGAGGGAGCAAAATGATGCCGCAAGACTATGAACAGTTTATTTCGAAAATCTACCAGAAGACTGGTATAAACCTTGCTCTATACAAAGAAGCCCAAATGAAAAGAAGGTTGACTTCACTCTATCAAAAGAAGGGCTACTCATCTTTCAAAGAGTTTTTCCAGGCTCTGGACAATGACAAGCAGCTCATGAACGAATTTTTGGATCGAATGACAATCAATGTCTCCGAGTTTTATAGAAACGCAAAGCGGTGGGAAGTCCTCGATCAATCGATGATTCCAGAGTTGTTAAGCAAAAATCCAAAGCCGAAAATCTGGAGCGCAGCCTGCTCAACTGGAGAAGAGCCTTATACCTTATCAATGGTGCTGTCAAAGCATTTGCCATTATCGAAGATCCAAATTCTTGCGACAGATATTGATGATAACGTACTTGCAAAAGCCAAGCTCGGAGTTTATTCAGAAAGGGCATTGAATGAAGCCCCTGAAGAAATGGTTAAAAAGTTTTTTCGGCAGGATGGATCTTATTATGCTGTGGAAGATGACATTAAGAAGACTGTAACCTTTAAAAAGCAAAATTTGCTTGCCGACCATTTTGGCGGACCTTTTGATTTAATTGTCTGCCGCAATGTCCTCATTTATTTTACCGAGGAGGCAAAGGAAAGTATTTACCATAAATTCAGTGCAGCATTAAGGCCTGGCGGGATTTTGTTTGTGGGAAGCACAGAACAAATCTTCAACCCTGGCACATATAACTTTGAAACTGCAGATACTTTCTTTTACAGAAAGAAATAATAGGAGGAGCCGGGTAACCGAGCTCCTTCTTCCTTTGTCCCGAGAATGAGGGTGTATAACGCCGCAGATCTAGTTCCAGATCTCAATCGGATATTGAAGTCGGGGAGATTGTTTTTTGCGAGTCAACAGGCTTCATGATAAAATGACTTCATTCTTTAAATGGAATAATACATATTTCATAATTTTTAATTTATTTATTTTTAACTGTATGATATAGTAAAACAAATCCTTTAGCGAGTTGAAGGGGGAAAGCGTATGAGGTATTTAACAGCTGGAGAATCACATGGACCGCAGCTAACGACGATTATAGAGGGAATGCCAGCAGGCATGCCGCTCGTGGCAGAAGATATAAACCAAGAGCTGGCGCGCAGGCAGAAAGGCTATGGCCGCGGAAGAAGGATGCAAATTGAAAAGGATCAGGTGCAGATCACTTCAGGGATTCGGCATGGGTATACATTAGGTTCGCCGATTGCCCTTGTTGTAGAAAATAATGATTGGAAGCACTGGACCGGGATTATGGGACAGGAACCGCTCGATGACCTATCCTCTGATGAAGTCAAAAGGAAGATTTCACGTCCTCGACCTGGTCATGCAGACTTAAATGGGGCAATTAAGTATGGCCATCGGGATATGAGGAATGTTCTCGAACGTTCATCTGCCAGGGAAACGACTGTCAGGGTCGCAGCAGGTGCTGCCGCAAAAAAACTGCTATCACTGCTGGGTATCGAGTTGGTTGCCCATGTTGTTGAAATTGGCGGTGTGATAGCTGAAAAGCAGGATTTCGTTTCACTGGAACAGCTTAAAGAAGTAACAGAAGCTTCACCGGTCAGATGCTTCGATCCTGAAGCTGGGACAAAAATGATGGCAGCAATTGATGACGCGAAGCAAAATGGAGATTCTATTGGCGGTGTCGTTGAGGTAATAGCCGAGGGTATGCCTGCTGGAGTGGGCAGCTATGTCCATTATGACCGCAAGCTTGATGGGAAGCTTGCTGCGGCCATTATGAGCATCAATGCTTTCAAAGGTGTGGAGATCGGTATTGGCTTCGAAGCAGCCAGAAGGCCTGGCAGCCAGGTACATGATGAGATTGCCTGGGAAGAGGGCAGTGGATACTACCGGAAAACGAACCGGCTTGGAGGCCTTGAAGGCGGGATGACAACGGGCATGCCAATCGTTGTCCGTGGTGTAATGAAACCGATCCCGACTCTTTACAAGCCATTGATGAGTGTCGATATTGATTCCAAGGAACCTTTTGCTGCGAGTATTGAACGATCAGATGCCTGTGCTGTCCCTGCTGCTGCAGTGGTTGCTGAAAGCGTTGTTGCCTGGGAACTTGCTTCAGTCATCGTCGACCAATTTTACTCAGATCGATTTGACACATTAAAGGCATCAATCGAAGAGCAAAGAAGGACTGCGAGGGACTTTTAAAAATGCAGCAAGTGAATATCGTTGCAAGCACAAAAACCTATCCTGTTTATATTGGTAATGGTGCTATTCGTCAACTGCGAAGTATTGTTCAAGAGACTGAAGACAAATATACATCGATCATGATTATTACTGATGGAACAGTCGCCAAGCACCATCTTGATTCATTTTACAAACACACAGGCCTGGAAAGAATTTTTGAAAAAATCGTCCCATCAGGGGAAAAAGCGAAAACGTTCGATGTTTATCAGGATTGTCTTACTTCAGCGCTTGAAAATAAACTTGACAGGAAGTCGCTGATCATCTCTTTTGGCGGCGGGGCAGTCGGAGATTTGGCAGGGTTTGTGGCCGCAACTTATATGAGGGGAATCCGCTTCATACAAGTCCCGACCACTATTCTTGCTCATGATAGTGCCGTGGGAGGGAAGGTGGCAATCAACCACCCATTAGGCAAGAATATGATTGGGGCCTTCCATCAACCCGAAGCTGTCGTCTATGATTTGGATTTCCTGCAAACACTCCCTGAACATGAAGTTCGATCCGGCTTTGCGGAAGTAATCAAGCACTCCCTGATAAGAGATGAAAACTTTTATTTTTGGCTTAAAGAAGAAATCTATTCATTGGATAAAATGAATGATTCACAATTGCTTGAGTTTTTGACGAAGGGCATCCAAATTAAAGGATCTGTTGTCGCAGAAGATGAGAGGGAGACCGGAATTCGTGCATTTTTGAATTTCGGGCACACTCTTGGCCACGCAATTGAAGCCGAAGCAGGTTACGGAAAAGTTACTCACGGGGAGGCTGTAGCAATCGGGATGGTATTTGCCCTTCAATTAAGCAAACAATTGCTTGATCTTGATTTCGATGTAAAAGCATTCACGAACTGGCTTAACAATCTTGGATATATAACCAAGATTCCAGCGGGACTCTCTTCGGAACAGTTGCTGGAAAGAATGAAGCAGGATAAAAAAACTGTTAATGGGGCAATCCGTTTCGTATTACTTGAAAAGCTCGGAGTGCCTTCCCTCAAGGAAGTCGAGGAAAAGGTATTAAGGATGAACCTGATGAAGTTTGCAGAAGAGGGGGAGTTACATGATTAGGGGAGTAAGAGGAGCTATTACAGTAAACAAAAATGATGAACAAGAAATCATAACAGCTGCTGAAAGACTTTTAAAAGAAGCAGTCGCTGCCAACGATATTACACCGAATGATGTTGCTTCAATTTTCATTTCTGCTACTGATGATGTTGATGCAGCCTTTCCGGCAAGGGCTTTAAGAAATTTGGACGGCTGGACCTATGTTCCGGTCATGTGTATGCAAGAATTATCAGTTCCCGGCTCGCTGCAGAAGTGTATCAGAGTCATGATTCATTTCAACACTGAGAAACCACAGGAAGAGATCAAGCATATTTACCTTGAGGGAGCTGCAGGATTACGACCTGATTTATAACTTAATCCTTTTTTGCAGCGCCAAAACAGTGTATGATAGGCTCATGTTCTTTATTACTTTAATTAGATAGTGGATTAAAGAGTAGAATAGTCGAGGTGGATTAGATGAGATGGAAAGAGCAGCTACTAAAATTAAACCCGTATCAGCCTGGTAAATCGATCAGTGAAGTGAAAAGGCAGTATGGTTTATCCGAGATTGTAAAATTGGCATCAAATGAGAATCCATTTGGATCTTCAGAAAAAGTGCAAAATGAAATCGCAAATTATGCTGGTAAGTATTCAATATACCCAGATGGATATGCAACCGAGCTTCGTACACATTTGGCAGACCATTTAGGTGTAAAGGAAGCACAAATCATTTTTGGCAACGGGTCGGATGAAATCATCCAAATGATTGCCCGCGGCTTGCTTACACCTGAGTCAAAAACTGTGATGGCCGCTCCGACTTTTCCGCAGTATAAGCACAATGGAATTATCGAAGGCTGTGAAATAACAGAAATTCCATTAGTGGACGGTGCTCATAACTTGGAGGGGATGGCTGCTGCCATTGATGATCGGACAACAGTTGTCTGGTTATGCTCTCCGAATAATCCGACAGGTGTCTATATAACCGAAGAAGAATTAACAGCGTTTATGGCACGGGTACCAAGCGATGTGCTTGTCGTGCTTGATGAAGCTTATTTTGAATATGTGACAGCGGAAGATTATCATGATTCCCTGAGTCTATTAGAGCAGTATAAAAACTTGATTATCCTGCGGACATTTTCCAAAATATACGGCCTGGCCAGTTTTCGGGTTGGTTATGGAATCGCCCACGAAGATACCATCAGGGCACTTGAACCGGCAAGAGAGCCATTCAATGTCAATACATTGGCGCAGGCAGCTGCAATAGCAGCGCTTGGTGACCAAAAATTTGTAGATGAATGTAAAATCGAAAACAAAAACGGCCTCCAGCAATTTTATGATTTTTGTGATCGTACAGAGTTAAAATATTTCCCATCGGAAGGCAACTTCATCTTGATCGATTTTAACAGGGATGGCCAGGAGGTTTTTCAATACCTGCTTGAAAGAGGTTATATTGTGCGTTCCGGTACAGCACTTGGATTCCCAACCTGTGTAAGGATTACCATTGGCTCAAAAGAACAAAACCAAGGTGTAATTGAATTGATCAAAGAATACTTGAGTATTGATACTGTAATATCTAAATAAGGGTGTTGATTTTATGGAAGGCCGCGTATTGATCATTGGTCTTGGTTTGATTGGCGGCTCTCTGGCAATGTGTATAAAAGGGCAGCATCCGCAGGCAGAACTAATTGGCTTGGATGCCGATAAAAATCAAATGGATCTGGCCAAGATGCTGGGTGTCATTGACCGTGCAGCAGTCAGTATAGAGGCGGAAGCACCGGAGGCGGACTTAATCATTATTGCGACTCCGGTATTGGCCACCGAAAACATAATTGGCCTATTAGCTACATTGCAACTGAAAGATGAGGTCATTGTTACCGACACCGGCAGTACAAAGGGATATATTTCAACTAAGGCCGCGTGCCTGAGATCAAAAGGAATTGCCTTCATTGGCGGCCATCCAATGGCCGGTTCCCATAAAAGCGGTGTTGCCGCAGCCAAAAGAATCCTGTTTGAAAATGCATTCTATCTTCTTACACCTGAGACTACAGTCAGAAGTGAGACGGTAGACCGGCTAAAAGCCTGGCTTTCTGGCACGAGGGCAAAGTTCCTGGATGTTTCACCTGAAGAACATGACTATCTAACAGGAGTTGTCAGCCATTTTCCACATATAATAGCAGCTTCCCTCGTCCACCAGGCATCACGGGCGGACGAAGGTAATCCTCTCGTCAACCGTCTGGCTGCTGGAGGGTTCAGGGATATAACCCGAATCGCATCAAGTAATCCGCAGATGTGGAGAGACATCCTGCTTCAAAACCGGGAGGTCCTCATTTCGCTGTTAACTGACTGGCAAGATGAAATGAGCCGGGTAAAAGAATTGCTGGTAGCTAATGAACAGGACAGGATCTTTGATTTTTTTGATACAGCCAAAAAATATCGGGATGGCCTCCCGGTAAGCGACAAAGGGGCTATTCCAAGCTTTTATGATCTGTTTGTGGATGTCCCTGACTATCCAGGGGTGATTTCTGAAGTCACCGGATATCTAGCAGTGGAAAACATCAGTATAACGAATATCAGAATCATAGAAACTCGTGAAGATATATACGGGGTACTGGTGATCAGTTTCCAGACGCCTGACGACCGTGCCAGGGCACAAGAATGTATTGGAAAAAAGACAGACTATGAAATGTCTGTTGCAGAGTAGACTTAAGGAGCAGAAAAATGTCAGTGAAAACTCTTTTAACAAATAGAACCTCTTTGGAGGGGCAAGTTAAAGTACCTGGTGATAAATCCATTTCGCATAGAGCAGTCATGTTCGGGTCGATAGCCAACGGAGTCACCCGTATTGAAAACTTCCTGCCCGGAGAAGATTGTTTAAGTACGATTTCCTGCTTCCGGCAGCTCGGTGTTGAAATTGTCCAGAACGGCAGCGATGTAACAGTTACAGGAAAAGGTACGGCGGGGTTAAGACAGCCTCAGGAAACACTGTATGTCGGAAATTCCGGAACAACCATACGGCTGATGATGGGAATCCTTTCGGGCTTGCCGTTTAAATCCACTCTTGAAGGTGACGAATCAATCGCGAGAAGGCCAATGACGAGAGTGACCCTTCCTCTCAGCAAAATGGGAGCAAGCATTACGGGAAGGAATAATGGGGAATTCACTCCGCTGACAGTGCAAGGCCAAAAATTAAATGGGATTACATATGAACTGCCAGTTGCCAGTGCGCAGGTAAAATCAGCGATCCTGCTAGCCGGTTTGCAGGCTGAAGGTGAGACAGTAGTTGTTGAGCCCGTGAAAACAAGGGATCATACCGAGCGGATGATCAAGCAATTTGGCGGCCAGGTAGAACGTAAGGAGAATGCCGTAAAGGTAACCGGCGGACAAATGCTGAAGGGGACTGATATAAATGTTCCTGGTGATATTTCATCCGCTGCCTTTTTTCTGGTCGCAGCCGCTGTCGTTCCTGGCAGTGATATCATTCTGCGGAACGTTGGGCTAAATCCGACAAGAACCGGAATAATCGATGTGCTAAGAGCAATGGGAGCCGACTTCATAGTCGAACCTTACGAGGGTGAATCAGCTGAACCAGCTGGAGATATAAGAATAAAACATTCAGAATTGAGGGGCACAATAATTGAAGGCGACCTGATTCCTCGATTAATCGATGAAATCCCAGTCATTGCTTTGCTGGCAACACAGGCCGAGGGCAAGACGGTCATTAAGGATGCCGGGGAGTTGAAGGTGAAGGAAACAAATCGCATTGATACCGTTGTCAATGAACTAAAGAAGCTCGGGGCGGACATAGAGGCTACAGATGATGGCATGATTATACAAGGGAATCAAAGCCTTCAAGGCGGCACTGTGTCAGCACACGGTGACCACAGGATTGGAATGATGCTGTCAATCGCCGCGCTTCTTTGTAAAAGGGATGTCATCCTAGAGCAAAGTGAAGCGGTCGCCGTATCTTATCCGGGATTCTTTGATGATTTGTATTCCTTGCTGCAAAAATAATATAGTATTTTCCTGAAGGAAGGCCAATCATGAGGAATGGATGGCCTTCTGTCTATTTACATGTAAAACTAAAAGAAACTCCGTTATATTCTCGTAATTTCAGCATAGTTTGTCATAAGACCGTTAAAGGAGTGGTTTTATGGCTTACATTATAGAAAATGTCCATCTCTTGAAAGGACAAGCCTTCATAGATACAAGCATGCTGGTGGAGGGCCAGCGAATCTTATCTGCAACATCCAACTTTGAACGTTATAACTATATGAGGATGGATGCGGACAAATATATAATGACCCCGACTCATGTCCTCTTTGATCCGAATCTCCCTGTAAAAGAATCTTTTAAAGAGAGAAAAGAATACTATCTGAAGAACTTTATAATGAAGGGCAGCACAGTTGTTTTCACTACAGTCAAAATTCAATTTGAACGGCAGCTTGAAGAAAAGCTTAATCAGGCGAAAAGTCATTATTTAGACAGCCCAATTGACTTTGTTCTTGGGGTTAGTATCCCGCCGCGCTTGATGAATCCTGGATTTATCAGGAAATGTAAAAAACTGAAAATACCAGCGATCTTTCTGGAAATCGATGAAATGGACAAATTGGCGGCGATGCCGTGGGGATGGATCAAGGAAGCGCTGTTTCCTTATAACTGTCCGATCATTCCAGTCTTTCCTGAAAACAAGCATAAAAAAGGGAGACAGCTGCAGCTAAATGCCTGGAGTGATTTGATGAAAAAAGAAAGGGTCCCCTCGGTGGATGAAGATCTAGCGACCCCGGGCCCCGTTTCAAGGTCGATTTTAAAGAAAACTGGCATCTTCCCAGAAAAATCAAATCTGCACAGTGGCGGAGAACTCAGCTATAATCTTTACAATATAAACGCGGAAACCAAACATCGTGATGAACATGGGTTGTTTTTTCAATCGAAGCATCTGGCCGTCACTGTCGATAAGGGAAAAGTCATTCGCGCCGGGGACGAGGTTTATTATCGGCCAGGAAAGGGAGAGAATGTTATAATTAAGACACCAGGATTTTTTACAGACAATTATTAAAGGGCACGCTGGTTCAAGAATGAATTGCTGATCAGACAGCTTCAGGCCAACCGGCAAATAATGCAAAGCCTAAAGTAAGGGTAGGATGATAAAAATGGTCGGAGTAAATGAAATAACAACTTATATTGAAAATGGATATCTTGAAAAAGCAATGGCTGCTTATAAAGGCATTCTTGAAAAAGGAAGCGACGAAGAAAAATTCCTTCTCTCTGAGGAGTTGTTCCGGTTCGGTTTCATTGAAGAAACAGAGGCTTTGATTGAAAGTTTATTGAAGAATTATCCGGACGAAGGCGAACTCCATGTTCTGCTCGCTGAAGCTCAGATTGAAATGGGGAAAGAGGAAGAGGCTATGCTATCTCTTGAAAGGGTAGATGAAGATGACCCTTCTTTTCCACAAGCGTTGCTTCTGCTGGCAGACCTGTATCAGATGGAGGGTCTGTTTGAGGTGAGTGAAAAGAAACTCCTTGAGGCCAAGAGGTTATTACCGGAGGAGCCAGTAATTGACTTTGCTCTTGGTGAGTTATATGCCCACCAGGGAAAACTTATTGAAGCAATACAGTTTTATGAGACAGCCCTTAAGTCGCATGAAGAAATTGGCGGAGTGAATATTAATCAGAGATTGGCTGAATCATTAAGTGCTGGCGGTTCGTTCGAGGAAGCTCTCGTTTTTTACGAAAAAGCGCTTGAGCAAAAGCTGGAAATTAATACTTTGTTCGGTTTTGCTTTTACAGCCCTCCAGGCAGGCTATAATAAAACAGCGATTGACAAGTTTGAGGAACTTAAAGCTCTTGATCCTGAATACCATTCGCTCTATCTCTATCTGGCAAAAGCCTATGAGCGAGAGGAAATGGCCGAAGAGGCGTTCGAAGCTGTTAAACAGGGTATCGATCAGGATGAGTTCAATAAAGATTTATACTTTTATGGCGGCAAATTGGCACTTAAGATTCCTGATGAGGAAGCTGCTGAGAAATTGCTTCGTGAAGCAATCGCTCTGGATCCAGGGTTTATGGAAGGAGTCCTTGTCCTGAACAAACTGCTGCTTAAGCAGGAGCGCTATGAAGATGTACTTGAGCTGGTGCGTGCAGCTGACATCCACGAAGAAGAAGAGGAACCACAGATTCTTTGGGATGAGGCAATTGCTTATCAGCAAATTGAAGAATTTTCACAGTCATTAAACAAATACCAACTAGCATATACTTTCTTTAAAGACAACAAAGAATTTTTGTCAGACTACGGATATTTTTTAATTGAAGAAGGAAAAATGGCCGACGCCGCCGAAATTTTTAGTAAGTTAGTTGAAAAAGAACCTGGCAATGAAGAATTCCGTGAGTTATTGGAACGCTTGACGGAGAATCAGTAATTTTAACAAAAAATTTGAGTTATGCAGAGGAGGGATTCAAAAATGACAACCCCTGTATCTGTCAACGAGAAAAAGGATTTCATCCGCTGGTTTTTGAACCATTACCAGCTTAAAAGGCGGGAATGCGTTTGGATCCTTAACTACTTGATGAGCCATGACCAGCTGATGGAAAAGGTGCATTTTGTGGAAAATGCACAGTATTGTCCAAGGGGATTAGTGATGTCGACCCATTGCGTGGATGAAGTGCCTTTCAGGTTCTTTAAAGAAAATGTGATGACGACAGATGCAGAAAAGTCTTTCCACGACATTCGCTTGAACAGGGAAGAAGAAATTTACATCCAATTGAATTTCCACGCTTCAAACAAAGCCCACCAATTTGCGGCCGTGCTGGAAGAAAACCCTTATGTTCCGGGTCAGCTCCAAATTAGCGAAAGTGACAAGATGGTAGCAGAAAGATTTCTTGAAGAAAGCATTCAAAAGTTCCAAAAAGACAAACTGCTTACCATGATCGATGAGGCACTGGACAGCCAGGACCAGGAGGCTTTCGAACATCTCACTGAACAATTAAAAAGATTGGGTACCGTCAACTCATTTTAGCTTGCTTTTGATAGCAGGCTTTTTATTTTGCCAGATTTTGTGTGGGTGACATCCTGTATGCGGTCTGAAGGCTTAAGGAAAAGTTACGGATTTGCCTGATCCTGAGGTGGCGTATGTGGAGGAAAAGCATGCGTAAGGGTATCTATTGGCTTGAACGGTACCCTTATGGTACAAAGTTGCTTGCATAAGGGTACGACTAGCCCAGAATTGTACCCTTATAGAAGTCGAAAGGGCTGCATAAGGGTACGATTAGCTCAGAAATGTACCCTTATCGGAGTTGAAAGGGCAGCATAAGGGTACGATTAGCTCAGAATTGTACCCTTATAGAAGTCGAAAGGGCTGCATAAGGGTACGATTAGCTCGGAAATGTACCCTTATAGAAGTCGAAAGGGCTGCATAAGGGTACGACTAGCCCAGAATTGTACCCTTATAGAAGTGGAAAGGGCAGCATAAGGGTACGATTAACTCGGAATTGTACCCTTATAGAAGTGGAAAGGGCAGCATAAGGGTACGATTAACTCGGAATTGTACCCTTATAGAAGTTGAAAGCGCTGCATAAGGGTACGATTAACGAAGAGAACCCGCATTTTTGTCCGACCCCGACCAACATCGGACACCATCTCAAAAGTTGAAACCTAAGTCCCCCCAAGCCATCAAACGATTCGAAAACTAATTTTAATCATGATATTATAGAAAGGTGTAAATAAAGGACGAGAGATAGCCTTTGTTTATGACTAAGCCTAATAGAATGATGGAGATGGTATTATGAAATGGGTGGCAGCAGATGTAGAAATGTATCAGAAAGCTGCTGAGTATGTAGACACTGTAATCGTCCCGCTCTTGCCAGTTTCTTTTGGTGAGGATATGAAGCAAAATGCTTCGATGGCGGAATTCATTGGAATCCTTACATCACAGCTGGAGAAGCAGTTTCGGGGCCGAATCTTCCTTTTGCCTGATTTTGTATACATAAAGGAAAATGAGGGAAGCTTGAACGCTTTGAAGGAGTGGGAGAACACTCTCTTGGAGAAGCAATTTAAACATATATTTTATGTGACGTCGGACAGCCGATGGAGACAGCAGGAAAAAGAGCTGAGTGGAAATGTTCTATGGCTTCCGTCCTTGTCTTTGGAGCATATGCAGGAGCAGCAGAAGGTTGCCATAGTGGATGATCAGGTAAAGCAATTATTATCGCTGTTCACAGAGAAATGGGAAGAAGAATAATTCAGTGTTATTTTTCTCACTGCAAAAAATGTTTTCAACATAGTATTATATTGATTTTGTAATGAGATTGATATATCATGGTTATGTCCTAGTTTTAAAATGTGTTTAAATTATGTCCGTTGGGGACTTAACTTGGGAATAGAGGGGGGAATAGCGTGAGTAAGCATCGTGTTTCAAGACGACAATTCTTAAACTATACTCTAACAGGTGTAGGCGGTTTCATGGCTGCAGGGATGCTGATGCCAATGGTTCGATTTGCCGTTGATCCTGTACTTAAGGGTGAAGATGCGGGGGATTTTATCGCGACTCCATTGAAGATCGCAGATATCACAAATGAACCGCAAAAAGTAAACTTTTCTTTCACACAAAAAGATGCATGGTATGAATCTGAAGAAACTGGAACTGCTTGGGTTTTCAAGAACGAAGGCGGGGAGATTATTGCCCTGTCGCCAGTATGTAAACACCTTGGTTGTGTAGTAGACTGGAATACGGATAAGAAAAACCCGAATATGTTCTTCTGTCCTTGCCACTACGGTCTTTATGAAAAGGACGGTACAAACGTGCCTGGCACACCGCCGTTGGCACCATTGGATGTATATCCAACAAAAGAAAAAGACGGGTTCCTTTATGTAGGAAAAGCCGAACCACGAAAGGGGGCGTAATCTTTGTTAAACAAAATTTACGATTGGGTAGATGAGCGTTTAGATATTACGCCTTTGTGGCGCGATATCGCAGACCATGAGGTACCAGAGCACGTTAACCCGGCGCACCACTTTTCAGCGTTCGTGTATTGCTTTGGCGGTCTGACGTTTTTCATCACTGTCATTCAGATCCTATCCGGGATGTTCCTGACAATGTACTATGTGCCGGACATCAAGAACGCATGGGAATCTGTTTATTATCTTCAAAACCAGGTAGCATTCGGACAAATTGTCCGCGGTATGCATCACTGGGGAGCGAGCCTTGTCATCGTTATGATGTTCTTACATACGCTTCGCGTGTTCTTCCAGGGCGCTTATAAGAAACCTCGTGAATTGAACTGGGTTGTCGGAGTTCTGATTTTCTTCGTCATGCTGGCTCTTGGCTTGACTGGATACTTGCTTCCATGGGATATGAAAGCATTATTCGCGACTAAGGTTACATTGCAGATTGCAGAAGCTGTACCATTGATTGGGCCATACATTAAGATATTGCTTTCTGGACATTCAACGATCGTTGGTGCTCAAACCTTGACTCGTTTCTTTGCGATTCACGTATTCTTCCTGCCTGCTGCACTACTAGGCTTGATGGGAGCGCACTTCCTGATGATTCGTAAGCAAGGTATTTCTGGTCCATTGTAAAATTCGATTAAAAATGTTGTGCGAATAGTAATTCGCCCAATGATACGGAAAAAGGAGGGGATTGCTCGATGCATCGTGGTAAAGGTATGAAGTTCGTAGGAGACTCACGTGTCCCTGCAGAACGTAAGCCTAATATTCCGAAGGATTACTCGGAATACCCTGGCAAAACGGAAGCGTTTTGGCCTAACTTCCTGTTGAAGGAATGGATGGTTGGTGCGGTCTTCCTGATCGGATACTTGAGCTTGACAATAGCTCACCCGTCTCCGCTTGAGAGGATTGCCGATCCTACTGATACAGCGTATATTCCATTGCCAGACTGGTATTTCTTATTCTTATATCAATTGCTTAAGTATTCTTATGCTTCCGGTCCATATACTGTTATCGGGGCATTGGTCATCCCGGGTCTTGCATTTGGCGCGCTTCTGCTTGCTCCATTTATTGACCGTGGACCTGAGCGTCGCCCGTCTAAGCGTCCGCTTGCGACAGGCTTTATGCTGTTATCAATCGCTGCAGTTTTCTTCCTTACTTGGGAATCTGTTGCCACCCATGACTGGGAAGCAGCCAAGAAACAGGGACAGATTGCGGATGTCGAAATCGACAAAAACTCTGATGGATATAAAATTGCACAAGCGCAAACTTGTATTTCATGCCATGGCGGCGAACTTGCCGGTGGTGCTACAGCGCCAAGTTTGTTAGATACAAAAATGAATGCCGAAGAAATTGCAGACGTTGCCAAGAATGGTAAAGGAAGCATGCCTGCAGTTTTCAAAGGTACGGATGAAGAACTCAAGACTCTTGCTGAATTCATCGACGGCCTAAGCGAGTAATATGTCAAAGAACCTGCAAGGTAACTTGCAGGTTCTTTTTTGCGCAAATTTTATTCATGGGTCATCCTTACATAAGAAGTTTATTTGTTTAGAGATAAATATTGATAAGAAATGAATTAAAGACAAATGGCACTTAATGAAAACAACAAAGGAAAACTTGGTTTATTTTCTATAAACTGTAATAATAGTGTTAGAAAACTTGGGAATGGAGATAGTCAAAATGATCAAGAGAATATACCCTTTGCTAGGGAATAGATCCGTATTATGGCTGTTATTTTGGGTGAATGTTTTGGGGACGGCTTACGGGTACTATTGGTACAAATGGCAGCTTATCGATACGCCGGCAGAATTCCTTTTATTTGTACCTGATAGTCCGACTGCCAGTTTGTTTTTTGTTTTCGTTCTAGGGGCCTTCCTTATGGGGAAAAACTGGCCGCTTATGGAAGCATTGGCTATTGTTAGCCTAGTCAAATATGGCCTTTGGGCGGTAGTCATGAATTTAATGGTATTCTTCGTTTCAGGACAGCTGGACTGGATCGGTCTTATGCTTATGGCATCTCATTTTGCTATGGCAGTGGAAGGTGTCTTATATGCTCCTTTTTATCGAATGAAGGCATGGCACTTAATTGCAGCTGCGGTTGTACTTCTTCATAATGAAATCATTGATTATGTTTTTGAAATGATGCCAAGGTACCATACGCTAGATTTATACATGGACCAGATTGGGTATTTTACATTTTGGCTGAGCATCTTCTCGATTGCCGTGGGATATTACTTCGGGCTGCGGCCGGGGCGATTCTCTCTTTCACTAAAAAGATCAAGATAACCCTGGAATTTTGGTCTAACCTTGTCCACCCTCTCATACATTTTAATAGTATTTAGAGGGGGGACAGGAATGAGAGCAAAATATCTTTTATTCATTTCGGTGCTATTATTATTGATTGCGCCGTTCGCAGCATACGCAGAACCACAGTCGCCTGTTGAAGAACTAGACAATATATCAGACCAAGCACTGCAAATGGTTAAACTCCACCGGTATGAAGATGCAAACAGGCTGCTGGATCATTTTTCAGAAGAATTCTTGCTGGTTACTGGAAATGAACGGCCTTTTACCATGGATGAACTGCGGATTATCACTGTGGCACATGATGAAGCAGTTGAGGCTGTAGCAAACGCAGATCTGGGACATGCCGAAAGGATGAACAGGGTCACAAAATTCAGGCTTGTCATTGATGCGATTGCTTCCACACACCAGCCATTATGGACAGAGATGGAAGGGCCCATCATGACGGTTTTCAATGATATGAAGACTGCTGCATATGAGGGTGACAATGACCAATTTCATTCGAACCTTAATTCATTCCTGTCTTTATACAATGTGATTTATCCGAGTATGAAGATTGACATCAATCCGGAAAGGATCCAAAGAGTTGATGCCAAAGTAAGTTTTATTGACCAGTATCGGCCGCAGGTATTACAAGAGGCTTCCAGCAAGGAAGAACTTGAAATGCTTGAATCGGATTTGCAGAACATCTTTGATGATATGACAGAGGATGAAGCGGACCCTTCACTGTGGTGGGTAATGATTTCCACTGGAAGTATCATTATTCTTACATTGTCCTATGTGGGCTGGAGAAAATATAGAGGCGACAATGACAAAAAAAGAAATGTGCAAAAAGAACATAAGAATTGACACCGTAATCTAGTATTTATAAAATAGTGATAACATCATGAGATGTAAGGGGAGGTACTAGATGTCTATAATAATCTATTTTGCGCTTATTATTTTGATCCCGTTATGGGCTCAATTCAAAGTAAAAGGAGCATACAAGAAATATTCACAGGTTGCTTCTTCGTCCCAAATGACGGGCGCAGAGGTGGCTCGTAAAATTCTCGATGAAAACGGGTTATACAATGTTGGTGTCGAAGAAACCAGAGGTTATTTAAGTGACCACTACGATCCGCGTTCAAAGGTTGTACGTTTATCTTCAAATAACTTTTTTGGCCACTCAGTTGCTGCAGCTGCAATCGCTGCTCACGAAGTAGGCCATGCGATTCAGGATGCTGAGGATTACTCGTTCCTTCGATTCCGCCATGCGCTTGTTCCAGTGGCAAGCTTAGGTTCAAACTTCTCATGGATTCTGATCCTGATTGGGATTTTCGCTCAATTAAGCGGATTGCTTTTACTAGGTATTCTTTTCATGGCAGCGGCTGTTGTATTCCAATTGGTAACTTTACCGGTTGAATTCAATGCTTCAAACCGTGCAATGGAACAGGTGGTTTCAGCGGGAATCATCAGGAATGATGAAGAAAGAGAAACAAAGAAAGTATTGAACGCTGCTGCACTGACATATGTAGCTGCGGCCGCTGTTGCGGTACTAGAACTTGTTCGTTTAGTAATGATTTACACAGGGATGACTAGTGAAGAATAAAAAAATCCGGACTTAGATCCGGATTTTTTTATGTGTCTGGGAAGATCATTTCTACTTTGAAAATGCCTCTGGCACCCAGCTCCTATATGTTTTTATCTTTCCAAAGGCAACTTATTTTCATCAAGCGTAAATCCTTCACCCAGTACATCATGGACAACGGTAACCGATACAAATGCGTGGGGATCCACAGAATTAATGACGCTTTTCAATCGGACGATTTCATTCTTGGCAACAACGCAGTATAAAACATCTCTTTCTGCTCTCGTATAAGATCCTACAGCTTTTAGGCTGGTGACGCCCCTATCCATTTCTTTCATGATTTTGGCTGCGATTTCCTCATTTTTATCGGAGATAATCATGGCTCCTCTTGCAGCATATGCACCTTCCTGCATAAAGTCAATTACCCTGGCACCTACAAAAACGACCACAAGCGTATACATGGCCTCCCTGTAGTTCAGATATGTAAGAAGGGAAAGTGTGATTACGCCAAAATCGAACATGAACATTGTCCGGCCCATCGTCCAGCCGAAATATTTCTGCGCAAGTCTTGCAATAATGTCGACTCCACCAGTTGTTCCCCCATAACGGAAGATGATACCTAGACCGATTCCGATGAACACGCCGGCAAACAAGGCAGCTAAAAATAAGTCTTCATATAAGGGCATCTCAATCTGATATTTCTGGAATATTGCCAGAAAGATGGAAACACCTACTGTGCCTATGATTGTATAGATAAATACATTGCGGCCAAGCAGCTTCCAGCCTATGAAAAAAAGCGGCAAGTTTAATAACAAGTTCGTAATGGAAGGAGACCAGCCGAATACGAAATAAAGCAATAGTGTAATACCAGTGAAGCCGCCCTCTGCCAGGTTATTTTGCATATTGAAATGAACAAGACCGAATGAAAAAATAGCCGCACCAAGCAAAATGAAAAAGATGTTTTTGATTTTTAAGCCGTTCAGCACGATTTATTCCTCCTAAAAGTACGACTAAAATTCTCCAAATGAAGCGCTTATATTATATAAAATATAACCAACAAGGGCAATCTTTTACAGGAGGAGCTTGAAGAGTCGGAATTTTCCAAGACACTTGTCCAGTGGTTTCAGCTTTAGATTTTGATTTAGGGCTTTATTGCTGGTATGCCCATAAATAGTTTGAAATAAAAATATTTGTCAAAGCACCTCCATTAAGCTAACATCGATATAGATATACATACAAATAAAGGTTAGGTGAGTTTCTTGAGTGGAAATAAAACGATGAAAGAACTCCAGCAGGAAGTGGATACTTATATAAGCCAATTTAAAGAAGGTTACTTCAGTCCGCTTGCTTTGACTGCACGCATGACCGAGGAGCTCGGTGAGCTGGCTCGTGAGGTTAACCATTATTATGGTGAAAAGCCAAAGAAAAACGATGAAAAAGAAAAGACAATTGAAGAAGAGCTGGGAGATATGCTGTTTGTTATGATTTGTTTTGCCAACTCTTTAAATATAGACCTTGAAGAAGCGCATAACATGGTCATGGAAAAGTTCAATACAAGGGACAAAGACCGCTGGACGAGAAAAGACAGCTAAAGGAGACTAATTATATGGAAAAAGTAAAGATTGTTATTGCAGGACCAAGAGGAAGAATGGGTAAAGAGGCTGTCAATTTGGTGCTCGGGACGGATACATATGAACTCGTTGGCGTTGTCGACCGGAAGTATGAAGGAATGAAACTTGGCGAGCTCGAGGGGTTTCCGGAGAGTGATGCCTTTATTTTTACGGATTTCGAGAAATGTCTACAGGAAGTAGAGCCAGACGTCTTGATTGATTTGACAACACCTGAAGTAGGCATGTTCCACACAAGGACTGCTTTGAAATATAAAGTTCGCCCCGTAGTAGGAACAACAGGGTTCAGCAAGGAAGATCTTGAAGAACTTGAACAACTATGCGCTGAACAGGAAACAGGCTGTATCATCGCTCCTAACTTTGCAGTCGGGGCGGTTTTGATGATGAAATTCTCACAAATGGCAGCCAAATATTTCAGTGACGTTGAAATCATCGAACTGCACCATGACCAGAAGCTGGATGCACCATCGGGCACAGCTGTCAAAACAGCCCAAATGATCTCTGATGTACGTGAACCAAAAAAACAGGGCCATGCTGACGAGAAGGAAACGATTCAAGGTGCGCGCGGTGCGGATTATGAAGGCATGCACATCCACTCTGTAAGACTGCCTGGACTGATTGCCCATCAGCAAGTATTATTCGGTGCCGACGGACAAACTTTGACGATACGTCATGATTCCTACAATCGAAGCTCCTTTATGTCCGGAGTCAAACTTGCGGTGGATACAGTCATGAAAATGGACGCTTTTGTTTACGGATTAGAGAATATCATTGAATAGGGGAGAAACCATGAACATTGCTTTAATTGCTCATGATAAAAAGAAAGACGATTTAGTGGGGTTCGCAGTCGCTTATAAGGAGATTTTTGAAAAGCATACATTATTTGCTACCGGGACTACAGGATTGCGGATCATTGAAGCAACTGGATTGGAAGTGTCAAGGTTTCAATCTGGCCCGCTTGGCGGCGACCAGGAAATCGGCGCAAGAATTGCCAACAATTTAATGGACGCAGTGTTTTTCTTCCGAGATCCATTAACTGCGCAGCCGCATGAACCTGACGTGACTGCCCTGGTTCGGCTTTGTGATGTATATTCCGTTCCGCTTGCGACCAATATGGGAACAGCGGAAATTCTTGTCAAAGGAATTGAAAGAGGAGATCTTGATTGGCGAAATATAGTGAAAGAAGAAACTGGTGATGAAAATGGAAGCAATAAAGCTTGATATTCTCGCATTTGGTGCCCATGCTGATGATGTGGAAATCGGGATGGGCGGTACAATCGCAAAATATGCTGCTGAAGGTAAATGGATTGGGATTTGTGATTTGACCAAAGCTGAAATGTCTTCGAATGGAACAGTAGAGATCAGGAGCCGCGAAGCGAATGAAGCAGCCGGCATTCTTGGAGTGAAGATGAGGGAAGCACTTGACTTGCCGGACAGAGGCTTGTTTTTAAAGGAAGAATACATAAGGGAAATTGTTAGAGTGATCAGGCGAAACAAACCGGACATAGTTTTTGCACCTTATTTTGACGACCGTCATCCTGACCATGGCAGCTGTGCCCGCCTTGTCGAGGAGGCGGTCTTTTCGGCGGCAGTACGAAAATATGATGAGAATGATGGGTTGGCACCACATAGGCCGAAAGCGTTGTATTTTTATATGATCAATGGATTCCATAAACCTGATTTTGTTGTTGATGTTTCGGATTTTATAAATTTAAAAATCAGTGCACTGAATGCTTACGAAAGCCAATTCGTGAAAGGGGCAGCCACATTTGACACCCCGCTGGTGAACGGCTATATCGAAACAGTCGAGGCGCGCGAAAAATTATTCGGCAAGGAAGTTGGCGCCGCATATGCCGAAGGCTTTATGTCTAAAAAACCATTGTTAATCCACAAGGATTTGTTAGGGGAAGGAAAATGAAGAAATTAAAAATTGGCATCACCTGCTACCCGACGGTGGGGGGATCTGGTGTTGTCGCAACTGAACTTGGGAAGCTGCTGGCAGAGAAAGGGCATGAGATTCATTTCATTTCATCGAGCCTTCCCTTCAGGCTGAAGAAAATGTACCGGAATATTTATTCTCATGAGGTAGAGGTCAATCAATACTCAGTATTTCAGTACCCTCCATACGATATAGCACTGGCCAGCAAAATTGCAGAGGTCGCAGTCTTGGAAAATTTAGATGTCCTCCACGTCCATTATGCGATTCCCCATGCTGTCTGTGCCATTTTGGCCCGCCAGATGAGCGGACGTGATCTGAAGATTGTCACTACGCTTCACGGTACCGATATTACTGTACTTGGATATGATCCATCTCTAACGGATGCCATTCGTTTCGGTATTGAAAAATCGGATGTTGTGACAGCAGTGTCCAATTCACTGATCCAGCAAACATATGATTTGATCAAACCGGAAAAGGAAATTAACTGTGTGTACAACTTCATCGACACTCGAGTCAACAAACGCAGTGATTCCACAGATCTTAGAAAAGAATATGGAATCCTTCCAGAAGAGAAGGTGGTCATCCATGTATCAAACTTCCGGCCAGTTAAAAGGGTTCCAGATGTCATTAAAACATTCGCAGGAATCGCTGAAAAAATGCCGGCCAAGCTTTTGCTTGTAGGAGATGGACCGGAAATGAAGACTGTCTGCAATCTTGCAAGTGAGCTGGGGATTCGTGACAAAGTACTGCTTCTTGGTAAGCAGGAGAGAGTTGAAGAGCTATATTCATTAAGTGATTTGATGCTTCTCCTTTCAGAAAAAGAAAGTTTCGGACTGGTAGCTTTAGAGGCTATGGCTTGTGGCGTACCATGTATCGGAACGAATGTAGGAGGGATCCCAGAAGTGATCGTGGACGGAAGGACCGGATACATTTGCGAATTAGGAAATATCAAAGAGATAACAGAAAAAGCTGTCGATATACTCTCAAGTGCGGAAACCCACAAGCGGTTTGCTGAAAATTCGATTGAACGGGCAGAAAAGAGCTTCAGCGCAGAACAAATCGTATCTGAATATGAAAGAATCTATTATAATATCGTCGGGCAGGATGTCCAATGATTGGCGAACCATTCATACAGGCTGCACCTGTCCTCCAGTTAATCGAGAATGCTGGCTTTGAAGCGTATTTTGTCGGCGGTTCTGTAAGAGATCATATACTGGGCCGCGAAATATCCGATGTTGATATTGCTACCTCAGCATTACCTGAGGAATTAAAACAGATTTTTCCTAAAACCAATGACGTGGGAATCGAACATGGAACGATTCTTGTCCATCATAAAGGCGGCCATTATGAAATCACGACATTCCGAACCGAACAAAATTACTCTGATTTCCGAAGGCCTGATAAGGTCTCTTTTATCCGGTCTTTAAAGGAGGATTTACAGCGTCGCGATTTCACGATGAATGCAATTGCGATGGACAAGGAAGGGACCATAATCGATCCTTTTGCGGGCAAGGAAGCGATAAACAAAAAGGTGATTGTGACTGTAGGCAATCCTGATGAACGTTTCGGTGAAGATGCATTAAGAATGCTGAGGGCTGTTAGATTCCAATCACAATTATCTTTTTCGATTGAAAAGCATACTATAGAGTCGCTTGCAGCCCACTGTCATCTGCTGGAGAACATTGCGGTCGAACGGAAAACTGTTGAGTTCGAGAAATTGCTTGTGGGGAAAGGCAGGAGTGAAGCGGTTCAATTGCTGGCAAATAGCGGCATGATTCAATTTTTGCCAGGATTGAAAAATCATAGTGATGAAGTAAGACGCTTTTCGAGCCGTTTAAGTAAAAACTTACGACTGACGGAGTCCTGGGTCCTGTTAGTATTTGAATTAGGATTAAAGGACAAGGAAGTAGATAATTTCCTGAGAGAATGGAAGCTCCCGGTAAATAAAATTAAAAGAATCAACAAAATTCATTCCTTATTATTGCATCGCCTTGAAAATGACTGGAGTCTGGAATTGGTTTATAAAGCAGGTCTGGAAGATGCGATTAGTGCTGAAATAGTGTATGCGTCCCTCCATAACATTAGTGGCAGAGATAATGAAATCAGGGATTTGTATGAGCGGCTTCCGATCAAGCAACGTAAGGAATTGGATGTAACGGGAAATGATGTCATGGCATGGCTGGATAAACACCCAGGTCCGTGGCTGCGAGACATTCTTGAAGAAATCGAACGTTCTGTAATCTATGGTGTCGTGCCAAATGAGAAGGAGAAAATAAAGGAATGGCTGAACGCGTTCAATCTGAAATCAGAAAAAAATTAATAGATGCATTTACGAAAAACGAAACTGAATACCTATCCGGACAACATCTCGCTGATATTGCTGGCTGTACACGCACAGCGGTCTGGAAGCACATCGAGGAACTTCGCAAGGAAGGTTTTCAGTTTGAAGCGGTTCGAAGGAAAGGATACAAGATCATCTCTATCCCTGACAATATGTCTGCAGACAAAATAAACCTTGGTTTAAATACTGAATTCTTAGGCCGGAATCTGCATTACCATGACAGTGTGGAATCGACTCAGAAAATAGCGTATAAGCTGGCTTATGATCAAGCCGAAGAGGGAACTGTCGTGATTGCCGAAGAGCAAACTGCAGGCAGAGGCAGAATGGACCGTAAATGGCATTCTCCCAAATATTCAGGGATATGGATGAGTCTCATCCTTAGACCGAAAATTCCTATCCCGAAAGCACCGCAGCTGACATTGATAACGGCGGTAGGAGTGGTGCAGGCCATAGAGGAAGTAACAGGCTTACTGCCCGAAATTAAATGGCCGAATGACATTCTCATCAATGGCAAGAAAATAACCGGGATCCTTACCGAGCTGCAGGCGGAATCCGATCGGATCAATTCTATCATTATCGGAATCGGCCTCAATGTAAATACAGGTATAGAAGATTTTCCTGAAGATATCCGATCAATTGCTTCGTCGCTTGCCATTGAATCTGGCAAAATCATAGACAGGGAAAGATTGATCAGGTCGATTCTTGAAAAACTGGAGAAGTTGTATTTGCTTTATCTGAAGAAGGGCTTTTTTCCAATAAAGCTGATGTGGGAGAGTTACGCGATCAGCATTGGTAAACAGATCACTGCAAGAACACTTACCGGGGAAATCAAGGGAAAAGCTATTGGTATCACTGAGGATGGAGTTCTATTGATCGAGGATTCAGCAGGGGAGGTTCATAATATTTACTCGGCTGATATCCAGATCGAAGGTTAAAATCGTTGTGTAGCCAAAAAAGCGGTCATTTGCTATAATCAATCTGGGCGGTATCGTGAGAACTGCACCTTGTTGACTTTTTTTATAAAAAAATAGTTCTGCCTGGATCCGGTAGCGGACTGGGACAGAGGGATGAAACAAGTACAGGCTTCAAAGGGTCCTTCTGGCATAGATGGGTCCTTTTTTAGTGTCTGGGGTTGATGGATTGTTTTATCTCCTCTTCAGAAAAAGGGAGGAAAGAAAAATGAAACAAACAACTGATTTCTTAAAAATGAAGCAAACAGGCAACAAGATCGTCATGGTGACGGCCTATGATTATCCTTCAGCAAAGCATGCTGAACAGGCTGAAGCAGATATGATTCTCGTAGGCGATTCCCTTGGAATGGTCGTGCTGGGCTATGACTCAACTATACCGGTCACAATGGATGATATGATCCACCATTCGAAGGCTGTCAGGCGAGGAGCGGGAAACACGTTCATTGTTGTCGATTTGCCATTTATGAGCTATCATCTGTCAATCAAAGACACGCTTATAAACGGTGCGAGAATCATGCAGGAAACTGGGGCAAACGCTGTTAAATTAGAAGGTGCCGATGAGGTCATTGACCATATAAACGCACTGACCAAGGCAGGAGTACCTGTGGTAGCTCATCTTGGCCTCACTCCGCAATCAGTAGGTGTACTTGGCGGATATAAAGTGCAGGGGAAGAGCGCGGATGCAGCAAAGAAATTAATTGCTGACGCAAAAAAATGCGAAGAGGCAGGTGCGTTTGCAGTTGTTCTGGAATGCGTTCCTAAGCAGCTTGCTGAACAAGTCAGCCAGGCCCTTACAATCCCGACGATTGGCATCGGGGCTGGAGCAGAGGTTGACGGACAGGTTCTTGTATACCATGATATTATCACTTATGGAGTGGACCGAGTCCCGAAATTCGTGAAACAATATACGAATGTAAATGAATTAATCTCATCAGGGCTCAGTGCCTTTGTTACTGAAGTCAGGCATAAGGCATTTCCTGAAGACAAACATAGTTTTACTATGAAGGAAGAAGAATTGCAGGCATTGTACGGGGGAAAAGAATGAAAATCATAAGAACAATCACCGAGATGCAGGAGCAGATGCAAAAACTTAAATCTGAAGGGAAAACCATCGGTTATGTACCAACCATGGGTTTCCTGCATGAAGGCCATATATCTTTGATGAAGAACGCCCGGCCAGAAAATGACGTTGTGGTCCTGAGCATTTTCGTTAATCCTCTCCAGTTCGGTCCGACAGAGGATTTGGACGCCTACCCAAGGGATTTTGAACGCGACCATAAAATCGCGGAATCTGAGGGCGTGGATTTTATTTTCTACCCTTCTGCAGAAGAAATGTATCCAGGTAAGTCTTCAATCAAGGTTTCTGTCGTTGAACGGACAGATGTACTTTGCGGAAAATCAAGGCCAGGCCATTTTGACGGGGTAGCAACAGTTCTTATCAAGCTGTTCAATATCATTCAGCCAACGAGGGCCTATTTTGGTCTGAAGGATGCACAGCAGGTCGCAGTGGTCGATGGCCTGATCAAGGATTTTAATTTTCCGATCGAATTGATTCCGGTTGAAACAGTTCTTGAAGAGGATGGCCTTGCAAAAAGCTCAAGAAATGTCTATTTAAGCGATGAGGAAAGAATTCAGGCTGTTGAACTCAGCAGAAGCCTCAACATGGCCAGACTCGCCATTGACAATGGTGAAAGAAATGCTGAAGAACTTGTTGAATTGATAAAAAATCATTTAAATGAACATACGACAGGTACAGTAGATTATATTGAAATTTATTCCTATCCTGAGCTGCAGGAGTTGGAGGCTTTGAAGGGAAAAGTCATCATTGCCCTTGCAGTGAAGTTCTCTAAAGCCAGATTGATTGATAATATCATTATAGAAGTAGAATAATTTAAATAGGGGGATTATATTCCATGTTCCGCACCATGATGAATGCTAAAATACATCGAGCAAGAGTAACTGAAGCAAATTTGAACTATGTAGGCAGCATCACCATCGACAGCGATATTCTGGATGCAGTCGGTATGGTTGCCAATGAAAAGGTTCAAATTGTCAATAATAATAATGGCGCTCGCTTTGAAACTTACATTATTCCTGGGGAAAGAGGGAGCGGCGTTGTGTGCCTGAATGGAGCAGCAGCACGTCTGGTTCATGAAGGTGATGTTGTGATCATCATTTCCTACGCGCTTGTTGCGGAAGAAAAGGTTCCGTCACATCAGCCAAAAGTAGCGTTGATGGATGAGAATAACCGTATAGTAGAAATGCTTCACGCTGAACCTGAGAAAACGGTATTCCTATAAAACAAGAAAACTCCCGTACCATCGGGAGTTTTTTCATACCATTACTCTGTATTCCCTTTGCCATGCTGGTAAAGGACTTGGATAAGGATCTTCCGGTAAAAATATGAGATAGAATTACATACAGACGGTTGACTGGATATTTGCCCTGGAATGGTTAAAAGAATACCCCAATTGCATTTATAATGGTCATAATATGAATAGGCCTGTTTTACATAGGGATTTAAAGATGGAAAGTGCTATATCCCACTAATGGCCATTGGAGCATGAAAGTGGAATGTCCGAATGATGGAAAGCGTCTCAATGAAGGCCAATGGAATATGAAATGAAATATCTGGATAAAAAATGTTACATGAAATTAATGTCCGGATGAAAAAAATACATTATTGTAGAGTGTCAGAACAGCGTTAAAGGCATTGTCTCACTTTCACTTTCGTATTTTTTGTGATACGGTTTTGTTTGACTGAATGTTAGAGGTGTATTGAAGAATGAGCCAAAAATTTGTGGTTGTAGATTTAGAAACAACGGGAAATTCCCCCAAAAAGGGTGACCGTATTATACAATTTGGAGCCGTGATCATTGAGGATGGGAAGATTACTGGCCGATTTTCCTCACTTGTCAATCCATTGCAGGCTATTCCTGCTTTCATTGAGGAGTTGACGGGAATTTCGGATTCAATGGTGAAGGATGCTCCATTATTTGAGGAAATCGCTCCACAGATCTCTGATATGCTTGAGGATGCGTATTTTGTGGCTCATAATGTTTTATTTGATCTTTCGTTTTTACAAGAAGAATTATTAAGCTCAGGCCAGGAAGGTTTCTATGGCCCGGTTATAGATACGGTGGAAATGGCAAGAATTCTTTATCCGTCGGCTGACAGTTATAAATTGACAGATTTGGCCGCAAGAGAGGAATTGCATCATGACCGTCCTCACCAGGCTGATAGTGATGCCCAAGTGACGGCAGAGCTGCTCCTGATCATGCTTGACGCTGTAAAAGCCTTGCCTCTTGTTACAGTCAAGGAGCTTGCAAAGCTTTCTGAGGGACTAAAAAGCGATCTTCACTTGATTTTTGATGATGTACTGAATAGGAAGGAGCGCAGCCTGGAAGTATTACCTGACCATATTGAGGTCTACCGGGGGATTGCTTTGAGAAGGGTAGCGGCAGTCAGAAACGCTGAACAAAGTGTTATTAAGTATCCTGAATCAGTGGAGGAAAAGAAGGCACTCCTCCAAAAAGCTTTTACTGGCTATGAAATCAGGCATGGGCAGTTCGAGATGATAGATACTGTGCGTGAAGCTTTCTCAAAGAATGGCCATGCTTTGATTGAAGCGGGAACGGGAGTAGGCAAGTCTCTTGGTTATTTAATCCCCGCGGCAATATTTGCTTTGGAAAGCAATAAACCAGTTGTAGTCAGTACTTATACTACCCAGCTTCAGGAGCAGCTATTGTTCAATGACGTTCCGAAACTCGCTCAGGTACTGGGAACATCCATAAATGCTACGCTGATTAAAGGCAGGAATAACTATATCAGCATGGCCCGGTTTGAGCAATCCCTGAGGGAAGTAGAGGAGAACTATGATACAGCCCTTACTAAAATGCAAATCCTTGTATGGCTCACGCAGACAGAAACTGGAGATTTTGATGAACTCAATTTATCAAGCGGGGGCATGCTTTTCTGGGGTAAAGTGAAAAATGAACGTGCTTTATTCCTCAGGACAAAGCATTGGGAAGGCTATGATTTTTATCAAAGAGCGGTTGAAAAAGCACAGCATGCGGATATTTTAATCACCAACCATTCCATGCTTCTTGCGGACCTTGTTTCTGAAAAAGGTCCATTACCGAGTTATGATTATGCCGTACTCGATGAAGGTCACCAGTTCGAAAAAGCGGCAGGAAAGTACTTTGGGAAATCACTGGATTATCTCGGGGCCAGGCTAGTACTTAATCAGCTTGGTCTATATGACCAAAACCAGCTGTTTTATAAATTGGAGACGCTGCTGAACCATAATAACGGCGATATTGATTCCGGCAGACTTCATTCGTTTGAAATCAATCAGTTGATTTCCGACCTGGTATATGAAACAGAAGAACTTTTCAAGCTTGCGGGAACCTATGCTAGGAAAACGCTGAAGAATAAAACCCTTGGCAGCAAAATACATGCAAGCATGGTTCCGGACAGGGATAATCGTATATGGAGCGCATTGAAGACAACCGCCGAAAGGTTTTATTTTCACTTAAAGGATTTAATCGCGGCTCTGGACAAAAGGCTGGTTGAGGCTGGGAAAAACTCTCAGCAATATACAGGCGTGCAGCAATCCATCCTTGAAGAAGTAGTACAAGTTAAAGAAGATTTGGAACAAATTTGCATGACCGCCAGGACTCTTTTTATGGATGATAGCGGCTATGTGAGATGGATCGAGGCAGATATGAGGGCTTTGCAAAATTCAACGACCATTTTTTCACGCCCTGTTTATGTATCTGAATATTTGGCAGAACAATTCTTTGCGAAAAAAAGAAGCGTAGTTGTTACCTCAGCAACCCTGTCTGTTAATAATTCCTTTGCTTTTATCAAAAAGGAATTGGGAATCCGAAATACGCTTATGGAAAAGCAAATACCATCGCCATTCTCCTATGGTTCGCAGGTCAAGCTTGTTGTCCCTGACGACTTGCCGGATATAAAGGCTGTTTCCAATGATGATTATGTTGCGGCCATTACAGAACATATAATATCGATTGCAGAAGCAACCAAAGGCCGGATGCTGATTTTATTTACATCCCATGAGATGCTGAAAAAGGCTTATGAATTGATCAAGGAAAGCGGCCTTCTGGAAGAATATATTTTGATTGCCCAAGGTATTACAGCAGGGAGCAGGACGAGACTGACCAGGAACTTCAAGCGGTTTGATAAAGCGATTTTATTTGGGACCAGCAGTTTTTGGGAGGGTGTTGATATTCCGGGTGAGGATTTGTCATGCTTGATCATCGTGAGGCTTCCATTTACTCCTCCCGATGAACCAATTACAGCCGCTAAATGTGCTTTAATCAAGGAAAACGGTGGCAGTCCTTTTTCTGAACTATCCTTGCCTGAAGCGGTCCTGAGATTTAAACAAGGATTCGGGAGGCTGATCCGTACATCAAACGATAGAGGTTTGATTTTTGTTTTCGATCGAAGGCTTGTTACTACATCATATGGAAAAGCCTTTTTACATTCGGTGCCTGACGTTCCTGTTGAAAAAGGGACTATAACAGAAATTGTCGAGATGATTCATGATTGGCTGTAGGAACGCTGTGTTATTTTGCCTATGTGAAAGCAGTCCTTTTTTAAAAAGCTTTTTATAATTTCAGCTAAATGACGCACTCTAAAGCTAGAAGTAATTGGAGGAGTGTACATGAAGCTGATATTAGCAATCCTGGCATTTATGAATTGGTATTATTTTCCGTATGAATCTCCTTCTTCTCCCGTAGAGGTTGAAGGAGTGGATGTCAACCTGAAAAGAAATGAATTGGCCTTTACCTTTTTAGCAATCAGCGATGGAGAAGCTGCGCTAATCCAGCACGCCAATGGCGATAATATACTGGTCAACACGGGTGGAAAGGGTACTTTAAAACAGCTTGAAAGGCTGCTCACTCTTTTTCATGTTAAGGATTTATCGACGATTATTTTGACTGCGGATACAGGGCAGGAAAACCTCGGGCAAATCATCGAGAAATATAATGTTCGCCGGATATTTACCGGGAAAGCTGGTAATCAGGTTCTTACACAAGCTCCAATTCCGGCCGAGGTGAAGGTTCAAAGCTGGAAGCAGGGAGATTTGTTAAAGCTAATGCCAGGATTGACTGCTGAAGTCATTTTTGATGGAAGTGAAGAGAATGAAGGGACGGATATATCTTTTCAATTTTTCCATCATCAAATTTTTTATATTAGCTCAGCGAGTCATAATTCTGAGCAAGCTTTTCTTGCTGAACCATTGAAGAATGTCAATATAGTGAAATTGCCCTTTTTTGCTGCAAAAGGTTCTTTTTCTGATTTGCTGATCGAGCATTTAGATCCGCAACTCGCAGTGATTTTTAAATCCAATTCGATTAAACCCGACCCAGATTTAGTGGAAATGCTGAATGAAGCCTGGATTGATGTTTATTTCACAAAGCAGCATGGTACTGTTACAATTAAGCTTACCGATTCAACCTATGATGTCATAACGATTTTGAGCGAAGAATAAAAGCTGAACCTTTTTAGCTGAAAATATCACTTCTGAAATGATCAAATGGATAAAGAAAAACTGCGCATAAATTGCGCAGCCATTTTAGTTCTGTAAGAAGTAAAATAACACTTTGAGAATTGTCCAGCTACAGCGCCTAGCCACTCGAGTCGCTTGTCTTGTGTCGCCTCCTAGAAACTCCGAAACTTCAACTCCGCCGGCAGAAGCAAAAAGCGCTTCTTTGTCGGAGTCTCCAGTTTCTGCGTTTCTGGACAGTCGGCTATACATTTCGATTTCGGTCCTGCCAATGAAGTTAAAGAACAACTTCACTGGCAGGCCCTCCAGCGCTTGTCGGGGCTGACCGAGGCGCTTCCGCTTTTCTGTGTTTGGACTAGAAAAGTTTTTTGTGTGGCAGGAATACTCTTACCAGTGAGGGCTATCTCCTGATATAATGAGTGGTGTTAATTCTATTGTTGCCAGTTGAACACTCATATATAAATGACAATAATTGTGTGAGAGGAGAGGGAACGAGCATGGAAAGCAAAATTGAAGTGGTCTCAACCGTGAAAGTCCAGAATAGCCCTGATTTATATAAAATAGTAGATGCCCTTAACAGGACATTGAAGCGTGATGACCTAATGTTCGGTCTTGCACTGGATCAGGATGATAAAGAAAAAGCAGTTTTCACCATTTACCGAACATGATATAAAGAAAATATTAGCATGAACTGCTGTTTTGTTAAGCAGAAAAGAGCATACATAAAGAAGGGATACATGTGAAGAAATGGATATTTTTCAGCATTCTCATAATTGTTACAATAACGGGGATTCTGATCAATGTTTACTTAAACGCTGTTGAGCCAGTCAAGGCAGCAGAAAAAGAGGCTGTACAAATTGCGTCAAAAGAAACAAATCTTACCGATTTCACAAACTTCAGTTTGTACAGCGGAGAAGAGACTTATTATGTGATGACCGGGAAAAATGCTAAAGAAGAAGCTGTTTATGTATGGATTAATGAAAAAAACAGCGAAGTTATCACGAGAAATGCCAAAAATGGTATCACGAAAAAAGAGGCTTTAAATAAACTATATCAGGAAAAAAATCCGAATGAAATCATCGAAGTAAGGCTCGGCATGGCCAGAATACAAAAGACGGACAGGCCGGCATGGGAAATTTTTTACCGGAACAACAGCGACACAATCAATTATTATTATGTCGATTTTGATACGGGTGAAAAACTCAGGGCTATTGATAATTTGTAATTCCTGTGGGGAATTCGAGGTTACAGAACGTTATACATGTAAAAAAACATAGGAGGTAAAGGGATGGAGATCCAGTTAGCCAGCAGAGTGGGAGCGCTCACTCCTTCATCAACTTTGGCAATTACTGCAAAAGCAAAAGAATTGAAAGCGCAAGGGAAAGACGTGATTGGACTAGGAGCAGGAGAGCCAGACTTCAACACGCCGCAGCATATTATCGATGCTGCTGTAAAGTCAATGAATGAGGGCTTCACAAAGTACACACCATCTGGCGGGCTTCCAGATTTGAAAAAGGAAATCGCTGCTAAGTTAAAAGAAGATCAAGGACTTGATTATCAGCTGAATGAAATCATTGTGACAAGTGGAGCTAAGCATGGATTATACACACTCTTTCAGGTTCTGCTTAATGAGGGTGATGAGGTCATCATTCCGATTCCATATTGGGTCAGTTATCCAGAGCAGGTCAAGCTTGCGGGTGGGAATCCGGTTTACGTCGAGGGACTGGAGCAGAACAATTTCAAGATCACTCCTGATCAACTGAAGGAGAAGGTCACTGAAAAGACGAAGGCAGTCATCATTAATTCTCCGAGCAACCCTACCGGGATGGTTTATTCTCAAGAGGAATTGCAGGCTCTTGGCGAAGTCTGCCTGGAAAAGGGCATTCTGATCATTTCAGATGAAATCTATGAAAAGTTAATTTATGGAGATGCTGAACATATCTCGATTGCCCAGCTTTCAGCAGACCTGAAAAAGCAGACCATCATCATTAATGGTGTTTCCAAATCCCATTCAATGACAGGCTGGAGAATCGGCTACGCTGCCGGTGACAGCAAAATCATCAATGCAATGACCGACCTGGCAAGCCATAGCACGTCAAACCCGACTACTCCGGCACAATATGCAACGATTGCTGCCTATGCTGGTGAACAGGATGCCGTGGAAACGATGCGTTCAGCATTTGAAGATAGGCTTGAAATCATCCATGGGAAGCTGAACGACATTCCAGGAATCAGCTGCATTAAGCCTCAGGGAGCATTTTACCTGTTCCCGAATGCAAAAGAAGCAGCACTAATGTCAGGCTGCAAGGATGTAGATGAGTTTGCAGAAGTGTTGCTTACAGAAGCAAATGTTGCAGTTGTCCCTGGCTCTGGATTTGGAGCACCTGACTATATGCGACTATCATATGCAACCTCCCTTGACCAGCTGGAGGAAGCGGTCAGCAGGATCCATAAGTTCATTCAAAGCCGAGTTTAAATCAGGCAGCGTGGATAAGCAGGGAAGAACATTTGCGTTAATCGATTCTATTCCCACGTTTGCTGAATCTTCTTTATCCATAATAATACCTGTATTAATATAATATGAGGGCCCGTAAATTTGCGGGCCTTGATTATTTTAGTATCGTATTTCTTATCTGGAATAGCTTTCCTTTTCGCTATTTTTCGACTAATTTCCCTTTTTAATCTTTTCCTATTTTATTACCAGCCGGGCTTGTTCATGCTATACTATGAAAAGAGGTGTCCGGAATGAAAAAAGCAGATTTGTTAGATTGGCTGAAAGAGGGGAATGTTACCATTCCTGCTGTATTGCTAACGCAGTATAAAGAAATGAGATTGAACGAACAAGAATTGGCACTACTACTTCATGTATTCTATTTTTCTGAAAAAGGAAATGAATTTCCTACGCCTACGGAACTTGCAGCCCGCATGACGATATCGGCTTTTGAATGTACAGATTTGCTCCGAGCACTGATTCAAAGAGGGTTTATATCGATAAGTGACGGGAATTCCACGGACGGAATCAGATATGAAAAATATTCACTGGAACCGCTATGGGAAAAGCTGTTCGATCAGTTTATGCTCAAGCGGAAACAGGAGAAAGAGATTCTGGACCAGAAGGAAGAGACGGATTTATATACAACGTTTGAAAGGGAATTCGGCCGGCCGTTATCACCATTTGAATGTGAGTCACTGGCAATGTGGATGGATGATGATCACCATGATCCGATCATCATTAAAGCTGCGTTAAGAGAAGCTGTCATCTCTGGCAAACTGAATTTTCGGTACATAGACCGAATTCTTTTCGAATGGAAGAAGAATGGAATCAAGACAATTGAACAAGCAAAAAGTTATGGAAGGAAATTCAGGCAGCATCAGAGTACGCAAAAGACAGGGAAGGAAGAACCTAAAGTTTCTGCGAATCCTGTTCCGTTTTATAACTGGCTTGAACAGTAATTGTAACGAGAGAATTCATTCATTCTCTCTTTTTTTAATTTGCTCTTTTCTCAAACTTTGCTGCAATTGGCTGCAAAATAGGATTGAATAAATTTAATTATGATAAAAGGGCTTACACATTTAGAAGGCCAAATTTAGAAAAGTGGTGATATAAATGCTAAATAAACAACAGATAAGATTTTGCCTGGATGAAATGGGGCGGATGTTTCCTCAAGCCCACTGTGAACTGGTTCACTCGAATCCCTTTGAGCTGGTAATTGCTGTCGCCCTTTCTGCGCAATGTACTGATGCACTTGTGAACAAGGTGACAAAAAACTTATTCCAGAAATACAAAACTCCTGAGGATTTTTTGAGTGTTTCATTGGAAGAACTTCAGCAGGACATCCGCTCAATTGGATTATATAGAAATAAAGCGAAGAATATCCAAAAGCTATGCAGGATGATTATAGATGAGTATGGCGGAGAAGTGCCGCAGGACAGGGATGAATTGACAAAGCTTCCTGGTGTTGGGCGCAAGACAGCAAACGTTGTTGTTTCAGTAGCATTCGGTGTACCTGCCATTGCCGTGGATACGCATGTAGAGCGGGTGAGCAAACGTCTGGCGTTTTGCCGTTGGAAGGATTCTGTACTTGAGGTTGAAAAAACACTGATGAAAAAGGTTCCTGAGGAAGAGTGGTCGATCACGCATCACAGGATGATCTTTTTTGGCCGATATCATTGTAAAGCGCAAAACCCCAAGTGTGAAACATGTCCTTTGCTGGAGGTATGCAGAGAGGGCAAGAAAAGGATGAGAGCAAAAGCGTAATGGATAGAGTAGATACTTTCTCTAAGGATTGTAACAAGGCAGTGGAAAGACTTCTCAGTGAGTGGAAACAGTGTAAGGATCAGTTGGCCGCTCACTTCAGGAACAGGGATAGTGAGGGGGCAGAGCCTTTGATGCAGAGGGCGATCCTGCTATTTGAACAGTTTCTTTTTCTTACAAACGGCCTGAATCAGGATATGCATTCGATTAAAGACTGTAAAATCAAACCGGTGAATACCGAAGAAAGACTTGATTTTATTGTTTCTAGACCAAAACTTTTTCATTCTTATAAACAGCTTGCTGAGCTGTTCGCTGAACAGGAAAAGCAGTTTGCCAAACAAGTAATATTAAATAAATCAACAAACAAACGTCCTGATTGATTCAGGACGTTTGTTTGTTTTAGTAAGGCTTATGGTCCAGGGGGATTATTATCATCCCCACCGTCATCATTATTTCCATCACCATCACCATCACCAGTGCCATCACCAGTGCCATTGCCATTGCCATTGCCATTGCCATTGCCGTTTCCATTGCCGTTTCCATTCCCGTTCCCATTCTCATTTCCTTCATCATTTTCTTCTTCTTCATTCTCGCCATCTTCTTGTTCTGGGAGGAGTGGTTCTGGAACTTCGACTTTCAGGGTGGCTGGGTCAGATCGCTGTTCACCACGTATAGCAGTTACCTTGAATGAGTAAATACCGCCTGGAACAGCATTGGCGATTTTCAATCCTGTCTCAGCTGTCGTGGTCAGTGTTTGCTCAGGACCTTCATCAAGGGATGCGGTAACCTCGAATTGAATATCCTCTTTATTCTCCTGATTGAATTCCCAAGTCAGGAGAATTTCATTCTTGATTTCATCGTATTTTGCTTCAAGCTTTGATGGAGTTTCAAGCTTTTCAAACTTCTTGGAAGTTTCCTTAGGAACATTTCCTTTTACAGCCCACTCATAAAGGATCTGGTCCTTTGGAGTATATTCACTGGCAAGCTTTGCAGGCATTGTGCCTTTTTCGACTTTAACTCTTTCCACACTCTTGGGTACGGTAAAATCAGGTGTATCCACATCTTTTGATACATAGGTCATTAGATTCTTGAAAAGAGTCTGGGAAATTTTTTGTTCATTCCCATAAAGTGCGGTCTTTCTGTCACTATAACCCGTCCAGACAGATGCTGTATATCTTGTTGTATAGCCAACGAACCAGGAGTCAGGAACACCGCCATTCTTGATTTCCCATTTATTTATTTCATCTTGTGTGTAATTCGTTGTTCCTGTTTTTCCGGCAACATGCAGGTTGGAGATGTTTGCGTAAGTTGCCCCAGTTCCTTGCTTGATCGCCGTCTTAAGCATGTCTGAAATCATAAAGGCAGTGTAATCTTTCATGACGACTTCAGTTTCAGGAGTCAGGTCAATTTCTGTCTTGTCACGGAGTACAACCTTTTTGACAGAATATGGCTCCGTAAAGAAACCATTGTTTCCAAATGCTGCATACGCACCAGCCATTTCAATTGGCGCTATTTCTTTGGCACCAATCGACGCTGATTCGTAAAAAGGATCATCTAGTGTTAAACCAAGATTGGTCCCGAACTCTCTTGCCTTCTCAAGACCTACAGCCTGGAAGGCTTGCAGGGCAGGAATATTGATCGATTTTGCCAGAGCCATTCTCATAGTCATGACTCCGTTATACTTGTCGTTCCAGTTACCGATCGGTTCACCGTTTGAATAGGTCATAGGCTTATCTTCAAGCATATGATAGGTGCCCCATCGCAAATGCTCAATCGCAGGTCCATAGTCAAGGATTGGCTTGATGGTCGATCCTGGCTGTCTTGTTACATCAATCGCATAATTCAGTCCGCGTTTTACCTGCTGTTTTCGACCGCCGCCTATCGCGCGTATTTCACCGGTTTTCGTATCCAGAAGGGTGATGCCAGCCTGCATTTCGTCATTAGGGAATTGTACAGCGGCATCTGTATTCAGGATATTTTCAACATGCTTTTGTGCGTTTTGGTCTAGAGTCGTATATATTTCAAGGCCATCGGAAAAGATATCAAAATCAGTTTTTTCGGTAACCTCTTCGATCACCATGTCCACGAAAGCATCGAAAGGTTCTTCATTCTTATTCTTTCTGTTTTCTTCTTTTACAAGGCTGGATTCAACAGGAATCTTCTGTGCGTTTTCCTTATCTTCCTGTGAAATGAATCCATGCTGATGCATCAGCATTAATACAGTGTTCCTTCGCTTCTCCGCTTTTTCAGGGTTCGTAAAAGGATTGTAATTATTAGGGCTCTGAGGCATACCTGCAAGCAGGGCGGCTTCATGAAGCTCAAGCTCACTTAAATCTTTGCCAAAGTAAGTCTTTGATGCAGTCAGGACACCGTGCATATTCTCTGACATATAAATCTTATTTACATACATTTCAAAGATTTGTTCTTTTGTATATTTCTGTTCCAGCTGGTATGCAAGCCAGGCTTCCTGTGCCTTCCTGGAGATTGTTTTTTCAAAGCCAAGGAAGTAGTTTTTAACAACCTGCTGAGTAATGGTAGATGCACCTTCGGATCCAAACCCGTCAGTTATGTTTGCTAAAACGGCGCCTCCAAGACGGATGACATCGATACCATTATGCTTATAAAATCTCACATCCTCTGTCGCTAAAAAGGCGCTTTCCACTAGCTTTGGTATATCCTCATAGGCAACATAGTCCCTGTTCTGCGAGCCTACTTCTGTTACAAGCTCTTTGTCTTTATCATAGATCTTGGAGGATATAGGGTCTTTGAGCAAGCTTTCGTCAAGTTTTGGCGTATCCTGTATCATGAATGCAAAGGTGGCGATTCCAGTCAGCATGCCAATGATCCCAAGGGCGATCAGCGTAAGGAAAATTTTCTTGAACATTCCTTTATTCGCTTTCTTTCCTTTAGGTTTCTTATTCTTGGCTGCCTGCTGTCTTCGTCGCTCCTCTCTAGTTTGAGGTTTTTGTGCCATATATAGTTCATTCCTTTCTCGCAATAAAAAACTAACTAAGTTTATAAAGATAATCGATAACCTTTATATAGTCAATCCTTGGATGAAGGCCAAGGGGGATCTGATGGCCCAATTTCATGACCTCTTCCTTTGTGATTGACTTCCTGCCGCCTGTTATCATTCGCTCCCAAAAATTAAGTAAATGGCTGGCTTCGAGCAGGTAGATCTCTTCTTCGGTGGAGAAGCGGAGAATCACAAAACAAATGCCTTGCTGCTCAAGTATGGCTTTCATATGGACGATCTGGTGCTCATGAAAGTTTTTCAAAGGAAAAGATGTTGAAAACTTTGTCTCTTTCGCTTCAAAATCAATGTATCTACCCTTGTAAACCCCATTATAGTCTGTGGTAGAAGCTTGTTTAAAGTATGCCTCTTTTATTACTGCTGCACTCCTGCGCGGATAATCCACATTAACGATTTGAACGGGTGTCGGCTTTTTATGGATTACCGCTATACCACGGTCAAGATAGTAGGAGTTCGTTTCATTCAGGTCCTCCTCTAATGTCATACCTCTATTGCTATAGGCTGCGTTTTTTTGCACCCTGGCTTTCTTTGCCGGCTCATTTCTTGTATTTGGAGTATATTTCTTCCCATTTGGATAATTGAAGATCAAGCTAACCACCTCGCAGACTACTCTATATCATACCAAATATCAACTGACTTTGGTTGAATAAAAAGCCTCATTTCAATTCACCCTATAAAGAACCTATTGAAAAGGAAGAGAAAAGGTGTGTCAATAACCCAAAATCCTCAATTTCAACAACTGACTGACCACGAAGCCGAAGTTTTGCAAAAAATCAGGCAGGAAACACATGAAAAGAATTTGGACAATATCTCAAGAACAAGAGCATATCTGGATTTCTATCTGGACTATCCAGAAATGATCTGGTCGTTCCTGGCCAGCATGGTTTCAAGAAATGGCGGATATAATATGTGCGACCTGGAGGGAGACTGGTTCCCACAGTTTCTGGATCCTCCAATTCGCCTGCGTTTGTTCCTCACATATGAAAGGGCGAACTGGCTGATCTTTCGCGATGCCTATTCCCAGCTCCTTCTATACTCCTATTCGACGAAAAAAAGCACACCAATGTTTCACTTGCTGAAATTCCTTGATGTTTCTTCTTTTATGGAAAGGGAATGGCAGATATTTTGGGAGCATGGAGATAAGAAGAGGCTATTGACGGCTTTGATCATAAATGAACAAAATGTGATTCATAATCCTGTTATAAGGCATCCACTATATACAAAGCGCGTATTCAATACCTTGATGTTTTCCTTTGAAGACTATTTGCATTTCAGCACAGTCCTTTTTCCGACGTGCGATGGAGAACTTTACGGGGCAAGTGTGAATGGATTCAAATCTGTCAGCAAAAGAATTAACCTAGGAAAGCGGCTTGCATCAATATTGTTTGACAACCGTTACTATCCTTTATTTTTGGAATTTGCGGTGCATACGGAACATACTGCTTCAAGGCATGATTATGAACAGTACTTTCCTGGAAATAAAAAAAGAGACACTCCATTCCTTCGCTGTACATATCCCATTATTCAGCATCATTTCCGTGAGCAAGGTGACTGGTTTAAAGAGAGGAGATATCACAAAAAGTGGTTCAGCCAAAAAATTAATCACAGGCATCCTGTCCACTTGACCGGATGGTACAAAAAAAAACAAAAACAATTACATGCTTTGATTTCGCTGAAGGAATTATTCACACCGGAATGAACCAAACAAAAAAGCAAGGGAACTCCTTGCTTTTTGTTTCTTAGTCCAGTTCCAGCGTTCCGCTAGTTTCATTTCCCTAGACGGCATCCTTGAGCAGCTTGTGAAAAGTGATCGCTTGCAGCAGCTCAAACCGCTTGCTGGGGCGGAACGACTGGCTTGAGTTTTGCGTCATTCTGCTGGACGGTTAGGTCCTTCTAATTTTTTGTCGCCATATCCTGTTTTCTTCTCCGCAGTTTTACCAGGCTGATGTGCAGTTTTCTGTTGTTTTTTATTCATTTGAACACCTCCCGAGATTAGTTTGTTCATTTGCTGGTTTTTCATTCGGCAATTGCATGTCGAAGGCTGGACAGATTGTTGCTGAAAAGCACTTTGTTTGGCGAATTTCTTCTAGTTTTGTCAACCTGGAAGGAGGTTTCAGCCAAAAATAGAATTTACAAGTAAAGTTCCTATATTTCCGTAAATTCTTTGACGTGCAGCGAGAATGATTCTGCCAGCCCAAAAAGTTACTATAGTAAGGAGAGATGTCCTATGAGACCAGGAATTGAAAAAGAAGAGATTTTAGGGATGTTGAATGACATGGCCGATAGCCTTGAAGTGACAGATATGAACCTGCATGATTCATTGACGGATATCCGAAAGAAAATGTATGGAGCACATTCCTTGCATTTAGCAGAAACAAGCATTCTTTTAGAAAAAATGGAAGGTAAACTGCCGCAGCCAATGACCCAAGCCTTGCATGCCAAGCCTGAACAGACATCTTTAAAACTTGAATTGAGTTTTTAATTTATAATAGAATAGATTCAACCTTAAGTAGCTTTTTTAAAGAAGGCTACTTTTTTGTATTCTGAAAGATGGTCAACGATTGGACGCAAAAGCGAAAGTAAAATAGATTTAAGAAAGTGTGATGAACATGGAATTGGAAAATAACATACTGACATTGTCCCGGCAATTGCTGGTGAATGTGGATACCGCACATAGAAGATTTCAATATTCGAAGGAAAAGGGTGTCAGGGGTGACTTTCATTCGGAAGTAAAGCCATTTGCTGATGAGGTAAAACTAGCAGCGGATGCCTGGAGAGAATCTGCCGCCAACTGGGTTAAAAATAACAGACCAAAGAACCTTCATGCTAATCAAATCGAAACAGCGGCTGATTATTTGGAAGTCATCTCTGTTCAGGCTTTTTTTCCTGAAACAAGCAAGAAGAGATTCCTCGATCAAGTACAGTCGGTTGAATTCATTCTAAACAGCATGATCATTGCCATCGAACAATCTGCAGGCCAGCCAGGCAGCTGAAACTAAAGAAGCACCAGTTCTGAACTGGTGCTTCGATCTGTTTAGATGGATATTTCTTTCTGTTCCTCGGGAATGACGGCACCTTGCAACTCCAGCTCACGAACCAGGTTCCGGTATTCTAAAATGGTAATATCATTTTGAATGTATGATTTTTTAGTGAAATCAAGCAATTCATTTACATGTTCCGGAGTATATGCTTTTGTTTCGGCAAATAGATTTTTTAGTTCGTGAACGTTCATTTTTCATCCTCCTCCATCATTTAAAACAATCGTATCATGAAAATACAATTGTCATCTATTTTTCAAAAATTGAAACTTCCGACAACATATTTCACCATTAGACAAAACCGGAAGCACCTTCCAGCTTTATCACCAACTGGGCGGCCGTAACATATAATATCGTAATGAAAACCTGGAGGAGGATGTTCGCCATGTTTGGCCGCAGAAATAAGACGAATGCCAATCATCCACAATGGTGGGAAAATCAATACAATCTAGATCCTAACTTTGTAAACGTGAATAATCAAGGTTTGAACCGGCAGCAGCCATACCCTCAACAATATAATGCTCCATATTGGAATGCCGCGCCAGGAAACTGGCCTAACCAATATATACAGCAGGAAAATCCGATGAACCCCTATATGCAGCAGGGTTATCCAATGAATCAGTATATGCAGGGTAATGGCTCTTGGAATCAGCCTAATCAAATGGGCGGAAACAAGCATGACTATTCCAAAATGCTTTTCCAGAATCCCCTTGAGCCTGAGGGTGACCCGATTTACGGGTACTATAACCCTCAAAACGATTACCAGAATTTCAATCCCTATCCGCAATATGCATTCATGCCTAAGCAGCCATCCGGCCTGCAATCGATTATGAACTCCTTTAAGAGCCAGGATGGCAACTTGGATGTCAACAAAATGGTAGATACGGCGGGCCAGATGATGAATGCAGTGACACAGGTTTCCTCCCTGGTAAAAGGACTGGGCGGGATGTTCAAGGTTTAAGTAAGATGGAGATTTTCTTACTTCCCGAGTTACTATGAGGTGAATGTATGTTATAGGAACCAAAAAACAAGCAGGCTAATTAAATGGCCTGCTTGTTTTGTGTTCGTACCCTTATGCAAGGTTTTCGTCTGCTAAAAGGATACGATAAAGAGGGAATCGTAACCTTATGCGATGCTATTGTCTCCTATAAGGGTACGATAAAGTTTTTTCCATTTCTTTAATCCTGGTCTGACAATATATCAATCTTCTTGCCTTGCTTTTTCGCGACCTTCACTTCAAGCAGCCCGTCACGATAGGCGGCACGGGTCTTTCTTTCATTGACAGGAACAGAAAAGGGAATCGTCCTGCTCAAACGCCGTGCCGAAGCCATGTGCTTCTCCGTTTTGGCGATATCATTGATCTCTGAAGTGACGTCAGTCTGATTGACCAATATGGTAAGGGAGTTATTAATGATATTGATTGATATTTGGTCTCTCTTAACCCCTGGCAATTCTGCTTTCACTATATACTCCTTTTCAGTTTCATGCAGCACCACATTGAAGGGCGAATGTGGAAAGGGCTGTCTGAAAAAATCATCAATGCTTTGCAGTATGCCTTTAACCGGCTTCTCTTGCATCAGTTGATTCATAGATTTAAACCATTGTTCCAGCGCCTCATGTTTTTTGGGGCGGTCAGGATGATTGGTTGCCATTGGGAACATCCTCCTCTGCAGGAATTCTTATAATAGGATATGTTGAGAGGAATGTCCCTGTTCAATATTGGTGATTTTTTAACCTTGGAAAGGCTTCATCGCTTCGCCTTAGATTTTTGAACACTTTGTGAAAAATGCCTTTAGTGTGATTTAGGTCACTTAACTGGATTTTCATCCTCTGTATGCTGAAAAAGTAAATAACGCAGAAGAGGGGAATACACATATGTTTTGTTACCAATGTGAACAAACGCCAACAGGGGGATGTACAGTTGTTGGTGTGTGCGGAAAAGATGAAACAATCGCTAGTCTTCAGGATACTATGATTTTTGCTTTGAAGGGGATTGCAGCATATAGAACACATGCGAACCAGCTTGGTTTCACAGATCCATTTGTTGACGCAACAACCCATGAAGCATTATATATGACATTAACTAACTCAAACTTTAATGTTCAAGAACATATCGATATGGCAATGAAGGTTGGCCAGTCAGCAGTCCGCGTGATGGAAATGCTTGACGAGGCACACACAAGCCGTCTTGGAATTCCGCAGCCTGTTAAGGTCAGCCAGAATAAGATTGAAGGAAAAGCAATCGTGGTAACAGGTCATAACCTGTTCGCGCTTGAAGAATTATTGAAGCAAACAGAAGGAAAAGGAATCAACATCTATACTCACTCCGAGATGCTACCTGCACATGGCTATCCAGCATTGAAGAAGTACCCGCATCTTAAGGGGAACATCGGGAAAGCCTGGTTCGACCAGCGCCGCCTGTTTGAAAAATTCCCAGGAGCAATTTTGGCTACGACAAACTGTGTCATGCCTATCAAAGGTTCATATGCAGACCGTATGTTTACATATGAAGTTGCGGGCCTTGAGAATGTGAGGAAGATTGAAAATGATGATTTCTCCATGCTGATCGAAAGAGCATTGGAGCTTCCCGAAGCCAATATGGAATCCGAAGAAACATTAGTGACAGGCTTCCACCATGAAACGGTCATCGGGCTGGCGCCAGAGGTCATTGATGCAGTAAAAGCCGGCAAGATTAAGCGCTTCTTCGTCATTGCAGGCTGTGACGCACCAGGTAAAGGCGGAGAATATTACCGAGAGCTCGCAACATCACTTCCTCCAGAAGCTGTGATTTTGACAACTTCTTGCGGAAAATTCCGTTTCAATGATGTAGATTATGGAGTGGTTCCTGGAACAAACATCCCAAGATACTTGGACCTTGGCCAGTGCAATAACTCTGTATCCACTGTAAAAATTGCGAAGGCACTTGCTGATGCGTTTGAGTGTGACGTTAACGAGCTGCCTGTAAGTATCGTCCTTTCTTGGTTCGAGCAAAAAGCTGTAGCGATCCTGCTTGGATTGTTCAGCCTTGGGATCCAGGATATTCGCATTGGGCCTAAGCCGCCAGAATTCATTTCTGAGGGAGTGATGCAGGTACTTCAGGATACATTCAATCTGAAGCTGATCACAACCGCACAGGAAGATATGGAAACAATGATGGGATTAAGCAAAACTGAATAATAATTTAAACGCCCGGAGCAGAATCCGGGCGTTTTACTATGTTTATAATATACTAAAGAAAAGCATAATGGGGTTTGCTGGTAAATTAGACAAGCTCATCCATTAACACATCAGGATCTAATACCATGTTCCCGTTTGTATCAGTAGAGATTAGGTCATCTTTTTTCATTTTAGTCAATGTCCTGCTAACTGTTTCCCTGGTTGTTCCAATCATATTGGCGAGGTCTTTGTTTGTGAAGTCAGCCTTCAATAATACTGTGCCGTCCTCCTGTTTTTCTCCATGAAGTTCTCCCAGCCTGATCAAAAGCTTGATGATCTGTTCATAAGTGTTGTTCAAGATTTGTGCTTCAAGCCTTTCTTGAAGATCAACAATTTTTTCTCCAAGCACCTTGAATACCTTGATACTTAAGTGAGGATTATCAACTAGGACTTTCTCGAATTGTGAAATCGGAACCACAACAAGGCTTGCCTGTTCCAACACCTCGGAATAACCTGGATAGCCGCCTTTTCGGAAAAAACCGACATGCGGGAACATCTCACCTTTTTTCAGGATGGCCACAATCTGCTCCCGTCCATTGGCATCACTTTTATAGACTTTTATTTTTCCTTCATTAATAAAATACACATTTTCCAGCGGATCACCCTGCATGAAAATATGGCTGTTTTTCTTCCACTCTCGGGAAATTGATATATCGACAATCTTATCTAGTTCATTATCATCAAGATCCCTGAATAAAGAAAATCTAGCCAGGACTCTTTTAATTTCATTTTTATTCAAAAAAAACACCTCTGTCAGCTGTTTGTCCACTCTATTTTAACAAAAGGCTGATTTAAAAGACATAACAGATTGTTCTGAGGAAGATTAAATAGAGGTGATTAGGGATGGAAGAGTATGTATTCCAAAAAATAGCAGATTGATTTATTGAACTTTTATCTTTTGCAACGAACGTTTATTCGGTAAAATAGGAATAACGAGGTGAACGCTATGAAGGTCCGGAAAAGCATGCAAGAGATTTTGCAAGAACTAAAGGTTAGTGAATCGGTAAAGAAAAATATAGTCCACTGGCATACGATTGAAGAGAGAGAAGCCCAAACGGAAGAAATGCCAGAGGAATTAAGCGGTGTATTAAGAAATGCACTTGAGAGACGGGGAATTTCCCGCCTGTATACACACCAGAAGTCTTCCTATGAGCAAATCATGAAGGGGCAAAGCATAGTGGCAGTCACGCCGACTGCTTCAGGGAAAACATTGTGCTATAACCTGCCAGTGCTTCAATCGATCATTAATGATCCGAATGCCAGGGCGCTGTATATGTTCCCGACAAAAGCGCTGGCCCAGGATCAGAAAAGTGAAATCAATGAATTGATCCAGGAGGCGGAGCTGGCAATCAATAGTTATACATATGACGGAGACACTCCTTCTAATATCCGCCAGAAGGTCAGGAGAGCAGGGCATATCGTTATAACAAACCCGGACATGCTCCATTCTGCGATCCTGCCGCATCATACAAAATGGGTTTCCCTTTTTGAAAACCTGAAGTATGTCGTCATTGATGAATTGCATATTTACAGGGGGGTCTTCGGCAGCCATGTGGCAAATGTCATTAGAAGATTAAAGAGGATCTGCAATTACTATGGAAGCGATCCTGTTTTCATCTGTACTTCCGCTACGATTGCAAATCCGCTTGAACTGGCCGAGGGTCTTACTGAAAAGGATATGGTCCTGATTGACAATAATGGAGCTCCTTCAGGAAGGAAGCACTTTTTATTTTATAATCCGCCAGTCGTCAATATTCCGCTGAATGTCCGCAGAAGTGCAACGCTTGAAACCAGGAGGCTTGCAGGTGAATTTTTGAAAAATAAAATCCAGACCATCGTGTTTGCAAGAAGCAGGGTGAGAGTCGAAATCCTGCTTACTTATCTACAGGAGCTGGTCAAACACAAGCTGGGTCCAAGGGCAATCAGAGGATACCGGGGCGGCTATCTTCCGACAGAAAGGCGCGAAATTGAAAAGGGCCTTCGTTCAGGTGACATATATGGGGTAGTGAGCACCAATGCGCTTGAACTTGGTGTCGATATCGGACAGCTTCAGGTATGTATCATGAACGGTTACCCGGGAACGATTGCGAGTGCCTGGCAGCAGGCAGGGCGGGCAGGACGCCGCCACGGTGAATCGGTTGTCATCATGGTGGCCAGCTCCAGCCCGCTGGATCAATACGTTATCCAGCATCCAGATTACTTTTTTAATCGCAGTCCGGAAACGGCAAGAATCAACCCGGACAATTTGATTATCCTAATTGATCACATCAAATGTGCTTCCTATGAATTGCCTTTCAAAAAGGGCGACACTTTTGGTGCTGCTGAAATTGAAGAAATACTGGAATATTTGACGGAAGAGCGTATCCTGCACCAGAACGGAGACAAGTGGTTCTGGATGAATGACGCTTTCCCGGCACACAATATCAGCCTGCGTTCAGCATCACAGGAAAATGTCGTGATCATTGACCAGTCAGATGTAGCAAATGTAAGGGTTATTGGCGAAATGGATACTTTTTCAGCGATGACATTGCTGCATGAAGAAGCCATTTATCTCCACCAGGGAATACAATTCCAGGTGGAAAAGCTTGATTGGGAGGAAAAGAAGGCGTTTGTCCGCGAAGTGGATGTCGATTATTTTACCGATGCGAACCTTGCTGTCCAGCTTAGCGTCCTTGAAGAAGATAAAATCAGGGGCAATGAAGAAACAGAAATTGGCTATGGCGATGTCAGTGTCAGAGCAATGGCAACGATTTTCAAGAAGATCCGGTTTGAAACACATGAGAATATTGGTTCAGGACCAATTTTCCTTCCGGAAGAGGAGCTTCACACAAGCTCAGCATGGATATCACTGAACAAAGAACTGTCGGAGTTCGGCCATGACCGGCTTGAGGAAGGGCTGATTGGGACATCCCAGGCACTAAAGCATATCGCTCCATTATTCGTAATGTGCGACCCTTCTGACGTTCATGTTGTCCCGCAGGTCAAGGCGGCTCATAATGAAAAGCCAACGATCTTCTTTTATGACCGCTACCCTGGAGGGATCGGGTTAAGCGAAAAAATATATACCGGAATCGAAGAAATTCTGAACCAAACTAAAAAAATGGTCATGAATTGCCAATGTGCCGACGGGTGCCCATCTTGCATCGGAACGGATACATCATCTATTCATTCAAAAAATGACGTCGTAAAATTACTGGATTTATTCCTTAAAGCGGCTGTGTAGGGAAGGAGGGGGAATATGAGTCTCAAGAATAAATTGAACAGGCTGAAGCCACATATAAAAAGCGGAGTTGAAAAGCCCAAGGCCGAACCGGTAAAAGCGGAAGAAGCGCCGGAAATCCCATATCTTGATGTCTGGCAGCAGGAGCAGGTATCCCCCTTCTATTTTGACGGACAATATTGCCTTGTCAGGGAAGTGAGTTATCCACTGGACCAACAGCACGGTCATTACCAATTCGGCGATTTACTGGAGGCTGTAACACTGTGGAACAAGGAGCAGACAAAGCATCCGCTTTCTGCAGTTGGGCACAGCCCAGCCGACCTGGTATTTTTTGATACCGAAACAACAGGGCTTGGGGGAGGGGCAGGCAATACCATCTTCCTGCTTGGCCATGCGTCCATTTCAGGGAATTCATTGAAATTGAAACAGCATATCCTGCCAAATCCAGGAGCGGAAGTAGCTCTTTATCAGAGCTTTTTAATGAATGCCGATTACACGACATTGGTTACATACAATGGCAAGGCTTTCGATTGGCCACAGGTCAAAACGAGACACACCCTTGTTCGTGACCATGTGCCTAAGCTGCCTTCCTATGGCCATTTTGATTTATATCATGCTGCCCGGAGGTTGTGGAAGCATAAAATTGAGCGGATGAAATTAAGCATTGTCGAACAAGAAGTACTAGGTCTAGAAAGAAAGGATGACATTCCTGGCTTTTTGGCACCAATGATTTATTTTGACTTTCTGGAGAGGAAAAACCCCGAAGGCCTGATTGGAGTCATTAAGCACAATGAAACGGATATCCTGTCACTTTTGACTCTTTATACACATTTAACCTTTCAGATTCTTGGAAGGGACAGGACACAAACATCGAGGGAAACGTTCGAGGTGGGACGATGGTTTTCCTATCTTGGTGAATCAGATAAAGCGAAGCAGACGTTCAGTGGACTTCTTGATGAAGGAAATGAGGAAGCGATCTCAGCTAAGCATGCACTTGCATTTGAGTATAAAAAGCATAAAGAATGGCAAAAAGCGGTCGAGCTTTGGATAGAAAGTGCAGCTAAAGGGACGAAAAAGCAGCGGAAAGAAGCGTGCATAGAGCTGGCCAAACATTACGAGCATCGCGAGAAGAACCTAGAACTGGCGATGAAGTACTGCTCTCTTGCTGAAGAAATACACCGCGAAGAAAAGAGTACAACAAAAAAAGACATGATTTTTACCATTGAGCTCGAAAAAAGGATACAGAGGATTTCCCGAAAAGAATTTCCCGGGCAAGCGCAGAATTCGCCAAAATAAATTGGTTTTATGCCAGGTTTCGTCAAGGAATCTTGAATTGTAACAAAATTTTAACATTTTTCCTTTTAAAACCTGTAATATCCTGTTGTATGTATGGTTTCGACGTTGTAAAATGTAAAATTGTATGGTGTTAAAAAACAGTATAATTTTACGGGGCTGGTTTGATGTATAAAGCGGTATTAGTTCTATATTTTGTTGTAATTACACTCATCGCTGTGATCTTCAGCGGGTTGAAGGACAACTTTTACACATTCCTCTAGGAAATATCAATAGTGACTGCACTGTAATTTCTCTTGAAAAATAGGTGTTTTCATTAGTACAAGACGCATGACTTCTTCATAGGCTGATAATGTAAACAATAAGTCTAAATGAAAGGAGTTATGCACTATGCACTGCAAGCCGACACATGTATTGCCAACAGTAGTTCATCCTACAAAGTGCTGCACGAACCATAACTTTACAAACAATGTGGTTCCGCATGTTCATCCAACACACACTACAAACGTAAACCACATTAATTACGATCATGTCCATTATTTCCCGCAGACACAGTCCACGGTTAATCAGGTGACACACCAGAATCATTATGGCGGACCTGGTCCGGTACCAGGCGGAGTGGCTCCAGTTGGCCCGAGACCGCGCCCGGGATTTGGCGGTCCAGGATTTGGTGGACCAGGATTTGGCGGTCCAGGATTTGGTCGATAAAATGACTTTAAACAAGGGCTCCTAAAGCCCTTGTTTTTTTAATATTTAAGGTGTAATAATTCCTGTATATAGGGAATACCTCTAATATGGAGTTTTTGTTTCAATAATAGATTCAAAGGAGATTATATGGTAAAAGTAGCTGCAATATCTGGTTATAAACCTTTTGAACTTGGCGTGTTCCAGCATAATCATCCGTCAGCAGAATACATAAAAATTGCGATAAAAAAAAGCTTGCTTCCTTTAATTGAAGAAGGCCTGGAATGGGTGATGATAAGCGGACAGCTGGGTGTCGAATTGTGGGCTGGTGAAGCGGTTTTCGAGCTGCAGGAAGAATATCCCGAACTTAAACTTTCTGTATTCACTCCTTTCCTGAATCAGGAGGAAACTTGGAAAGAAGCCAATAAGGAGTGGTATGAATCAGTGCTTGCTGGCGCTGACCATGTTGATTCCATCACTAAAAAGCCTTATGAAAAACCGTGGCAATTCAGGTTGAAGAATCAATTTTTTGTAGAGAAAAGCGACTTGTTGGTCCTGCTTTATGATCCTGAAAAAGAAGGCAGCCCAAAATTTATATATGAAACAGCAAAAAAATATCAAGAAACAAACGATTATGAGATAAGATTAATTACATTGTACGATTTACAAATGGCGGTTGAAGAGGAACAATTGAAACAGCAGGATTTTTAAAATTACTCATAAATAAGTTTAATAAAAGAAAAATTGACAAATCCCCTTGTTTTTGAAAAAATAAATGTGACGATTGGGGTATATTGAGGTGAATGGAATGCTATCCGATAAAATACAGTTAACTGCTAAAGATATTTTAGAAAAAGAATTCAAAACAGCAATGCGTGGTTACAAACCGGAAGATGTCGATAAGTTTCTTGATATGATCATTAAGGACTATGAAGTGATGCAGCAGGAGATCGAAGAGCTTCAACAGGACAATCTTCGCCTGAAAAAGCAGCTTGATGAAGCTTCGCGCCGACCAAGCACACAGGCTGCCGGTACAACGAATTTCGATATCCTTAAAAGACTTTCGAATCTTGAAAAGCATGTTTTTGGGGATAAACTTTACGATTAATCCAGCATCTGCTAGTTTTTGAAATGTATTACCATTGCTTTTCAAACCTATATTTCATATAATGTTTCTTGTAGCTGTTAATAACGTTCGGGTAATCGCTGCAGTTCTGCTGCAGAGGAAAGTCCATGCTCGCACAGGCTGAGATGCCTGTAGTGTTCGTGCCTGGCCAATTCATAAGCCAGGGCAGTCGGGCTCACGCTCGGCTGACGGCCGGGAAAATGCCTAAGTCGGCAACGATATGGCATGAATACCTATAAAAGTGCCACAGTGACGGAGCCTTTCGAGAAATCGGAAGGGTGGAACGAGGTAAACCCCACGAGCGAGAAACCCAAACGATGGTAGGGGCACCTTCCTGGAGGAACTGAACAAAGGGAAGGACAGATGAGTTCTCATCTGTAGATAGATGATTACCGCCGGAGTACGAGACTTTTGGTCGTTTGCAGTACGAAGGTACAAAACATGGCTTACAGAACGTTATTAATGGATTTGTATGAGTGTTTACTAAAGCTCTCCTTTTGCCAGGAGAGCTTTTTTTATGTATATTAAGTCTATTGGGCAACTTAATAATGGAGTACATAAGATTTTGGATATAAAGGGTGAAACGATGAAAAATTTTGATATAATCGCAACCTCGGCGATGGGCCTAGAAGCAATCGTCGCAAAGGAAGTCCGTGACCTAGGGTACGAATGTCAGGTGGAAAACGGGAAGATCACTTATAAAGGGGACGCCAGGGCGATAGCCAGAAGCAATATGTGGCTCCGTACCGCTGACCGAATTAAAATCAAAATCGGCGAATTCAAGGCTTATACCTTTGACGAATTATTTGAAAAAACGAAGGCTCTCCCATGGGAGGAATTTTTACCTGAGAATGCTGAATTTCCTGTTTCGGGCAAGTCAGTGAAATCCAAGCTTTTCAGCGTATCCGATTGCCAGGCAATCGTGAAGAAGGCTATTGTTGAACGAATGAGAAAGTCATACAAAAAAACAACTTGGTTTGAAGAGAACGGCCCGTTATATAAAATAGAAGTTGCCCTCCTGAAGGATGTCGTAACACTGACAATCGACACCAGCGGAAGCGGTCTGCATAAGCGCGGTTACAGGTCTGGCCAGGGGGAAGCTCCATTGAAGGAGACTCTTGCAGCTGCCCTGATCATGCTGACCAATTGGAATCCGGACAAGCCTTTCGTCGATCCGTTCTGCGGGTCAGGAACGATTCCGATTGAAGCAGCATTAATTGGTCAAAATATTGCACCAGGCTTTAACAGAGAGTTTGTATCAGAGAGCTGGCCTATTCTTCCTGATTCTGTTTGGGAAGAGGTTAGGCTGGAATCAGAGGATCTTGCAAAATATGATCAGCCTTTGGACATCAGCGGCATGGACATCGACCATCGCATGGTAAAAATCGCTGAAGAGAATGCTTTTGAAGCGGGGCTGGGCGATTTGATTTCCTTCAAGCAAATGCGTGTCCAGGACTTTACTACAAAAAAAGACTATGGGGTCATCGTTGGCAACCCGCCATACGGGGAGCGACTGGGTGAAAAGAAAGCAGTAGAAGAAATGTACAGCCAGATGGGCAAGGCATTTGCTCCGCTTGACACATGGTCCATTTACATCCTGACATCCAATGAGGACTTTGAACAAGTATACGGAAAACCAGCAACAAAGAAGCGTAAGCTGTTCAATGGGTTTATTCGAACAGATTACTATCAGTATTGGGGCAAACGCCCTCCAAGAGTTGATAAATAAGACGCAGCCTCCTGTATATCAGGAGGCTTTGTTATTTAAAAAAATGAAATATGAAACAGCCTTTAAAAAAGCACTAAGGCTAACCTGTAGGAATAAATAAGGTGAGAACGGCATAAAATACATTTAAATCTGTATTTCGTATGAACGGAGGGATGGCAATGAATTATTCTTTTATCGACTTCCAGCGGATCTCAAAAGCTCTTTCAACTAGTACAGAGGCATTGCGTAATGAATTCCAGGCTGATGAACTCCAGCTGGCTGAATTGCAGGAAGCAGAAAATAATTTCCGTCAGGCATTGTCATTTGGCCTTTCAAATCCTAAATAAGCCAATGCAAAGAAACGCTTGGAGCGCCCAAGCGTTTTACTTTGTGGTTGGTTATGAAACTTTCATGTATACCCTGATTAAAACCCCTGAAGCAGTCTTTTTCCATCCTCGGTCATCCGGTCAGGTGTCCAGGCTGGCTCCCACGTCAATTGGACGTCTGCATGGTCAATTTCCTCCATGCCTTGTACGCAATATCTAATGCCGCTGGCGATGCTGTCATGAAGTGGACAGCCTGGAGTTGTAAGTGTCATTAAGATTCTAGCAGTGCGGGGTTCTGGAACTTCTATTTCATAGATCAAACCTAAATCTACTACATTAATATTCAATTCTGGGTCGATTACAGTTTTTAAATTCTCCCTGATTTTTTCCAGTAATTCAGTCATTCTAACTCCTCCTTAAATAGTTACTACTTTGGCGATAATATAGCTGAATAGAACAGACCCGATAACAATCAATCCCTGGCCAATGTAAAAGACCGGCATCAACTTGACGATGAATGAGAGTATTAGAAGGATGGTGCCGGCAGTGAACAAGATGAAAAGCGGCAGTGCCAGTTTCTCGTCCATCATGTCCTTCAACGCAGGTACCTTCTTTTTGCCGATTTCCTTGCTGTATTTATGAGTCCACCACAGGAATGGAACGATCTTATATAGATAACCAATGATACTGAATGCAATCCATGCGACTAAATATAGTAAAATAATCGGACCTGCCATTTTTGGAAGAAGATTTGCGGCGCTTCCAGTAAAAGCAGCAAAGTGGACTAAAGCCCCGCAACCAATCGCGAATAATGCGAACATGAAGGGACGGTCAAGCTTCTTCTTCACACGCTTTTCAATGATCATTTTGACATGCCAGGTGAAAACCATGAACCCAGCAAACAGCATGAGAGTTCCCAGGACTTCAAACAGATGGCTGCCCGATAAGAAGGAAGAGATCAAAAGGATTATTCCAATAACATAAACACCGAAGACATGTAGTGCCGGTTTCATGGAATACCCATGTGAAAGTGAGAACATAGGAACCATTTTATAAGAAAAACCAAAGATCAATAATGAGAACCAGCCTACTGTTCCTAGCAGGATATGCGTTTTAAAAATAGCTTGATAATACTCTGATGCAAAACCTGTCTTCATGCTCAGAACCAGTGTAATACCAAGTGAAATGGTAGCAAGCAGAGAAAATAGTGCAGTTCCTACGAATAAAGTTAGGATATTGGGCTTTGCCTGGCTTTTAAGCGTCATGAACATTTGGAAAATGAACATCAGGATGCCGAGCAATGTCAGGAGTCCCGGAATTAGGGCATTCTCTGGCTGAAAGTACAGAGCAGCTGCAAAAGATATGATACCTACAGTCGTTACCCCTAACTGCCAGAAACCGAATTTCTCATTCCAGATCGGTGTCAGGAAGGCGACTGGGACCAGCTGGTACATTGAACCCATAGCGACCATCAGTGCCCAGCCTAGCACGAAAAGATGTGCAGCAGACCAGATTGCCGGCAGTCGGAACACACCGGAAACAAGCAGGTCACCGTTCAGCAGGATCAGCAGCTGTGAAAGGATCAATGCCAGCATGCTGAAGCCGATGAAAGAAAAAGGAAGTTTAATATTTGTCTCGTTACCGCTGCTTTGCTGAAACACTTCAATCACCCCGCTTTTCGGGAAATAGTCACTCGATAACTGCCATCTTCTTGCTGTTCAGTCAAGTATAAAAAACCAAGTTCATCCAGCTGCTCGAACAGGAACATCGGCCGGCGGTCATTAATGATGATAAGCGTCTCTCCTGGTTCAAGCTCTTCAAGCTTAGCCAGCGTCCTGATCATCGGCTGTGGCGGTTCAAGCCCCCTATTGTCGAGTATCATCTTACTTCCCTCCTGTTTTGGTAAAAGTGATTTTATAATGTTTTGCTTCGATTTTTTCAACTTCGTGCTCAAAGCCCTTTGCTTTTAATACTCCATATAATGGGACAGGCTTGAAGGGAGCATGGAGAACCAGGCTGTCATTCATTTGCAGCTCGCCAATAGCTTCCATGATTTTTTGAAATGGCTCCAGCTTGTTATTGATATCCTCCCGCACGTCCAGTTCAATTGTTCTATGTTCCATATCGTTCAGCTCCTTAATACTGTAGTTGGTATGATTAAATGATAATCATTTTCACTATTTTCTGCCGTGATGCTCATCACTTAACCTCAGAAATTTTGTTCTTCCTGTTAAAACAATTCTTGATGCAATTTTTCATGGTCAATCAGATAGTAGCCGTCAGGATCCAGACTTAAGTAATCTTTCTTCTTTAAATGGTTGATGGTTCTGCTGACCGTTTCCCTGGAAGTACCGATCATATTGGCAAATTCCTTATTGGTAAAATGGGTGGTCAATTTAAATCCATGTTCCTTCTTTTCTCCATTTGTCTTGCATAGACGGAGTAACAGCATAATGATCTGTTCGTAAGTATTGTGAAGAATCTGTTCCTCGAGCCTGGCCTGCAAATCGATGATTTTCTCGCCAAGGACACGGAATAACTTAATAGAAAGTTCAGGATAGGCAACCAGGATCTCTTCAAATTTGGAGATTGGTACGATGATCATCTGTGTGTCCTCCATTACTTCCGCGTGAGCTGGATATTGACCTTTCCTGAAGAATCCGGCGTGAGGGAACATTTCACCGGATTCAAGGACTGATACGATTTGTTCCCTGCCAGACGAGTCTGTTTTATAAATCTTTACTTTACCTGAATAGATGAAGAAAACCCGGTCAAGCGGATCTCCCTGCATGAAAGCATACATTTTATTCTTAAAGAATCTTGGCTGGGCAATTTCAACAATAGGGTCCAGCTCTTCTGGTGACAATTCTTTGAATATAGGAACTTCTTTTAATTGCTGTCTGATTTGAGATATATGCATATCAATCTGCTCCTCTATGATTTTGATTAAGTATCTGCTTTAAATTTTATCAAGGGAAAGAGGAGGGCTAAGTGACTTGAATCATATTTTGACGTTTTTATGAAAATAATTATCATTGCTGTGGGAAATATCACACCCAACAAATGAGGAACTTCACAAACTCAACATCGCTTTTCCCTTTATGCTTAGGGTGTAAATATAACAGGGAAGGGGATGTATGGTAGATGGAACTCCAGCATGGAACATCCACGAAGGCAGTGGTCAAGAAAAATAGAAACTCACTGTTGAAATCCGTACTCATCATTACATTATTACTAAGCTTTACAGTACTCCTGACAGGAGGTTACTGGATCTTTAAAGATATGGCTCCAAGGCCGCTTGAAGCCACAAGCGCAAAGGGAGAAGTCATCTTAACAAAAGAAAGCATCATGGGAGGGCAGGCTGTCTTCCAAAAGTATGGTCTGATGGATTATGGAACTGTATTAGGGCATGGATCCTATATGGGACCTGATTATACTGCAGAAGCTTTGAAGATTTATTCTGATGGGATGCAAGACTTCAGGGCAAAGGAGAAATACGGTAAAGATTTCGAAGGCTTGGCAGAGGATGAACAAACAATCATCCGAGACACTGTCATGAAGGAAATGCGTGAAAATCGTTATGTACCTGATACAGATAAGCTGGTGCTGACAGACGCACAAATATATGGGCACGAAAAGGTAAGGGAATTTTATCATACTATTTTTACTGAAGGTGACCAGTGGGGTCTAAAACCAGGGCTAATCCAGGAAAGGCATATGCCGGACGGGGAGCGCGCCTGGGTCTCAAAGGGTGATCAGATTGAACAAATCGCTGATTTCTTTTTCTGGACAGCTTGGCTATCAAGTACAGAAAGACCTGACGATGATATAACTTATACAAATAACTGGCCATATTATGAGGACGCAGGTAACACCATGTCATTCTCGGCGATCTGGTGGAGCGGGGCGAGTGTAACCATTCTGATCCTGTTCGTAGGCTTGATCCTGTTTGTCTTCTATCGCTATCATTTGGGAATGCAAGAGGCTTATACAGCGGGTAACTTCCCTAAAATCGATTTGAGGAAGCTTCCGCTTACATCTTCACAATTGAAAACGGGTAAATATTTTGCAGTTGTATCCGTGCTGTTCTTTGTTCAGGCAATGTTCGGAGCGCTGCTGGCACACTATTATATTGAGCCTGATAGTTTCTTTGGAATGAAATGGGTCCATGATATCCTGCCTTTCAACATTACAAAAGGTTTCCACTTGCAGCTCGCGATTTTCTGGATTGCAACAGCGTGGCTTGGAATGGGAATCTTCATTGCTCCGCTTGTAGGCGGACATGAACCAAAACGCCAGGGATTACTAGTCGACATTCTTTTCTGGGCATTAGTAGTGCTTGTAGCCGGCAGCATGATTGGCCAATGGCTTGGTGCAAACGGCTACCTGGGTAACAATTGGTTCTTATTAGGCCACCAGGGCTGGGAATATCTAGAGCTGGGACGTTTATGGCAGTTCATACTTGCGACCGGAATGCTGATCTGGCTGTTCATCGTATTCCGCGGAATCAAGAGTGGTTTGAAAAGGGAATCAGATAAAGGCGGGCTGATTCACCTATTGTTCTACTCAGCTATCGCCGTACCGGCATTTTACTTCTTTGCCTTCATGATCAATCCAGGCACACACTATACCTTTGCTGACTACTGGCGCTGGTGGATCATCCATCTATGGGTTGAAGGGATATTCGAAGTTTTCGCAGTCGTTGTCATTGGTTTCTTAATGGTCCAAATGAAGCTTGTCACGAAAAAATCAACAATAAAAGCATTATACTTCCAATTAATCCTGCTGATGGGAGCAGGTGTCATCGGCATCGGCCACCATTATTATTACAATGGTTCTTCAGAGGTTTGGATCGCACTGGGCTCTGTATTTTCTGCACTTGAAGTCATCCCATTAACCTTGCTCATCCTGGAAGCATATGAGCAGTACAAAATGATGAGGGATGGGGGAGTCGATTTCCCTTACAAAGGTACATTCTGGTTCTTGATTTCAGTAGCGATCTGGAACCTGGTTGGTGCAGGGGTACTCGGATTCCTGATCAACCTGCCTGCAGTAAGCTTCCTTGAACACGGTCAGTTCCTGACACCAGCACACGGCCACGCGGCGATGATGGGTGTGTATGGAATGTTCGCAGGGGCAGTATTGATCTATTCATTGCGCAATATTGTTAACCCTGAAAAATGGAGCGACAGGTGGGTTAAATTCATTGTCATCATGCTGAATGTAGGCTTGGCCGGAATGGTATTCCTGTCATTGCTGCCAGTCGGGTATCTACAGTTAAAAGAAGCGTACTTCAATGGCTATGCAGCTTCACGTTCATCCCAGTTCTTGCAGGGAGAAACGGTTGAAATGCTGCTGACCTTGAGATCAATCCCTGATACAATCTTCTTGATTGGTGTTGCTGCGCTGGCAATATTCAGCGTAAAAGCACTCTTCAATCTCCGTAAAGTGACACATAAAGAGGGAGAACAGCTGCCAGTAAAAGATTTGGCTGTTGATGAAGACTAAATAGGAAAACCGCAAAGCTTCATCGCTTTGCGGTTTTTATTATGATTTTAGTTCTTCTTCTTTTTCGCATTCAAAACAAAGTACTTTCCCATCTTTATGTACACCATTCAAAAATCCATCCAGGCAAAAAATCTCTTTTCTGCAACGATCGCAGCTGCCAACTAACTCTTTCAAAAAAATCGCCTCCTTAACTTTAAGTTTCGCTCTTATAAAAAAAGTTCCTTTATTTTTTCACAGGGACTATCAATAATTACTAATCTTCTTGAATGAAAGAAGTCATAGTCAAACTGTGACCGCGCTCACTACGAGGTGATTAGATGGGATTTATAATAAAAATGTAAAGAAAATCAGACTTAAAGGAGAGAGTGAAATGACTTTCAACGTTATTATCAATGTACCTGATTATGCACCACGGGATAAACACCCTACGATATTCAATCATTTTGATTCTCTGAAAAAGGGAGAATTCATGCAAATTGTCAATGACCACGACCCTAGACCGCTGCAATACCAATTCATGATGGAGCGCGCGGAGTCATTTTCATGGGAGTATCTTGAAGAAGGCCCAGAAACATGGCGTGTGGCGATCGGCAAAACGAAATAATAATCCAGAAAACATTCTAGTAATCTATTAAACAACAGGTTCGCCTGTTGTTTTTATTTTGTTCGGAATCCTTTAAGTTCATAAAGAACTTAGCTTCACCGTTCAGCTATTTTTAGCGCGGGCTTTTTGATTTTCCTGAACGTAAATTTCAGAAAAGTATGATAAGATAGACTGGAAAGAGATAAATGGGGTGAAATGAATGAGTGAAGTTATGCAAACAGAAAAGAGATTTTTGGACTATGTCAAAAAAATGGCTGCCTATGGAGAGGCGCTTTCTTTGATTTATTGGGATTTACGGACTGGAGCCCCGAAAAAGGGAGCTGGCCAGCGTTCTGAAGTCATCGGGGTACTGTCTTCCGAGCTGTTTAACATGTCAACATCAGAAGAAATGGCGTCATACATAGCACGACTTTCAAATGAAACAAGTTTATCTGAGATTACCCGTAAAACGCTGGATGAGTGCAGAAAGGATTATGATCGCAATAAAAAAATCCCTGCAGAAGAATATCGTGAATATGTGATTCTTCAATCAAAAGCCGAAACTGTTTGGGAAGAAGCAAAAGCAGAGTCGGATTTTGAAATGTTCAGACCGTATCTTGAAAAATTGGTGGATACCACTAAGAGATTCATTGGTTACTGGGGATATGAAGGGAATAAATACAACACCTTGCTCGATATGTATGAACCTGGAGTAACTGTTGAGGTTTTGGATCAGGTGTTTGGAGACCTTCGTGAAAAAATTGTCCCGCTTGTACAGCAGATTTCCAGTTCAACTGCCAAACCTGAAACAGAGTTCCTTTTTAAGCATTTTCCTAAAGAAAAGCAGCGTGCTTTCAGCCTAGAGATCCTAAAGCAAATGGGATATGATTTTGATGCTGGCCGCCTAGATGAAACGGTTCACCCATTTGCGATGGGATTGAACCCTGGAGATGTTAGGGTTACGACGAAATATGATGAAGCAGATTTCAGGACAGCTGTTTTTGGTACCATTCATGAAGGAGGCCACGCTCTTTATGAACAAAACATTTCTGAAGAGCTAATCGGAACTCCTTTAAGTTCTGGCACTTCAATGGGCATTCATGAATCACAGTCGCTTTTCTATGAGAACTTTGTGGGGCGCAACTACTCCTTCTGGAAGCATAACTACAGCCTGCTGCAGGAATATTCAGACGGCCAGTTTTCCGGAGTGGACGTTGAGGATTTCTATCGTGCTGTCAATGAGTCAAAGCCAAGCTTAATCAGGATCGAGGCAGATGAGCTGACATATCCACTGCATGTTATGGTACGATATGAAATTGAAAAAGGCTTGTTCAATGATGAGATTGAAGTAAAGGACCTTCCGCAGATCTGGAATGATAAATACGAACAGTATCTCGGCATCAGGCCGGAAAATGATGCACAGGGTGTGCTCCAGGATGTACACTGGGCAGGAGGCAGCTTTGGCTACTTCCCATCCTATGCTTTAGGCTATATGTATGCAGCGCAGTTCAAGAATGCCATGCTCAAAGATTTGCCTGACTATGAGGAACTCCTCGAACAAGGAAACCTTCAGCACATTAAAGAGTGGATGACTGAGAAAGTCCATAAGCATGGAAAGATGAAAAAACCTCTTGAAATATTGACTGATGTAACTGGAGAGGGACTCAATGCTCAGTACTTAGTAGATTATTTATACGAAAAATACAATAAAGTATACCAGCTGGTCTAGTAAGACCCTTTTTTAGAAAATAAGATGGCAGCCTTCCTGCCATCTTTTCTTTCAGAAGGGAATTAATAAAATAATTCCTTGTGGATAACTATATAAGTTTTTTAAATCCAGCTCCAGCGCCTAGCCCCTCGAGACGCTTCGATCCGCCCACTGAAGTCAAAGAACGACTTCACCGGTCGGCCCTCCAGCGCATGTCGGGGCTGACCAAGGCGCTTACGCTTTTTGTTAGTGTGGTGAATGTATGTACGGGAAATTGCCTTATTTTATGATCGCATTTGCTGCGGCAATGTGGGGCCTGATTGGTTTTTTTGTTAAAGGTCTGAATAGTGCCGGGTTCAGTGCCATGGAGATTGTGGCCATCCGTGTGGTGACCGCTGCCATTATATTGGTTTTGGTGGGTATGGCTTTTTACCGAAGTCATCTAAAAATCAGGGTGAAAGACTTGTATCTGTTTGTGGGTACAGGGATTTTAAGCATTGTGTTTTTTAACTGGTCTTATTTTACGGCAATCAACTTGATGAACATCCCGATTGCTGTAGCTTTACTGTATACTTCTCCTGCTTTTGTTGCGGTGTTATCATTTCTTTTCCTGAAAGAAAGCATTAACCGGAAGAAGTTGTTGGCGATTGTCATGACAGTCATCGGCTGTACACTTGCCGCAGGCATCACAGGGCAAGGGGGAACGTCGTTTTCTGTCTCCAGTATCCTTATTGGCTTAGGGGCAGGGTTCGGCTACGCTCTTTACAGCATATTTGGCAAGGTGGCATTAAGGCGGTACCATCCTTTTACGGTCACCTTGTATACTTTCCTTGTGGCTTCGGCTGCACTGGTTCCGACAACTGGTATAGTCAGCAAGACTGCTGTCCTTTTCACCGGGAATGCGTGGCTTTATGCGATAGGGTTAGGGATCTTCCCGACTGTGATTGCCTATTTCGCATACTCCTGGGGCCTTGAAAGGACAGAAAGCAGTACTGCTGCAGTAGTTGCTACACTGGAACCCGTCATAGCCACCATGCTGGGAATATTGGTGTATGGTGACAGGCTGGGCGGTCTTCAGATGCTCGGATCCGCGTTGATTATCATATCTGTCATATCTATCAACATCTCATTTCCCATCAGGAAGCAAAAAAAGCACTTCACTTTGTGATTCATTCTCTTTTGAAGTGGGGAACATAAACAATTAACAGAGAGGAGCCTGGTTCAAACCCAAGCTCCTTTTTACTGTTTTAATGAAAGCATTTTTAGTAAGGCTATTGCTGATTTTCGAGTGCGAACGAAAATTTTTAAGCGGAGAATTTCCGGCTATTGCATACAAAAGAAGCTTTAACGCAGAAATAGGCGGAGGTATTCCGATTAACTGCTAGAAAAATGACAAAATCAAATGATTTGGGTCAAATAACCGGAAAAACCCCCCTTATTTTTAAGTAATTATGGGTCGTTTTCAATTTAAGCGGAATTTTTCCGTTTATTTTTCATAGTTGAGTATTCTTTAAGTGAATTTGGCTTAAATCCACTTTCTTAGACATTTTGGAGCTGCTTCCTCTTTGAAATGTCTATTAAAACTGCTTTCTTAGACATTGAGGCTGCTTCCTATCCGAAATGACTTAAACCAGTATAACAAGAAACACAACATTCAGTTATAACAGCAATTTAGCTTTTGATGTACACATTGATTTTTTAGCGAAAAATGTATATATATCAGGGGGCAACTAGACAAAGGATTATCTTTTGTGATAAATTATTACAGTAAAAAACCTTTGAAAACTGCATATTTTTAAATCGATGAAAAGGAAAGTAGTTTTTGCTATATTCGATAGCGAGCCGGGGACGGTGGAAGCCTGGTGATGAAGCATGGATGAAGAACACCTTTGAGTTCTAACCGAAAGGGATATCGTGAGTAGGCTTAGACGTTTCCAGAACGTTATAGACTGGGTTGTGCAGTAGTAAAGTTGGTCATTTTATGACAATTTGGGTGGTACCGCGGAAGTTCAGCCTTTCGTCCCTTTTTTAGGGGATAGAAGGCTTTTTTTATTGCAAAAAATTACATAGGGAGGCTAATTATGATTAAGACCGTAGTAAAAGATTTATACAGGAATCAAGAAAATTTTACAGACAAAACTGTTCAAATTACAGGCTGGATCCGTACTCTTCGTGATTCAAAAACCATTGGCTTTATGGAGTTGAACGATGGAACATTCTTTAAGAGTGTACAGGTTGTTTTTGAGGATACCCTTGATAACTTCAAAGAAATTACGAAGTTGCCTATCAGTTCTTCTGTTTTAGTAGAAGGTGAATTTGTCCCAACTCCTGAAATGAAGCAGCCGTTTGAAATTAAAGCGACAAAAATTATCGTTGAGGGATTGTCAGATACAGATTATCCTATACAAAAAAAGAGACATACCCTTGAATATTTGAGAACAATCGCTCATTTACGTCCTAGAGCGAACGCCTTCTCAGCCGTTTTCAGAGTAAGGTCTCTTGCATCCTATGCCCTTCACAAATTCTTCCAAGACAAAGGTTTTGTACATGTACATACACCGATTATTACCGGAAGCGATACTGAAGGAGCCGGGGAGATGTTCCGTGTAACATCAATGGATTTGAACCAGCTTCCAAAAAACGAAGAAGGAAAAGTGGATGAAAGTGCAGATTTCTTCGGCAAAGAAACCAACTTAACCGTGAGCGGTCAATTGAACGCAGAAAGCTTTGCTCTTGCATTCCGCAATGTGTATACCTTTGGCCCGACATTTAGGGCAGAAAATTCAAATACCGCACGACATGCCGCAGAATTCTGGATGGTCGAGCCGGAAGTTGCCTTTGCAGAATTGCCGGATATCATGGACCTGGGAGAAGAAATGGTCAAGTATGTCATTGATTATGTTTTTGAGCATGCACCAGAAGAAATGGCCTTCTTCAACAGCTTTGTTGATAAAACGCTTATTGAAAGATTGGAAAATGCATTAAAATCCGATTTTGGAAGGGTTACTTATACTGAAGCGGTTGAATTATTAAAGAGCTCAGGTAAGGAATTTGAGTACCCTGTTGAATGGGGTACGGATTTGCAAACGGAACATGAACGTTATCTTAGCGAGGAAATTTACAAGCGCCCTGTCTTCGTAACCGATTATCCGAAAGAAATCAAGGCATTTTATATGCGAGCAAATGAGGATGGCAAGACAGTTGCTGCGACCGACCTTTTGGTTCCTGGTATTGGCGAGTTAATCGGCGGCAGCCAGCGTGAGGAAAGAGAAGAAATCCTTGCAAATCGAATCAAAGAACTTGGTATGTCTGAAGAAGATTACTGGTGGTATCTCGAGCTTAGAAAATACGGAAGCACTAAGCATTCCGGATATGGTATAGGTTTCGAGAGACTTGTTATGTACCTAACCGGGATGAAGAACATCCGCGATGTTATTCCATTCCCGCGTACACCAGGAAACGCTGATTTTTAATTAAATAGGTAAAAAACGAAAACAGGATGCTGATGCATCCTGTTTTTTAATATTAAATGCTGTTATGAACAAAAAAACAGGGTGTGAAATCTTTTACAATTTCATACCCTGTTAATTTTTCGCTTCTATACTCAAGAAGAGAACTTCTAGAAGAATTTATATCCTTTCGACCCGATCGGTGCATTTTCGATCATATCGATGAACGGTATCGTGTATGCGAAAAGAATCAAAAGAACAGTGATGCCAAGCCATAGCTTCCAGTTTTCAAATACCATCGGAGTTTTTTCTGCTTGGTCAGCAACTTCTCCAACAGGGAATTCTTCTTCCCCTTTAGGTGCGAAGAAAGCAAGATTGATGAAAATGTACAGCATCAGGATGATTCCAAGGAACAGAATAGATCCGCCAACTGCCTGTGCTACCTGGTAAGGAATCCATTCAGCTGCTTGCTCTGAACCGCCGTATGTTGAGAATGAAGAACGGCGTGGAGCGCCTAGCAGGCCGGCTGCGTGCATCGCGCCGGACATGAATGTCATACCGATTGCCCAAACAATCCCCTGGATAATGGCTAGTTTATTCATAGCCTTTGTCAAAACTCTTCCAGTCAGGTGAGGGACCAGCCAATAAGAAATACCAAAGAAAGTCAGGACGACAGAAGTTGCTAGTGTTAAATGGAAGTGTCCTGTAACCCAGATTGTGTTGTGTACTACCTGGTTCAGCTGGTGGGAAGCGTTGACTAGTCCGCCGGCACCAGCAGGGATGAATGCTAGCATACCTATGAAAGGTACTGCAAATCGGGCATCTCCCCAAGGAAGCTTTTTCACCCAGCCGAATAGGCCGGTAGATCCTTTAGAACGGCCAAACATTTCAAATGTCGCAAACAATGAGAATGCGGTCATTAATGATGGGATGACAACTAGGAATGTCAAGATAACCTGTAGGAACTTCCATGCTGGGTCAATGCCTGGTTCCATTAACTGATGGTGGAAACCAACAGGAATCGAGAACAACAGGAACAGAATGAATGACATCCTTGCTAATGAATCAGAGAAAATCTTTCCGCCAATGATTTTTGGAACGATTGCGTACCAAGCCATGTATGCAGGCAGCAGCCAGAAATATACTAGCGGGTGGCCGAAGTACCAGAACAATGTACGGCTGACCAATACATCTACACGCTCTACAAGGCCCAGTGACCAAGGAAGCAATTGGAATAGTACTGTTGCAGCAACACCAATCGTCGCTACGATCCACATAAGTGTGTTGACGAGTGACATGAAAGTCAACAGCGGGCTAGGCTTTCCAGGATTAGCTTTTCTCCACGAAGAGTAAGCCATGATGATTGCAGCGCCGTCAATCCAGCTTCCGACGATCACAAGCGTAAGACCTAAGTAAAAGAGTGCGTGGGCTTGTAATGGTGCGTAGAATGTATAAAGAACAGAAGCCTGGTTTGTCAGGATCATGATAGCAGCCATTACAGTACCGATTGTCATCGTCCAGAAACCAATCCAGCCAGTCTTGCGTTGCTTATTTGTTAATGTTCCGGATGTTTTGCTCACAAGAGAGAGCTGGAATCCCATAATGAAAAATGTTGTAAGCACGAGTCCAAGTACGACACCATGAATGGTCAGGATTTGATAATACCCAGTCCATGAAGGTAATTCGAATTTTCCAGAACGGACTAGTGTCTGGAGCAAACCGGCAAGACCACCGATTGCAAGAGCGATGAAAGCTACATAAAAGTGGGCCATTGCCAATTTGCCGTCCCGGCGGTCAACCTTTGGATTAATTGATTTTGTATTCATTATTCAACCACCTCGATTTTAGACGACATCATGTGGTGGCCGACACCACAATATTCATTACAAACAATCAGGTAATCGCCAGCTTTGTCAAAAGTTGTAACGAACTCACTGATGTATCCAGGCTCAAGCATCATATTGATATTAGTTCCTGCAACCTGGAATCCGTGAATCACGTCTTTTGTCGTCGCGATTACTTTCACTTTAGCTCCTAGTGGGACTTCAACCTGTCCAGGGTTGTAGGCAAATGCGGATGCTACAAAAACAAGTTCGTAGTCCCATTCTTTCCCTTCAACCTTCTTCAGTCCAGGCTTATCGAAAGGTGCTGTAGTATCTACCTTTTCAGGATTGATTGTTGCCAGACAGCTTGGAGGCTGGTTGCCTAAATAGAAGGCGCTCACTCCAATAACGGACAGGAATACGATTAACGTCGTAATTCCAAATATCAGCCAGATCTTTTCAAATTTATGAATATGCATAACTTCTTTCTCCCCTTTTGGTCTCTCTTAAAAACGATTTACAAACAATAAATAAACGCCTACCCATGTAGCGATTAAAAAGAATCCTAACAAGAAAACGGATGCAAGTGTTCCTTTCAAGGAAGATTGTTCTTCCACCTTCGTATGTGTTTTTTTCCCGATTCCAGGCTGAGCCATCCCGGTCCACTCCCTTCGTAAAAAATGTTCGTTTATAAATGATGAGTACATTCTCATAATACAAAACAATTTGGAAACGTAAATATGGTTTCATACAGTTCACAAATTGTTCATACCTGACATATTTACTATGTTAATGGTGAAAACGCGTCAATACAGTGATTTAAGTCACATGTAACGAGGGGTAAATGTGAATAATCTGTGAATACATTTATGTGAGGATATGAGCAATTAGTAGCCTATCAAATACAGGATGTGACAGAACGACTTGACTTTTTAAAAAAAGCAATGAGAAAAACAGGAATCACCATTCCGCGTTTAGCTAATAAACTAATAGAAAATGGATCTTTCAGGAAGTGGTTTTAATGCAGAAGTTTTACTGTGAACATTGCCGCCTCATATATGATGAAATGAGATTATGTAAAAAATGTGGGGGAGCAGCGGAAAAACAAATCTGGATTGAGGTACAAAAGCAGTCCAACGAAAAATAGCACCTTTTTTGGTGCTTTTTCTTTCGGTGAAGCTCTTTTTGATTGTGCCTGTCAGTCAAGCATTCTAATTGAATGCCAGGCGATTGAACCTGATTTTCCTGCGAACTATGTTAAAATGAAGTCAATTTACAGCGGGAGGATGAAGTGAAATGTTTTTGCCATCTTTTGATTTGAAAGGAAAAACAGCCGTAGTGTCAGGTGCTGGCAGAGGGATTGGAAGGGCAATTGCCATTGGTCTGGCTGAAGCTGGAGCAGATGTTGCCTTACTTGCTCGGACGGAGCAAGATCTTAATGAAACTTCTTCGATTATTGAGAAGTTAGGAAGGAAAACGCTCGTACTGCCGACAGATGTGACAAAAAGGGACCAAGTACATAATTCGATCTCTGCAGTAAGTTCTGAATGGGATAAGATTGATATACTAGTTAACAATGCGGGTATGAACATCCGTTCAAAGGCTCTGGAAGCAACGGATGAAGAATGGCAAACGATCATGGATACCAACCTAAAATCCGCTTTCATGATGTCCCAGGAAGCAGGAACAATTATGAAGGAACAGGGCTCAGGAGGCAAAATCATCAATATTGCATCTGTAGCAGGACAAGTAGCCCTTAGGACTGGTGTTGTATATGCAGCGACTAAAGCAGCCCTCATGCAGATGACAAAGGTGCTCGCTATGGAATGGGGAGAATACGGTATCAATGTGAATTCAATCGGTCCATGGTACTTCAAAACGCCGCTGACAGAAAAGCTATTGGCCGACGAAGCGTATGTGCAGGACATCCTCGCAGTTACACCATTAAAGAGGATCGGGGAGTTGCCTGAACTTGTAGGGCCAGTGGTATTCCTAAGCTCGGATGCCGGGGATTATGTAACTGGACAAACCCTGTTTGTCGACGGTGGAATGACGATTCATGGATTTTGATTGACTGACTTCATGCAAGTATTGAGTATTAGTTGAGCACTGCACTGTTTTAGATGCTATTTAAGGTAGAAACTTTAAAGCGGGTGGATTTACTTGCAAAAGGAGATCTTGCTGTTCTGCTTGAAAGGTACCCTTATAGAGGGGAAAAGCCATGCATAAGGGTATCATTAGCCGTGAAATTTTCCCATATAGAAGTTCTCCATAATCCTAAATATGGGATTAGGGTAAAATCGGTAAAAGCAGAAAGTCTGCATAGAAATATATTGTCAACTGGTAATGATTTTATAATGTACAAGGCTTGAGTCCATTGTATAATGAACTTGCACAGCAACTCCTTCAAAACGTTAGGCTTTCCCTTATTGTGGGGAAAGCTTTTTTTTTCGTTACAAGCCAAGCATAGTTTGATTGTATACTCTCTGGGTAAATGGAAAAAGTAACCGTACATAGATGTGAGGAGAGTATAAACATGCCAAGAGTTATATCTATCGCAGAAGCTGTGCCGCCATTTTCTATAGAACAGGAAAAGGTAATGGATTTTGCAGAAAAACTTTTCAGTGAATCCTTTAAAGATATAAATAGGCTGCTAACTGTTTTTCAAAATGGCCAAATCGAGAAACGCCATTTTGCTAAAAATCTTGATTGGTTTGAAATTGACCATACTTTTGAAGAGAAGAATAATGCTTATATCGAGGCAGCTGTGGAATTAGGGGCACAGGCAATCTCGAATTGCCTGAAAAATGATGAGTTCTTAAAAGATGAAATCCATCTTGAAGAAATCGATGCTATTTTTACTATTAGCAGCACGGGTGTGTCGACCCCAAGCATTGATGCGAGAATAATGAATATCCTGCCATCATCTCAATATACTAAAAGGATTCCGATCTGGGGTCTTGGGTGTGCTGGTGGGGCAGCTGGACTGTCGCGAGCCTATGAATATTGCCTGGCATACCCGAAGGCAAAAGTACTTGTGCTATCAATCGAATTATGCAGCTTAACATTCCAGCGTAATGACCGTTCAAAAAGCAATTTGATCGGAACTTCACTGTTTGCGGATGGTGTTGCGTGCGCCCTGGTTTGTGGTGATGATTCCGGCTATGAGAATATAATGAAAAAAGATGCAGCACCTAATATTATCGGCACTCAGTCAACAACCATGCCTGACTCTGAAGATGTCATGGGCTGGGAAGTGAAAAATGAGGGACTGTATGTCGTGTTTTCCAAGGATATACCGACAATCATCGAAAACTGGCTTCAGCCCAATGTTTTAAGGTTTTTGAACAGCAATAACCTAGACGTTCCGAATCTCGATCACTTTATAGCGCACCCAGGAGGAAAGAAGGTCCTTGATGCCTATGTTTCTGCTCTGAAATTCCCTGAAGCAATGACCAGGACATCACTGGAGGTCTTAAAAGAATATGGGAATATGTCCTCTGCAACCATACTATATGTATTAAAAAGGTTCATGGAGACAGCGAAGGAAGGAGATCTTGGACTGGGGGCAGCCCTGGGACCCGGATTTAGTTCGGAATTGCTATTGATGAGGTGGGAATAACATGGTGTTCCTTATATTTATCGGATTGATCATCTTTCAGAGGCTGACAGAACTAGTCATAGCCAGAAAAAACGAAGCCTGGATGAAAGCCCAGGGCGCAATAGAGTTTGGACAGGGGCACTATCCCGCAATGGTGTCAATCCATACAGCATTTTTCATATTTTTTATCATGGAAGTGGTTTCCTTTGATAAAAATCTATCAGGATACTGGCCGGCTTTGCTTGCTATGTTTATTTTTACGCAGGTGATGAGAATTTGGTCACTCTCTTCATTGGGAAGATTCTGGAATACAAAAATCATCATTCTGCCAGGAGCTAATGTCGTCAAGAGAGGGCCTTATAAAATCATCAAGCATCCAAACTATTTAATTGTGGCAATAGAATTGATTGTTATTCCTTTAATGTTCAATGCCTATATCACAATGGCAGTCTTCACCTTGCTTAACATCCTGATTTTATCAATCAGGATTCCCGCAGAGGAGAAGGCATTGCGTGAGTTGACCATGTATGAATCTGAATTCTCCAATCAGGGTCGGTTTGTCCCGAATTTGTTAAATAAGTGTGACAATTAATCTGTCTCCATTGAAAATGATAATCAATAGTGCTACACTTTCCTTAAGATGAAAATTATTCTCAGTTAAAAAAGTCCTTAAGGATGGTGTCGTACCAATGGTTTCCATGTTAGTTGTTTCGACCATAGCAGCTTACTCCTTACTTATGAAATATGTATTGAGCAATGTACTAAAACCACATTAATAAACAAGATTCTCAACTAGGATGAAAGCCCGGACCAAGGTTCGGGCTTTTTCTTTTGGTCCATTGTCAGTGCTTTTCTTTGATTAAAGCGGTTATTCTTTACTTTTTCTAAATGGTGTAAATGTAATTATAGGAAAAGACCGAAAAATCATATAAAATAAAGTTATTCACAATTTTGTCACAAGGGGTAAGAGGAATGGGCCAGACTATTGCACAGCAAGATCATAAGCTTCTTGGAAAGATTTTATCTTTATATAATTTAATGAATACAAATCACGATGAAGATACAGCTGAAAAAGTAAAGGAATTGGGAAGGAAAGCAGTTGAAGAAGAATTTTCAATCGCTTTTTGCGGTCATTTTTCCGCAGGAAAGTCGAGTATGATCAACAGGCTGATCGGCGACAATATCCTGCCGTCAAGCCCGATTCCAACCAGTGCGAACCTTGTAAGGATTAAATCAGGTTCTGAATATGCAAAGGTCATCTTCAAGGACGGCGGCTCACGCTTATATCCGGCTCCGTATGATTATGATACTGTCAAAACATACTGCAAGGATGGCGAACAAATCCAGGCGATCGAAATCAGCCATAATGGTGCAGAGTTCCTGGAACAGGCCGTCATCATGGACACACCTGGAATCGATTCAACTGATGATGCCCACCGGATTGCCACTGAATCAGCGCTCCATCTTTCAGACATCGTGTTTTATGTGATGGATTATAACCATGTCCAATCTGAACTTAATTTCCTTTTTACGAAGGAATTAACAGATGCAGGAAAAGAACTTTATTTGATTATCAACCAGGTCGACAAGCACCAGGATGCAGAATTGTCTTTTGAGCAGTTTAAGACGAGTGTTGAAATTTCTTTTGCTGACTGGGGAGTAAAACATGCGGGGATTTTTTACACATCGCTAAAAGCCCCTGAATCGCCACATAACCAATTTCAGGACCTTCGTTCATTTATCATGGAACGGAAAAGCAAGAGGAAAGAATTACTGCCAGTTTCGATTTTTAAGTCGATGGAAAAATTGACTGAGGATCATTTGGCGAATCTTCATCAGAATGTCTCTGAAGAAATCGATCAATTTGAAACAATCCTGGAAGGACTTTCGGGCAGTGAAAGGAAACAGCTGTCAAATGAACTGGATAATCTAAGGATGAATATTGAAAAAATCCAGGGTGAACGGGATCCTGAACGGGAATTCAGGGATGGACTCAATGATATTCTAAAAAGCGCCTACCTAATGCCATTCCAGACCAGGGAGCTGGCGGAGGCTTACCTGCAGTCAAGGCAGCCAGACTTTAAAGTGGGCTTGTTATTTTCAAAGCAAAAAACGGAACAGGAGCGATTATCCAGACTCGACAATTTTTATCGAGACCTTGAGGATAAAGTCCAATCCCAGCTCGACTGGCATATCAAAGATTTCTTATCTAAGCTGTTCAAGAAACATAATCTTTCACAAACTGAGCTGCAGACACTAGCTAATAGCTTTAAGATTGAGTTCCAAACCGAGTTGCTATCAGATGCCGTGAAACCAGGTGCGAGGCTTTCAGGAGACTATGTTCTTAATTATACTAACGACGTCGCCGAATCATTGAAGAATCTTGCAAGAAGAAAGCTGGAGCCTATCAAGGGTAAGTTCATCGGCTATGTAAAAGGTCAGGATGATGAGGAGATAAATGAACTTCTCAAGAAAGAAGAAAATCTAACGAAGCTTTTCTCAGCGTGGACAGAATTGAATGGCATCAGGGAAAACCTGGCCGAGCAACGCAGGCTCGTATCAGAAATACTCTATGGTGAACCTGCAGAATATCAAGAGAAAGACTATCATATTTTTAAGGCTGCCGAAGAGAAACCAGAGGTAATTTTAACTCATGATATTGCTTCCTCAAACACTGCCATTGAAAAGGTAGATTCAATAAAGGAAGCTCCTGTCGAGCAAGGCAGTATTGAGGTCGCCCAATTTCATGAAAACCAACAGCAGTTGGTCCGGAAAATGAATTTCACATCTGAACAGATTGAGAATCTACCTGGCTTGAAAAAAATTGCCCGTGAATTGAAGGAAAAAGCCACACGGTTAAAGGAAAGAGAATTTACTGTTGCCTTGTTTGGAGCATTTAGCGCTGGGAAGTCCTCTTTTGCAAATGCTCTGGTGGGAGAGCGGATCTTGCCGGTATCACCAAATCCGACAACTGCTGCCATCAATAAAATAAAACCAGTGACAACTGAAAATCCTCACGGAACGGTCATTGTCAAAATAAAGAGTGCAGACGAGTTGCTGAAAGAACTGGAACGCTCTCTGGGACTATTCGGCAAGAACACATCCGATTTCGAACGAGCGATCGATCAAATCAAGAGTCTTAAATCCGAGGATAGCGGTTATAGTGCCGCAGAGAAAACACATTACTCTTTTCTTCAGGCTTTTGCCAAAGGATTCAGTGATTTTAAAAACAGTTTCGGCGAGAAGCTTTCTGTTGATCTCGAATCATTCCGAGGCTATGTTGCAGAAGAGGAAAAATCCTGTTTTGTTGAGTGGATTGAGGTCTATTATGATTGCGAACTGACAAGAGAAGGGATAACCCTAGTTGATACGCCTGGTGCCGATTCAATCAATGCCCGCCATACAGGAGTTGCCTTCGATTATATCAAGAATTCGGACGCTATTTTATTCGTAACCTACTATAATCATGCATTCTCAAAAGCGGATAGGGAGTTCCTGATTCAGCTGGGCAGGGTCAAGGATACCTTTGAGCTTGATAAAATGTTCTTCATTGTCAATGCCGTTGATTTGGCGAATTCGGAGGAAGAGCAGTCAGCTGTATTAGAATATGTTGAAGATCAGCTTGTCCAATACGGTATCAGGAAGCCTCATCTATTCCCGGTTTCAAGCCTGAAGGGGTTAAATGCGAAGCTGGACCAAGAGACTGGTGAAGACCAGCTCTTTAATCGATTTGAAAAGTCATTTTATTCATTCATCGCCAATGATCTTATGAATATGGCTGTTGAGTCTGCAGAGGCAAAATGGCGTCAGGCTGTCAATGTGATCGAGGAAATGATCAGGTCGGCAGAGGAAGACAAGGCAGCAAGGGCTGATAGGCGAGGGAAGCTGTTATCACAAAAAGAAGAAATGCTGCGTGTTTTATCCGAGAAGCAACCGGCAGTACTTAAGGAACGTCTGGTCCTTGAAAGCGATGAATTGACTTATTATATTCGCCAGCGTGTCTTCATCCGGTTTGGAGAATTTTTCAGGGAGGCCTTCAACCCAGCGCTTTTGAAGGACGATGGACGCAATATGAAGAAGGCTCTTGAAACAGCGCTTGATGAATTGATTGAGAGCATCGGATATGACCTGGCCCAGGAAATGAGGGCCACTTCATTAAGAGCCGAGGCATTTATTTTACGGATATTGAAAGAGTTCCAGGAAGCTTTGTCAGCTGAATTGCTGAAAATTAATTCTTCGGTCTCCATTTCTGCCACAGAAAATGGTCCATTAACCGGAATAGACTTTGAAACAGCATACCAGGACATTGAGCGTGCGATATTCAAGAAGACGCTTGGAATGTTCAAGAACCCTAAATCCTTCTTTGAGAAAAATGAAAAGAAATTAATGGCAGATGAACTTGAACAGCTTTTACACGGACCTGCAGGGGATTATCTTGAAAAAGAGAATGCAAGGCTGAAAGACCACTACCTGCCTGAATTAGATCGTGAGTTTGAGAAAGTTCAAAAGGATTTTTCAGAGCAGATCACTGAGTATTTCGAAGGAATCACCTCTGCCCTTGATGATAATTTCTCTATAGAAACTGTTAAAGCTGCACTGCTGAATATAAAAAACTATCAATAAAGGTTGAATGCAAGGATGACCAGTAACCGATTTCACGCATGTGCTACTTGTGTTAATTTTCAGGCTGAAAAACTGGAAGGAAAAATGAAATACCATTGCCTCAGGCTTGGCTATGAAACGAAAAGCCACTACCAATTCGCCTGCTGGGATCCAAAAGAACATGTAAAAAAATTGATGGACCAAAGACAAACGAAGGAGTGAATGCCTTGCAATATCATGTTGATACTCATTGGCTTAATGAACATCTTGGAGACAAGAATATAAGAGTTGCCGATTGTCGATTCAAGCTGGGGAGCCCTGAAGAGGGCAGGATTCAATATGAACAAAGCCATATTCCAGGGGCTGTTTATTTCGACCTGGAAAAAGACCTTTCTGGTACGGTCGGGGAGCATGGCGGCAGGCATCCTCTCCCTGAGACAAGCCAATTTAAAGAGAAGCTCCAGAATGCTGGTATTGATAATGAAACAACAATTGTTGTCTACGATGGAAAGGAAGGAGCATTCGCATCAAGGATGTGGTGGCTTCTTCAATACGTTGGACATGAGAAAGTCTATATCCTGAACGGAGGCTTCGAGGCATGGCAGAAGTCAGGGTATCCGATTGAAAAATCTGTACCACATTATCAAGAAACAAATTACACGATAAATGAAAATAACGATATGATGGCCTCGTATGAAGAGGTGAAAGATATTGCACTTGAGGGAAAAGGGATTGCTGTCCTAGTTGATTCCCGGGAAAGCAGGCGTTACCTTGGGATCGAGGAGCCAATCGACCGGATTCCCGGCCATATCCCGACAGCAATCAATAAACCTTGGATGGAAGGCTTAGAAAATGGTTTCTTTAAGCCTCGTGATGAGCAGGAACAGAGATTTCAAGACCTCGATCCAGATCAGCCAATCATTGTTTATTGCGGCTCAGGAGTGACGGCAACGCCGAATTATATCGCCTTTAAAGAAGCTGGATTCAAGAATGTCAGACTTTATGCAGGAAGCTATAGCGATTGGGTTTCTTATCAGGAAAATCCCGTTTCCAAAAGTGAATGATGTATAGGGGAGATTTACTCAGATTGCTTAGATGATTGAAGAATGGTTATTTTCGGAATATAAAAGGGAACACCAAGAATTGTGTTATAATATCAAAGTTGACTTTTACATTAAAGCATCAAGCTTTTAAATAGAGCCTTGGCTCAAATTTCTCATTGGAGGTGCCATTTTGGAAAATAATAAAACTTCGCTAATGCTAGTTGACGGGATGGCTTTGTTGTTCAGAGCATTCTATGCAACAGCTGTTTCCGGACAATTCATGATAAATTCCAAAGGGGTCCCTACAAATGCGATCCACGGTTTCATCAAACACTTTGCGACTGCTGTTGCAAATTTCAAGCCTACACATACTGCTGTTTGCTGGGATATGGGCAGCAAAACCTTCCGTACAGAAATGTTCGATAATTATAAAGCAAATAGACCTGAGGCGCCTGTTGAGCTTCTGCCACAGTTTGACCTTGTTAAAGAGGTAGTCGAATCATTAGATGTTCCAAACATTGGCTTGAGAGGCTATGAAGCTGATGACTGTATAGGAACGATTGCGAGGACGGTTAAGGAAGTGGATTCGGTTACGATTTTGACAGGTGATAAGGATATCCTCCAGCTGATCGATGACCGGGTTTCTGTCATCCTGCTGCAGAAGGGCTATGGCAATTACCAGGTCCACGATCGCAATACCTTGTATGCTGAAAAGGGAATCTGGCCTGAACAGATGATAGATCTGAAAGCATTCATGGGAGACCCGAGTGATAACTATCCTGGAGTCCGCGGGATTGGTGAAAAGACGGCAATTAAGCTGCTTCAGGAACATGGGGATGTTGAAGGTGTCATCGCAAACCTGCATTTATTGACAAAATCACAGCGAGCAAAAATTGAGGCAGATCTTGAAATGCTTCATTTAAGCAGACAGCTAGCTGAAATCAAATGTGATGTACCTGTCGAATGCAAGATGGACGACGCCAGATTCAAAATTGACCGGGAAAAGCTTCTTTCCAAGTTCAATGAAGTTGAACTTAAAGGGCTGCACCGTCTGTTCGAATACGAAATGCACGCTTAAAGGGAACGGCTGGTATTATAACCAGCCGTTTTTTTATGTGTAGCGTTAGCTTACCTCGTTATTTTGTATTCTTTTTCTTAGCGGCATTTTCCAGCTTTGACTTTGGTTCTTCAGCGAATTCTGCATCTTGTCCGTAGCCTTGTGGATTTACCCCGGGTGCCTTTGTCCCTCTGTTTCCCTTTTTGCTCATAATAGCGATCCCTCCAGAAAAGTTTTTGTTTAAAAATGTTCAGAAATGAGAATTAACCTTTATAGGTTGTCTGCTTATTACAGCTTAATCCTTATTATGAACGGGCAAGAATAAAAGCAATCATTTTTCTTCAAAATAACAAGGAGGTGACGGATGATGAATAAAGGTGCAGTTATTGCAATTTCAAGTATTGGCCTTGCTCAGGCTTTAAAAATACCGTTTCATTATGCTAAGACACAGGAGTGGAAACCAGATTTATTTTTGGCCAGCGGCGGAATGCCAAGCTCCCATTCAGCTGGTGTGTCATCTTTGACAACATATGTTGCTCTTACTAAAGGTGTACGCTCGGTTGATTTCGCATTGTCACTCGTGTATGGCATTATTGTCATGTATGATGCCCAGGGGATAAGGAGACAAACAGGAGAACTGACTTTAAAAGTTAATGATCTTGATGAATTAATTGATAAGATTCATGAAGATGACCCTGTAGAGTTTGAAGAAAAGTCTCCAGATCCATTGAAGGAAATGCTGGGCCACCAGCCAAAAGAGGTTCTAGGCGGAGCCCTTTTTGGAATGGCGATGGGATTTGCTGGATATCTTTTAACAAAAAAACGGTAGAAAAAGCTCGAATGTTGCGGTAAAATTTTACTAGAAACGGCTTGAAGAGAGGATTGATTCAGTCAGTGCGGACAGTTGAAGATTACCTGCTTCATTTGAAGAGCAAAGGGTTCCAGTTGCGTGAGGACGCGATCGGTTTTATTTATTTCGGTCAGCAATATACAAATTCCACCGATGAACTCACAAATACAGCCATTGAAATCACGCTAAAGGCCCAAAAAGGATTTGACGGAAGCTTTTATATTTCGCTCTTAGAAACCTTTGCCTCTAATAAAATCCATTCCCGCAAAGCAGCGTTGCAGTACGTTAAAAAAATCGAGCTTTTGGCCGTATGACGAAAAGCGAGAGCGCCTTGGTCAGCCACGACAAGCGCTTGAGCTGACAACTAGATTATAAAGAGAGGCTGGTTCCAAAGCGCTATGCTTTGAAATCAGCCTCTTTTTTAGGGAATATTTTACGAATGAAACTTTCGAATTTGCCAGATGGCAATTCTGCGAACACCATACCTGCAAAAATTAATACACAGCCGGCAAGGGCAATATAGGTTAGGCGCTCATCTGCCCAGAAGTAAGCCGTAACTGCTGCAAAAACAGGTTCCATTGCAAAAATCAAGGCAACGCGAGTGGCTGTTGTGTGTTTCTGAAAATTCGTCTGGATAAAAAACGCCAGAGCAGTCGCCAGTATTGATGTAACCAGCAGGGCGATCAGGACATTCGCTGAAAAGATGACCTCAGGGTTGAATGCTCTTTTCCAATCCTCAAAAAGGACAGCTGATATTGCTGAAAGAGCCCCTACAGTTGCGATTTGGACCATCGTCAAAAGGAGTGTCGGATAACTGCTGCTGAATTTTCCTGTGAATACGATATGCAGTGCAAATCCTGCCGCACAAATTAGGACGAAGCCGTCACCAATATTGAGGCTGGACACATCTGACATAGTTAAAAGATAGAGCCCTGCCGTTGCTGCAGACACCCCTGCTATTGAGTTCAAGCTCGGCCTCTGTTTTAAGATCCCAAGCATTAACAATGGTACCAGGACAACACTCAATCCAGTTATAAAGCCAGCCTTGGATGAAGACGTATACAGCAAGCCTAATGTCTGGAAGGCATAGCCTATGAAAAGCCAGAATCCCAGCATGATTCCGGATAAGATCAGTTTTCTATCCAGCTTTTTCAGCTGGTCTTTTTCAAAAAACATAAGCCAAAGTCCTAACATGATTGCTGCCAGGGTAAATCGGACTGCATTGAAGGATTGTGGCTCGAGAAAAGATATCGCATTTTGCACAAGCACAAATGTTGCTCCCCATATGAGGGCTACGAAAAGTAAGCTTAAATCCGCGAAAGTAGATGCTTTCATATTAATCTTCGGTTCCTTTCATGTTGTTCTCCCTAACAGCCTTTCGTGCCAGATCGTCCGCTGTTTTATTTTCACTCGATGGAATCCATTTCATGAAGAACAAATCAAATTGCCCGGCAAGCAATAATGCTTTTTCCAGCAGGGGGGCATAAAGCTTGTTTTTGACGAACTCCTTTTCCACTGCTGCATTTACGAGCTGAGAATCGGTCCTGAATGATACAACACTGAAACCTTTTTCAAGACAAATTTCCAATGCTTTTATAAATGCATGATATTCAGCTTCATGGTTAGACATGACCCCAAGAGGGATGGAGTATCTGAAAACTTCTCCTTCTCCTTTTATAAAAATGCCAGCACCGCTTGGTCCAGGGTTGCCAGCACTTGCGCCATCAATATAAACCTCTAACAACAAAAATCACTCCCGGTTGGTTTGTACAGATAATAGTTAGTGTATCATAATAGGAGCATTAATTTATAAAAATTATACTATCACCAATTTAGTTTCATCATCCACCTTTTTCATTGTAACGTGTTCGGAAAATGGGTAAGATAACTAAAAATAACCCAATTTGGCGGAGCGAAAAATAGATCTGAAAGCGGGGGAGAATTCTTGAAATATAAATTGGAATGGGAATATAAAGTAAAAGGAATAGATCCAATCCTGTTCAGCTCTGATTTCCTTGATGGTGAGCATGCATTGCAGGCCGGTGAGGAATTAGAAAAATCGGGCAAAGCTGGAGAAATTTCTTTTATAGATGAAATCGGCACTTCCTGGTCAATTAAGGAAATGCGCAAGCTTCTTGCAGAAGTGGAAGAAGAGCCGCATGACCTCACTGTTTACTTTGACGGCGGCTTTGATAATTATAAGCATAAAGCGGGTCTCGGCACCATAATTTACTTCAAGCAGGGGAAGAAGAAGTACAGACTGCGAGCCAATGAAGTCTTCGACGAGCTGGAAACGAATAATGAAGCAGAATATGCTGCTTTATATTTTGCCCTCACAATCCTTGAGGAAATGGGTGTAAGGAACATGACCTGTGACATTAAAGGGGATTCGCAGGTGGTACTCAAGCAGCTTGAGGGTGATTGGCCTTGCTATGAGGAAACCCTGAACCGCTGGCTCGACAGGATTGAGAATAAAATCAAGGAGCTTGGATTGTATACGAAATACAACCCTGTAGGCAGGAAGGAAAATAAAGAGGCTGACAAACTGGCGACACAGGCATTGCAAGGTAAAATGATCAACAGCAAAATGCAAATATTATAATGAGGTGAGAAAGGCGGGAATAGATTGACGCGTAATGAAGTCCTTGCCGAGGTGGAAACATTGCTCAATACATACTGCAATGGGTGCTTCCTGAAAAAGCATCACCGGCAAGAAAACGGAAAAAGATATGCCCACCGGTTCTGCATCAACGAATGCACCGTTGGGGAAAAAATAAAAAAATGCGGACAAAAACTTTAGTTTTGATTTTTTAGGGACATTTAAAAGCAAGTAAGTGGCTGACATGTACTGCCCAGACATTTAATGGACATTTCTGCGGATAGATGAAGCCGAAATGTCTAAGAAAGTGCATTTAATGGACATTTCATCGGGAGTTCAAAGCCGAAATGTCTAAGAAAGTACCTTTAACGGACATTTCAGCGGAAGTTCGAGGTCAAAATGTCCATAAAACGCTCAGACCAATCAAACAAACAATCAAAAAAGGCTGGCTCGGGCGCCAGCCTTCAACTTTTTGAATTATAGTTTTACTACGTTAGCAGCTTGTGGTCCGCGATTTCCTTCGACGATTTCGAAAGAAACTTCCTGACCCTCTTCTAGTGACTTATAACCATCGCCCTGGATTGCTGAGAAGTGAACGAATACATCGTCTCCGCCTTCTACTTCGATGAAACCGAAACCTTTTTCATTGTTGAACCATTTTACTTTACCGTTTTGCATGTTAAACTTTCCTCCCATGTCTTTCGCGACACAAAAATGTGCCAAAGTTGAATATTTATCATCTAACGGATACACCTGCAGTTATTGACATGGCAAATATATTCTATTAAATGATGTCTTAAATATACAATATTGGGAAGGATGCAGTCAAGAATGTAAGCGTAATACAAACTAAATAATCTTAAAATTTTGTTAATTTAAAATAAAACGAAATTTACTCCTCATTAGTTCCTATTTCCGGAAATATTTGTTATTATTTTCTTAATTAGAGAGTAATCTACAAGTCTATTATAAGCTAAGAGGAGGGTACGAATGAAGAAGACCACTCCATCCGCGTTTACGTCCTTAACTGATCATCAAATTGATGCATTATTGGATACAATCAGGAATGGCAATGCCATTCAGGACCACACACCTCAGATTGCAGTAAATAAAAAGCTTGAAGATATTTCAAAGAAAATCGATGATGCTTCCAGGCAAATGGAAGAGATATTCGATATTGTTGCAAAAACAGGAGTTGTCCCTGTTGGTGAAATCAAGAATGACATATTGCCTGTGATCAGGCAGGCTGCTGAAATTCCCCATATCTATCATCTGTTCTATGAGTTGAAGGCGCAGGATGAGTATACCTACAGGCACACAGTCTGTGTTGGCATCATTTCCACATTGATAGGGAAATGGCTGAATCTGGGTCAATCAGAGTTGAACGATCTCACCTTGGGAGCGACACTCCATGATATAGGAAAAGCTCGTATCCCAGCCAACATCCTGAACAAGCCAGGCAGGCTGACACAGGAAGAGTACATTGAAATGAAACGCCATACCGCTTATGGCTACCGGATGTTGAAGGATATTCCAGAACTAAATGAAAGAGTGGCGCTGATTGCTCTTCAACACCATGAGCGTGAGGACGGCGGAGGCTATCCGTTCAGCCTGCGCAGCGAAAAGATAGACGAGCTAGCCAAAATCGTTGCCATTGCAGACGTATACCATGCCATGTCATCCTCAAGGGTCTATCACCAGGCAGAGCCATTCCATATTGTTATTTCCCAGATGCAAAACGATGTATTCGGTAAGTTCAATCCAAAAATCATGCTCGTTTTCCTGTACAGGATTATGGACAGCCTTGTCGGAAGGCGTGTTCTCCTTAGCGACGGCGAAGAGGGGACAATCTTGATGGTTGACCCATTCGAGCCTTTAAGGGCATTAATTAAAACCGGGGATACACTTGTTGATTTGCGTCTTAATCGTGGCTTGAGAATATCAAGAGTATTAAATGATTCAATCGTAGGGGTATAATCTTCAGGTGCACTTCATATCTTTTATTAGTCAATGATGATGAATTAAAAGGGTGAGGGCATGTACCGCTTTTCGATAGGTGATGAGGATTGGATCATTATTTTTTCTCAGCATCTTTCACTTGAGCAAGCAGAAAAGGAAGAAATCATTCGTTCCATTGCCATCATGGGTCCCCAGTGGGCAGTATTCAGCCATGGAGAGTCATTCGTGATTTTTCAGCAGATGGTCGGGGCAATCGTGGTCCGGACCGAAAAGGTTCCTTCGCTGATATTAACCGTATCGGCAGCCGTTAACAGGAACCGTTGGTACATCAATGACAACAACGTAGTTGAACCATTTGAGGAATAATATTTTTAAGGCAGCTGATCAATTCAGCTGCCTGTTTATTTTTTTAGGTTAAAAAACAGACTTCATACAGGCAGGTTGTAAAAGCCGCAATAAAAGTCCTTTACGCATTTGTCGAAAAAAAGATAAAATAGAGTTCGAAGATTAAAAAGCGCGCTCATATAAAAGTTTTTCAGGAGGAAATTATGAAATTGATTGTTGCGGAAAAGCCTGACCAGGGCAGAACGCTGGCCTCCGTATTTAAAATGAAAAAAAGGGATGGATTCATCGAGATACTCCCTAATGAAATATTCCCTAAAGGTGCTTACGTTTCGTGGGCAATCGGCCATTTAACGGAATTGTCCGCACCCGAGCAATACAATCCAGCCTGGAAAAAATGGTCGCTGGATACCCTGCCGATCATTCCGGAGAATTTCAAGTATGAAGTCGTCAAATCGAAAGCAAAACAATTCCAGATCATAAAAAAGCTTGCCACCGACCCTCAAGTCACCGAAATCATCCACGCAGGCGATGCTGGACGCGAAGGTGAACTGATCATCAGGAATATCCTTCGCCTTGCCAACTGCATAAAGCCAATGAAAAGATTATGGATCTCCTCGCTGACTCCGAAAGCAATAAAGGAAGGCTTCCAAAACCTTTTGAATGAGGCAGATACTAAGGATTTATATTTTGAAGCATATACGCGAGCTTGTGCTGACTGGGTTGTCGGCATGAACGCCTCCAGGCTGTACACTCTTCTTCTTCAAAAGAAAGGCTATTCAGATGTGTTTTCTGTTGGCAGGGTACAGACTCCTACGCTTGCTTTAATTGTGAAACGAGAGCTCGAAATCGAAAATTTCGTATCGGAACCTTTTTGGGAAGTACTCGCAAAATTCAATATCAATGGCAAGAAGTACAGCGGCAAATGGGAAAAAGACGGTGATTCACGGATTAAAACAAAAGAGATGGCCGAGAAAATTTCTGCTTTTTGCGAGGGGAAAAATGCGGAAGCCGCAGAGGTTATTTCTGAGAAAAAGGAATTCCTGCCTCCGTTATTTTATAATTTATCTGCAATTCAGGCGGAAGCAAATCGCCGTTTTAAAATGTCGCCCAAAAAGACGCTGGACGTTTTACAAGGATTATATCAACGGGGAATTGTATCTTATCCGCGTTCTGATTCAAGGTATGTAACGCCAGGAGAAGCGGAGGGCTTTTCTGCTATTTTGAATAAATTGCAGGCCAATCCTGATTATCAGCAGCTTTTTCCATTACCCAATTCATCGATCAAAAATAACAAACGGTACGTGAATGAAAAAAAAGTGACAGATCACTATGCCATTATTCCAACTGAACAAGTCCTAATCTCAGCAGGCTGTCAGGGGATGAGCTGAAATTATATGACTTGTTGGCCAGGACGCTGATTGCAGCCCATTACGGGCCATACGTTGCCGAATATACTACGATCAAGACCGTAGTGGAGGGAAGGGCCGAGTTTATATCGAAGGGGAAAGTCCAGCTGGATGAGGGCTGGAAGAAAGTGCTCCCGCAAAAAGACTCAGACAAAGAACCGGAGCTGCCAGCTGTTCAGCAAGGCGAAACAGGAACCGTTATTAAATCAGAGGTAAAGGAAAGCAAAACACAGCCGCCAAAGAGGCTGACTGAAGGCCAGCTGATTACCCTGATGAAAACGGCAGGAAAACATATTGAAGACAAGGAACTCGAAAAGGTTCTAATGAAAGCTGAAGGACTTGGAACTGAAGCGACGAGAGCGGGCATCATTACGATGCTTAAGGACAGGGCGTATATTGAAGTCCGCAAAAATCTCGTTTATGCGACCGCCAAGGCAAAGATCCTCGTCGCCGCCGTTGGTGGACAAGTCCTTGCATCTCCTGAAATGACAGCGAAATGGGAGCAGAGGCTGCATCAGATCGGGGAGGGTGAAGCTTCACCCAAGCAGTTCATTGAGCAGACATCAAAAATGATTAAACATCTTGTTTCTGAAACATCTGAAGGATCCTCTGGATGGACGTTTTCCGATGAACTGACCAATGCTTTTGTCCCTGGCAAGAAGGGTGGGCGTTCACGCCGAACTACTAGCCTGGGAAAATGTAAAAAGTGCGATGGCATGGTTGTGGACAAAGGGACGTTCTATGGCTGCTCAAACTATCAGAAAACAAAATGCAGCTTCACCCTCTCAAAGCAAATCCTTGGCAAGACGGTAACCCAGAAGAATATCAAGAAGCTGCTGGCCGAAGGAAGCACCGATGTGATTGAAGGCTTCCAGAGCAAGGATAGAACCTTCAATGCCAAGCTATATTGGGATGGAGAGGACAGTAAGCTGAAATTCGATATAGCTGCACAGCCAGTCAATCAAGGTGGATAGCGCCTTGTCACCCTTGTCCTTCTATAGTAAACTTTAATATGGCTATTGTTTAAGCATTGGAGGTCATGGGATGCCAACACCTAGTATGGAAGATTATATAGAACAAATATTTATTTTAATAGAACAAAAAGGATATGCCCGGGTAGTGGATATCGCGGAGGCATTATCGGTCCATCCCTCCTCAGTGACAAAAATGGTTCAGAAACTTGATAAAGACCAGTTCGTGGTATACGAGAAATATCGGGGGCTTGTGCTGACTCCGAAAGGATACAAAACCGGCAAAAGGCTGGTAGACCGTCATGAATTACTTGAGCAATTGCTGAAGGTAATCGGCGTAAAAGAGGAAAATATATATAATGATGTAGAAGGCATTGAACACCATTTAAGCTGGGATGCAATCGACAGGATTGGTGATCTAGTCCAGTTCTTTGAAGAAGATCAATCCCGTGTTCAGGAATTAAGGGCCATCCAAAAGCAGAATGATGAAGACTAAATTAAGCAGCTGAGCATGGTGTCAGTTGCTGAGACAGTAGACAAGCTCTTGAAAACGGAGCTTGTCTACTTTTTTAGGCAGAGTTAATGCCGAAAGTAGATGTATCCTGAATGTTATTATGACCGATGAAATGTACCCTTATAGAAGCCGGAATCCCCGCATAAGGGTACGATAAAAGCCGAAACGTGCCCTTATAGAAGCCGGAATCCCCGCATAAGGGTACGATAAAAGCCGAAACGTGCCCTTATGGAAGGCGGAATCCTCGCATAAGGGTACGATAAAAGCCGAAATGTGCCCTTATAGAAGGCGGAATCCCCACATAAGGATACGATAAAAGCCGAAATGTGGCCTTATGGAAGCCGGAATCAGTCAAGTCCTGGTTATTGTGTAAAATCAACGGCAAATGTTCTCAACCAAACCCTTTCATTTTTTTGCGAAGCTTCCATGGTTTCTTTTCTTCATCTCCGGGTAGGGATGTCAAATGGTTTTCAATTTGATATCCCTTCCCGGAGATGTAATCATCCATGATGGAAGTGGAGCTGAAAATGCGCTAATATACCCGACCCATTAAAGATTTCCTCTTTGTGTAGTCTGACACATGGTAATGCATCAGAACGGCACCAACCAAACGGTACGCAGATTGGGAATTAGGGAAAATACGGATCACTCTTTCCCTCCTGCGAACCTCCTGGTTCAGCCGTTCCAATGAGTTGGTGCTTCGGATATGGATACGAATGTTTTCAGGAAAATTCATATATTGTATGGTATCTTCGAAACCTTCATCCAAGATGGCAAGCGCTTTTCCAAACCTTGCCTCATTACTAAAACGGTTCATCAATTCATCTTTGAACCGGCGTACGTCATCAATCGTAACTGCTTCAAATACTCGCTTTATCATCATGCGGATTTCAGCTGAATCCTTTTTGGGCAACTTTTCAATGATATTTCGTTTGAAATGGACATTGCATCTTTGCCAGGCAGCGCCTATAAATTCACGTTGGATGGCTTTCTGCAGTCCTTGGTGGGCATCTGAAATTATAAGTTTGGGTGATTGGAGGCCGCGTGATTTAAGCTGTTGGAAAAAACGGCTCCAGCTTTCAAAACTTTCCGCATGGTCAACACTTAGGCCAAGGATTTCACGTGTATGATTCTCTGTAATGGCTGTCGTAATATAAACAGCTTTAGATACGACTCGATTGTGCTCACGCACCTTTATATACATGGCATCTGCGAAAACGTAAGGGTAGTAGGTAGTATTTAATGGTCGTCCAGCCCATTCATTCACAATAGGATCAAGCTTCTGTGTAAGGGATGAAACAAAGGACTTGGACACATTCTTACCACAGAGTTGTTCCACGATGTTGGTCACTTTCCGCGTCGAAACACCATTGACAACCATCTCCAACATGGAAAGGACCAGGGCCTGATCACACCGGGCATACTTTTCGAAAACGGTGGTTGAGAATTCGCCATTACGCGTCCGTGGAACCTTTAGGGCTATATTTCCGATACTCATCAACAGTTCTCGTTCATAGTAACCGTTCCGGTAGTCACGGCGTTCGACAGCACGTTCATAAGGGGCAGCCTTTAAATAGTCGTCTCTTTCCTTTTCCATAAACTCATTTAATACCAACACAACGGCTGATTTAATGACCATATCAAGGTTGGAATTTACAATGGCTTCTTTTAAAACATCAACATTCAGGTTAAACTGTACTTGAGTCATTTATATTCCTCTTTTCACTTGTTTATCGTGGTTGAAAACAGTGTTGCCAAGAGTGAATAAAATGACTCTTTCTTTTTACACAATTATACGGACTTAATCCCGGAATCCCCGCATAAGGGTACGATAAAAGCCGAAATGTGGCCTTATGGAAGCCGGAATCCCCGCATAAGGGTACGATAAAAGCCGAAATGTGCCCTTATGGAAGCCGGAATCCCCGCATAAGGGTACGATAAAAGCCGAAACGTGCCCTTATAGAAGCCGGAATCCTCGCATAAGGGTACGATTGCAGCAGCCTACTTTGTCCTACATAATTTTAAGGCTTAATTTCCGTCCTTTTGTCTAAAACCAAACACCTGACATGGTCAGGTGTTTTATTCGTTCCTTAGTAAATATCGGGATATTGTTCAAAGCCGGATCCATCTGCCGAAACTAATGAATTAGTTCCATCTGCACCTTCATTGATATTCACACCTGAAATTGTTCCTGTACTAGCTTCCATTATTGCTTTGCGATAGGATATGATCCTCCCGCTAGACGTCTGAAAACTTATGATTTCACCGGCATTATTTTTATGTATGGCAACCAATTGTTCCTGTTCCAATTTAATCTCTCCTTTCACCCTCCTAGTCTTGCACTTTTTCAAGAAAAATAAACTTAAGAGGAATCTCTCTTTCTGTAACGAAATAAATAGTATAGGAATTAAAAATTAGGCAGGTGAGCTTATGGCTGTATTTGATTGGAAAAGGGAATCTGAAAAACAGTGGGACAGTATGGCTGCCTCGTGGAATTCGAGAAGCAGAGGCATGTGGGAAACTGGAAGCCGAAAGGATATCGTGCCATTCATCAAACAGTATGTTGCGGAAGGGTCCATGATTTGTGACTTAGGATGCGGAGATGGTACAGGATCGGAAAAGCTGGCAGAGGCAGGATATCTGGTTACGGGAATTGATGTATCTGAGGAGATGCTTGTGAGAGCCAGGCTGAACCCGCAGATTGAGCATTGTCTTTTCACTAAGGGGGATCTATCGGATTGCGGAATCCCCGATAATCATTTTGATGCGGTAATGGCGATTAATTCAATAGAGTGGACGAACAATCCCTATGAATCTCTAAAAGAAATGGCCAGGATCCTCAAGCCAGATGGTTATGCCTGCATTGGCATCCTCGGACCAACTGCAAAGCCCAGGAAGAACAGCTTCAGAAGGTTATATGGAGAAGAGGTTCTCTGCAACACAATCATGCCATGGGAGCTGGAAAAGCTGGCTCTGGAAAATGGCTGGAGAAAAGCGGGTGAGTTCGGAGTATTTAAAAAAGCGGCAGAGCAGCTGCCGCACGGCTCATTGCCAGCAGAACTGCAGCAAGCACTATCATTTATGTGGGTATTCATGTTCCAGGTTTTAAAATAAGGAGGCAATGGGATGAGTCGTTATTCAATTGAGGAGTTTGTGAGCAACACAAAGCAGCAGGATAAAGGGGAAGGGCTATTTGAGCTGGAAACACCGAGAATGCTGGAAATCAACCTGAATGGCCAGATCTGGTCGAAAGCTGGGGCGATGGTATCGTATCGCGGGCAGATAAAGTTTGAACGCGAGGGAGTGCTTGAACATGGGATCGGCAAGATGTTCAAAAAGGCATTAACAGGTGAAGGTGCTTCACTAATGAAGGCAAATGGAAATGGCAAGCTTTATCTCGCTGATCAGGGGAAGAAAATATCCATCTTGCATTTGCAAAATGATGCCATTTTTGTAAACGGCAATGACCTGCTTGCATTTGAACCTTCCATCAGCTGGGATATCAAGCTGATGCGCCGGGTAGCCGGAATGCTGTCCGGCGGATTGTTCAATGTCCGCCTCGAGGGTACAGGCATGGTAGCGATCACATCCCATTATGAACCGCTGACCCTGCTTGTCAGCCCTGATAATCCGGTTTATACAGACCCGAACGCAACAGTTGCCTGGTCAGGAAATCTCCAGCCGGAATTCGTAACAGATATTTCGTTCAAAACATTCCTTGGCCGTGGAAGCGGCGAATCAATCCAGATGAAATTCAGCGGAGAAGGCTTTGTTGTCGTCCAGCCTTACGAAGAAGTCTATTATGCTCCGCAAGGTTAATAGAAAAAAGGCATCGAATAGTCGATGCCTTTTCTAATCCCATTCGTAAGGAGTTTCCTGGTATACATAATAGTTCAGCCAATTGGAAAAGAACAAATGGGCGTGTGACCTCCAGCGGTTGACCGGTTTCTTTTCTGGATCGTCCTGAGGAAAATAGTTTTCTGGCATGTCGATTTCAATGCCTTTTTCCTTATCTCTTAAGTATTCTTCTGCCAATGTAGTGGCTTCATATTCAAGGTGGCCGGTAATCATGATTTTCCTGCTGTCCCTGCTGGAAATGATCAACGGGCCTGCTTCTTCTGATGAAGCCAGCAGCTTTAAATCAGGATGTTTTTGCAACGATTCTTCAGGTATGTCCGTATTCCTCGAATGAGGAGCAGAGAATTCATCGTCAAACCCTCTTAAGATTTTTTCTGTATGGTCAAGGACTATGTGATTGAACACGCCTGAGCATTTCCTCGGCAGGGCATACTTCTTGATGCCAAAATGATGATATAAAGCAGCCTGTGCACCCCAGCATATATGCAAAGTGGACGTGACGTTCTGCTCTGTCCAGTCGAGGATTTCCTTCAGTTCATCCCAGTAGTGTACTTCCTCAAATTCCATCAGTTCAATTGGGGCACCGGTGATGATCATGCCGTCAAACTTCTTTTCTTTTACTTGAGTGAAGGTTTGGTAAAACTCTTCCAGATGATATTGTGAAGTGTTTTTCGAATCATATGTAGCGGTCTTTAAAAAGGTTATGTTCACCTGGAGTGGTGTATTGCCGAGCAGCCTCAGCAGCTGTCTCTCTGTTTTTTCCTTTTCAGGCATAAGATTCAGGATTAATATATTCAATGGACGGATATCCTGTTTTGCAGCACGGCTGTCATCCATGATAAAGATATTTTCTTTTTCCAGTATTTCTTTCGCTGGCAAGTGCAGCGGGATTTTTATTGGCAAAGTATAACCTCCTCTTTGATAAAATAAAATCAGTAATTTTTATTATAGTCTGAATTCTTTCGTGGAGCAATTGACTAAAGAGGAAATTTTATGACAAATAAATATTTTTTGCCTGATAGTATTTCTCTGATGGTAAAATATAAGTTGGTAAGCATATAGAGAATATCTGGGGGGAATGGAAATGGGAACAAATATTCAAGTTAAGTCAGATATTGAAATTGCTCGTGATAGTAAAATGAAACCGATTGTTGATATTGCAGCGAATATTGGCCTGGATGCCGATGATATTGAGCTGTTTGGAAAGTATAAGGCGAAGCTGTCTTCGGAAGCTTTGGCTAAATTGAAAACAAAGGAAAGCGGCAAGGTCGTACTTGTAACGGCGATCAATCCTACTCCTGCAGGGGAAGGAAAGTCTACTGTAACCGTTGGGCTTGCGGATGCATTGAACAAGCTTGGTAAAAAAACAATGATTGCCATGCGTGAGCCTTCGTTAGGGCCAACTATGGGGATCAAAGGCGGTGCAACAGGCGGAGGTTTCGCTCAGGTGCTTCCGATGGAGGATATCAATCTCCACTTCACAGGGGACCTGCATGCAATTACTACGGCAAATAATGCATTGGCTGCATTAATTGATAACCACCTGCAGCAGGGAAACAAGCTGAACATTGACCAGCGCCGAATTGTTTGGAAACGTGCGCTAGACCTGAATGACCGTTCACTTAGGAAAGTAATCGTCGGACTTGGCGGGCCAATGCAAGGCGTTCCTCGTGAAGATGGCTTTGATATTACGGTTGCTTCTGAGATTATGGCTGTTCTTTGCCTTGCGAGTGACCTTAAGGATTTGAAACTGCGTCTTTCGAAAATGGTTGTTGCTTATAATTATGACAAGCAGCCTGTTACTGTGGGCGATTTAGGAGTGGAAGGGGCTTTGACGCTTTTATTGAAGGAAGCGGTCAAGCCAAATCTTGTCCAGACGATTGAACATACTCCAGCATTGATCCATGGTGGCCCTTTTGCGAATATTGCACATGGATGCAACAGTGTCATCGCGACCGAGGCTGCATCCAAGCTTGCTGATTTCGTCGTTACGGAAGCAGGATTCGGTGCTGATCTTGGAGCAGAGAAGTTCTTAAATATTAAAGCAAGAACAGCAGGAATTGATCCGTCAGCTGTTGTTATTGTTGCGACTATACGCGCGCTGAAGATGCATGGCGGCATGAAGAAAACGGAATTGGTCAGAGAAGACGTGAAAGCATTAAGGGATGGCTTCACAAACCTTAAAAAGCATATTGAAACGATTTCCAGCTTTGGTTTGCCATATGTTGTTGCGATCAATCGTTTCATTACAGATACAGAGCTTGAAACAAATACATTGAGAGAGCTGTGTGAGAATGCCGGAATCCCGGTTGCCTTGACGGAAGTTTGGGAAAAGGGCGGCGCCGGCGGAGTGGAGCTTGCAGAGAAACTTCTTGATGTAATTGAAAAAAGCGAGAACACATTTGCGCACCTTTATGATTTATCCGATTCACTGGAGGATAAAATCAAGACGATTGCCCGTCAGGTTTATGGTGCGGATGGAGTCGAGTTCTCACCGAAGGCTAAGAAACAGCTCGTTGACTTTGAAGGATTTGGCTGGGGTGTGCTGCCAGTCTGTATGGCAAAAACACAATATTCACTGTCGGATGATCCGCAAAAACTTGGAAGGCCATCAGGCTTCACTATTACAGTCAGAGAACTTAAGCCGTCAGTAGGTGCGGGATTCATCGTGGCATTGACAGGTGAAGTCATGACAATGCCAGGTTTGCCGAAGCTTCCGGCAGCACTAAATATGGATGTCGATGAAGAGGGCAACGCTGTTGGATTGTTCTAAGTAAAACAAAACCTTGGTTAGTCCTGACAGTCATAGTGTCGACGTGAGATTGTTTTTCGATCTTGCGTCTGACATGGTGCTGTCCATTGGACTGACCATTTTTCATTATGGTAAAGGGCAGGATTATGACTGGTAAAAGGAGTGGAAGCTTTGTTTGACCCGACAGCTTTTGAAAACATCAAAGTCGTCATTGAAGGCGATATATATGAAAGGGATTTGAGCGGGGAAATTATTGTCATCGACCGAAATGACTGGATCAACGCCGCCAAGTTGTCGCGTAAATACGAAATTTCATTCACAAAAAAAGGTTTTAAACAGGAGCTTTTGTCGGCAAACATGACCCTCGAGGCCGGTTTGGAGAACCTCTCTGCTGAATTATTGCAAAATGAGAATGCCAAACAGCTTGCGGGTTGTATAGTAGGTATTTCCTTCGGGCTTATACATAAAAACGAAATGAATGTTTTTAAGGAAGTTCAGAAAGCGCTCGTTGAGATATGGGGAAGGGAACGGGCGATTGTGCAGTCCGCCATGATCGACCCATTGGAGAACAAATCACTCATTCAAAGCCAGGTGAAGGTTTCCTTTAATCGTCTCGTTTACGAAGAGCAGATCGATGACTTATCAGAAATGGTCGATTATATGATAACTTCCCTGGAAAAATTAAAAATAATTATTGATTGAATAATAATTCCTGTCTTTGAGGCAGGAATTTCTGTGTTGTTTTCAGAATAATCTATTAACAAAGGGATTCACTATAAGATCTGCTCTTTGTAAAAGGCGCCCATTATTCGTACAAGCAATTCTGCTTAGCAGGATAGGGTGTTCTGTAGATTGATAGAGGGGAACGGTTGGATATCTGCAAACCATAATACTATTAAAACGGAAAAACGAAATAGGGGGAGTCTATTTGAAGAAAATCGCCTGGGTTACTGACAGTACAGCCTACCTGGATGAGGAGTTGAAAAGTCATCCTGATGTATATCAAGTACCGATGACCATTGTATTGGATGATGTTGAGTACCTTGATGGAAAGGATCTGACTGCAGAAGAACTCTATAAAAAATTAAAGACGGTGAAAACGGCGCCGAAAACCTCGCAGCCTCCTGTTGGAGTCTTTATGGAACTATATGAGAAGCTTGAGAAAGACTATGATGTGGTCTTCTCAGTCCTGATTTCATCCAAGCTGAGCGGAACAGTCGCCTCAAGTTTACAGGCAGCACAAGCCGTCAATATTCCTGTGATAACCTTTGATTCTAAAATTCTCACATATCCATTAACATCCCAATTGAAAAAAGGAATTGCATTGGCTGAACAAGGGGCAACAATCGAGGAAATCAAAGAAAAGCTGGAAACCATCCGCGAGTCCAATGAAACCTATGTGATGATTGGGAGCCTTGAGCAGCTGCACCGAAGCGGCCGTATGTCGGGAATGCAATTTTATCTTGGAAGCATGCTGAGTATCAAACCAATCATCAGTATTGAAGATGGCGTATTGAATACAAAGGAAAAGGTCCGCAGCGATAAAAAAGCGCGCGAGAAGATATTTGACTATTTGGCCCAGTCTCACGAGAAATACGGAATTAAGGAAGTGTACATTCTGTATGGCCTTCATAAGGAGGTTGCTGATGAATGGCAAAGCGAACTGGAAGCAAGATTTTCTGATATCACCTTCCTCAGCTGTCCGATTGGAGCTGTGATCGGCGTCCATGCAGGAGAACATACAATAGGAATCAGCTGGAATAATGCAGATGCATAAGTGCCAATTTGGCACTTTTTTTCTTTTACAACGACTCCGCTGCAAAAACAGGATAGGAGGACCCTATCGGACAAATGGATGGCGAAAATAAGGATAAGTGTCCAATAGAAGAGCTCTATTGGACAAACAGAAGGGGGAAACCGTGAAAAGTGTCCGATAGAAGAGCTCTATTGGATAAACAGAAGGGGGAAACCGTGAAAAGTGTCCAATAGAAGAGCTCTATTGGACAAACAGAAGGGAGAAACCTTGAAAAATGTCTGATAGGAGAGCACTATCTAACAAACAAAAGGCGGAAGCCGGGAAAATATCCTATGAATGATTCTAGTGGGCAACGGGAGACAACAAAAGGACTCAATATTTCAACCAAAAAAGACTGGTGGAATTCAATATTTCAATTCCCAATTAACCCAGCCACCATAAACCAATTTCTATGGTAAAATGATTCGGTAGGAAAGTAGGTGCGGAATATGAGAGATAAAATAGTAATGGCAGAGGAATTTGTCAAAACCGAACTTGGCAAGGATTCTTCCGGGCATGATTGGCACCATATTGACAGGGTCAGGAAGAATGCCCGACTTATATGGAGCAAAGAACAGCAGGGTGACTGGTTCATCATCGAAATGGCCGCCTTGCTCCACGACATTCCAGATGATAAATTGAATGAATCAGAAGAAGCCGGATGGGTGAAACTGGATTCATTTTTACAAAACATACAATTAGATAGCGAAACCTCATCAAAAATAAAGAGTTGTATTGAAACAGTTTCTTATAAAGGCGGCAGGGTGGTCGCGCTTGAAAGTATTGAAGCAGAAATTGTCCAGGATGCCGACCGCCTCGATGCCCTCGGTGCAATCGGGATTGCAAGGACATTTGCCTTCGGGGGTAAAAAAGGCCACCCAATCTATGAGCCTGACTTGGATGTCAGGGGAGAAATGACGCTTGAGGAATACAGGAATGGCGACAGTTCTTCGGTCAATCACTTTTATGAGAAGCTATTGAAACTTAAGGATAAAATGAATACTGAGCAAGCGAGACTTCTAGCTGAGGAAAGACATAGGTTCATGGAAACTTTCCTTGATCAATTTTACAATGAATGGAATGGTAAGGCATGAAAATGATCACGATAGAAAACGTGACGAAAACATACGGAGAAAAAGAGCTTTTCAATGGGATTTCTTTTACGATCGGCGAGCGTGAAAGAGTAGGCTTGATTGGGGTGAATGGAACAGGAAAGTCTTCTCTACTCCGGATAGTGGCTGGGATTGATCAGCCGGATTCTGGAGATTTAATCTTTGCAAAAGACTATAAAATTTCATTTTTATCCCAACAGCCTGAAATGGAATCTGATAAAACAGTACTTGATCAGGTTTTTAGCGGGGAAGCGCCAATCCTGAAGCTGATGAGAGATTATGAGATTATACTGTCCGAATTAAGCAGAAAACCTGATGATTCAGGACTTCAGGAAAGATTTTATGAGTTGCAGCGAAGAATGGATAGTTCAGATGGCTGGGATGCCAATACTGCCGCAAAATCCATTCTCATGCAGCTTGGGATTTCTGACTTCTCCAAAAAAATGGGAGAGCTATCCGGTGGTCAGAAGAAGCGTGTCGCACTCGCTCAGGTGTTGATCGAAGCTCCCGACTTGTTGATTCTGGATGAGCCGACAAACCATCTTGATTATGAAACAGTAAAATGGCTTGAAGACTATCTCTCCAGATATTCAGGATCGCTTCTGCTCGTCACCCATGATCGCTATTTCCTTGATAAAGTCACGAATAGGATTTTCGAACTTGACGGAGGGAGTCTGTACAGCTATAAAGGCAACTATGCCAGCTTCCTCGAAGCCAAGGCGATCCGCGAGGAAAACGAAGCGGCAACACTTGAAAAGAAGAAGAACTTGTTCAGGCAGGAACTCGAGTGGATCAGGCGCGGAGCTAAGGCAAGGACAACTAAACAGAAGGCCCGCATTCAGCGCTTTGACAAACTTGATGATGAAGTCTCGAATGTTAGGTCTTCAGAGAAACTCGATATCTCTTTAAGTGGCAGCAGGCTGGGCAAACAGGTGCTGGAACTGAAGGATGCAACCAAAAAATACGAAGATAAAGTAATACTCGACCGCTTCAATCTGCTTGTGAAACCTGGAGACAGACTGGGAATCATCGGCCGGAACGGGACAGGCAAATCAACTTTGCTGAATATCCTCGCAGGCAGGATCAAGCTCGATGACGGGGAAATCATTACCGGACAAACCGTTAAGATTGCTTACTATACCCAAGAGAATGAAGATATGGACGAAAATAAGCGGGTAATTGAGTACTTGAAAGAGACTGCGGAAATAGTCCATACGACTGACGGCAAGACCATTTCCGCTGCACAAATGCTAGAGAGATTCCTGTTTCCGCCCTATGCACACGGAACTCCTATCAGGAAGCTTTCCGGTGGCGAAAAACGCAGACTTTACCTGTTAAAACTGTTAATGGAAGAACCAAATGTCCTGCTGCTGGATGAGCCGACGAATGATTTGGATACACAGACATTGACAGTACTGGAAGATTATCTGGAAGAATTCCCGGGTGTCGTTATTACGGTATCCCATGATCGTTACTTCCTTGATAAGGTCGTGGATTTGCTGCTGGTCCTGGAAGGAAACGGGCAGACAGACCTGCATTACGGTAACTACTCTGAATACCTTGAAAAGAAACCGAAACCTGAAGCAGCTCCTTCGGTACCGAAGAAGGAAAAAGTAGAGCAGACAGAAAAGCCAAAGAAAAAGAAACTATCCTTCAAAGAGCAAAAAGAATGGGCAGAAATTGAAGATAAGATTACTGGTACAGAAACACGCCTTGAAGAGATCCAGGCAGAAATGGCCAATATCGGTAGTGATTTTGAAAAAGGCCAGGCCCTGGTGAATGAAGAGAAAGAATTGAATGAGCAATTAGAGTATCTAATTGAAAGATGGAGTTATTTATCCGAGCTCGCTGAAAACGAATAAGGCCTGGAAAACCAGGTCTTATTTTTTCTGTCTTAAACGTGTTTGGGGTCAGAGCAACTTCAGACAGGTTCAGCCGGCAAAGCGGATAAACTGTCCGAACTAAGGACGGATTAGGTCCAGAAGGGCTTCGAAATGCTATCTATCACTCATTATGTTAAAATGTCTTCATTCCTGAAAAATATAAAGGGGTGGGAATGTGAAAATTGTATCAATAGAACCAACGCCAAGTCCGAATACGATGAAGATCAATCTAGATGAGGAACTTCCTATGGGCAAGAGCAATAACTATAAAAAGGATTCAGCGGCCGGGGCACCGGAAGTCGTATTGAACATACTGGATATTGAAGGGGTAAAAGGGGTTTATCATGTTGCAGATTTCCTCGCAGTCGAAAGAAATGCAAAGTTTGACTGGAAGGTGATTCTTCCTGAGGTCAGAAAAGCGTTCGGAGAAGATGCAGAGGAATCAGGGGACGCTGAACCTGAAATCAATGAGCATTTTGGGGAAGTAAAAGTCCTTGTACAAGTATATAAGGGGATTCCCATGCAGGTGAAGCTTACTGACGGCACTGAAGAGAAGCGGTATGGGCTGCCAGAAACATTCGTGAAAAAAGTAGGAGAGGTACAGACTCCAGAAGATAACGTTGTTATGGTCCGCAGGTGGAAAGAACTCGGAGTCCGTTACGGAGAATTCGATCAAGTAGGAAATGATGTTGTGGAAGAACTTTTAGCGGCATACCCTCCTGAGAGGCTGGAGGAGCTCGTAAAGCTGGCTAAAAATCCTGGTCAGGAAGCTCAGTTAAAAGCAGCAAAGAAAAAAATCAGGATAACAGAAGCGGATTTGGAAAATCAGGATTGGCGGGTAAGATACCAGCTTCTTGAGCAAATGGAAGATCCGTCTGTTAACGATCTGCCTGTGCTTGAAAAAGCTTTACAGGATGAGAAAGCATCCATACGCCGGTTGGCCACCGTTTATTTAGGAATGATTGAGGACAAAAAGGTGCTGCCTTTGCTTTACAAAGCCTTAAACGACAAAACCGTTACCGTTCGCAGGACAGCGGGTGACTGCTTATCCGATCTAGGTTTCTCGGAAGCGATGGACGAAATGATGGAAGCACTTAAGGACCCAAGTAAGCTTGTTCGCTGGCGTGCAGCGATGTTCCTTTATGAAGTTGGAGATGAAAGCGCATTGCCAACTTTAAAAGATGCAGAAGATGACCCCGAATTCGAAGTAAGCATGCAGGTGAAACTGGCAATTGCCCGTATCGAGCTTGGCGAGGAAGCAAAAGGCTCAGTCTGGAAACAGATGACGGAAGCCAGGAAACAATAAATGATTATCAAGGCACCCTGGATTGTTTTAACGTCCGGGGTGTCTTTTTTCTAGGAAAAAAATGATATTACTCTTCAATGAGATAATGTATCCGCTTACTTATTTTTAATAATTAAAATATTTAGATTATTATTGCAATTGACTCGAAAAAGCGTTATCGTAGTGAATAAAAAATCGGGAGGGACATTCTTTGGAAAAGGATTTAAGAATTAAGAGCCATGTGTTTAGTGATGATGCCAGAAAGGCGCCGAACAGGGCCATGCTTCGGGCGGTAGGGTTCGGTGACGATGATTTCAAGAAGCCGATGATCGGAATAGCGAGTACGTGGAGCGAGGTTACTCCTTGTAATATACATATTGATAAGCTTGCTGTGAAAGCGAAAGAGGGTGCAAGGGCAGCAGGTGGAGCGCCGTTGATTTTCAACACAATCACTGTATCAGATGGAATTTCAATGGGTACAGACGGCATGCGCTATTCGCTCCCTAGTCGTGACTTAATTGCTGACTCGATCGAAACAGTGGTCCAGGGAGAGAGCCTGGACGGTTTTGTCGCAATAGGCGGCTGTGATAAAAATATGCCTGGCTGTATGATGGCTATTGCTAGAATGGACCTTCCTGCTGTTTTTGTTTATGGCGGCACGATCAAGCCAGGCAAGCTTGATGATCGGGACATTGACATAGTTTCTGCTTTCGAAGGTGTTGGCCAATATAACAAGGGTGCGATAGGTGATGAACAGCTTCATAAGATTGAATGTCATGCTTGCCCGGGTTCGGGTTCATGTGGAGGGATGTACACAGCGAATACAATGGCCAGCGCAATCGAGGCCCTAGGGATGAGCCTGCCGGGAAGTTCATCACATCCGGCGGAAACCGATGAAAAGCGTGAAGATTGCTATAAAGCAGGAGAAATAGTCTATCAGATGCTTGAGCAGGATATTCGGCCAAGACAGATACTAACGAAGGAAGCATTTGAGAATGCTATTACTGTCGTAATGGCGCTAGGGGGATCTACAAATGCCGTTCTTCATTTAATGGCAATAGCACATGCTGCAGAAGTCGACCTGACGCTGGATGATTTCAACAGAATTCAGGCAAGAGTCCCCCATCTTGCTGATTTGAAGCCAAGCGGCAAATATGTCATGCAGGACCTTTTTGAAGCTGGCGGGGTTCCGGCAGTCATGAAACTCCTTCTAAAAGAAGGAATGCTGCACGGTGATTGTCTCACGGTTACAGGAAAAACACTTGAAGAGAATCTAAAGGACTTTCCTGACCTAAAACCTGGCCAAAAAGTAATCCGGCCTGCAGCCCAGCCTTTTAGAAAGGACGGCCCACTCGTTGTTTTGAAAGGAAACCTTGCACCAGATGGCGCAGTAGCGAAAGTATCCGGTTTGAAGGTGAAAGCCATGACGGGTCCTGCCAAGGTTTTTGATGACGAGGAATCTGCTTCCAAAGCCGTTATTTCCGATGAAATTGTCGCTGGTGACGTATTGGTCATCCGTTATGAGGGACCAAAAGGAGGCCCGGGCATGCCTGAGATGCTGAGTTTATCAGCGATACTTGTAGGCAAAGGCCTTGGAGAAAGTGTTGCATTGCTGACAGATGGAAGATTTTCTGGAGGCAGTCATGGCCTGGTAATTGGCCACATTGCCCCTGAAGCACAGGTTGGCGGTCCGATTGCATTGATAAAAGATGGGGACTTGATCACTGTTGATAGTGAACAAAGGCTGATTTCAGTTGCCTTGAGTGAGGAAGAGCTGGTTGCCCGCAAGCAAAACTGGACACCGCCATCACTACCTTCCAGAGGGGCACTTGCTAAATACGCCAGACTTGTATCTTGTTCCTCCAAAGGAGCTGTAACGGATCATTTTGAAGGAAAGACAGCTCAAGAGCCCGTACATTCCTAGTGTGAGACGACGTTCTTTTATTGCGTTTGGTATAAATAATATAGTATGCTAACACTGCAAACTATCGTTTGGGAGGGATTTATTTATGTCAATGGCATATGAAGAATATATGAGACAAATGGTAAAGCCAATGCGTGAGGAATTAACTCGTGCGGATTTCAAAGAACTGCTTACCGCTGCGGAAGTTGAGGAATTCATGGAAAATGCAGAAGGAACAACACTGGTCGTAGTGAATTCCGTTTGTGGTTGTGCTGCGGGTCTTGCCCGTCCGTCTGCAACTCAAGCACTCTTGCGAAGTGAGAAGAAACCTGACCATCTTGTGACTGTTTTTGCTGGCCAGGACAAAGAAGCAACTGCCAAAATGCGTGAGTATTTCACAGGCCTAGAGCCATCTTCACCATCAATGGCATTGTTGAAAGGAAAAGAAGTTGTTCACTTCATTCCTCGCCATGATATCGAAGGTCAGCCGATGGAAGCGATCATGGATAACTTAACTTCTGCTTTTGATGCCCATTGCTAGGCTGTATTATTTTAAAAAACAAGAGTAATCTTTAAGGGACAATACTGTGAGAGTATACCAAAACTTCATTGCTCAAAAAGTTCGAAAAGGATGTCGATTGACGTCCTTTTTGTTTGTATGCAAATAGGTGTAAGGGGGGGGGAGAGCGTGTTTGTGACAACAGCAGGCAGGACAAATGAGAGTATGACCGCGAAAGCAAGAGCTATAGCCCTGGAGCTTAATGTGGATTTCATCCCGAGGAGAAAAAGGTCAGTGTCAGGTATCCAGGAAATCGTGAAGGATGATTGCCTGGTAGTTGGCAAAGAGCGTCTTGAGCTTTTCCCGCTTGGAGCTGCGGAGCCTTTCTTTTTCCACCCGAATTCCGCTATGTTCCGAATCAAACGATTAATGAAAGGGGAAAGTGATCCCCTCATAGACGCAGCTAAGTTGCGGGAAGGGATGAGTGTTCTTGACTGTTCGCTTGGTCTTGGGTCCGATAGTATCGTTGCGAGCTTTGTGGTAGGTGAGTCAGGATCTGTCACAGGAATTGAAGCAAGACAAGAGCTCGCATATTTGGTTAAAACCGGACTCAAAGCATGGGAATCAGGATATGAAGCCATCAATAAGTCGATGGCCAAAATAACAGTCATTCAAGGTTATTCACTGGAGTTCCTCAAGTTGCAGGAAGACAAAAGCGTAGATTGTGTATATTTTGACCCAATGTTCGATGAGTCGATATTAGAGTCAGATGGAATCAGGGGCCTGACTCATTTCGCTGTTTACGATGGGCTTACACAAGAAGTCATTGATCATGCGATACGTGTTGCCAGGAAGCGAGTAGTTCTGAAAGACCATTTCCGAAGCGGGCGATTTGATGAGTTTGGCTTTGATGTTTACAGAAGAAAAACAGCAAAATTCCATTTCGGAGTAATAGAAAAAGAATGAGGATACACCTCATTCTTTTTGTATGTAACGAACTTCCACCCATTATTGAATGGTCAGAAGCCAATATCTCTTCATGACGGAAAATAAAGCAATGCCATCCACCGCATTTCAATTAAGACTTAATCTGCAATTGCCAAATAGACAAAATAAGCAAGCGTAATTAGACTGACTGCAACAGCGACCCACTCCATATTATAACCTCCCTTTTCACTTCAATGATGAAGCCTCTACTATTTCCTTATTACCATTTTTGAAAAATCTGAAACCCTTTGCCCAATTTTACGTATAAACAAGTTATAATATTCTTAAGCGAATTTTTTATATTATCACCAATTCAGGTGATTTCTACTCATAACTATTTTAAACAGATTGCTATTTTAAAAGTTAATGATTATTTACTTACATAAGGATGTGATCCACATGCCCGCATGGCTGCGCAAATCGCTCGTTGTCATGATCTCCATCGTCACTTTTGGGATGGTGTCTCCTGCCCAGGTGAATGGGTTCCTGACAACTACAGCTGAAAGATCAGAAAAATCAACCTCTGCCGAAACCAGTTTCATTGACTCGCTCGATGTACCCGTAGATGAGGAAGCGGAGAGGGACTTGTTCATTGACAGAGCAATGAGAGAAGCCGAACAACAATCTTTCCAGAAGTTCGGTAAGAAAATTGGTCCAGTGATTGAAGATGAATTCAGGCAAAGTATTTTGCCAAACATTGAAACGGCGATTGAAATGGTAGCTTTGCAGTATCCTGGTGAAAAACTGAATTCTCTTCGGATCACGGAGATGCCTGGCGGCGGTGAGTCGGAAAAAATATTCCATATACTCGGAGACAATGGCAAAGACATTATCCGTTTCCACGTAAGGCGAGACCAGCCGCCGAAGGATGGTTTCTGGTTTAATTTTCATTACCATACTTATCATGATAACTTCCAGACCCATTATGAGCTTGGAAAAATCTTTTGGGCAAAAAATACTCCGCCTAAATGGAAAAGCTGAAGATAACAATTGAAGGACTCCATCTCCGGAAAGAATCTGTGTGGATCAATAAAAAATGTAAATCTCATTTATTTTGGCTAATTTAGGACTGAAATTAAGAAAAACGAAATAAGTTTTTATAGAGGCCCGGCTAATGCTGGGTTTTTCTATACAGCCTAAGAACCAAAAAATGGGAGGAACATCTAGAATGGCAGACATACTGCAAGGGTTTGTAGATACTTATGTCCAGTTTTTCAATTGGGATATGTGGGTCGAGGTTTTAACGGACCCTGTCAGCTGGGGGCTGATCGGGACACTCGTCATCCTTGAAGGGCTTTTATCTGCTGATAACGCCTTAGTGCTGGCTGTGATGGTGAAACACTTGCCAGAGAAACAGAGAAAAAGAGCTTTATTCTATGGACTGCTTGGCGCATATGCGTTCAGGTTCATCGCGATTGGGATAGGTGTATATCTAATCGAGTTCTGGTGGGTTAAAGTTATGGGCGCTGGTTATCTGGCCTGGCTGGCAATCAAATACTTTATTGAGAAGAAAAAAAGTGTGGATCAGGATAGCGGGGAAGTAGCTGGAATCAATCAGAGCGGCTTGCTGATACGGTTGTTTGGTACATTTTGGGGTACGGTTGCCGCAGTGGAATTAATGGATATTGCATTCTCTGTGGATAGCGTTCTTGCAGCATTGGGTATCAGTGAGGAAGTGTGGGTATTGCTTCTTGGCGGTATGCTGGGTGTTTTGATGATGAGAGGAGTTGCGGGAGTATTCCTTAGGTTGATTGAGCGGATTCCAGAACTGGAGACGACTGCCTATATCCTGATTTTTATCATTTCAGCAAAAATGCTGGCTGGAGTTTTTGGAATCCATATAGAACATGCCTATTTCTTCATCCTGCTGCTGATCACTTTTACAGGAACATTTGTCGTCCACTTCCTGAATAAGAAAAAGGCCGAAGTAAATGAACAGCAAAAGAATGTCCAATAATGGAACAAGGAACGGATGCAAATCTGTTCCTTTTTTCGTTTTATATTAGAAAACAATCGAACTATGAAGCCTACTTTTCGTGATTCTCAGAAATCTCTTTTGCTGTCCTCCTGACAAATAAGAATATACAGGAAAATGATACATATATGAGTAAATAGATACCTGAGAAGTGGAGTAAGGGGGAGGCTGCTGGCATGATTAAAAGGGTGAAAATAAGTGAATAAAATAATAAGTCGAACAAAACGAGACCACCTGAGCTCATAGCCTGGCTGACCTTCCTTAATTCGAGCTGTAAATCTTCAACAGGCTCTCTTTTATAAATAAAGCGCATATGAGTTCACCTTCCAGATCTAAGTATTCATCTATATGCGTGGACAGGAATAAAGGTGAAATACAGGAATTAGAAACTTTCTTGAAACTTTTGATAAGCTCGTCCGTATTCTGCTATTAAAAGCTTAAAAGACGTTTTGTTATTTCTGTTATAATATTCCAATATGAATTGTTCATTTTAGTCTATCGTCTTCAGCGGGAAGTGATTCTATGTATTCACATGTGAACCAAATTATAATTCATCCATTGCCTGTTACATATGACAACTGGCTGGACCTGATCAATACTCCTGCAAGTGAGCGGCCATTTTACAAAAAAGACGGTGCCTTCACACATATCGGCCAGGTCACTGCCAATTTCATCGGCATTCCTCATGATGAAGATGAGTATTATAACCAATTGTATGACTATGTTCACTCGAACAAGCTGATTTTGTTAAACGACTCATCACTAAATCATTCACTGGATCACTTCCGATTAAAATCAATCGAAAAAATAAGCAAATTTAATGGAGAACAAACTCTATCTATAAAACGCTTTGTGGCGCTCATGGACCAAGAAAATTTACTGCCATCCTTTGATAACTTCCTGATCAATAGACAAATAAGGGATGCTGCTGTTAAAATGACCGAACTGTATTTAAGAACTGAAAAAGGCGGACTCGAGAGCCAGGAGTTCATTTCAATTCTAAACGATGTCATAGCATGGCTCTTTTACAATTTGAATCAACATCTAAAGAAAGCAAATCCTGATGGTGATATGCCTGCATTCCTCTGGTATGGAAACTACAGGAAAAGCCATCAGTACCTGTTATACTTTTTAATACAACTTGGGTGCGATCTGGTTACTTTCACACCGGCTGGAAATGATGTATTAGCGATCTCCGGGCCGGATAAGCTGAAAGCCTTTGTCCATATTTTCCCGGAGACAAGTATTCCAAAGCCGTTGCCAATGAAAAAGGGTAAGCAAACCTCGACGGTAGCATACCGGGCATCAAAGGATATTGAGAAACTCCTAAACTATGATGGAACGATTTTTTATAAACCATGGCAGTTAAGAGAGTACGTACCAAATGCTGTTACCCTGAAGACAACGTATGACGAATTGTTTTTAGTTGCCAGGGAAAAGGCGATGATTAGGCCATATTTTGAAGTGGAGAACAGAAATGTTAAGATTCCTGCCTTGTTTGCAAAAATTAATGGTGTCTCAAGTAATCGCCGTGAATATTGGAATCACCTTCATGGGTTGATTTTGCAGGAAAATACCTATCTCGTTAAAAGCCTTCCATTTTCAAAGGGTGCAAACAGTGACTTCCGATTCCATTATCATAAATCCCTGGACAATGACGGACTGCTTAATCCGGAAAAGATGACAGGGTCCCGTTACTGGAAGTACAGTCACCTGCCTTCTGGTCTTCAAGAAAGTCTTGCTTCTGCAATCAGGAATATATGTGCAAAGCCTAATCTGAAGCCGCGGAATAGTGAGAAAGAGGATGATGTCAAGATCTATTTGTTTAATCAGTCAATGCAGATACCGCCATTCATTTTGAAAATGCTGCAGAAATACGACTACTCCCAAAATGTGCCTAAGCTGATTATTTTCAATAACCAACTCAACGGATCGCTGACCAGGCCAGATGCTGCGCTCCTGCTGCTATTAAATCAATTTGGTATTGATTTAGTGGTTTATAACCCGGCTGGTCACAGTGATATAGAAAAATACATCGACAATAGCGTATTTGTATCCCACTGGCTTGAGGATGTTGTTTTCGAACTAGAGTTAAAGGAACCTTCCGCTATAAAAAAAGTAATCTTTCAAGGCATTTTAAAAATCCTAAGGAGAGATTAAGCTGATGAATCCTATTCACAACCGGAATGTGAGCCCGTTAATGGACAATTCGAGGGAAATGTTGAGTGAAGAAGCGGTTAACGATATACAGTTGGCAATGAGAAATGAACCTGAGGTGCAGCAGCTGGCACGGAGCATTGATGAACATGATATCATCCGAATTCTTGAATACGGGAAGGAGCCAGCAGTTGAGATTTCCCGTCTTTCGGATCAAATCATTGCTGTGATGCGGACGTATAATGTAAAGGGATTTGGGCAATTACATACGCAGCTGGGCAGGGTTATGGATCGTTTTGACAAAAAAGATTTTGAAAAAAACTCTGGAGGACTGATCAGCAAGCTATTCAAGAAACGGGAAAAGATGCTTGATAGGCTATATAGCAAATACCAGTCGATAGGGATAGAAATGGAACAGGTATATGTGAAAATTTCTGAATATCAAAATGAGATGGCTGAAACAGCGACTATGCTAGAACAGTTGTATGAACAGAACATCCAATATTACCTGCTGCTTGAAAAATTTGTGGTGGCTGGAGAGATGAAGCTGAATGAATTGAAAACAAACAAGCTTCCAAAGCTTGAACAAAATGCTTTGAATGGTAATCAAATAGATTCGATGGAACTTGATTACTTGCGCAATGCGATAGAGCTCCTGGAACATAGAATATTAGACCTTGGAATGGCAAAAATCGTCGCTTTGCAGACTGCACCACAAATAAGGCTGCTTCAAAGAGGGAATGCAAAGCTCATTGGCAAAATCAATTCGACATTTATAACTACTATTCCAATTTTTAAAAACGGGTTGATTCGGGCGGTAGCAGCAAAAAAGCAAAAACTAGCGGCTGAATCAATGAAAGAGCTCGATCGGCGCACGAATGAACTGATGGTCCAGAAAGTCCGGAACATGGCGGGTCAAAGTATTGAGGCTGCCTGTTTATCGGGTTGCCCTGAGATCAAGATTGAGACGATACAGGAATGCTTCAACATTATCCTAAAGGGAATGCAGGAAGCAAAGATAATCGAAGAAGAAAATAAGCGCCTTCGTGAAGAAGGGGAACAGCGTTTAAAAGAGCTGCAGAAAAACTTTCATAATAGTAAGCAGAAGTAATTGCTTCATAATCTGAATGACTCATCCGAATTGTTTTGGGTGAGTTTTTTTTGTTTGCTAATCATCACGAAAATCGACAGTACCTTCCTGAAATTCTCAGCCAGCAGGCAAGCGATCATATGTTATAATTTTAGTAGATTACTATAGGTAAAATTCCTCGAAAAAATCAACTACTCAACCCAATTTACACCTTCAGAAAAACACTTTAGGAAAGGGGATAATAAATGCGAAAGGTCTATCAAATATTCGTTGTTATCATACTTTCCTTCACAATGCTCGGCAGCTCCAATGCTAATATGGACGGCATTTTTCTATATGAATACCCTAAACAATCCGTGCTCTATGAATCACTCCATCCTGATGATGCAAGGATTGCTGGCAGATTGATCGTTTTACCGGAAAAGGACTTTGATCAGGTAGAAGCGGCTATGATCATAAAAAGACTTACGACCCTCCCGGAAAGCATGATTCAAAAAGCTGTAGACACCAATATTAAAGTGAAATTATTTGAAGGCAGTTTGACAGATAATCCAACTGCCAGCCATTTGAAGGGGATTGTCCCGCGAGGATATACAACTGAAAAGACATGGGATCAGGTACCGGGGATTGGCGGGTCAAGGACCGTGCTTGTGAAAATTGGCAGCAGTGAAAAGGGAAAGGGCCACGGTTCTGTCAATCTTGAACTGCATGAATTCGCGCATTCACTTGACCGGCATGTTTATGACGGAATCAGGCACGAGCAAAGGTTCCAGGAAATCTGGAAGCGTGAAAGCCGGCTGCTTTTCCCGGGCCGTGCCTATTTCCTTGATTACCCTGAGGAATACTTTGCTGAAAGCTTTGCAATGTTCTATATTGGCGGATTGCCGGCAAAACTCCTAAAAGAGGCCGCACCGCAAACCTATCAATATATTGAAGGCCTCAAGTAGGCCTTTTCCTATTTTATTGCATTTCGGCAGGAAATATGGGATCACACAGCAAAGTAATAAGAGAATTCAAAATAAGGATATATCCTTCCACCATTGTTGATTAATTTGCTAAAATAAGAAAAAGAAATTGAACGCTTTGAAGGGCAGGGAGATTCATGAAACAATATCTAGAACTTTGCGAACATGTATTGAAGACTGGGGTAGAAAAAGAAGACCGTACAGGGACTGGCACCATCAGTACGTTCGGTTATCAAATGCGCTTTAACCTCCAGGAGGGATTTCCGCTGCTGACCACAAAAAAACTCCACTTGAGATCAATCATCCACGAACTTTTATGGTTCCTGAATGGAGATACAAACGTGAAATACCTTCAGGAAAATGGGGTGCGGATATGGAATGAATGGGCGGATGAAAAAGGGGAGCTTGGCCCGGTCTATGGCAGCCAGTGGCGATCATGGACAGGTGCAGACGGAAAAACGGTCGATCAAATTTCAGAATTGATCCATACCATTAAAACCAACCCTGATTCGAGAAGGATGATTGTCAATGCCTGGAATGTGGCGGAAATTGATAATATGGCCCTTCCGCCTTGTCATTGCATGTTTCAGTTTTACGTCGCTGATGGCAAGCTTTCCTGCCAGCTGTACCAGAGGTCGGCAGATGTATTCCTTGGCGTGCCATTCAACATCGCATCCTATGCCTTGCTGACATTGATGGTCGCTCATGTCTGTGACCTTGAGCCTGGCGAGTTCGTCCATACTTTTGGGGATACTCATATTTACATGAACCACTTAGAGCAGGTTAAACTGCAGCTAACACGGGATCCCAAGCCGTTGCCGCAGATAAAAATCAACCCTGAAGTCAAGTCAATATTTGATTTTAAATATGAAGACTTCGAGCTGGTCAATTATGAGGCACATCCACATATCAAAGGGGTTGTCAGTGTATGATATCGCTAATTTGGGCAATGGATGAAAATCGGGTCATCGGTTACCATAACCAGCTGCCGTGGAGGCTCCCGGAAGACTTGAAGTTCTTCAAGCGTGTAACGATGGGGCACCCAATCATGATGGGAAGAAAAACGTTCGAGTCGATCGGCAAGCCACTTCCTGGGAGAGAAAATATCATCATAACCCGTGATGAAAGCTACCAGAAGGATGGCTGCACAGTCATGAACTCCATCGAAGATTTCATGGCTTATGCAAAGGGAAAAGAAGAAGAGATTTTCATCATTGGCGGCGCAGAGATTTTTAAGGAAGTTTTGCCAGATGCGGACAAGCTGTACTTAACCATGATCCATCATCAGTTTGAAGGAGACACCTTTTTTCCGGTTTTTGACATTGAAAAGTGGGAACTAGAATCAAGGGAAAACGGACCGAAAGATGAAAAAAACCCCTACGATTATGAGTTTTTGATTTATAAGCGGAAGTAATAGTAGAATCACTTTAATGGGTGTTCAATTAGTTGGAAGAGGCATAGTTTAATATGAACTCTTTCACCCCCCTCATTGTTAGATTACACATTTACTCCAGAACCCTGTTGATTGGAGTGGAAGGCGTGAAGACTCCTCCGAAAATGCTAACGCATTTCCATCGTGCGTGGGCAGGTTCGTGGAAGCTCAATCAATGTCCTGCGGGATCAGGCTGGACAGGTGAGACCCCACAGACGACACAGGCGGCGAGGAGGCTCACCGCCAGCCCCGCGGAAAGCGAAGCGCCTGGAACGGAAATCAACAGACTTATTTATAAAACTAACTAAAAAAATAATTTAAAAAATGATATTGAGCTACTGTCTGTGCAGTCCTTTTTAGGACTGCTTTTTCTATACAATTTTCCGATAAATATAGTCTCTTCATATCAAATCCAGTATAATGACAACAGAATAACCTTAGGAGGAAACAATGCTTCGTTTAATTGCGTGTTTTTTGTATATGGGTGGTTATCTTGTTTACACCATACCCAGGCTTTCACGATTAAAGAGACTGCCGGAAGATTTGAAACCAGAAATTAAAAAGCACCTGATTCATCAGACGCCAAAAAAGTGGTCTAAAACATTCATGGCACTTACAGGGTCACAGGTGGAGGTAATTGGACTTCATCATATACCTGAAGGTCCAGTGTTATTTGCCAGTAACCATGAAGGCAACTTCGACATACCCGTTCTAATTGGGTCCATTGAAAAACCTTTTGGCTTCATTTCGAAAATTGAAGTGAAGAAGGTTCCGGTTTTATCTTCCTGGATGGAAGCGATTGAATGTGTCTTTATTGACAGAAAAAATCGCGAAAAAGCGGCTGGCTCCATAATGTCAGGGGTGGAGCTGTTGAAGAAAGGGAATTCATTGGTGATTTTTCCGGAAGGAACGAGAAGCAAGGGTGGCCCTGTAGGTCTTTTTAGAGCAGGAGGCTTCCGTCTCGCCAAAGATTCCGGGGTTCCAATCGTGCCGATCTCAATCCAGGGTACTGCTGATGTATTTGAAAAAAACGGCCGCCTTGTCAAACCTGCAAAAATAAAAGTAATTATAAGTCCTCCGGTATATAGCCGGCAATATAAGGATAAAGAGCTGGTTTCTCTTGCTGAAGAAATAAGGGATATAATCATCCAATCCCGTGATGCAAAACGGATTGCCTCATAATCAGTTTTTACATGTCAACAGCCCCTGCTTTTTTCGCAGGGGCTGTTCTTTTTTTTGAAAATGGCTGGATGATGTTATGGAGTTCTTATTCGAATTGTGCCAGGCTTTTCATCATTTGGGTGAATTCTGCTGGTATGCAGAAATCATCTGGTTTAAAGTTGTCGCGAATCCACTTTACCATTTCAGGCGGACTGTTGAAGTACTCTCCGCTTGTATCACTTTTGCGAATCATGTAGCGGCCGTTGTCCTCATCAAGTGTTACCTCTACCGGTAAAGCTCCGTCATAACTGTTTAATGAAAATTCCATTTCATTCCCTCCAGCGTATTTTCGTTATTATATGTTATTTTACTACCATTTTATTCAACATGAAAGCCTAAAATTTTAAATATTTAAAAAATTCAATACATAGTGAAATTTCATGTTATAATGGAAAAATTAATATTTTGCAAAGTGAGGGTGACAAAATGGAACAAGAAACAGTGAAGAAAAAATGGGTCAGTGTAGAGGATATCCTTATTGCTTATCGGCATCTTAAAGAGGTTGTTGCCCACACTCCATTGCAATTGAACCAGCGATTATCTGAAAAATATGAAGCTGATATTTATTTGAAGCGTGAGGATTTGCAGCATGTCCGCTCTTTCAAGTTGAGGGGCGCTTATTATTCAATGAAGTTATTATGGGAAGAAGGGCTTGATAATGGTGTGGTTTGCGCGAGTGCCGGCAATCATGCTCAAGGTGTAGCATATGCTTGCCGGCAGCTTGGGGTGAACGGAAAAATTTTCATGCCGGCGACAACGCCTGGCCAAAAAGTCAGCCAGGTCGAAATGTTCGGGCGAGAGTACGTCGACATCATCCTGGTCGGTGATACCTTCGATGATTCTTACCGGGAGGCGCGGGAATGTGCAGAACAAGAAGGAAGGGAATTCATCCACCCTTTCGATGATGACAAAGTGATCGCTGGACAGGGAACTGTTGCTGTAGAGATTCTGAATGATTGTCAGGAGTCTGTTGATTTTATTTTTGCCAGTATTGGTGGCGGAGGTTTGATGGCAGGGTTGAGTACATATATAAAGAGCGTATCACCGACGACAACCCTAGTGGGAGTCGAGCCAAGCGGTGCAGCATCAATGAGTGCTGCTTTTGAAGAAAATAGTGTTATTCCCCTAAAAGAAATCGATACATTCGTAGATGGTGCTGCTGTAAAATGTGTAGGCAGCAAGACATATGAAATCTGCAGAGAAAATGTCGATAGACTTGTTGCAGTTCCTGAAGGGAAGGTATGTACATCTATCCTGGAGCTATATAATGAGCATGCAATTGTGACTGAGCCGGCAGGAGCTTTGCCTATTGCAGCACTGGATCTTCTAAGGGATGAGATAAAAGGGAAGTCAGTGGTATGTGTCATAAGCGGAGGAAACAATGATATCAGCAGGATGCAGGAGATTAAAGAAAGGTCTCTTCTCCATGAGGGTCTGCTGCATTACTTTATTGTCAATTTTCCACAGCGTGCAGGAGCGCTGCGCGAATTCCTCGATGATGTACTGGGACCTGGGGATGACATCACAAGGTTTGAGTATACAAAGAAAAACAATAAGGAAAGCGGGCCAGCACTTGTCGGAATCGAATTGAAGAATAAGAATGAATATCAAAGACTGATCGCCAGCATGGAGAACAAAGGCTTTGCCTTTATGGAATTGAACAAGGATAATCAGCTGTTTAATTTACTGGTATAATATTTATAATAGATAATTAAGGTTAGATGTTATAAAATAAGAAATGTCACACTTCGTCAGATTACGGAGTCCTTTGTGAATTTCTTATGAACTTTCACGGCATTCCTCCACTTTGGGGAGTAAAAGTACTATAATCATAGTAGATTTACAATATGAAAAAGGAGATGTTGATATGTTATCTAACATCGGAGTTCCTGGATTAATCTTAATCCTTGTCTTAGCCCTCATTATTTTTGGACCTAAAAAGCTTCCAGAGATCGGCCGTGCATTTGGCCAGACGCTTCGCGAATTCAAGAAGTCAACTCGTGAATTGACAAGTGACGTTATGGAAGAATTTGAAGAAGAAAAGAAAGAAATTACGAAAGCTACTAAATAAGGTGTAAGATGCTTTTGTCTTACGCCTTTTTTCTTAAAAAGGTTTGTAAATGACAGGCTTTATTCAAGAAGTGCACCAAACGGAATTGGCAGGGGATTGTTATATGGAAGATAAAGAATTAAATCTGGTGGATCATCTCGATGAGCTGCGGAACAGACTGATCATTTCTGCAGTAGCATTTATTATTTTCTTTGGCTTAGGATTTTTCTATGTTAAAGATATATATAACTTTTTTGTCCGCGATTTGGACGTAAAGTTAATCGTCTTAGGTCCAAGTGACATCGTATGGATTTACTTCATGCTTGCCACCATCATCGCGATAGCTGGTACGATTCCTGTATTGGCCACACAGATTTGGCTTTTTGTCAAACCAGCGCTCAGGCCGATTGAACGGAAAATATCACTTTCTTATATCCCGGCTTTATTCTTGCTATTCATCGTTGGCCTTGCTTTTGGCTACTTTGTTATTTTTCCTACAGTATTGAACTTCCTTGTAGAACTTAGCGGGGATATGCTTGTAACCAACTTCACGGCGGAAAAATATTTCAAGTTCATTATGAATATGACCCTCCCATTTGGAGTGCTGTTCGAATTGCCGGTTGTCGTCATGTTCTTGACTTCCCTGGGAGTCATTAATCCTTACGTTTTAGTAAAGGTCAGAAAATATGCTTATTTCATATTGATTGTGATTTCTGTCATTATTTCACCGCCTGATTTCATGTCGGATATCCTGGTAACGATTCCGCTCCTAGTATTGTATGAAATCAGCGTAAACTTGTCCAAATTTGTTTACAAACGGAAGCTTAAAAAGGAAAAAGAGTGGCAAGAGCAATATGGTGATCTGGAAGAGGAAAGCGACGAGGAATCATCTTTGTAAAAGAATCAACAAACATTCAAACGTGTGGATTTTCCACACGTTTTTTATTTTCACAGGTTCACAAAAAAGCCTAAAAAAAATATTAATTATCCGCGTAAACAGACACATTTCGACCAGCATTTAGGGTATAATATTATCAAACGGGTATAAAAGAGGATTGATATTTTGCTATTCAAAAGCCTGGAGTTCAAAAATGTTGTTGGACAGAAGGTTAAAGTCGTGGATATTCCTGTGTTGGAAGAAGAGAGCACCTATTATTTTATGATCCAAGTCCGTTTGCAAACTTTTATAACAGCAATCTACCAGGAAAGAAACGCAAGAAAGTTTTATTCTTTTAAAGAGTATTTAAAAAGAGTTATGAAGTGGCCGGATTATGAGCAGTTATTCCAAAGTGCTGAATTGAAAAATAACGCCTGAAGATTTATTTTTGAAGCGCCTTGACAAAGGCGCTTTTGTTCTTTTTACAGGGCTTTTTCAATGTAAATAATTTTTCTTTACATCTGAGAATAGGTATAATGGTCGTAGTGCAGTGCTTTTAATAGGGATGTGAATATATGTCTAAAATTAAAATTGTAACTGATTCTACTTGTGACTTAAATAATGAACTCATCGAAAAGTGGGGGATAATTGTAGTCCCTTTATCAATTTCTATTAATGGTGAAAATTATTTAGATAGAGTGGATATCAGCCCAAAAGAATTTATGGAAAAGATGAAGGCCACTCCTGATTTGCCTAAGAGCTCGCAGCCGCCTGCCGGTGAGTTTTTGAAGGTGTATGACGAGCTGGCTGCGGATGGTTTTGAAATCATTTCGATACATATGACAGGCGGTATGAGCGGTACGGTACGTTCGGCAGAAAGTGCCGCCCAGATGACCAGAGCAAAGGTGAATGTGGTTGATTCCCGCTTTATTTCGAAAGCGTTAGCCTTTCAAGTTCTTGAGGCTGCGCAGTTGGCGGCTGCAGGTAAAACAGCTGATGAAATAGTAGCAAGACTAAATAAGATTAGAGAACAGACCCGGCTTTTTGTCGTCGTTGATACCCTTGAGAATTTGGTCAAGGGAGGGCGAATTGGCAAAGGAAGAGCAATGATCGGCTCTTTATTGAATATTAAGCCCATCGCCTCACTCGAAGGAGGAGAATATACCCCGGTCTCCAAGGCTAGAAGTCATTCGCAAGTTGTAAAATACCTTAGTAACCAGTTTGCCGCAGATACAGAGGGGAAAACCATTAAAGGGGTCGGACTAGTTCATGCAGAAGGAGAAGGACTGGCCGAGAGGATAAAGGCTGCCGTTATTGAAACTTCTGGATATGATGACTTTTCGATCGAAGAAACGACACCAATTGTAAGTACTCATACGGGTCCTGGTGCTATTGGGTTCATGTATTATTTTGAATAAAAGAATGAAGTGATAGGTCCTGAAGTTTAAAACTTCAGGACTTTTTTATGCCGTTTTCTCTGAACTTCATTGGATCCACCATGATAGCTGCCCAAAGTTATTCAAATATACAGGATAATGATTAAGTTGTGTCGAATATCTTCAACAATTCACTTTAGGATAGAACGGAATGTGACAATGAAATTATGAAACTTAATGTTAAGAACCTGCCATTATTTAAAAAAATATTGATGTTTTCATTTATGATCACCACAATCGTTGTAGTGTCGATAATGGGAACAAGTTTCTACCTGCAGTCAAAACAATTGAAAAGTCAAATGGCTGACAAGGTTGAAGGTGTCGCAGGAATTTGGTCATCTACGCTGGATCCTGAAGATATTAGAAAGGCAAATGAGTTTCGTGATGAGTCCAACCCTTCCGTCAAGCGGCTGGAAAAACTCTTGACGATGGTAGGCGACAAAAGTGCTTCATTCCTTGGGGCTTATATTATTCTGCCTGAGGAATATCCAAATCAGAAAGTTTACATCCTGTCCGCATCCGATATTTATAAAGCCTACTCTTTTGATTCTCTTATGTTCTATAATGCAGGTGAAGAGTTTATAAGTGCATATCGAAATACCCGGGAAGAGAAGAAGATATCGAGTACGGATATTTTCACCGATCAATACGGCTCCTGGATTTCATCCTTCGCTCCGATCACTGATAGCCGTGGAAATGTGGTGGCCATTCTTGGAATTGATGCAAAGGCTTCCGTTATAAAAGAAAATCAACTGGAAATCCTTCTGCTGTTATTAGTGGAGATGGCTGTCATTTTGGCAATAGTATATGTAATCCTGAATTGGGGCCTGAAGAAGGTCATGAAACCAGTTGATGACTTGTTCTTTGGCATTAAGGAAATCAGTTCCGGCAATTTCACCGTCAAGCTGCCTGTTCATGATCAATCAGAGTTAAGTTTATTAAGTGAGAAGTTCAATGATATGGCTTCCCAGCTCTCCCAATTATTCGAGAGGGTTTCAGCAGCATCAAAGCAATTGGGCCAAACATCCCTAGAGGATAAGGAATCGCTTTTGTTGGAGGAAGCGATTAACACAATGGAAGATATATTTGAACGCACAAAGCTTCAGCAGGAGCTCCAGCGGGCTGAGAAAATGAACGCGATCGGCCAACTGGCTGCTTCTGTAGCTCATGAAATCAGGAATCCTATGACTGTCGTGAAAGGATTTTTGCAAATCTTCCTTTCAAAAGATATGTCTGAGGAAGACCATATGTATTTAAAACTTATGATTGACGAATTGAACAGGGCGGAAACAATCATAAATGACTATTTGAGTCTGGCAAAACCCGATGTTGGGAAGCTTGAAATCATTGAGGGCAGTGAAATGACGGAGCAGGTAATGGATTTGATGAGTTCTTACGCAATGATGTCCAAAAACATTTCCTTGCATACTGAAATTAAGGATCACGTAAAAATCAGGGGCAATAAAAGTGAATTAAAACAAGTGCTCATCAATGTCTTGAAAAATGGCATTGAGGCGATGGGGGATGGCGGAAAGCTCAGCATGACACTGGAAAAGCAAGGGGATTTCGGTGTATTTATCATTAAAGATACAGGCATTGGCATGACTGCTGAGGAGCTTTCAAGACTTGGTACGGCTTTTTACTCGTTGAAAGAACGCGGTACAGGCATGGGGTTGATGGTTTGTTACCAGATTGTTGAAAGGATGAAAGGTCAAATCAAGGTTTCAAGTAAAAAAGGAGAAGGTACCATTTTTGAGATTATGGTCCCATTATTAATGGAAAGCCCTGAGTAAAATTCAGGGCTTTTAAAATTTTGCCATTATTTTCAAAGCCCTCAATATAATTTATAAAGGAGGTTTCCGGAATATGGTGGAAAAAATGCTTTTCTTTAGTGATTTTGGGATAGATGACAATATTGCTGTATTATATGCGTTTTTTAACAAAGACATAGATTTGGTTGGTGTCGTTGCCGATTACGGTAATGTATCAAAACAAGATGCGCTGCGAAATGCCGCTTATTTACAGAAGCTGACTGGGAGAAGTGATGTTCCGGCATTTGCAGGTGCAGAATTGCCGTTGACAGGAGATCCGCCTGAATTTGTCCCAGACGTCCATGGCATTGAAGGCCTGGGACCAATCATCCCTGATATCGAGGTGGACTACACTCTGGAAAACTTCCATGGTATTCAGGAAATAATCGAACAGAACCCGGATGAGATCACTATTGTGAATGTAGGCAGGCTATCTTCACTAGCAGCAGCTTTCATTCTTTATCCTGAAACCATGAAAAAAGTTAAAGATTTTTACATTATGGGTGGGGCGTTCAACGAACCAGGAAATGTGACTCCAGTGGCTGAAGCTAATTTCTATGGAGATCCATATGCTGCAAATATTGTATTAACCCAGGCCACCCCACCTGTGAAAATTATACCGCTTGATGTTACAAGCGGAGCGATTGTGACGCCTGCCTTGATCAACGAGCTCGATGAGTACTATCAATCTATTGGGAGCGAAGTAGGAAAGCTAGTGAAGCCAATGTTTGATTATTACTATAAGTTTTATAAGCAGAGGAATCCTGAATTGACGGGAGCTCCCCTTCATGATGTTTTTACACTATGGGCTTTAGTAAAGGAGGATCATGTAGTGTACCGCGACATTCCTGTTAAAATTGTCGTGAACATAGGAGAGGCATTTGGACAGAGCATTGGGGATTTTAGAAATTCTATTGATAAAGCAGAATATCCAGTGCATAAAGTAGCTGTTAACTTTAGCTATACAGAGTTCATTAAAGATTTTTTTACAACAATGAAAAACTCGAATTTCCACAATGGCACAGGGTAAATGATGATGATTTCACACTTCTTTCATACCTTTTTCTTTCTTCTCTCATATGCGTCTGCTAGAATTGTCTATGGACATTATTCGAAAGATTGCAGGTGATGATTTTGAAAAAGGTTTATGCACTTCTTATGTTTGCAGCAGTAATCATGTTTGCTGCGGGATGTGGTGACAGCGGTCTAAAAGATGCGAAGAATTATCCTATAGAGGATTTTACTTTCACGGATCAAAATGGTGAATCATTAAGTAAGGCGGATTTGAAAGGCAAAGTCTGGGTTGCCAGCTTTATTTTCACAAACTGTGCGGATGTGTGCCCGCCAATGACGGCCAATATGGCGAAACTTCAGGATATGATGAAAGAAGAAGGGCTCGAGGATGTCGAAATTGTTTCTTTCAGTGTAGATCCTACTGTCGACAGTCCTGAGGTACTAAAAGAGTATGGCGATAAGTTCAATGTTGATTTCATGAACTGGTCTTTCCTTACAGGTTATTCACAAGAGGAAATAGAGAAATTTGCGCTTGAAAACTTCAAGACTCTTGTCAAGAAACCGGAGACGGGGGATCAGGTAATCCATGGAACTGATTTTTATCTTGTCGATCAAAACGGGGACATGAGGAAATATTATACTGGACTGAAGGAAGTACCTTTTGAACAAATAATTGAAGATATTAAAACACTCCAATAGGCCGCAGTTTGTGGCCTGTTTTATTTTGGTCAGGGAATAAGCCTATCCAGGTTGAACAAATTAAAAGAAACATTCGGCGCTGTTGGAACGTTTCATTACGAGCACAAAGATGGGTGGAAATGAGTGCGCATCTAACCCACTGGAAAGGTATTAAATGATATAATGATTATACTTTTAAAGGCAGGTGATTAATATTGTTGAAGAAATTCACCTTACTTTATGTAATGCTGGCGATGATATTAGGATCCTGCAGCCAGTTTGAAAATTTTCAAAAAGGGAACTTCAATAAGGTCAAGGAAACGGGAATGGAAATAAAGGAAGCATTGCCGACTTCCTTCTTCCCGAAGGATTTGCATATTGTAGCTGCGGGGGATTCGCTTACCCAGGGCGTAGGAGACAGTACGAATACCGGTGGATATATCCCATACCTTGCTGAGCAGCTTGAGAAAGAAAAGACAATAAAGAATGCGAATTTCGATAATTTCGGTGTGAGAGGGAACAGGACGGATCAGCTTCTGAAAAGGCTAAAAAACAAAGATATACAATCTTCTGTGAAGGAAGCTGACCTGGTTATCTTAACAATCGGCGGGAATGATCTGATGAAGGTTGTCAAAGAGAATTTTTCAAGTCTCAAACTGAACCATTTCAAGACAGAACAAAAGTTGTTCGCCAAACAGCTGCAGGAAATCTTCCTGGCCATCAGAAACCAAAATCAGGAAGCACCCATCGTTTTGGTCGGACTCTATAATCCTTTTTACAACTGGTTCGCGGATGTTAAGGAAATGAATCAGATAGTGGATGAATGGAATGGGCAAAGTCTTTCAATTGTAGCGCAGGATGGGAATGCTTACTTTGTCGACATTCATGATATTTTTCTTAACAATGAAGAAAATCTGTTATACACTGATTATTTTCACCCAAATGACCTGGGATACCAATTAATTGCTGACAGAATTTATGAAATCCTGGATGAACAGGTCATTGACTCGATGTCTAACTAAGGTAATGAGATTGGGAAGAGGAGTTACAAAGATTTATGACGAAAAATAAATGGAAAATCGGATTTTTTATTCTATTGGGTATCGTGGCTGCAGCCATCCTGTTGGTTTGGGTCCTCGTTGCTTCACCAGTTGAGGAGTCTAAACCAGAGCCAGGAGCTAGTGGAGCTGGATCGGATGATGTTGCACTTAATGTATCGACCAATAAACGTGATTTAAACAGAGTGATCAATCATTACTTAGAAGAAGAAGCAAAAAATAGTCAGATTGATTATCAAGTATTGCTGACAGATGAGGTTGAGTTATATGGGACGCTTCCGCTCTTCAGCCAAGAGCTTGAATTGCGTCTTACCTTTGAACCGCAGGCGTTGAAGAATGGTGATTTAATTTTAAAACAGAGATCCATTTCAGTAGGGAAACTCAATCTTCCTGTATCAACTGTACTTAAATTCGTCCGGGACAGCTACGATATGCCGGATGCCGTGAATATCCAGCCAAAGGAAGAGAGAGTATACGTCTCTATGCAGAGGCTGAAGCTGAAAAGTGATATCAAAGTCCGGGTAAATGAATTCGATTTGAAAAAGGACAACATTAAATTCACCCTGCTTGTTCCAGCAGATTAAGAAGGTACTCTTTTAGGTGCCTTCTTTTTTTACTTTATATGGCAAAGATGCGGAAAATGGCCAGTTAGCAGAAAAAAGTCAGGCCGGTCGCCCGGCCTTTTCACCCTTGCAATATAATTACTTCAATTGGGGGTTCTCCTTTGGCAGTGCCTACTGCGACAATCGTATAGGCATTGTTTGGCTCCAATTTGACATCAGGGATGGTAACGACTGTGTTCTTGGTGCCTGCAACTTTAGCTTCCAATGTTACGGTCATTGGACTCAGGGCCAGATATGTTGTTGCCTGTTTATAGGATACGTTCGGGAATATCACGTCTCCATTTAACCCTGTGATATCAACAGCCGGCGCGTCTGGGGATAGGTGGATAAATCTTGCTTTTGTTTCTCCCACAGGTGTTTGCGGGTTGTCTTCGAAAGTAAGCAGCCTTAGGTTATTAGCTGGCCCGGCAATGGTAGCTGTGTAAATGCTCCCTGGTTCAACCATAATCTTTTTGCTGATTACAGTAGAAACGCTTTCGCCTGCAGGATATATGTCGACTTGATATTTGCCTGGCGGAAGCTGCATATGGCTGCTACTGTTTTTATAGCTGAAGTCGCGGACAACTCGGCTGCCATTTACATAAATATCGACATTCTTTACCGCGGGGGAAGCATGCAAAAAACGCACCATGGATGGCAATGAGTTGGATGGACTTGCCTGAATAGTTTGGGAGCGCATTAGCTGGACAGCTTTATTTAAATTTCGCAGGTGCTTGTGGTAATACATGACGTGCTGATTTGGATCAAGGTATTTATAGTAATTAGCCAAAAGATCATACATGGCCGCTTTATGAAGGTAATCATTCTGGTTCCTGATGGACATACCCCTCACTCCTAAATTTATTGAATGCTCAAATGTAAAATATGCAAATTGGGCGCAATAGGTGCGAATCAGTGTCTGCAGTTTATGAAAAATTTGAAATAAGTCTTTACATGAGGAATGTTTTTCCATATACTATAAATAATTAAACGAGAGGCAGGTGGAGTGTAATGAGCAGGATGTTAAATGTATTGATGTTGGATGTTACTTATTGCACGGCCCCTAACCTAAGCGGATCAACTGACTGATAGTCTTTTTTCTCCATGCTTATGAACCACGGGCTGTGCGTGCCTGTGGTTTTTTATATTTCGGAAAGCATATTGGAGGATAAGAGAATTGAAGAATTTTGAAAATATCGGTATTACGGCTGAATTGAACAGCCATTTTAAAGAAAATTATCCTGATGGAATCAAGCTCGGCAGGGTAGCGTTAGAGCATAAGCACAGTTATCGGGTGTGGCTGGAAGATGGAGAATACCTCTGCACACTAGCTGGTAAATTGACATTTGATGCAAACGGCCGGGAAGACCTCCCGGCAGTCGGTGACTGGGTTTCCGTACAAACTTCTCCAGGCGAAATGCGAGGATTAATCAAGGGAATTCTGCCCCGTAAAAGCAAGTTTTCGAGAAAGGCTGCCGGGCAAATCACCGAGGAGCAAATAGTCGCAGCGAATGTTGATACTGTGTTCATCGTAAATTCACTGAATGATGATCTGAATCTGAGAAGGATTGAACGATACCTGCTGCTCGCCTGGGAAAGTGGATCAAATCCTGTCATTATTTTAAGCAAAGCAGATTTAGTGACTGACCTAAAAGCCAAAATGGATCTAGTTTCAACAGTGGCGATCGGGGTACCTGTAATCGCAGTAAGTGTTCTCGAGGGTACGGGCATACAGGAACTGCAACCATATCTTGCTCCTGGCCAAACAGTAGCCTTGATAGGTTCTTCGGGAGTAGGCAAGTCTAGTCTAGTCAATTACTTTACAGGCTTTGAAAAGCAGCTGGTCCAGGACATCAGGGAAAGCGATGATAAGGGCAAGCATACTACGACCCATCGGGAAATGGTTCTCCTTCCTGGAGGAGCGATACTGATTGACACCCCAGGTATGAGGGAAATCCAGCTCTGGACGAGTGAGGATGGAATTGCAGAAAGTTTCGCTGATATTGAAAAATATGCTGAATCCTGTAAATTCCGCGATTGCAGTCATAATAATGAACCAGGCTGTGCAGTTTGGTCAGCCATCTATGAAGGAATTCTGGATGAAAACAGGCTTGCCAGCTATAAAAAGCTGCAAAAAGAATTGGCCTATATTGACAGGAAGCTGGATAAAAAGGCGCAAGCTGAGGAAAAGAAGCACTGGAAAAACATCAGCAAGGAAGTCCGCCACAATTCAAAGCATAAACGAAAATAATGAAAAGTCCCTTCTCTGGAGGGGCTTTTATCATTTGAAGGCTTCTGAATGTGTTTTTTGCTTTAAAAGTAATAGAATAGGGAATAAGTATTTGAGTAGAGTGTTTCATCCATTTATCCAAAGCTTGAAAGAAGAGGTGTCACTATGGAAAAAGGTAATCAAGAGCTTGCGACATTTGCCGGAGGGTGTTTCTGGTGCATGGTCAAGCCGTTTGATGAGCAGCCTGGCATTGTCAGCGTTGTTTCCGGCTATACTGGAGGCACGACTGAAAATCCTACATATGAGCAGGTTTGCAGCGAGACCACCGGACATTATGAAGCCGTGCAAATCACATACAATCCGGAAATCTTTCCTTATGAGAAGCTGCTCGAGTTATACTGGCAGCAAATAGATCCGACCGACCCAGGAGGCCAGTTTTACGACAGGGGACAATCATACCAAACCGCGATTTTTTATCATAATGAAGAACAAAGACAGCTTGCTGAAGAATCAAAACAAAAGCTTGCAGATAGTGGGGTTTTCACGAAACATATCGTTACCCAGATCTTGCCGGCCAAAACGTTTTATCCTGCAGAGACATACCATCAGGATTATTATAAGAAAAACCCTGAAAGATACAATGCTTATCAAATCGGTTCAGGGCGCAAAGCTTTTATCAGGAATCATTGGGGGGAAAAGGAATGATGAAGAAAGATCCAGAGGAGTTAAAGAAAAGATTGACACCCATGCAATATGAAGTTACGCAGAATAATGGAACAGAACCGCCATTCAGGAATGAGTATTGGAATGATCTGCGAGAAGGGATATATGTTGATATTGTCTCTGGCAAGCCTTTATTTAGTTCCCGGGATAAATATGATGCGGGATGCGGCTGGCCAAGTTTTACCAAGCCGATCATGGAGGAAGAAATAACTGAAAAACAAGACCTTAGCCATTTTATGGTCAGGACTGAAGTGCGCAGTAAAACAGCAGATTCTCATCTGGGCCATGTGTTTGATGATGGTCCCGGAGAGAATGGCCTGCGATATTGCATTAATTCCGCTGCATTGAGGTTTGTTCCGAAGGAAAAAATGGAAGAGGAAGGGTATGGAGAGTACCTTAAGCTGTTCCAGGATTAATCTTAGGATAATTAAACAAGGATTAATCATAGCTCTATGAATGGAAGGAATGATTCGTTTGTTTAAAAAATTATTTGGAAAAAAAGAAGAGCAGGTAAAAACAATCCAGCTGCTAGCACCAATTACAGGGAATGCAGTAAATTTAAGTGCAGTTCCTGATCCTGTCTTTTCAGAAAAAATGATGGGGGACGGAGTAGCGATTGAACCTTCAGAGGGGGTTGTCGTGTCACCGGTCGAAGGTGAAATCATTCAGGTTTTCCCGACTAAGCACGCGGTCGGAATAAGAGCGAAAAACGGAGCAGAGCTATTGATCCATATTGGATTAGAGACTGTTTCTCTCAAGGGAGAAGGGTTCGAAACACATGTAGCACAAGGCGACAAAGTCAAGGAAGGCGATAAACTGGTAACCTTTGACCTTTCCGTTATCAGCGAAAAAGCAAAGAGTACAGTAACACCGATTATTATCACTAACACGGATCAGGCTGCATCATTGAAGGTCTTAACAGAAGGAAATGTTGAAAAGGGCACGACACCTATCCTGGAAGTGACTTTTGAATAGGTAAGTGCGTATACTCGAAAAGAGCCGAAAGAGTTGTTCGTCAATGAAAAACAGCCGCTGATTCAGCGGCCGTTTTCATTGACGGATTTTTGTCCATTAGGAGAGGTCATCCCGCCTGATAGGATGAATTTCATTGCATCTTCTGGTTTTACATCAATGATTTCTACATCAGTTTTAGGAATCAGGAAGGTGAAACCTGCTACCTGAAACGTTTGAGGCACGTAGACAGCAACATACTCTGCCAATGGCTCATGGAATGCCTTCAGGTCATCTGTTGTGATGAAACCGAGACTCTTCATATGGGTACCTGGTATTGTAACCAGAGCAACCTTGGAAAATGACTTTTTCTCACCAAGGAAGGAATGGACAGTATCCTTTATAACTGAATAAACCGTTTTTACAAAAGGAGTTTTTTCCAGAAGCTTATCAATTAGCTTAATGATACTTCCAGTGATGAACCGGGTTGACAGCCATCCCAGAATGGTAATCAGGATCAGGGTTGTCAGAAGGCCAATGCCAGGAATGTACCTTTCTTGTAAGTATGGTTTCAGTACATTTCCAAGAAGGCTGTCTAAAAACATGAATACTTTATAAATGACATAGATAACGAGAATAATTGGGACTATTGTCAGGATCCCGTTAATGAAGTTCTTCAATACACTTTTCATGGTAAACTCCTTATTCCAAACATATGGAAGTATCATACACTTTTTTACAGAGTTTTTCTATGATTATTTTTTCTTATCCTTCGTAACGATAATCGAAGAAATCTGGGTGATTTGCTTTTCACTGGTAATGTTTGAAGACGTTGTTTCGACTGTTTCAAACCGGACCGTGTGTCGGCCTTCATCCAGGCCGCTTGCGATATACAGATACCTTTCACGTGTGAAAGGCCACCAGGTGGAAATTGTCCTGATATATTCCCCGTCAATATATACCCTCAGCATCCCCCCGTCCTGACTGCGAATAGCTTTTACCCCAAGGATGGAGCCTTTGAACTCATACTCTAGATAATCACCAGTTCTTTTGCTTATATTTATTCCGTTTTCGATGACGAACCCTTTGCTTCCAGATAAGTTCTTTTTTTCATAGAAGGATAAGGTCTGCTCCCTGGTCAATGGCTTTGGCAGACTGGCAATCTCGGCATCTAGTTCGATATTATTCTTAATCAGTTCAAGTATTGAAGCTGCATACAACTGGTATCCCTTGCCGTTAGGATGTACAGTATCCGTCGTAAGCTGCTCAGTAAGCATTCCTGATTGCTTAAAGGGAATGCGCATGTCCAGCGGCTTTGCTCCGTAATGGACGGATACTCTTTTAATCGCATCAGCAAATTGTTCCTGTTTCAAAGGACTTTCAATGATGGTAATGATTTCAGATCCTGGGTAACGCTCCTTGGCATCTCGGATTAATTTTTCATAAAAAAAAGTGAATTGTTCGGAGTCCATGTATTTTCGATCATTTTCACCAAAAACGATAAAGATGAGATCAATATCCCGGAATTTTGGAGCTTTTTGGAGTTTGTAAATTCCTTCGAAGGCTGTTGCTCCGCTTTGGACGAGCATATTCCTGCGTGCCCGGGTCCCGCTGAAATCCTTTAAAAGCACTTCAAGCTGGCTGTACCAGCGCAAATTTTTATTTTCTGCTCCAGCACCTCGGCCAATGCTGTCGCCGATGACCAAATAATTAAATGATGAACCTGCTTCGATCTTCTCATATACTGATAAATCCTCGGAAAGGTAATGTTCTGACTGTATCGCTAAAAAGGAAATAACTGCGGCGGTAAGAAAAACTATACTGAATACTTTTCTAGCGCTGGATTTCATTCGTGTTGGTATCCCTCCGGAAAGTAAGCCTTTAAGCTAATTGTAACTGCTAGTACAGTCCCTGTGAAAAGAAATTTTTCAGCGCGCAGACTGTAATTCATTTCTTTTATTGAATCGATATTTTTTTAAAAATGGGCTAATGCACAAACGGGTCAAGTACCCATATCATACCGTAAAGGGAAAGCAATTCAAAAACAAACGAGGAGTGGTTTTTAATGTACGGATATGATAATGCCCCAATGCCTGTAACATCACCGGTTGGAACAGCACCAATGCATGGCACTTTCTGTGGCGGAGGTTATCCTTATGCAGGAGTGGGCGGTGCTGGTTACGGATACGGCGGTTTTGCATTGATCGTTGTTCTGTTTATCTTGTTAATCATCATTGGCGCATGCTGCAGCTATAACTGGTAAAAAATGAGCTAAGATAAAGTAATTAGAGAGGTTGTCTGACAGCAGGCAGCCTCTTATTTTGTTTCAAATAAATACGAACATTATAATATATAAATTGATATATAGTTCGTGATTAATATTGACTACATTGCTTAAGTTTGTTATATTTACCAATGGTTAAGCAAAAAACTGATTGGCGGGGGATGCTGTATGAATACAAACTATGATGTGATTGTCGTTGGAGCAGGTCCGGCAGGTATATTTACTTGTTATGAATTATCGTTGAAAATGCCTGAAGCTAAAGTACTGCTTGTTGATAAAGGCCATGATATTTATCGCAGGAACTGCCCGATCTTACAGAAGAAGATTGAGAAATGCCCGCCAGCAGCAGGGAAGAAGGATTTTGCCGGCTGCCTTCCTGCATGTTCGATAACGAACGGATTTGGCGGTGCTGGAGCCTATTCTGATGGAAAATTCAATATTACAAGCGAATTCGGCGGATGGATGACGGATTATCTTCCTGATTCAAAAGTTGTCGAGCTTATTAAATACGTGGATGGAATTAACCTCAAGCATGGAGCTACAGAAAGCATTACAGATCCAATGACAGATAAGGTCAGGGAAATTGAGAGAAGAGGCTATGCCGCAGGATTGAAACTGTTAAGGGCACAGGTACGCCATCTTGGGACGGAACAGAATCTTGAAATCTTGAAAAATATATTTGAGTACTTAAAAGAAAAAGTCGATATGGCGTTCAAGACTGAAATCGAGGATTTGATTACTGAAAAAACGCCTGAAGGCCATAAAGTCACAGGTGTTGAACTTAGGAATGGCCAGCAGATTTTTGCCGATAAAATTGTAGTTGCCCCTGGCCGCGACGGTTCCAAATGGCTGACGCAGCTAATGAAAAAAAGAAGGCTTAAGATGATCAATAACCAGGTCGACATTGGCGTCCGTGTTGAAACTTCCAACGTTGTCATGGAGGAAATTAATGAGCATTTATATGAAGGGAAATTTATCTTCAATACATCCGTAGGGACCAGTGTCAGGACATTCTGCAGCAATCCTTCTGGACATGTTGTTGTCGAGAACCATTCTGGAATCATGCTTGCTAATGGCCATGCCTACAAAGATCCTAATCTTGGAAGCAGCAATACCAATTTCGCCTTGCTTGTATCGCATACTTTTTCAGAACCATTCGATAAACCGAATGAATTTGCCCATGAAATCTCCAGGCTGGCAAACAGTCTTTCAAATGGCGGCCTGATTGTACAAAAGTATGGTGATATTTTAAAAGGGAGAAGGTCCACTGAAAAAAGGATCAAAGAAGGATTCCTGGAACCGACTTTGAAGGAAGCAGTTCCCGGGGATCTTGGGCTAGTCCTTCCATATAATACGCTGAAAAGTTTGATTGAAATGACGGAAGCGCTCAACCAGGTAACGCCTGGTCTTGCTTCAGACCATACTTTGTTTTACGGAGTGGAGGCGAAATTCTATTCCGCAAGACCGAAGTTGAATGACAGGTTTGAAACAGAAATAAGCGGCCTGTATGTTGGCGGGGACGGAGCCGGAATCACAAGAGGACTGGCTCAGGCAAGCGCATGCGGTGTTTGGATTGCCAATGACATTATCGAAAAGTCCAGGGTTGGCCGGAAAACCGAGCCTGCACTTGTTTAAAGATGCATACACACTTCCACTTCTTTGATAAAATAAACCTAAATACAGAAGAGGCGGGGAGAGTATGTTTGCACCTAAATTAGTGCCAGGGGATGAAATAAGAGTAATCGCACCTGCGACCAGCATGGTCATTTTAAAAGAAGCCCAGGTTGATTTGGCTGTTGAAAGGTTGACTAAACTGGGCTTCAATGTGACATTCGGAAAAAACGCAGATGCGCATGATGAATTTTTCAGCTCTTCTATTGCAGAAAGAATCGAGGACCTGCATGATGCATTTGCAGATCCAAATGTAAAAGGGATCCTTACTGCACTTGGAGGCTATAATTCCAATCAGCTGCTAAAATATATAGATTTTGACCTGATTGCTGCTAATCCGAAGGTTTTTTGCGGGTACAGTGACATTACAGCGCTGCAGCTGGCTATTTATCAAAAAACAGGTATCGTTACTTATTCTGGGCCCCTTTTTTCGAGCTTCGGTGTAAAGCATGGACTTGAATATACGATGGAATCGTTTTTGCAGGCAGTCACCAATGATGCGCCTTACGAGATCGTTCCATCAGATACATGGTCTGATGATGCCTGGTATCTTGACCAGGAAAATCGGACATTTCATGAACAAAGCGGCTACTTGATTCTTCAGGATGGCGAAGCGGAAGGAAGGCTGATCGGCGGCAATCTTTGTACGATGAACCTTCTTCAAGGTACAGAATTTATGCCTTCACTCATGGATAGCATCCTGTTCATTGAGGATGACGAAGAAAGCCACTCCAGAAGCTTCGACAGGGACCTGCAATCGCTGCTTCATCTTCCAGGTGCAGATTCGATAAAAGCTCTGTTGATTGGCCGTTTCCAAAAGAATTCCAATATTACGGAAGAAGCTCTAAGGAAGATTATTTCAAGTAAGGAAGAGCTCCGGAATATCCCAATCATTGCAAACGTCAACTTCGGGCATGTCCAGCCTCTTGCCACGCTGCCTATTGGGGCAGTTGCAACGGTAAAGGCCGCAGGGGGACAAACCGAGATCTTTATTGAACAAAAAGAATAGGGTTCTACACCTTTAATGGCACCTTTTATAGGTGTCTTTTTTTTGTTGGGAATTTGTTGAAAAAACAGCTGGTGGAAGAGCCGGGATTGTCCGAAGTCACCCCCGGTTCGGACAAAACAACTGGTGGAAGAGCAGAAATTGTCCGAAGTCACCCCTGGTTCGGACAAAACAGCCGATGGATGAGCAGATTTTGTCCAAAGTGTAGGCAGTCATCAACAACGAAAATGTATCAGATCCCCTCCATTTCGAAAATCCCAGGCTAGTACCACTTATTTTTTATATCTTCAAGAAAGATTCCCCTTTTCATTTCATACAATTTACTGAATGTCCATTTAATTTTAATTGCGGTGAATGGAGTGAATTTATGAAGCCGTCCTACTTGATTAAACCTGCCTTGGATGAAAGCTATCCAGAGATTGACTATGGTAAAGGTGTCTTTCTTTTTGACAAAGATGGCAAGAAATATCTTGATGCTGCATCCGGGGCTGTCACAGCAAATATTGGACACGGAGTTCCTGAGATTATCCTGGCAATGCATGAACAGTCCAAACGTGTGTCTTTTGTCTATCGCTCCCAATTCACTAGTGAGGCAGCAGAAAAGCTTGCGGAAAAACTCGCTGATGCTTTGCCGGGAGATTTGAATTGGAGTTTCTTTGTAAATAGTGGTTCAGAGGCTACAGAAACCGCGCTGAAAATTGCGATTCAGTATTGGCAAGAGAAAGGGATTAAGACAAAAACAAAAATTTTATCAAGATGGATCAGCTACCATGGAATCACTCTGGGTGCACTATCTATGTCAGGACATCCGGGAAGAAGAGCAAGGTTTGTTCCATTGCTTGAAGAATTCCCATCGATTTCACCTCCATATTGCTATCGCTGTCCATATCAAAGCACAGCGCCTGAGTGTGGTTTTTTATGTGCGATGGAGCTTGAGGGAGCAATAAAGCGGATTGGTTCTGACCATATCGCCGGATTTATTGCGGAACCGGTTATTGGTGCGGCTGGAGGGGCGATTTCACCCCCGGAAGGCTATTACGAAACAATTAAAAAGATTTGTGATGAAAACAATATATTATTCATTGCGGATGAGGTCATGACGGGTTTTGGCCGTACAGGGACGATGCTGGCATCAGAACACTGGAACATCATTCCCGATATTGTCGCGCTTGGTAAAGGTATGGGAGCAGGATATGCCCCGATTGCGGCAACGGTTGTCAGTGACAATGTGATGGAGCCTATTCTGAATGGCTCCAAGTCAATCATGAGCGGCCATACTCTTAGCGCGAATCCACAATCCTGCGCTGCCGCACTGGCGGTTATGGAATACCTTGAGAACAATCAAGTTTTAAGTGAAGTCGAATCAAAGTCTGTGTACCTGAAAAATAAACTTGATAAGTTGAAAAATCAGTTTGATTTTATCGGGGATGTCCGGGGAAAGGGCTTGCTTCTCGGTCTGGAATTTGTCAGATTGCCAGGTGCGAAACTCCCGTTTGAACGAAGCATGAAACTAACTGAAATTGTGGTAAAGGCGGGCAGGGACCATGGGATATTGCTGTATCCTGCAGGCGCCGGTCTGGATGGCCTTTCAGGGGATGCAATAATTATCTCGCCTCCGCTGACGATCACGAGGCGGGAGATTGATGAATTAATAGCATTGCTGAAGACAACATTCATGGAAGTGTATAGAATACTGGGATTTCCTTGTGAAGATGGAGTTGAGAAGTAGATGGATAATCCGTATGGAAAAATAGCGACGCTTGAGCAGGCAATGGAGCATTTTTATGACGGAATGACTTTGATGTTTGGCGGATTTGGCGGAGTAGGCTCTCCCCCTGACCTGATTGACGGTATTCTTGAAAAGGATATAAAAAATCTTGTGCTGATTGGGAATGATACAGGTTTTCCCGAGATCGGCATTGGCAAAATTGTCAGCCGCGGAAAAGCAAAGAAAGTCATCGCCTCCCATATTGGATCCAATCCAGTAGCAGGCACCTTGATGACCAAGGGAGAGCTAGAGGTTGAATTCTCGCCGCAGGGAACCCTGACAGAACGGATTCGCGCTGGTGGAATGGGACTTGGAGCCATTTTGACAGATGTAGGAGTGGATCATGAGTTTGTTGCAAAAGGCAAACAAAGAATGACATTGAACGGCAAAGATTATTTGATTGAAACGGCGTTAACAGCCGAAGTTTCAATCGTTTATGCAAAAAAAGCAGATCCATATGGAAATCTTGTCTTTGATAAAAGTGCCAGGAATACGAACCCGCTCGTGGCAATGGCCGGAAAATTCACCATCGCGGAGGCGGAGGAAATTGTGCCCCTTGGCAGCCTGGATCCTGAAGAAATCGTCACGCCTGGTGTATTCGTGGATATGGTTATTCCTTCTGGAGGGGTGAATTGGAAATGGGCATGGGAATAGATGTCAGAAACAGAATGGCCAGACGAGCCGCCGAAGAAATCTCTCCGGGCATGGTTGTTAACCTGGGCATAGGAATTCCCTCTCTTGTACCGAACCACCTTCCCGAAAAAACGAGAGTCATGTTCCATGCTGAAAACGGAATTGTCGGGATGGGGAAGTCGCCGGAAAAAGGTTATGAGGATGAAAACCTGTGCAATGCCGGTGGATTCCCAGTCACTGTCATGGCAGGTTCCTCTTATTGTGATAGTGCTATAGCCTTCGGTATGATTCGCAGAGGCAGAGTTGATCTTACTATTCTTGGATCTTTACAGGTTAGCCAAAAAGGGGACATTGCGAACTGGATTGTACCTGGCAAAAAGGTTCCGGGCATGGGAGGGGCAATGGAGCTGGCACAAAAAGCCCGGAAAGTTGCCGTATTGATGAACCACAGTGATAAAAACGGAGCTTCTAAAATAGTTCAATCGTGTACCCTGCCATTAACCGCTTCTGAATGTGTTGACATGGTCATCACCGATCTCGCAGTTTTTAAAATAATTGACGGTTCATTGATATTGTCTGAACTTTTTGCGCCACATACAATCGCTGAAGTTACCGAAAAGACCGCATGCGATTTTACAATCGACGAAAATATCCGGATTATCGAATATTAAAAGGGGCTGATAACGTGCAAACGCCTGAGCAAAAGGTGAGGAATTACATTAAAGAAAGCAGAATAAGAGGGACCCGGCTTTTGCAAAAATTAGTTCAGGAACCGAGTACTAGAGGGGATGAAAGCGGAGCGCAGGCAGTCATTATTGAAAAATGCCGCGAGCTGGGTCTTGAAATGGATATTTGGGAAATCGGGGATAACGGACTGACTGTTCACCCCGCTTTTTGTTCAGATCGAAAAGACTTCAATGGAAACCCAAACGCTGTAGGAATCATGAGGGGAACAGGTGGAGGCAAGTCGATGATCCTCAATGGACATATTGATGTTGTTCCGGCAGGCGATGCAAAAGATTGGGAAAGGGACCCGTTCAGCGGCCATATCGAATGCGGCAAATTATTTGGCAGAGGCTCGACAGATATGAAGGGCGGCACAACTTCACTGCTAATGGCGATGGAGGCAATAAAAAATTCAGGAATCAAGCTAAAGGGCGATGTCATTTTTCAAAGTGTAATCGAAGAAGAAAGCGGTGGTGCAGGAACACTTGCCACTGTCCTGAGAGGTTATAAAGCGGATGCAGCCATCATCCCTGAGCCGACAAATATGAAGCTGTTTCCAAAACAGCAGGGATCCATGTGGTTCCGGATTTCAGTGAAAGGAAAAGGGGCGCATGGCGGAACGAGGTATGAAGGTGTCAATGCGATTGAGAAAGCGATGCTGGTCATTGATAGACTGAGAATCTTGGAGTCTCAGAGAAATGAAAGAATCACTGATCCGTTTTTTGAAAGCATACCAATCCCGATTCCTATTAATATTGGAAAGATCCATGCTGGAGACTGGCCATCATCTGTACCGGATTTAGCTGTAATTGAGGGCAGGATGGGGGTGGCCCCTAATGAAACACAAGATGAGGCAAAGCGTGAAATGTTTGAAGCCATTGCCGAAGTCTGTAACGTAGATACATGGCTGAGAGAAAATGCTCCTGAACTTGAATGGTTCGGTGCAAGCTGGCTGCCAGGCGACCTGGATCCTGAACATGAGTTGATTCATGTCCTTTCAGAAAGCTTTATGGACATTAAGGAAAAGTCTCCATTAATTGAGGCATCCCCATGGGCAACTGACGGCGGGATCCTCTCCAAGGTCGGTGGGGTGCCTGTAGTTGTTTTTGGACCCGGGGTAACGGAAACGGCACATCAGGCGAATGAATATATAAAGCTTGAAGATGTTTTTGAAGCGGCTGAAATCATTGCACTTGCTTTGCTTAAGTGGTGTGAGGTCAGCGATTAGAGAAAAAAGGGGGAATCAAACAAATGGGAGATATAAAGATTAACACAGCTATACCAGGCCCAAAGGCACAGGCATTGTTAGAGCGGAAAGAGAAAAATATCCCTGTGGGACCGTTCAACACAATCAAGTCGTTTGCAGAAAGAGGAGAAGGTGCCTTATTGACGGATGTTGATGGGAATACATTCATCGATTTTGCGGGCGCAATCGGCACACTGAATGTAGGCCACTGTCCAAGTAATGTAGTAAAAGCACTTCATGAGCAAATCGACCGTTATCTGCACCCTTGCTTCCATGTGATGATGTATGAACCATATATAGAACTTGCGGAAATTCTAAACAATATTACTCCAGGGACACATGATAAAAAAACATTCTTCCTGAGCAGCGGTGCAGAGGCCGTAGAAAATGCGATAAAGATAGCAAGGAAATATTCAGGCCGAAAAGGAATCATTTCTTTTGAACGAGGCTTTCACGGAAGGACCTATATGGCAATGTCGCTGACGAGCAAGGTCAAACCATACAAGTATCAGTTCGGACCGTTCGCTCCGGAAACCTATAAATGGCCATACCCGGTGTATTCTCAAGAAAAAGGCATGGCACCTGAAGAACTCGATGCCTATATGCTGAAAAAATTTGAGACATTTTTCCTAAGCGAGGTTCCTGGCACCGAAATTGCTGCTGTCATAATGGAACCGATTCAGGGTGAAGGCGGATTTAATATTCCTTCCAAAACCTTTGTTCAAGGAGTGAAGAGAATTTGTGAACAGTATGGGATTCTCTTTATTGCAGATGAAATCCAAACCGGTTTCGGCAGGACAGGAAAGATGTTCGCGATGGAGCACTACGGTGTCGTCCCCGATTTGATGACGATGTCAAAATCGATTGCCGCGGGGCTGCCAATCAGTGCCGTCACGGGAAGAGCTGAAATTATGGACTCTGCGGGTATTGGGGAAATTGGCGGCACCTTTGGAGGAAGTCCTCTCGGTTGTGTAGCGGCAATAGAAGTCGTTAAAATGATAGAAAAGGAAAATCTTCTTGATAGAGCGAACCTGTTCGGGGAGAAGTTCTTACAAAGGTTCGGAAAGCTGACCGACAGCTTTCCAGAAGTAGGAGATATCCGTTCCTTAGGTGCTATGTGTGCAATCGAATTTTTCGATGAGAATGAGCGGCCAAACGGACAAATCGTTCGAGAAATACTTGCAAAAGCTCATCAGCGAGGATTAATTTTAATGAGCGCTGGCCTTTATGGAAATGTAATCAGGCTTTTAGCTCCTCTGGTCATAACAGAGGATCAAATGGAGGAAGGATTCGATGTACTAGAATCAGCAATCACTGAATGCTGCCAGCGGTAGGAGGGGAAACAATGGGACAGAATTTATGGATTAATGGTGAAAGTGTTGAATGTGATAATTATCGTCCGCTTTTTAATCCTTTTAATGGAGAAAAAATTGCTGATGTAGCAGAGGCAAGCAAAGAAGATGTGATAAAGGCGATTGATTCAGCTGCCGGGGCAGCAGTGACGATAGCAGAGATGGATGCACATAAGCGATCAGACATCCTTCGGAGAGTGGCTGAATTAATCCAGGAGGACAGGGACGAGTGTGCCCGCCTGATCGCGGAGGAATCCTCCAAACCATTGAAGGCTGCTCGTGGTGAAGTCGACCGTACCATCATGACCTATAGGTTTGCATCAGAAGAAGCAAGGAGGCTTCACGGCGAAACAATCCCGATGGACGCAGCTCCTGGAGGCGAGGGAAGAGTCGCCTATACGGTAAGAGAGCCGCTGGGAGTAATAGCTGCGATCACTCCTTTCAACTTCCCGATGAACCTTGTTGCCCATAAAGTAGGGCCGGCAATCGCTGCCGGGAATACGGTAGTCCTTAAGCCAGCCAGCCAGACCCCATTATCAGCCTATAAAATTGCTTCCTACTTCCATGAAGCAGGACTCCCTGCGGGTGCGCTGAATGTAGTGACTGGCAGCGGGAAAAGTGTTGGTGATGTGCTGATTGCTGATGACCGGGTGAAGATGGTCACTTTTACGGGAAGTCCTGAAGTTGGGAAGCATATACGCGAAAATGCCGGGTTGAAACGAGTAACTCTGGAACTAGGTTCTAATTCGGCCTTGATTGTCGATGAAGGAACTGATCTTAAAAAGGTAATGCCGAGAATCGTTACTGGAGCCTTTTCTAATCAGGGGCAGGTTTGCATCTCTATCCAGAGGATTTTCGTACACGAAGCGATCGCTGCTGAATTTGTTTCTTTGTTTATTGAAGAAGCTGGTAAACTGAAGGTGGGAGATCCACTGGATGAGCAAACAGATTTAGCTGCCATGATTAGCGGAAATGATGTGACCAGGGCAAAAGCCTGGATCCAGGCCGCGGTGGAAAACGGAGCGGAGCTGGTATATGGCGGAGATGGTGAAAGGCAAATATTGAAGCCAACTGTGCTGCTCAATGCAAAGCTCACTGATAAAATTTCCTGTGAGGAAGTATTCGCACCGGTTGTCCATATCAATACTTTTAATCATTTCGCTGATGCGATAGCTAAGGCTAATGATTCAAAGTACGGGTTGCAGGCAGGAGTCTATACGAATGATCTCCAAAAAGCGATGCAAGCGGCAAAAAAACTCCATGTCGGCGGTGTGATGATCAATGAAATACCAACATTCCGGGTAGACCATATGCCGTATGGCGGCGTCAAAATGAGTGGAACCGGCAGAGAAGGGATTAAATACGCTTTAGAAGAAATGACCGAACTGAAGCTTGTTTCAATCAAACTGGATTGACCGTCAGCCTGGCCCAAAGCCAGGCTTTTCATACGATTTAAATTCTTATAGCAGGTATTGGGGGAATGAACATGCATTTAGGCAAAACAATGACCTTATCAGAAAAAAACTATAATCTAACCGTTTATCTTGATCCACAGAATAAGCGGGTCAGGGTGGAAGATTATTTGGGCAGCTTGCCAGATATTTTGGAGCAAGCTGAAAAGCTTGTGGAGAGCGAAAAAGTAGACAAATTAATCATCAAGGCAAGGAAGGAGCATTTTACACAGCTGATCGAACGAGGTTTCAGTTTTGAAGCAAGTATTGACGGGTTCTTCCTGGGCTCTGACTGTGTGTTCTTTTCGAAGTTTTTCAGCGACGAAAGAAGGACTTCACCGCATTGGCTTCAAGAGGATGGAATCATTAAAAGTGTTTACCATCTGGCAGAGCCAGCACAGAACATTACACCCCCGAAGGATTACGTTATGAAAAAGATGGACGAAAGAGATGCAGAAGGCTTGTCTGAATTATATAAAGCGGTTTTCCAAATTTATCCCACACCCTTAAATAATCCAGAGTATATCGTCAAAACAATGAGAGAAGGAACCATTTATTACGGTTTTGTCCATGATGGTCAGATCGTAAGCGCGGCATCAGCAGAAGTGGACTCTTTTTATAAAAATGCAGAGATGACTGATTGTGCCACATTAAAAGAGCACAGGAAACACGGGTTGATGAAGGTACTGTTGGCCCGCCTTGAAGAGGAACTGATTGAAAATGGCATATATTGTTCTTACTCCATCGCCAGGGCATTATCGTTCGGAATGAACGCAGCCTTGCATCAATTGGGTTATGCATACCGTGGCAGACTTGTGAACAATGTGTTTATCTATGATAAAATTGAAAACATGAACGTTTGGGTAAAAGATTTGGCAAAACCGCCAAATTTTGGGCAGTGAAAAGACAGTTTTTCGGCACTCTGTCATATACTCAATATGGGAGTGTGATGAGATGAATTCAGTATCCAATGTGACCGAAGAAATCTTGAGCGCAATATTGAAGTGCATCGACGAGGCAATCCATGTCGTGAACACAGAGGGGATTACCATTTTCTATAATGAAGTAGCTGCCAGGCATGATGGACTGGATATCAGTGAGGTGATTGGAAAGCCGCTGCTTAGTGTGTTTCCTTCACTGAACAATCAATCCAGCACTCTATTGAAAGTAATTGAAACGAAGAAACCGATCTATAATGAAACCCAGTCCTTCGTCAATTTGCATGGGCGGAAAATTGATACTGTCAACTCGACACTGCCAATCTTTGTGCAGGGAGAATTGATCGGTGCAGTTGAAATTGCAAAGGATTATTCTCAAATCAAGCAGCTTTCTGAGCGCCTGGTCGAAATTCAAAAGAATAATAAGCATCGTGGCGGGAAAGCCGTTAAACAACAAGCCGGCTATACGTTCAGCGACCTGATTACAAGCAATAAGCATTTTATGACGATTAAAAAGAAGGCGGAGAAACTGGCAAAATCTGATTCTCCGATTCTAGTGTATGGGGAAAGCGGGACCGGAAAGGAGCTTTTCGTCCAATCCATCCATAACGCCTCCAGTCGGTCAGCTGGACCTTTCATAGCGCAAAACTGTGCGGCAATTCCGGAAAACCTGCTTGAAAGCATCCTGTTTGGCACATCAAAGGGGAGCTATACTGGAGCAGTGGACAGGCCAGGTTTGTTCGAGTTGGCTAATGGTGGAACACTTTTTCTTGATGAGCTTAATTCGATGCCCTTCGACCTGCAGGCCAAGCTTCTTCGTGTTCTAGAGGATGGTGCTGTCAGAAGAATCGGAAGTACTCATGTCATCTCTGTCAACGTCAGGGTGATTTCTGCGATGAACGTTTACCCTGCACAGGCAATGGAAGAAAACCAGCTGCGCACGGATCTGTTTTACCGTTTGAATGTATTGACATTTGAACTGATCCCCTTAAGGCAAAGGAAAGAAGATATTCTTTATTTGTCTGATATCTTTATCAGTCAATATAACAAGCAGCTGAGGAAGAATGTCTCTGGGCTTGAGGACCATGTAAAAGCCATTTTCTATAAACATCCATGGCCTGGTAATGTCAGGGAACTGAAGCATACTATTGAATACATGATGAATGTATGTGAAGGCAGTATGCTGATGGGGCATGATCTGCCAATGATGATGAAAAACATCCAGCCAGAACAGTCTGAAGAAACACGTACTTCATTTGTTCTGAGAGACCACCTTAAAGAGCTTGAAATTCAATTAATCAATGATGCGCTGGATGCTTCTCACGGCAATGTCCAGAAAGCAGCCGTCCTCCTCGACATTCCAAGACAGACACTGCAATATAAAATGAAAAAATTAAATCTGTGAGATTCTAATCTGCCGAATTTTCAGCAGGTTATTTTCTTTTTTAGATCAAATCCCCTTGGCAAGTGTCACAAAGTGCTACAGAAAGCGGGTTTAGTGAATTCTGAATAATCCGTCACTTTTGGCACGGAACTTGCATTATAAATAGCTATAAAAATAGCTAGGGGGAATTGGGATGAAACAGACTTTATATAAGCCTTCAAGACACTGGAAGGATATAGAGCTTTGGAAGGATGTTACGGATGAACAATGGAATGACTGGCTGTGGCAGCTTACAAATACAATCAGGACACTGGATGATTTAAAGAAGGTTATTAATCTCACACCCGATGAAGAAGAGGGTGTCAGGATCTCGACGAAAACAATCCCACTGAATATAACACCTTACTACGCTTCATTAATGAATCCAGACGACCCGCGCTGTCCGATCAGGATGCAGTCAGTGCCAATCTCCAAGGAAATTCACAAAACAAAATATGATCTTGAAGATCCACTTCATGAAGATGAAGATTCACCTGTACCTGGTTTGACGCACAGATATCCTGACAGGGTGCTTTTCCTCGTGACCAATCAATGCTCAATGTATTGCCGCTATTGCACAAGGCGAAGATTTTCGGGACAAATCGGCATGGGGGTTGCGAAAAAACAGCTTGATGCCGCAATAAACTACATCAGGAATACCCCAGAAGTCCGGGATGTATTGATATCTGGCGGAGATGGTCTCCTGATCAATGATAATATTCTTGAATATATTTTAAAGAACCTGAGAGAAATCGACCATGTTGAAATCATCAGGATTGGAACTCGTGCACCAGTTGTTTTCCCGCAGCGAATCACAGAGAATCTTTGTTCAATCCTCAAAAAATACCATCCAATCTGGCTGAATACACACTTCAACACATCAATTGAAATTACTGAAGACTCAAAGCGAGCCTGTGAAATGCTTGCCAACGCTGGGGTCCCAGTTGGAAACCAATCCGTGATACTTGCAGGAATCAATGACAGTGTCCCGATTATGAAAAAGCTTATGCATGACCTCGTTAAAATCCGTGTACGCCCTTATTATATTTACCAATGTGACCTGTCTGAAGGCATCGGCCATTTCCGTGCCCCGGTCACAAAGGGTCTCGAAATTATTGAAGGCTTAAGGGGGCATACATCCGGCTACGCCGTCCCTACATTCGTGGTGGATGCGCCTGGCGGAGGAGGGAAAATCTCCTTGCAGCCAAATTACCTGATTTCCCAAAGCCCTGAAAAAGTTGTCCTGCGGAATTTTGAAGGTGTGATCACCTCCTATCCTGAGCCTGAAAATTATGTTCCAGGCAGAGCGGAGGGTTACTTCAAACAAGTGTATCCGGACTATGAGAAGAAGAAATCGAATACTGGAATAGCAGCGATTATGAACGACAGTGAATTCAACCTGATTCCTGAAGGTCTTGGCCGGATTGACCGCAGGGAAAAGTACGAGGAAGACCCTGCACATTCATCCCTGAAGGATAAGCGTGACAAACGTGATGAGCTGAAGGAAAAGAAGTTCATGGCACAGCAGAAAAAAACGACAGCTGAAGCGGTTGATGGCCAGGGAGCTATTCCTACGACTAAGGGGGTTGACTGATGGCAAAATGCGAGTGGTGCAGCAGTGAAAAAACCAAAGCTGTAACAGACAAAGTCTATTGGGAACTTCCGGATGGTACAAAAGCGATCCAAATCGATGAAACGCCCGCCATCCATTGTCTTGACTGCCAAATGACATACCAGACCGAATTGATCACAAAGGAAATCGAAGACCAATTATTTTTAATCGATACGAAAAAACTCGGCAAGGTGGTCACCTTTGAAGAATTGATGGCGCAGCCAAGGTTGTTGAAGCGAAATTACTTTGATTTTTCATCTTGAAGTCACAGTGTGATAAAAATAACCTAAATTAGGAAGCTGTTCACAAAAGTTTCACACTTCCTTTTTATCCAGTTACTCCCTCCTCTTTATAATAGAGTGGGGAGTATTTAATTTGGAAATGGGGAGAGAAAATGTCTATCGCTTTATCCATCATGCTGGTAGCGGCAATGGTTGTCTTATTCTTTTGCGGATATTATGTAAGGCTGATCATTGAGAAATTTGGGATGAACTGGCTCCATGCCGTGCCAATCACCGTCGCGATTTTAATGTTCAATATCATATGGGCATTGCTTGAGATGGCCAAATCAGCAAGATGGCAGTGAAAAAAGGGCACCTTACCTAATCGGAAGGTGCTCTGTTTTTTTGCATTAAAGTGGACGTGCCCTTAACAAATCCGTTATAGTATGGACAAACTAATTTTATCAATAGGCAGGCGTTCATATATGTATAAAAGCTTTTACCACTTTCTCATGAAATATCGTTCCACCAAACCGAAGGATGCGATCAGCAGGTTCGCAAATTCCGCGTACGATGATCTCTCGTTCCCAAAAAACTCGGAGGATTATGATGAAATCAGCTCCTATTTGGAAATGAACGGTCATTATCCGGAAAGTATGACCGTGTTTGATGAAGCCTGGGATGAATATTTAATTGCAGAAAGTTAATAGGCTCTTGCGGTGAAACCGCGAGAGTCTTTATTTTTGTTTTCTTACTTCATTCCGGCAAAAGATAAAAGCTTCATCCATCCACCATCTAGGCGTAGCGATTTTCAGAAAAATGCATATACTGTTGTAATCACAATTCACGACTCATCGTTGAGAGGATGGAGGAAATGGAAAAACGGAAGAAACCTAAGTTTAACATCGGTGATACAGTCGTGATCACTATTTATGGGACTGTGGGGAAAGTGACAAATATAAAATGGCTTGACGGCCTTCATGTATATGAGATAAATAAGAGCGAGGGCTTGTATTTGGAAACAAGTTTGCAGATGCTCTCTGAGTACGATGGGAAACTGCTTGAAAAGGAGCAAATCGACATCGAGTACAAATATTTTTTTGGGGACCTGGTACAGGTAAAAGGTTATGGTTCAGACCTATTTAAGGTTGTCGGATTTCGAACTGAAATCTGGAGATATAAAGAAGATGCCTGGGAGGATGTCATATATGAACTTTCCAGGATAAAAGATGGTGAATGGCTTGAAGCCGGGGAAGAAGAATTGACACTGGTTGCGGATTCGGACAGTGCCGATACGTTTATCCAGAAGCTGGGGCTTCTGTTTTCTGCCAATAAAGAAGTAAAGCCATCAGTCAACCTCGATAAAAAGTCTCATCAGCCGCGAGCAGGTGAAAAAGAAGAGCTGAGGAAAACCAATCAAAAGAGGATGACGATCGATAATCTCCTTGATATTTATAATGATTACCGGATTTTATATAAGTGGTTCCAGGATGATGAATACGCCCATGTCATGAGAGTCATTCTTCGTAAACTGTCAATGCTCGTTAACAATGATGGAAAAAGCCATGTTTAAAATAGCCCTGCAAATTCAAGCAGCACATAAACAAGAAAAGGAATTCCTGTCCACAAAAGAATTTTAAACAAGAAATTTACGAAAGTGCCAAACAACTCAATAATCATACTATCTTCTTTGTTCACATCCTCCACAAACATTGCCGCAAGATTACCCAGTCTCTCCATACCAGATCACTCCTAATTTGATTTATTCCATTCTATGCTTGTCCAAAAGCAATAGAACAATTTTCAGAAAATTGATTGAGCTTGGCATTAAACATGGGTTCTTCACATACATTTGGAATAAAGGGGGGCGAATCTGTGAAAGAGATTGAGGTTATTATCGATACAGAGGAGATTGCTGAATTTTTCTTTCATGAACTTGTAAAAAGGGGATACGTTCCCACAGAGGAAGAACTTGAAGAGATGGCAGACATCACATTTGAATATCTGATTGAAAAATGCATCATCGATGAGGAAGAAGATATAGACTAGGTAATTTATATACGGTTATGGGGTGGACTCTCAGGTCAAATAAATTAGACCATAGAGTCGCCTCTTTTATTATTTTATCGAGTGTGCTAACTTAATTAAAATTATAAAGGCTTGCTTTTTTTATTTACGATGTATTTAGAAACCTGAGTTGATTGGAGTGGAAGGCGCGAAGGCTCCTGGGGCTCAGCTGGACAGGTGAGACCCCGCAGACGCCGACGGCGACGAGGAGGCTCAGCGCCAGCCCCGCGGAAAGCGAAGCGCCTGGAACGGATATCAACGGACCATATTTCAGCCTTATATAAATTAAATATAGAAGGAATATTTAAAAATTTTTATCTCGGTGAAACTCTCTCACTTTATAATCGTATACATCTATATGAAAGAAAAATGTGAAACCAGGGAGGCAAGGGGTATGTCATTTTTTAATAAGGTTTTTGCCAGCGTCGGCATTGGAGCAGCTAAAGTCGATACGAAGCTGGAGAAGGACCGGGTAATGCCTGGGGAAGAAGTACGTGGAATTGTAGAAATTCGCGGTGGCAACACAGAGCAGAACATCGATGACATCTATTTGAGTTTACATACTACCTATATAAAAGAAGCGGACGACAAAAAGTATACCGCCACAGCCCAAATCGACCGATTCAAGCTGACGCAGTCATTCGTAATCAAAGAGAATGAAACAAAGGAAATCCCATTCTCATTCAGGCTTCCATTAGAAATGCCATTATCAATGGGCAGGACGAAGGTGTGGGTGTCGACTGGGCTTGATATCAAAAATGCAGTGGATCCAAGCGATAAAGATTTTCTTACGGTAGTGCCCAATCAGTTAATGCATGGCGTATTTAACGCTGTTAGCGACCTTGGCTTCCGTTTGAGGGAGGCTGAGTGTGAACAAGCGCCAAGACATCTTCGCAGAAATCTGCCGTTTGTCCAGGAGTTTGAGTTTGTGCCATCATCAGGCCCATTTAGAGGGAGGTTGGATGAATTAGAAGTGATTTTCTATCCAGTCAGCGAGAACGAAGTTGAGGTCATGATGCAAGTTGACCGCAGGGCGAGAGGGCTTGGAGGCTTTTTGTCTGAAGCCATGGGGATGGATGAAACATATGTCAGAATGAATATCCATGCTTCCGACCTTCCGTCTTTGAAGCAGAAATTACAGAACACGATCGAGCGTTATTGCTAATAAGCAAGTAGAGACGATGAAGCAAACTGCTTCATCGTCTTTGAGTTATCCTTGTTTCTTTCTTCCGGTAGCTGAGAATTCTTTGCCGTGAGCTTCCTGTTCAGCAACAATTGCTTCAGGAGGTATATGGTTGTTTTTCTTTGGTGAATTGATTCGGTTGCGGTGTTTCTTGCCCATTGCTTCATCACCTTCTCTTTCGTTTTTTATATAACTGGTGAAAAGGATTTTTTCTTTCAGCTTTGGTAAAGCTATTTTTAGCTTGCCCGTTAATAAAATTGTCATGAAACTGAAGATTTTCCTGCTTAACTATATTGTGGTATAGTTTTGAGGTAGCAACCTATAGGATGGAGGATTTTGAATGAGTGTACATATTGGTGCTAAAGAAAATGAAATCGCAGAAACGGTATTGCTGCCTGGTGATCCATTAAGGGCGAAATACATTGCGGAAACATTCCTTGAAGATGCGAAGTTATATAATGAAGTCAGAAATATGTTTGGCTACACAGGTACATACAAAGGTAAAAGAGTTTCTGTACAGGGAACAGGTATGGGAGTTCCGTCCATTTCAATTTATATCAATGAATTGATGAATAGCTATAATGTACAAAACCTGATTCGCGTAGGTACATGCGGAGCGATCCAAAAGGATGTCAAAGTACGCGACGTAATTCTGGCTATGAGTTCTTCAACCGATTCACAAATGAATCGACTTACTTTCGGCGGAGTGGATTTTGCTCCGACAGCAAACTTTGATCTATTGTACAAAGCGTATAATACAGGCCTTGAAAAAGGTTTGAACCTTAAAGTCGGCAACGTTTTCACTGCAGACCAGTTCTACAATGATAACGCTGAATTAGAAAAGTGGGCACAGTACCAGATTCTTGCTGTTGAAATGGAAACAACAGCTCTTTACACCCTGGCTGCTAAATATGATCGCAAAGCCCTCTCTATCCTAACAGTCAGCGACCATATCCTGACGGGTGAAGAGACTACTTCAGAAGAGCGCCAAACAACATTCAACGACATGATCGAAGTTGCTCTCGAAGCAGCAATTAAAGAATAAAAATTGATGAAAACCCTTTCCCTGTGGAGAGGGTTTTCTTATGAGCTATTTTTCCAGACTTAATTAGACATTTCCGAGAATTTTTCAAGCTAAAATGTCTAATAAACCCTATTTAATGGACATTTCAAATGACAGATAAAGCAAAAATGGCTAATAAGCCCTGTTTAAAGGACATTTCTAAAGACAGCCGAGATCAAAATGTCCCTCTTACAGTAGTTTGCACAATCCCAGAAGCAGGCATAATGAATAAAGGTATTAATGGGAAAAAAGGCCATTCGAAAGTTTGCCGAAAAATGTTAGAATGGTGTTATTGCTTTAAAATGTTGAAGATTGGTGGACATAATGAAAAAAATATTGCTGATAATCGCATTGCCGATTTTTTTGACAGGATGCGCACAGGTTGAGCCGTATCTTGAAAAAATTCCTTACTTGGGAGATAAATTTTTTGGACAAGACGATCAGGATGACCAGCCATCTGAGGTTAACGAACCTGAACAGAATACGGAAAATACACCTCCTATAGAGGACAAGCCAGCAGAAGATGAATTGACACTCGAAGCTGCGTATTTCAATGTAGTCCAGAATACGGACGGAAAGAATGTCATTCAGAATCCGCAGAATACTTTGGCGCTAGTCAATAAGATGTTTGGATTACCAGATCATTATATCCCGGCCGACTTGGTTCGACCGAATGTTCCCTTTTCTTTTGGTGATGCCAAGCTTGAAAAGAGCCTTATGAGGAAAGAAGCTGCAGCAGCATTGGAAAAAATGTTTGCCGGTGCAAGGGATGATGGAATTGAACTTGCTGCAGTTTCAGGGTACAGATCATATGGGCGCCAGGAAAACCTTTTTGACGCCGAGGTCAATAAAGTTGGGGAGGAAAAAGCTCTTCAGGCTGTTGCGAGACCCGGAAGCAGCGAACACCAGACAGGATTGACGATGGATATTTCCAGCAAGACCAATAATTTTAATCTGAATGAACAATTCGGTACAACAAAAGAAGGAGTGTGGCTTGCCCACAACGCCCATGAATACGGGTTTATCCTCAGATACCCAAGGGGTAAAGAAGATTTAACAGGCTATATGTATGAACCATGGCATTTCAGGTATGTGGGAATCAAAGCCGCAACTGAGATGTATGAAAATGATTGGACACTTGAAGAGTATTTTGAAAATGTAAGGAAGATATAAAGGAAAAGCCTGGCTTGTTGGCCAGGTTTTTTGTTTTTACGCTGCAGTTCTTATATTAATCTATGGCATATGTGACATTTTTAACTGTTATATACACATTTAGGGGTAAAATAATAAAAAACAAACTTTATTATTGATTAATATACTATACAGGGGTATAGTAATTAGTGAAGATGAAAGAAACATTTCGAATGAAACGGGGTGTAGACGATGAAAGAACAAATGACTGTCGACATAACGGGTATGACATGTGCCTCGTGTTCCACAAGGATTGAGAAGGTCCTTAATAAGATGGACGGCGTCGATGCAACTGTAAATCTGGCGATGGAAAATGCCTCAGTCACATATGAATCTGAAAAAATTAAACCAGACGATATATTTAATAAAATCAACGACCTGGGGTACGGTGTCCGAAACGAAAAGATGGATTTGGATGTTTTCGGCATGACTTGTGCAGCCTGTTCCACAAGGATTGAAAAGGTACTCAACAAGATGGACGGAATGAAAGCAGCAACCGTTAACCTTGCAACCGAATCAGCTTCAGTTGAGTTTAATGGTGCTGTTTTGTCAGCTGATAAAATTATCGCGAAGATCCAGGATCTGGGCTATGACGCGAAGGAAAAAGTCCAGAGGGAAGCGAAGGCCCAGCAAAAAGAAGATGAAATAAATGCGAAGAAACGAAAGTTATTCATATCCATCCTTTTGTCACTTCCACTTCTTTATACAATGATTGGCCACGCGCCATGGGATACGGGACTGCCAATGCCGCATCTGTTGATGAATCCATGGTTCCAGCTATTATTGGCAACTCCGGTACAATTCTGGATAGGAGGGCAATTCTATGTAGGCGCCTATAAATCACTTAAGAACAAGAGTGCGAATATGGATGTTCTGGTTGCACTAGGTACATCCGCTGCGTATTTTTATAGTCTTGCAGAAGCTATAAAAACAATTGGAAATCCAGCATATATGCCGCATTTATATTTTGAAACAAGTGCTGTCCTGATTACTTTGATCCTTGTCGGAAAATTGTTTGAAGCCCTTGCAAAAGGACGTACGACTGAAGCAATCTCCAAGCTTCTAAGCCTGCAAGCTAAAGAAGCGACTGTTATCAGGGATGGCGAGGAGATTAAAATCCCGATTGAAGAAGTAAGAGTTAATGATACGATCATCGTTAAACCAGGTGAGAAGATTCCTGTCGATGGCAAGGTTGTATCAGGTCAGTCCGCTGTTGATGAAGCGATGATCACCGGGGAATCAATTCCGGTTGAAAAAGCAGCTGGCGATTCACTGATCGGAGCTACCATCAATAAAAATGGTACTTTGACGATGACTGCAACAAAGGTCGGTAAAGACACGGCCCTTGCAGGAATCATTAAGGTAGTCGAGGACGCGCAGGGAAGCAAAGCTTCTATCCAGCGTGTGGCAGATCAGATTTCCGGAATTTTCGTTCCGATTGTTGTCGCAATCGCAATTGTTACATTCCTTGTCTGGTACTTTGTCATCACACCTGGCGACTTTGCGTCAGCCCTTGAAACAGCCATTGCCGTGCTCGTTATTGCCTGCCCTTGTGCACTTGGTCTGGCAACTCCAACCTCCATCATGGTTGGAACGGGAAAAGGTGCCGAAAACGGTATTCTTTTTAAAGGCGGAGAGCACTTAGAAGCTACTCACAAAATTGATGCTATTGTTCTTGATAAAACGGGAACAATTACTAAAGGGAAACCTAGCGTAACCGATCTAGAAATTTTCGGGGACGAGGAGAAGGTCCTGAAATATTTAATATCTGCCGAAAAGGCTTCTGAGCATCCTCTTGCTGAAGCCATTGTGGAATACGGCAACACAAGAAATATAGAAGTATTGCCAATGGATGAGTTCGCTGCAATACCAGGCCACGGAATTGTAGCAACCATCAGCGGAGAGAAAGTATTTGTTGGAACCAGAAAGCTGATGGGTAAAGAGGGAATCGAATTCGCTCGATATGAAGAAAGGCTTGAGCGACTCGAGACAGAAGGCAAGACTGCGATGATGATAGCAATCAACAATAAAGTGGCAGGAATTGTCGCGGTTGCCGATACAGTCAAAGAAACTGCGAAAACAGCGATTGAAGAGCTCAAATCCATGGGTATTGAAGTGTATATGCTTACTGGTGACAATACGCGCACTGCTAAAGCCATTGCAGCCCAGGTTGGAGTAGACAATGTAATTGCAGAAGTACTCCCTGAAGAAAAGGCGAACCATGTCAAAGAACTTCAGTTAAAGGGTAAGAAGGTGGCTATGGTAGGAGACGGCATCAATGATGCACCAGCTCTTGCGTTGGCTGATATCGGCATCGCCATCGGAACCGGCACTGATGTTGCTATCGAGGCTGCTGACGTCACTATTCTTGGCGGGGAATTGACACTGATTCCTAAGGCAATCTCTTTAAGTAAAAAAACAATGCAAAACATCCGCCAAAACTTGTTCTGGGCTCTTGCATACAACTCGGCAGGAATCCCGATTGCTGCCATGGGTCTCCTGGCTCCATGGGTGGCAGGTGCAGCAATGGCTTTCAGTTCAGTTTCAGTAGTGACTAACTCCCTTCGTTTGAAGCGGATTAAGTTATAAATTAAAAAAAGAGAGGAAGATTTTAAATGGAAAAAACAACTTTAAATGTATCAGGCATGACTTGCGGACACTGCGAAAAAGCAGTTAAGAACGCTTTGATGGGTGTAGACGGAGTCGCTAGCGTCGTCGTTTCCCTTTCAGAAGGAAAAGCTGAGGTCGAATATGATGCTTCAAAGGCAGAAGTAAGCAAAATGAAGGAAGCCGTTGAAGATCAAGGATACGATGTAGAGTAAAGCAAGAGAAATATTTTGATTGGCTGGGTGGAAATCAACTTTTCCCTGCCACCTAAAAAAGAGGGTGTCCCAAGATTTTTGGGACCCCTCTTTTTGCAATACCTATTTTTCTGTTAATTTCACAGTAAAAATGTTATCCTAATCATTAAGGATTTTAAGCTTGATTGGAAAGTGGTGAAAAGGGTTGGATCAGCAAAATATGAATGAAGAAAACAATGAAGAGCTAAAGAGTCAAGAAAAGGCTGCAGAAGCAGAGACTAAGAATAGTTTTCTTCGGATAAAAAAGTTCCACTTTGCAATGCTGTTGTTTTTTCTAGTCTTTTTAACAGCGGGTATCACTACCTTTGCACTTGCTTTCGGCGAAGACAAGCCAGCAGTGCAGGTAATTAGGGAAAGAGAAGAATTTGCAAAGCTATATGACGCATATGATACTTTGAAAAATGACTATTTCGAGGAAGTCGATCAGGAAAAGCTAATAAATGGTGCGATAGATGGGATGCTTGAATCTTTGGATGATCCATATTCGGATTATATGAGCCAGGAAGACGCAAAGAATTTCCATCAGAGTCTGTCATCTTCCTTTGAGGGAATTGGCGCAGAAATCCAGGAAAGGGATGGATTCATATTCATTGTCAGTCCACTAAAAGGGTCTCCCGCCGAAAAAGCAGGTCTTCAACCAGAAGATAAAATCATGTCCGTGGATGGAAAAAGCCTTCAGGGTATGAGTTCAACCGAAGCAGTCGCTCTTATTAGAGGTGAAAAGGGAACAGACGTTAAGCTTTCCATTCTTCGCCAGGGTACAGAAAAGCCGGTTGACGTCACCATTACCCGAGACACAATACCAATAGAAACGGTATATGGTGAAATGCTGGACGACGGAGTAGCAAAAGTCCAGATTACCAACTTCTCGCAAAACACGGCAAATGAGCTGGTCAATATTTTAAATGACCTGCAAAAACAAGGAATGAAAGGTTTAGTTCTGGACCTTCGCCAAAATCCAGGCGGACTGCTGGATCAGGCAATAAAAATATCCAGCCTCTTTGTACCTGAGGGAGAAATCCTTTTCCAGGTTGAAGACCGTAAAGGCAATGTAGAGAAGTATCCATCAGAGAACGAAAATAAGAATAACCTTCCTTTAGTTGTCATCATTGATAAAGGAAGTGCGAGTGCATCTGAAATCCTGGCAGGAGCAGTCAGCGAATCTGCTGGAGTGCCTCTTGTAGGGGAAAAGTCATTTGGCAAAGGCACGGTCCAGCGCGCTGAAGATTTCTCAGACGGATCGAATATGAAGTTTACCACAGAAAAATGGTTGACACCTGAGGGCAATTGGATTCATAAGAAAGGCATTAAGCCGGACCATGAAGTATCCATGCCAGAATATGCATCATTACCATTTATCGATCCGGAAACTGAATTGAAGGAATCAACAGCATCCGAACAGGTCAGGGCTGCACAAAAAATGCTCAAAGCTCTTGGGTTTGATCCAGGCCGCGAAGACGGTTTTTATGATGAAAAAACAAAGGAAGCTGTGATTGCTTTCCAAAAATCAAAAGAACTGGATGAAACAGGAATCCTTAAAGGCAGCTCAACGATCGAACTAATGAATGCATTACGCGAACAGATTAAAAATGATGACCCGCAAATTCAAAAAGCGATAGAAGTGTTGAAGCAGGAAATGAATAAATAAAGAGGATCTCCAGCTTTTGCTGGAGATTTTCCATATTACATAGAAAAGATAGGCGGATGTGAAATGAAAAAAACAGAGGTTTACATTTTGTCCGGTTTCCTTGGTACCGGTAAAACGACATTACTTAAGCAAATTTTACAGCATGAAAAAGATAACGGACGCACCATTGCCGTTATGATGAATGAGCTTGGCAGTGTTTCGATCGATTCGGATGCTGTTGATACAGATGTTCCTTTAAAAGAGCTTTTGGGAGGATGCATCTGCTGTACGATTCAGGATAAACTCGAATCTCAAATTCAGGGATTGCTATTTGATCATGATCTCGATGCGATTTATATAGAAACTACAGGTGCCGCACATCCAGTAGAGGTGTTGGATGCTGTCCTTTCCCCATTATTTGCCGACAAGCTTGCAATCAAGGGGATCATCACGACAGTTGATGGCCAGCAGTGGCTCAATAGGAGAACGCTAGACCCCCAGGTACATCAGCTCTTGCTTGAACAAGTGAAGCATGCGGACCTGATCATCGTCAATAAATCAGACTTGCTCAATGAAGCCGAGAAGGCAAAAGTTAACATGGACATTCAAGGACTCAACCCACAAGCTAAATGTATTTTAAGTACCTATTCGAAAATTCCGATGAAACTGCTGGAAGGCCTGGCTTATACTGAAAAAGCTAAAAGTTCTGGGGCGCACGTTCAGTCTGATTTAAGGTTAAGCACGTTTGTGCATCGATTTGACGGAGCGATCAGCCAGAAAGGTTTTGAAGATTTTTTGAGGGCGCTGCCGGATTCCATATACCGGATAAAAGGATATGTTTTATTTGACCATTCCCAGTACCCAGACCTGTTCCAATACTCATACGGGATGCCATTGTATATGAAGGAATATATGAAAATGCCGCTCAATCTAGTATTCATCGGTCAGGTAACAGACTGGAGCCTGCTTGAACAGCAGTTGAAGGATCTGGAAAAGTAAGTCGCGTTTTCAATTATTGGACAAGGGGTAAAGAAGTATATCTTTGAACGAAAGGATGATTAATTTGCCTTGGACAGAGAATGATTATCCAGCTTCAATGAAAAACTTGGACCCTGTTGTCCGTGAGAAGGCAATTGAGATAGCAAATGCGCTTGTCCAGGAAGAACATTACCACGATGGAAAAGCAATTCCCATTGCAATCGACAAAGCAAGGGAATATGTAGAAAATCATAAAGATGATTGAAGTTGCCCAGCTCTGCTGGGTTTTTTTGTTTGCTTGAAAGGAGGCTAGCTGAATAGTAGCAAGCAAAAAAGCAAAAACTTTCATGAAGGTTAAAGCCTAGTGAAAAAGAGATGATCAAAATGCAAACAATAAAAATAATTATATTGACAATTGTTCTCCTTGCCTCATCCGGGTATAGCATACAAGCCGGAAAGACTGCCAAAAATAAACAGATCAAAATGATACAGTGGGAAGAGGTAAATAAAATCTTGCCAAGGTATAGCAAGTTCACAGTTGTCGATCTTGAAACAGGCATGCAATTCCGAGTCCAAAGAAGGGCAGGAAGCAACCATGCAGATGTCCAGCCATTAACACCAAAAGATACGGCAATCATGAAAAAGATTTATAATGGAAAGTGGAGCTGGAAGCGGAGAGCGATTATCGTCATCTCGGAAGATGGGAAAATCGCAGCCTCAATGCATGGAATGCCACATGGCGGAGGAGCCTTGAAGAATAACTTTCCAGGTCATTTTTGCATCCATTTTTTTGGAAGCACGACACACCGGACAAATTTCATGGATCTATCCCATAAACTTATGATTCTGAAATCAGCAGGAAAGCTTGAAAAATATTTGGAACAAACTGATCCTTATGATTTGGTAAATGCGTATATCGCCGGATTAAAACAGCAGGACCATGATATCGTCTCTTTAGTCTCACTGCAAAACCTTGAGTGGGGAAAGGTTCTGTACAAAATCGAGAATATCAGGATTTCACGGATGGAAGTACTGCCCGCTGAAGATGTGGGAGATCAGATGAGCCTTACTGTTCCTGTCGAGATAAATTTGCAGCTGAAAGGGATCGGCGGCAAGAGCTTTACGGGTAAAGTCCTCCTGGTGAGGTTCATGCCTAATGAACAATGGAGAGTGGACTCAATAAAGTTTTTTGAGGAAGCCGGAATAAAGGTAAGCAATTGAAAAAGCTTGAGAAAAATCTCAAGCTTTTTATCTTCTGCAATAAGATCTGTGGTCGGTTTGGTATCGTTAGCTTTCTCCAAACTTGGCAAACGTCTTTTCATCCTCAACAAGTCCACAGGCAGCACACTGGATTTTCAGTTCTGGACCTTTGTATGGAAGATGAAAAGGCTCAAGCTGGTCATTTGAATATTGCTCCACAATTTCACCTGATTGAGGATTCAGTTTTACAGGCTGGGGAACTTGGGAAATCATATTGAATCTAGTCCTGTTCGTCTTGCAGTTAGGGCATCGATACGGTTTGCTCATAGTTATTCTCCTTTAAAGTAATTTAACTTATTTTTTGCATTGTCAGCCTGAATTATGTAAATATACTAGTGAGGGTTTGACTATGTTATGTATATCAGGAGGCTACATGATGGCAGCACGGAATTATGAAAAGTTACTAGATGAATACAGGACCATATGGAACAACAGGAAACTTCATTCTGAACAGTTACCAGAAGACATACTTAAGGAAGCTATTTATAGAGAATTGAAGGATGAAAACTCCCATCCGAGAGCAAGGAGGACTTTAATGGAAAAATACTACCTCTCCACAAAGAGGATTCTGGAAGCATCTTTGGAAAGTGACAGTAAAATGATGTTAATACAGTTGCATATGGAATTGGCTGAGGCAATTAAAGAAGAAGCGGGAAGATAAATCTGTAAGACAGCACTTCAACCAGGTAAGGTATTGATTCAGAGTATTTAAAAAGCACCAAAACTTACCTGTAAAACAAATTAGCCTAGGGCCGCATGGCAACTGATAATTGGCATTTAAATAATGGTGTGCACGATGCCAAAATGATATAGAATGCTTAAAGAGGGAAGGGATCCTTGCTTCTTTTTTTTGCTTGGTAAAAAAAATGTCAAAAAATATCATCTTCAACTATTGATTTTATACCCCATATGGTATAATATTTATATTATAAGTTCAGTAATGAACAAGTTAAAACAAGAGGTGAAGAGTAGTTGCTCACAACTTTAATCATCAGTCTCCTTTTAGTTACCTTGGTTTTCAACCGTTACGTTCCAGTCAGGAATCTCCCTGCGGTAAAGGATTATGAAAAGGATGCGGTTTTTGTCGATCTCAGAGATTATCAGGATTCTGCGAAAAATCCAGTAAATGGTGCCATTAATATTCCTTGTGGATATTTGAAACGGTATATAAGAGAAATTCCAGACAGGCATATCGTCATCATTGCCTCAAATGAATTGGAAAAGAATTTTGGAGCAAGATTGCTTAAAAAATATGGTTACAATGTTAAAGGATATACAATTACTGGACCATCACAATAGGAGGTGGCAAGGTGGAGTACAATAAAGAGATAGTCAATCGCTTGAAAAGAATTGAAGGACAGGTAAGGGGAAGCATCCGGCTGCTGGAAGAACAGGAAGAATGCAAGTCGGTCGTGACACAATTGTCAGCAATTCGCTCTGCGGTTGACCGAACCATTGCTTTGGTTGTCAGCAAGAATCTTGAACAATGCCTGATCAGCGATTTACAAGAAGGCAGAGAAACGTCCCAGGCTGTAAATGATGCTGTAGAATTGCTTGTTAAGAGCAGAAAATAATGAATTTCTGTTCTTGACAAGTTGATTTTTGTCACTTAAAATACCCATATGGGTATATGGGTGTAAAAACTTGCATCCCTGCTAAATCATGACTTACTAAAATATGTGAAAAAAGAGGTGCATTCGGATGGATGTAATAATTAATGTATTAATCGTAGTCCTTGCAGCAGCTTTCTTATGGAGCCGCTTCGCTCCAACTAAGGGAGTAAATCAAATCACGACAGCACAATTAGGTGAAATGATGAAAGCCAAGAAGGCTGGAGTGCAGTACGTGGATGTAAGAACTCCTGGAGAATATAAAGGAAACCATATCAAAGGATTTAAGAACATTCCGCTGCAGCAGCTTGGTAACCGCACGGGAGAACTTTCCCAAGATAAAGATGTAGTCGTTATTTGCCAGAGCGGTATGCGCAGCAGCCAGGCAAGCAAGTTGTTGAAAAAGGCTGGATTTAAAAGTGTGACTAATGTAAAGGGCGGCATGAGCGCCTGGTAATGATAAGGAGGAAATTGAAATGCGTCAGATGACACCAACAGAAGTCCAAAATGGGCTGGGCTCCAACGAATTCGAAGTTGTAGATGTTCGTGAAGTAAATGAAGTAGCACAAGGTAAAATTCCGGGTGCAATTCATATTCCATTAGGCCTGCTTGAATTCAGGATGAATGAGTTAGACAAGAACAAGACTTATGTAATGGTCTGCCGCTCAGGCGGCCGCAGCTCAAGAGCTACACAATTCCTTGACTACTATGGCTATAATGTGATCAATATGCAAGGCGGCATGATGGCTTGGCAGGGTCCAACAGAATAAAACAAAAAGGGAGATGGCGGCTGCCATCTCTTTTATTTTGAAGGCTGTTTTCGTAAGATTGTTGTTAAAATCCTGAAATCGATTTTAACGTGATAAAATGCCATTCTTTAGGTCGGTATTAAAAGTGCAAGCCCTTTGCTCAAGTTTTAAAGAAATATAGGTCCCAAATGAATGAATTCGTGAGAAGGATTTTTCCAGTAAATGTCGAAATATGCTTGCTTGTGCGTTGTTTTATTCGTACACTAAGAATGAAGAGAAAATTTCGACAATTAGTAACAAGGAGGAGTTCTGATGTCTGGTTTAAGCCGCGTGGAGTTAGAACTTGTTAGTGAAACTGTTCATGTCGAAGGTATCCATGACTTGCTTGTTAGGGGATGCTGGGTTGAGGAAGATGATCATCGCTGCATAATATCCCTGGGTCAAATTGAGTTCACTGGTGGTTTTCATGATTCTTATTTTAAGATCAGCCTGAAACATAATGAGCTATTTATTGAATCAGATAGCCCGTGGGAACTGGAAGTGCTTGCAGAAGAACTGAAAGATATAGCCGTAAAAAAGGCAATTATGACAAAATGATAATATACATATTTATTGACTTGTCCCCTCGGGCGGCAAGTTTTTTCTTTTTGCTGGGGAGTTCGATTTCATAGAATTATCACAAATTAGAGATATAATAATGTGAGATACTGGTGACAGAAAAGGAGTAAATTATGAAGCAGATTTTTATAATTGCCACAATGACTTTCACTGTTCTTTTATCTGCCTGCTCTTTGAAATCTTTTGAGGTCATACCAAAGGATTCTTCTTTTATTTCTACGATAAACATCAAGGAAATGACAATCTCATTCTATGACATGGAAAAAGATGAAAAGTTACCTGATTGGAATGTTGACCGACCGTACATTGGAGGTCTGATTCTGCCTGATAAGGATACAATATTGCTTTATGGAAAGGCTGTGGATACCGCAGACTTATATTCATTAAGCAAAGGGAAGAAGATCGAATCCTGGAAAACAGGAGAGGGAATCGTAAACGCACTATTAGTCGGAGATGGAACCGAGATAGCCTTTGCTGACCAGGAAAGAGACAGTGTGCGATTTTTTGATATAGATGGTAATGAAGTGGATGAAGTCAAAGTAGAAAAAGAGCCGTTGACACTTCTTGAGGCCGAGAAAAAACTTTATGCAATCAGTTATAAACAAGAAATGCTAAGCATAGTTGATTTGGAAAATAAAGAGCGGCTTCCAGGGTTTGAGATTCACCCAGCCGCAGCTGGTGCATTAATGTCCAGGGAAAAAGGTGAGCTATGGATTGGCGGACATGGAAAAGGAACTGAAGTTGAGGAGCGGATACACATTTACGACCTTAACAAAGGCACTTTGATAAAAGAGATTTCTGCACCTGTCATGCCAGTGGATTTCACCAAGGATGAAGATAATATATTTGTCCTGAGCCATGGTTCGAATATGCTTTATAAATTAGCTGGGGATGGATCAAAGCAGGGTTCGATAAAGGTAGGTGCCAATCCGTTTGAAATTGACTTTTTTGCGGATAAGCTTATTGTTGCTGGTTATGACAGCAATGAGGTATATATAATCGACCCAGACAGCCTGTCCATTGAAAAAACGCTTGAAGTTGGCAACGGGCCATTCCAAATAGTGACGAGGGAGAGATAACAGGATGAATCCCATAAATATTTTAATCATCGACGACGAAGAGGATATGCGCAATCTTGTCCAAATGTACTTAGAGAACTCTGGATTTAGATGCGTCCATGCTGCTGATGGAGCAGAAGGGTTGAGAAAACTGGATGAAGAAGATTTTGACCTCGTCATTCTTGATATTATGATGCCTTTTGAAGATGGCTTTGCCGTTTGTGGAAAGATACGTACCTTTTCACAAGTACCGATTATCTTTTTATCAGCTAAAGGTGAAGAATGGGATAAAGTTAGAGGGCTCCAGCTTGGAGGAGATGATTATATCGTCAAGCCTTTCAGCCCGGGAGAACTTGTAGCCAGAATCAATGCATTGTTAAGAAGAACATCTTTTGTCAAGAATGATGAAGACACAGTGACTTTAGGCAAGATTAACATCGATAAAAAGGGAAGAAGGGTCAGTGTGGAAGGGGAAATCATCCCGCTCACCCTCAAAGAGTTTGAGTTGCTCGTTTTTCTGGTTCAACACCAGGGCCAGGCCTTAAGCAGGGAGCAGCTTCTTGAATTTGTGTGGGGTATGGATTACCATGGCAGCTTGAGGACTGTCGATACGCACATCAAGACGCTGAGGATGAAATTGGGGACAGGAGACTATATTCAAACCATTTGGGGTGTAGGGTATAAATTCGAGGTGCCGGCAACATGATCTCATTTTCAGACAGCCTGTTTAAAAAACTCTGGCTGACGGTCACCGCTACAATCCTGGTGACCGTATTGTATTCCTTTTTTTTATCCTATCTATTTTATGAAAAGCTCTATGTCGACATAGTTGAGGAGTCACTTATAGAAGAAGGGAACCGCCTTGCCAGCGACTATACAGGGGGTCCATTGACCGATGAAATGAGAGAACGAGTTGATTGGTATAATGAAAAATCAGAATCTGAGGTTTTTCTTGTCAGTAACCCAAAAGAGTTGAGCGCCTGCCTACCTTATTCAATTGATTATGAAACATTGATTGGGAAGGAAGACCGTGAACTGCTTTTAAAAGGTGAACCAGTCATGAAATCAGGATTTGAGGAGAGGTTTGGCAGGAAAATCCTTGCCGTGGCAATACCACTCCTTGATAATAACCGACTCGAAGGAATTATATACTTATATGTTCCCCTTGCTAAAATATCCGAGTTAACCGTTGATTTCTCCTTTTTATGGCTGATAGGCGGAGTACTATTCATTATCATTGCAGCATTCCTAGGGTTTAAAATGCTTCACAGGCTTACCAGGCCTCTTGCTGCTATGAAGGAGGCAGCCGAAAGAGTATCTGGAGGCGATTACTCTGCGCGTGTAAACATCAAGTCCGAAGATGAAATTGGTCAGCTTGCTAAAGCCTTCAATCATATGTCTGAGTCTGTCCAGAAAGAGGATGAGAAAAAGAGGGAATTCCTCGCCGATGTATCTCATGAACTGAGGACTCCAATCAGCTATATAAAGGGATATAGCGAAGCACTTGAAACTGGGATGATAAAAGAAAATGATGAAAAAAATAAATATTTAAGGCTTATTAACAGGGAATCTCGCAGGATGGTAAAGCTTGTTGAAGATCTTCTCGATTTATCGAGACTGGATGCGGATGAATATCGTTTAATTAAAAATCCTTTTTCACTGGCACAGCTCATTGAGGATTTTATTATCAAATATGGACCAGCCTTAAAAGAAAAGAATATCAGCTTAACACTTGAACTTGATCCAGATATCATTATTAACGGAGATGAGGGGAGACTTGAACAGATATTCCAGAATATCATCGATAATTCGATTCGCTATACAAAGAGTGGCGGAAGGATTTCTGTCATACTTTCCAAGCATTCCTATGGATGTAAAGTTGAAATTGAAGACACTGGAATTGGAATTCCTGAAGAAGATGTCAACAAGCTAACTGAACGCTTTTATAGAGTGAATAAGGCTAGATCGAGGGCCGATGGTGGTACTGGACTTGGTCTGGCAATTGTTGATAAATTAGTGAAGCTGCATGATGGTAAAATGGAAATAGCAAGTGAGCTAGGAGAAGGAACGACCATCAGGCTCTATTTTCCCGCCGTGGAATTATAAAGTTTTAGGCTTCATTTCTGTTTTCTAAATGATTGTAAATGCAGTTAGTCCACCTTTCGACTTAAAAATTATGGGTTATACAACATTATTATTTTAAGGGGTTTATTGAATGAAACGATTTTTGCTTATATTAATGACAGTATTGATGGGATTGTCAGCGACAGCTTGTGCCCAACAGGAAGTAGAAGATGAACCGCAATTTCTGGATGTTCAGCTTACAGCAAGTCCGGAAAAGGCTCAATTAAATGAAGAAGTTACTTTCGAGGCTAAGGTTACTTATGGTACAGAAGAAGTAGAGGATGCCGACGAGGTGAAGTTTGAAATATGGCGTTCACAGGCGGAGGAACATGAAAAGATAGTAGTGGAACACGGTGAAAGCGGAATTTATCGCTTGAAGAAAGCCTTCAGTGAAGAAGGGACCTATTATATTATTGCTCACGTAACAGCGCGGAGCATGCATAACATGCCAAAGGTTGAATTTGTGGTAGGCAGCCCAAGCGAGCCAGAGGGAAGTGCGGAATCCACTGAAATGAAAGATATGGATGAAGATGATACAGATGCCCATGAAGAAAGTGGGCATTAAAGGGAAAGCGGCGATTGCCGCTTTTTTTCATGCCATTGCCTTCGCATGCTAATAAAGATAAAAACTTAGCAGGACAAAATGTCGTGTAACATACTTTAATTATTGTCATATTAACGAAAAAAATGTCATGAACCATCACGATCACAAAAACTGTCAATCCCTTTATTTTTCCTATTTGTGGTCCTGATGGTATTTATGAAAGTAAATAGGAAAATACTGCAATGAAAAGAAAATATGCATAATATCATTGAAAGCCTTTGTATTCCTGGTTTTTCGAGCTCGAGTGAAAAATCCAGCGGAAATATTATTGATATAATAATAGTTTTCCCGTTTTATTCCAGGTTTATTACAAAAAAACCATGATATGATTAGTTTGCAAGAGAGAGACAAACTAATATTTCGGGAGGAATTCGGGAATGAAAAAGAAAATGATTCTTACAGCTTTCGCAGCTGCAGCATTATTCGCAGCAAATCCTGCTATGGATAAAGCAGATGCATCTACTATACAGTCAAAAGTTTACTATTATCAGAGTGGTAACTTAAGTAATGAACAAATCAATTCTATTTTACAAAAGTATTTTAAGAACTATCAATTTTCATGGAAACAGGCTCAGCAAGCTAAAGCTACCGTCCAGGAGCCTGTAAAAACTCCTGCGCCAACAAACGTACAAGAGCCTGTAAAAGCTCCAGCACCGGCACCAGCTCCAGCTCCAGCACCAGTACAAGAGCCAGCTAAAGCCCCTGCTCAAGAACAAGCTGCAGCACCTGTATCTTCAGCAGTTAGTGCTTACGAGCAAAAAGTGGTAGAGTTGACAAATCAAGAGAGAGCCAAGAATGGTTTAAAGCCACTTGCGCTTGATACTGAGCTAAGCAAAGTAGCGAGGGAAAAATCCCGAGATATGCAAAACAAAGGCTACTTCAGCCACACTAGCCCAACTTATGGTTCACCTTTCGATATGATGAAGAAGTTTGGAATCTCATACCGTTCAGCTGGTGAAAATATCGCAATGGGTCAGCGTACTCCAGAGGAAGTAGTAAATGCGTGGATGAACAGTTCAGGTCACCGTGCGAATATCCTAAACTCTAGCTATACACACATTGGCGTTGGCCATGTAGCAACAGGCAACTATTGGACACAAATGTTCATTGGAAAATAATAAATGAAAAGAGCAGCCATCAGGCTGTTCTTTTTTTTGAGCTCATTTTGATATATCGATTTCAGCATATTGCATATCAACTATTTTTTGCAGTCTTAGTTCCAGTACACCTTCCCGGTAGTTTGCTGCTGCTCCCTTACGCTTGACGGTTGCTGGCAATACTAGTGTGTGTTTATCTGATAGATCAGGAATGTGTTCGATGATTACCTGGTTCGAGGTATAGAACAGTTTCATTTGTTTTAGTAGAGCTTCATCTTTTAGAGGAATCCTTACAAAAACAAAATCATGAGTTTCAAACATATCCGCTTTTAATCCGGTGTTCGGTTTGACTGGCTCAGTTGAATTTTGCTGCTGCATTCCTTTGAGCCATTCTTCAGGCTTTAACATTCCTTGCATATTTGGCTGAAGCATTTTGCCCATCATTTGCTGGACATAATTTTCGATTTCATCTGGTTTCATTTCCAAAAACTTTTTCTGTGTATTTCGGTCAAACGGCAATAGATTCCAAGGAAACAATTATATCCCGCCTTTCAAGCAGACCATCTTCGATATGAATAGTATATGCAGGCACCGGCCCAGCGGTTAAAGCCCATTTGCGGTATAAAGGTTAAAAGTTGCAAAACAGCTGGCTTCTTTTTAGTATAGGGATAAGTAATCTAGGAAGATGAGGGGTACCGTTGTGGAAAATAAAACTGCTTTGATTACCGGAGGTGCCACCGGTTTAGGAAGGCGAACAGCACTTCAGCTTGCTGCTGAAGGAATAAACATAATCATTAATTATCGTAACAGTAAAACAGAGGCTGAACAGCTTGCTGAAGAATTATCGAATCGGTTCAACACAAAAAATATTTGTGTTCAGGGGGATATCACAAACTATGATAACTGTAAGCAGATTGTTTCGCAGGCCCTGAAGGAATTCACTGCGATTGATATAGTCGTTCATAATGCCGGACCATACATTTCGGAGAGGAAAAAGATGGCTGACTATCAGATCGATGAATGGACGTACTTGATCAATGGCAATCTAAATGCGGTTTTCTATTTATCTAATTTGCTCATACCATCTATGAGGGAACGGAAGTGGGGAAGAATTATTACTGTTGGTTTCGACAGAGTCGAGTCGGCTCCAGGGTGGATTTACAGATCTGCTTTTGCGGCAGCAAAGTCAGGATTGGCTTCTTTGACAAAGACACTTGCGATGGAAGAAGCGGAAAACGGGATCACAGCCAATATGGTCTGTCCTGGTGACATAACAGGTGAGTGGAAAGAAAGAGCGATCAGCGAATCTTTAGATTCAAAGGACCCTTCAGTACCGGTAGGCAGACCGGGTACCGGGGGAGATATATCAAGAGTTATAAGCTTCCTTGCGAATGATGATTCAAGTTTCATAACCGGCAGTATCATCCCTATTACAGGTGGAAAAGATGTGCTTGGAAAAGCTTTTCGTGAAAACCTATAGAATGGGCCCCAAAAACGCCAAATGGCGTTTTTTTTATTTTTCTTTTGAAACAGGCTGGTAATATGCTGAACGTTAATGAAAAAACCTAATTGAATAACATGAAACAGGTTGGGAAAACTACTAGCAATTAGCAATCTTTTTGAATCGAATTATCTAATTATTTTCAGTATTTAGTTTAATTAAGCGGGGGTGGTTAAAATGGGAATAGGGTTTAATATGAATAGGATCAACCCAAATCAGACGCAGGTGTTCTTTGAGGATGGACGGTATGAAACATTGACAGATGCCGAGCTTGAATTATTCCTGTCTGAAGCTTCCTTATCGGAACGGGAAGAAGCAACAGGGCAGGATCTGCTGAATTAGAAAACGCCCTGTTCATTTTTCAGGGCGTTTCTATATGGTATTAAATTATGCCTCCAGCAATTGGGCAGCTCCATCTTCCTGGATACCAGACCTTTTCAGGTACAGAGTATATTGGTCTTTTGGGATTTCATACAAATCATAAATCTCGCCATTAGCATTCAGCTGATCATAAATGTGCTTGCGCGTTTCGTTCGCTTTTACCACATAAGGCAATTTCTCTGCGGCTTTAATCGAACGGATATTCACTTTCCTGATGCGCATAAAGATCGTTTCGATCCCTAGTTCATAAAATAATTCCTGGAAGAAAGCATCCTTTGCCAATGTATTGTACCCTTTGCCATGAAAAGGTTTCCCGAGCCATGTGCCTAAGAATCCGGCTCCTTCCTGGATATCAAAAAGGTTGATCGTGCCGATTGGATCTCCCCACTCATCAAGGATGGTACGGGAAATCAGTTCTCCTTGCTCTTCGGCTTCAATTGTCTGCTTCGTGACAAATACGAATTCTTCATATGAATGTGCCTTCTGGCGCACAAAAGGGAAGACCTCCGGATGCGCCATCAGCTCAAATAATTCATGGCAATCATGCAGATCGCGTTTCTTGAGCATTTTGTATCCCTCCACGCAGGGCAGTCCTATCCCGTGCGAATGTAACTACACGGCCACCCTCGAAATTTTTTGTAAGTTGCTAAAAAATTTCGGGGTGGGAATCGAACCCACTAGAACCAGGATACTGGTGGCGCACCATTTGCCTTCCCTAATCACTTTGCTTTATGAAATTTTATTTCCAAAGAGTATAATACAGGATATTTTCAAAAAAGAAAATAGTTTTTTCGCCCTTTTTTTCTGTGTTTTTTTGGCAAGAATCTACACCGAATTTCGACTAATTTTGATAAACAATCTTGCCATTGACCATTGTCCATATTGGCTTTGCGCTGAAGTGGAATGGATGTTGATTCCAAAGGACCAGATCAGCATCTTTCCCAGGCTCGATACTGCCGACACGGTCATCGACCCGCAGGTTCCTTGCTGGCAAAATTGTAATTCCCTCGAGTGCTTTTTGTTCAGATAAACCTTCCCTTACCGCAATAGACGCACAAAGATTTAAGTACTGGATCGGGGTGTAAGGGTGATCAGTCGTGACAGATACTTCCACACCATGGTTTGTCAATTCCTGATAGGTTTTCCAGCTCTTATTCTTAAGTTCCACTTTAGAGCGGCGGGTGAGCGTTGGCCCTACCGAAACCTTCAAATTAAGGCCTGCCAGCTCTTCTGCAATCAAGTGGCCTTCCGTACAATGCTCGATTCGCAAATCCAGATTGAATTCATCCGCAAACCTGATTGCAGACATGATATCATCTGCTCGATGGGCATGGATCCTGACAGGTATTTCCCTGTTCAATGCTTTAATGATCGGCTTAATCCTCAAGGAATCAGGATTATCAGCATTCATCGCGTCGTAAAAAGCTTCCCTAAGCATCCCCATGATTCCCATACGTGTGATGGAATCTTTATTCCCCATACTATGGATTCGTTTTGGATTCTCACCTAGGGCAATTTTAAGTCCTGCTGTTTCCTGGATGATCATATTCTTAATGTTTTTTCCAGCCGTTTTAATAACAGATGTCGTTCCGCCGATTACATTCGCACTTCCTGGCATAACATGTGCAGTGGTAATACCATATTTAAGGGCATCGCCAAATGCAGGGTCGAGCGGGTAAACACCGTCAATCGCCCGAACATGGGGACTCATCGGTTCAATCGTTTCGTTGGCATCATTTCCGGCCCAGCCTGTACCTTCATCATAGAGGCCGAGATGGGTGTGGACATCGATAAAGCCTGGCAGCAAAAAATTATTATCGCATTCAATAAGCTTATCACCAGGCTCGATCGCAATATCAGTATCGATTTTGCTTATTATTCCATCCTCTATAAGAACATCACAATTAGAGCTTGGCTCAGAGGTGATTGGCATTATATTCGCATTCTTAAGTAGTATCCTGTTCATTTTCCATCCTGTCCCGAATTTATTTTTTTACACAATGGCTTGTAGCAAGGGTTTGTAAAGTACCCATTAATTTTCATTATAAAGAAAAAGTGCGCAAATAATGAAACTTTTTTACACCTTCTCCGTAAATTTAACTATAAGAGTATTGGAGGGAGTAAGACAATGCCGAAAAATGATGAAAGACTTATTGCAGCAGGCATTTATGTTATTAGCTTTTTTACTGCATTTCTTGGGCCGCTGATTATCTGGCTGATTAAAAAGGATGATTCCAGCTATATTGATTACCATGGAAGGGAATATATGAACTTCTTTATTTCCTATACTATTTATGGCATCGTCAGCGGAATTCTTGTCATCCTGTTGATTGGGATCTTCATGTTATGGGTCATCGGGATTTTAGCCATGGTATTCACCATAGTAGGTGCGATAAAAGCATATGAAGGACAGGAATATCGAATTCCATTCATTTTCAGGATTCTTTAAAAAGGCTTTTTTTAAAAAAATGTCCGGCAGTTATTTGCCGGATATTTTTTTTATGCTAGATATTAGATCTCGGTTTCCGAAAGTTTAATTAAAAATTTCCCCGAAAATTTTTGAACGATTTTACCCTTCAGCCGTCTTATAGGTGTAAAACAAATGAGGGGGTTATCAAAATGGAATTATTCGCTGATTTAAATTGGACTTTACTTGCACCTATAATCATCATTCAGGTAATTTTATTGATTGTTGCACTGGTTGATCTTATAAAGATAGAAAAAACAAATGGGCCTAAATGGGTTTGGGCTATTGTCATATTAGTGGTTAATATCATTGGGCCTATCCTTTATTTCATGATTGGAAGGAGAAATCAATAATGCCCTTAGTCCGAGTTGAAAAGTTGGAAAAGAGTTTTAAAGACTTGCGGGTGATCAAGGGCTTGAATTTCGAGCTCGAAAATGGGAAATGTGTAGCGTTAATCGGAGCAAATGGTGCAGGGAAAACGACCACTCTTAAAATGCTCTCCGGGCTTCTTGAGCCAAGCAAAGGGGTGATTTCTTTTGTAGGAGAAAAGCAGGGTGGCGACCATCGAAGATTGATTGGCTATCTTCCGCAACATCCTGTATTCCATGACTGGATGACGGCGAAAGAGTTCCTCGAGTATGTTGGGAAGCTATCAGGGTTAAGTTCAAAGGAATCGAAGGAACGGTCCGCTGAACTTCTCGAGCTTGTGGGCATTGCGGATGCAAAAAACAGGAGGATCGGCAAGTTTTCTGGTGGTATGAAGCAGCGGCTGGGGATTGCTCAGGCAATCATTCACAGGCCGAAGCTTATTATGCTGGATGAGCCAGTTTCCGCACTGGATCCATTCGGAAGAAGAGAGGTCCTTGAACTGCTGGAGAAGCTAAAGAAGGAGGCGACTGTATTATTTTCCACCCATATTCTTAATGATGCGGAAGAAGTGTGTGAAAGCATACTGTTCCTCCACAATGGTCAAATTATTGAATCTGGAACAATGGACGAATTCAGGGAGAAATATCACCAGTCAAAAATCGATCTTGTTTTCAGCCAGGATGCCTCTAGCTTTTTAAAACATCTTTCAGAACATCCACAGATTGATTCCATCCAAATTGAAGTTAATAAAGCGAGTATTTACACTGAAGATCTTGATGGAGTCAAAGCGGTTATACTGAGCCAGGCAGCCAGAGAGAACTGGCCTCTCACGAAATATGAAATTGGTTCTATCAGTCTGGAAGATGTGTTCATGAAGGTGGTGCAAAAATGAAGCAGTGGTTCACTTTACTAAACAAAGAATTCCTTGAGATGGCAAGGAACTACAAATGGATCTGGATGCCAATCACTTTTATTTTGCTTGGGGTGATGGACCCGCTAACCACCTATTACTTGCCTGAAATTCTTAATTCGGTAGGCGGTCTACCGGAAGGGGCAGTATTTGAAATGCCCGAACCTTCCGCTCAGGAGGTATTTATCATGAGCTTGGGAGAATATCAGTTGATTGGGATACTGGTAATCGTCCTTTCCACGATGGGAACAATTGCAGGTGAGAGAAAGAGCGGTGTCGCACAGCTGATTCTCGTAAAACCAGTTTCCTATTTCTCTTATATTACTTCAAAATGGGCAGCGGCACTTATATTGATCCTCCTATCATTGTTCATGGGTATGCTGGCAAGCTGGTATTATACTGGCGTTCTATTTGAGTTTATTCCATTTGGCTCTTTCATGGAATCGTTCGGGCTATATGCATTATGGCTCGTACTTGTATTGTCCTTCGTAATCCTTTGCAGTGCTGTATTCATGCAGCCAGTAGCAGCTGGTATGGCTGCCCTTGTTACAGTCTTTATTATTACGATAATCGGTGGCTCTTTCCAGCACCTGCTTGAATGGAGTCCGACACAGCTCCTTACCTATGTTTCTGAGAGGTTGATTACCGAAAAGTGGCCTGAGCATGTATGGCCAGCGACAGGTGTTACTTTATCAATGACAATTTTATTTGTAGTATTGGCAATATATATTTTTAAAAGAAAAGAACTTGCAGATTGAGATCTGGTCAATGACCAGATCTTATTTTTTTGCTAGGAAGGAAGAACTGTTTTTACTAAAAACTTTGTCGAAATGTTTAGATAACTATGTTGCTAAAATGATTCTTTTAACATATTTCAACAGGATATTATTTCAAAGGCAGGCTTACGAATAATAAATTATACCTAATTTTCTGGATATATACTGGATTTATGTGTCGAATTCATTATATTGCTAAAGTTTGATTTTTAAATATAATGAAAATTAAGAAAAAGGAGGGGTAATATGTCGACAAGAAAAAAACTATATGCAGGAACACTCGCTGTCCTTTTGGGAGCGGCTACCATTTTTAATGCAGGTGTAACAAAAGGGGAAGCAGAAACAAATACAGAAAATACATACCTGGTCATCTTTAAAGATCAGCAGGGCCTTCCAGCAGGTTATGCGGATGCAATCAAAAAAGCCGGAGGCCAAGTGGAAGATAAATTGGACAAGCTTGGCGCCGTAGAGGTTACCTCTAAAAATGGAAACTTCTTGAATGAAGTAAAGAAGTCATCTCTCGTCTTGGAAGCTGGTGTAGAGAATACTGTTTATCCTGAACAAACGATTGAAGGAGAGACAGTAGAAGTGGAAGACTTGACTGAGGGTGCTGATTTTTATAATCAATACATGTGGGATATTAAGCAGGTAACTAATGATGGTGAGTCCTGGAAGCTTCCAGGAGGAACTGGGTTGTCTGTAGATGGTGAAGATATTGTTGTCGGTGTCATTGATACTGGAATTGACTATAATCACCCTGATTTGAAGGATAATTACGCAGGCGGAAAGTCATTCGTTCCTGGCTATAGTGATCCAATCGATCAAAATAGCCATGGTACACACGTTGCCGGATCAATTGCCGCTAAAGGTGAAGCTCTTGGTGTGGGACCAGATCTTAAGGTAGCATCATACAGAGTATTCGGTCCAACTGGAGGAGCAGCAACTTCTCATATAGCCGAGGCCCTAATGACAGCTGCAGATGATAATGTTGACGTAGTAAACATGTCTCTCGGTGGGTACGACTGGTTCCAGGATCCTGCATATGCAACAAAAGACATTGTTGCGGATGTTCAATTATTCAATCGCGCGATCCAGTACGCCATCCAGAAAGGTGTAACAGTTGTTGGTTCTGCCGGAAACAACGCTGTGGACCTTAGCAGTCCTGGAAAATTGTCAGGTGATGACACAGGTGCAACACACAGAAGCCCGAGCAGCCAGACAATGATCAGGGTTTCTGCTGGCGGCGCTTTGAAGAATCTTGCATTCTACTCTAACTATGGCGTAGGTAAAATTGACGTAATGGCACCGGGCGGCGACCTTGGTCCAAACTATGATCCTTCCACTGGAACTGGCAGAGATAATAGCTATCTTGCGTGGAGCACAGTACCTGTGTTAGATGCTAATAAAAATGTCATTGGACATGGTTACGGCGGTAAAGGCGGTACTTCAATGGCAGCACCGAAAACTGCTGCTCTTGCAGGTGTAGTAATCGCGAAGCACGGTAAGGATAAGCTTACTCCAGCTCAAGTCAAGGCAATCATCCAAAATTCTGCTGAAGACCTATTCAAACCGGGATATGACGAGCAAACTGGCCATGGTCTGATCAATGCAGTAAATGCACTGAAATTGAAATAATCTGATGCAAAACCGGATGGGAGTATTCCTGTCCGGTTTTTTTACTTGTCTTGAATGTTATTGCATACTCATCCAAAAGTAAAAAACGGCAACTGGGCTTTTACGAGTTTCTCCTGCAATCTAACCTCGAAAAGAGCCCCGATACCTATTGGAATGGTGATGAAAGGACATATAAACAAAGCAACAATCAATGCGAAAACAGCTCTTGTTGAAAAAAGGTAGAATGATTGGGCTCTTTAATTAATAGACTTAGAGTGACGAAATAGATTTTCTTCGAGGAGATAATAGATATGAGTATACGGCAATATTATCAGCAGACAGCCTATATCAGCTTAAACGGTTCTATTATATCAGCGGGTCTTCTAACGATGATGTTGGCGGCAAGTCTGCTGTTTTCCTGGAATTTACCTCTGTTCCTGGTAGCAGTACCGTTCTTGATTTTAGTTTTCCTCCACTACAACCGCTTTATTTTATATAAAAACAAATCAGAGGAGAGCGAGGAAGCATTCCACCGGTACGATGATAAACAATTATTTGAGCAAAACCACCTTCTCATTGCCTTTGCCCCTGCCCCTGCAGTAAGGCTGCTCTTTTTTACTCCCGACGGAATGATGGCCGGAGAATTAAGAGAAACTACTATTAGAAGGTACCGTTGGTTTATCCCTTATTTTGCAGATAAGAGAATAATGAAAGAAATTGGAATCTATGACTGCAAAGGAAATCTTCAAGGAAAGCTGAAACAGGAGCGGTATAGTTATAAATTGCTTAATGCACAAGATGATGTAATGGGTATGTTTTTTCCAAAGAAGAACGCCAAAATGGCTATTGGTTCAGCTGTGTTTGGTAGAGGAAAGTTGAAAATAGAAAAATCCCCTGGTTTGACCAGTGATTTTAAATTTATTCAAGAAGACGGCAATACAACAGCCAGGCTGCAAAAAGGCTGGATGCCATTGGAGTGGAGCAGGTTTTTTAAAGAAGCCAATATCCCAGTATTAACATTTGACTATGAGATGGGACAGGCAGAGCGGCTGGCTGTGTTTGCTGCTCTTGCCAGTCTCTATATGTATTACGACCATTAGTTTGAAAATTGTTCCATTTCCGAAAGTTTCGTTTATCTTGGAAGCAAAAAGGTTAACAAATAGATAGAAACTAGAAGGAGGCTGGAACATGGTAAATCAACAATATCAGGATTGTATCCAGGCATGTATAGAATGTATTGAAGCCTGTAATGTTTGTTTTGATTCCTGTTTAAAAGAAGAAAATGTAAAAATGATGGCAGAGTGTATCAGAATGGACAGGGAATGTGCTGAAATCTGCGGCATGGCAGTAACGGCAATGCAGACAAACAGCCACTTTGTAAACCAGATTTGCGGGCTGTGTGCGGAAATTTGTGAAGCATGCGGCAATGAATGCAAAAAGCATGACCATGATCATTGTCAAAAATGTGCTGAAGCCTGCTTTAAATGTGCAGAAGAATGTAGAAAGATGGCATCTTAATACCAGGAGAACCAGCATCCCCAGCTGGTTCTTTTTATGTTTGATAAGGTGTAGACAACAACTGAGGTACTTGACTTGCATTGCCCGAATAGTGTTTTGAAAGGGAAAAACGGTAAAAGCAGGAGCACTTCATTGCTCGAAAACCGCCCAAGAAGGCAAGAACGGTAAAAGCAGGAGTACTTCATTGCCCGAAAATCGTTCTGAAAGGGGAAAACGGTAAAAGCAGAAGCACTTCATTGACCGAAAATCACCCAAGAAGGGAAAAACGGTAAAAGAAGAAGCACTTCATTGCCCGAAAATCACCCAAGAAGAGAAAAACGGTAAAAGAAGAAGCCCTTCATTGCCCGAAAATCGTTCAGAAAAGGAAAAACGGTAAAAGCAGGAGCCTTGCATTGCCGGAAAATCGCTCAGGAAGACAAAAATGGTAAAAGAAGAAGAACTGGTAAATAAAAAATATAACCTTATTGCTTCAATATTGAACAATTCCACATTTTATGGCATCTTGTAATATAACGAAGGTTTTTGGGGGCGTAAGTATGTTGATTGATTTGATTAAATGTCATGGATCAAATAATGATTTTTTATTGATAGATGAAACCGAACGTAATTATAAGTTTGATGATTTTAAAAGGCGTGACCTTGCGCTGGCGCTTTGTGACAGGGAATCGTCACTGGGTGCGGACGGTATTCTGTTCATCCGTCCCAGCAAGGTTGCAGACGCTCAGTATCGTATCTTTAATTCTGACGGTACAGAAGCATCAATGTGCGGCAATGGTCTTCGCTGTGCAGGACGATATGTCTGCGAGAAGCTTGGTGTGGATGAAGCTGTGATTGAAACGATGAAAGCCAACCTCAAGGTGAAGAAGCATGAGGAGATTTTCAGTGATATCCCAACATACCAGGTGGAAATATCACCGGTAACTTTTGAACTGAACGATTTGCCTTTAGTGCTCGATCAGGAAAAACTGATTCAGGAGAAGATTCCGCAGTTATCTGAGGAATTGACGTTTACAGCTCTAGCGGTGCCAAATCCTCACCTGACGGCTGTAGTCAGCAAAGAGCAATTGGAATCCAATCTCCAGACAGAATTAAGCGAAAAGGTCAACAATCCAAATGATCTTTTTCCTGACGGCGTCAATGTCAGTTTCATCAGGCTCCTTGAAAAGGGGAGTATCTTTGTCAGGACCTATGAACGAGGCGTTGGCTATACGAATGCTTGTGGAACAGCGATGTCAGCCTCCACACTTGTCACATGCCTGTTGGGGGAGAATGAACTTGGCCAGCCAATCAATGTCTACAATAATGGCGGTATGGTACAATGCGCTGTTCATAAAGAAGAAGATTCTTATACCATCGACTTGATCGGCAATGCTACATTTGTATACTCTGCTCAAATTGAGGTTGATTTTTCAAAAGAGGGATTACTTGAGGAAATCCTCGAACAGGAAGATTTTAACGAAGATATCCTGTACGGTAAATTGCAGGAGCATGCTAAAAATTATTTAAGCCAGTATTAAACATAGAAAATCCTGAGGAAGTTCCTCAGGATTTTTTTGACTTCAGAACCTCCAGAACTGGATTGAAATTCTGTTCTGCTTTAGCTGCAAAATAAGTCCTGAACGGACAGCCTGACTTTTGCACGCGCTGGATGATCGTTCCTAAATGGAAATCCTCAATTCTTAGATTCTCATTCACTTCTTCCCAAAATAACGGAGTGGCCACACCTGCATGTGATTTTCCGCGAGCGGAATAGGGACTGACAATCGTTTTGCCTTCAGCATGCTGGATGTAATCCACATATAATCGGCTGCCCCTGTTTTTCTTCAGTCTTTCAATTGTAAATGATTCCGGTTCCTTTGATACAAGGTAGTTCGCGATAAAGGAGGTAAACAATCTTGTATCATCGTAGCTATAATGGTTATCCGGGAGCGGGATGTACACCTGGAGTCCTTTATTCCCAGAAGTCTTGATAAAGCTGATCAATTTTAATTCATCCAGCACCTCTTTGATATAAACAGCAGCCTTAATCGCTAAATGGAAATCTTCCCTCGATGGCGGGTCCAGGTCAAAGACTATTTCATCCGGTCCCTTGCTGTTGATTTTCTGGAAGGGGATATGAAACTCAATGGCAATTTGATTCCCGAGCCAAAGCAACGTTTTCATATTATTGCAGACAATATATTCGATCCCTTCCGATTTTGCGGTCTGGACAAAATCCGGTGCGTAATCTGGAACGTTTTTTTGGTAAAAGGCTTCGCCAAACATGCCGTGAGGATAGCGGATAACAGTTAACAGCCGGTCCTCCAGGAATGGAAGCATATAAGGAGAAATCTCCCTTAAATAATGGATGTAATCCACCTTTTGGATTGGCGGTTCTTCCCAAATCGGTTTATCGGGGTGCGTGATTTCAATATCCGGAGGCAGGTTCTTTTGTTGGAAAACAAACTTTTCATAAGTACAGGTATCAGGACTTAAATCGAAACGGAATTGATGAAAATGAGGCTCGCGAAGCTGATCCTCATATATTTCCAGATACTTTACATCAAGACAGATTCCTGGTTCCACATAAATAAATTGAGCATCTTCACTACTTTTATTTTGCTTGATGATTTGATGAAGGGCATTTTTTTCTTCGGGCTTAAACCCGAAGATTACCAGCCCAATTTGATGTATTTTTGAATCCTTGTAAACTGAGATATAAAAGTATCCGTTGGACTTTTCATAAGCCGTGACAAAGCAGGAAACATACTTCCAGTTTTTCGATTTAATCCACGCTTCCGTCCGTTTTCCTTCCTCCCATTTGCTATTCTGTTGTTTGGCAATGATACCTTCCCCATCGTAAATGACGACTTTTTCCCATAAGCTCTTCAAATCCCTTTCACTCGGGATAAGCTGGACTAAGTCGGGGTTTTGGTGGTTGGGAGAGAGTGGCAGATCCAGCTCGGAAAACAGGGAATGAAGCTTTGTCCTCCTGCCTTTGTAGCTTTCAGAGGCTATATTTTTTCCTTTTACCTTCAAAAGGTCGAAAACCATAAGCCTGCATGGATTCCTGTCAGCTTCAGATTTAATTTTATCCTTTGACCTCATTCTTCCTCTGATTTGAATCGCCCCGAAATTGGCTTTGTAGGGATTCTCCAAATAAACCAGCTCAGCGTCCAATGTCAGAGGCAAAAATGGCTGGAACTTTTCCTTGTTGGCAGTAAGGAAGTTTTCTAATTCTGGGAACAAAGGGAGCAGCGGTTTACCATTGCGGCTTGTCAGTTCAATTTCAGAATCCCATGTCAATAACGCACGGAAGCCATCAAATTTAATCTCATAACGCCATTCTTCCCCCTGTGGCGCTTCAAATGCCAGTGTAGGGAGCATTGGTTTAAGCATTTTCCCCATCCTTTCACACCAGTGACTATTTATATTGTTCCTGTTTGGCTGCATCCTAGTACACTGGGAAATGTTTTAACGCATGATAAACCAATTATTAAGCAAATTAGTATTAAAACGATAAGGTGGAGAACGTTATGCATACAATCTGGAAAGGGAGTATCAGCTTCGGGCTCGTCAATATCCCGGTCAAGCTTCATGCAGCGACTGAGGATCGGGACATCAAGCTGAGAACTCTTCATAAAGAGTGCCACTCGCCAATAAAATATGAGAAAACTTGCCCAGTGTGCGATGTGGAAGTGAAAAATGAAGACATCGTTAAGGCTTATGAATACACAAAAGGTAAGTTTGTCGTCCTTGAAGATGAGGATCTTGAATCGTTAAGGAAAGAAAATGAAGATAAAGCCGTGGAAATAATCGACTTTGTAAAAATTACGGAAATTGATCCGATTTATTTTCAACGCAGCTATTTCATGTCTCCGAACGAAGGCGGCGGTAAGGCCTATTCTTTACTCAGGAAAGCTCTTGAAGAATCGCAGAAGGTGGGAATTGCCAAAATAATTATTCGGGCAAAGGAGCAGCTTGCAGTGGTGCGCGTTTATAACAATACGCTCGTCATGGAGACCATTCATTTCCCGGATGAAGTCAGAAACGCAGTAGACGTGCCGAATGTACCAGAAGAAGATAAAGTGACGGAAAAGGAACTGGACACTGCCATCATGCTCATTGATCAGCTGACAACCGAGTTTGAACCAGAAAAATATAAAGATGATTATCGTACCGCTTTACTGGAGTTAATCGAAGCAAAAAGGACTGGCAAAGAACTGGTCACTCCTACCGAAAAAGAGCCGGTCTCCAATGTCACAGATCTTATGGCCGCACTTCAGGCTTCTATCGACCGTACCAAGCCTGAGAAAAAGAAAGAGCCAGCGCCAGCGCCAGCTCCAGCGTCAGCAAAGAAGAAGAAAACAGCTGCTAAACCAAAGGCTAAGGAAAAGAAACAAGCTTAAAGAAACAAGCACAGATTACACAGCCGGCCATCATAATGTGGCCGGTTTTTGTTTGGATTATTTTTAAAGGAGATTCTGGAGCTTAGGAAGAATAAAGTTATAGAAAAGGGGGATTTTCGATGAGAAAAATTCTTGTGCTTGGAGGAACCCAGTATTTTGGAAAAAAGCTGGTGCAAAAGCTGATTGATCATGGTGATGAGGTAACTATTGCCACCAGGGGAACGAAAAGTGATCCTTTTGGTGAAAAAGTAAATCGGATGGTGATTGATCGGGAAAATAAAGAGACGATGACAGCAGCATTCGAGGGCAAAAAGTGGGATCTGGTGTATGACCAATCTTGTTTTTCGCCAATGGAGGCAAGGGATACAGCAGAGGCATTAAAGGGGAAAGCGGACCGCTATATTTTCACCTCCACCCAAGCGGTATATGAGTTTGGCACGCTTCATGCAGAGAGTAATTTTAATGCATATACATATCCGATAGAATACAAAAGCCGCAAAGAATACCCAGGGTATGAAGGCTATAGAGAGGCGAAAAGAGCCTCAGAAGCGGTATTTCATCAGATTGGATATTTTGAGGTCGTTTCCGTCCGTTTTCCGATTGTCGTTTCAGAAGACGATTACACTGAACGCCTGAAGTTCCATGTAGATAAAATACTTTCAGGACAACCATTAGGTATACCGAAACCTGATTTGCGCTATAGCTTCATCCACGCAGATGAAGCAGCCGATTTTTTGTTGGATATCGGGAGGTCAAGTTTTGAGGGGCCAATCAATCCTGGGTCTGCAGGAGATATTAGTTTGAAAGAATTGGTTGATAAAATTGCTTTGAGGGCCAATAAAGAAGCGATCGTGGAGGATAGCGCCGAAAACGGCACGGTCTCCCCGTATGCATTGCCTGGCTCGTGGTCGATTGACACTTCACTTGCTTCTGGGTTTGGCTTTAAGTTTACCGAATTGAATCAATTATTGGATCAATTGATCATTTTTTATATTCAGCAGAATGAGTTGAATTAATATAAACCCAGGTGCAAAGGTACACTGCACCTGGGTTTCTTCATTCTGCCTTTACATTAATTTGCATAACTGCATTGTAACCATAGCCTTTCTCGTTCCAGACAGCTTCTGAAGGCTGCGTGTTACCTTCGCTATCAGATGCCCTGACTGATATATGATATACATTTCCGTGTTTAAATTCCTTCACGTAACTCCAAGAAACAGTTCGATTTTCTACAGGGTGGGTATCCAGCCTGGCTGGCTCCCAATTAGCTCCATTATCAAAGCTTATTTCCACTTTTGAGATAACCCCTGACCCTGTCCAGGCAATCCCTCTAATTTCGTAAGTTCCTTTTTTAACTAACTGTTTATCAAGCGGCTGCTGAATTGTTGAATTTACTCTGTTTGTGGTGACTGGCTCAGAAGTACCATTTTTATAATAATAAACATAATCATCACTCTGAAAAGGCCCTGTAAATTTGTCTTTAATCAGAATGATTTCATTAAGCCATTTAACGGAAGCCATCCCGTACCACCCTGGAACAATCAGCCGGAAGGGAAAACCGTGTTTATGGGGGATCGGTTTCCCGTTGTACTCATATGCAATCATTACTTCAGGATTAAGGGCCTTCGCAATTGGCAAACTTCTTTCAAAGTGGATATACTTAATGTTCTTGATGCCTGCGTCTCTTCCTCTAAAAACGACATCAGATACACCTTTTTTAATTCCGGCGTACTCAAGCAAGGTTTTCAAAGGAACTCCCTTCCAAATTCCCTCACCCATTGCGCCATCTTCCCACTGCTCACCAAAGACTTTTTCTTTGAAGCTGGCCCTTTTATTTCCTGAACATTCAATGAGCACCCTGTTTGATTTAGATGGCAGCTTCAAAAATTCAGAGTAATGGAATTGTAAAGTGTGATCAACTGAGCCGGAAATTGTCAGCGTGAATGACTCTGGTGTTAAAATCGGATAAGGAAAATGATTACGGCGGTAAAATAGAGGCTCAGCAACCGGCTGAAGAAAAGAAATAAAGTGAATCGGAGTTTCCTGATTCTCAGGGTTAAGGCTTCTTGTTGTTAAGTAAGGGCGCACCTTTCCAAAGTTCAAGTACATAATCATTCCTCCTCATTGTTAATTTATTGCTGGGACGTAAATGGAAGAACATAAAAAGGTTTTTCGGGATGGGTGTCAAATAATATTAATCATAGGTTCAGTTGCGGAGTAAAAATGAAGAGTTTTTAACAGGGGGCAGGCAGATGGAGAAGAAGAGTAAGAACAAATGGAAACCTATGGTTCTACCTGCAAGTCTGTTCTTGCTGGCTTTTGGGTTATATGCTGGCTATACAATGTGGGAGAATAGGAGTCATCAAGATGCCAGGGATGGAACCAGCCTTAAAAACGGAGGCCAGACTGTCGCGTTATTTCATGAAGATTCAAAGCATGAAGACTACTCAACAGTTGGCGGCTTTATTCGTGAATTTCACACTAAATATAATGATACCCTCGGTTGGGACAGGATAGATACGGTTGATTGGGAGGAGCAAAGAGAGATCGCTTCTGAAATCATCTCAGTTTTGGCAACTGTCGAAACAGACAATACTGCGCTCCAGGCTGATTTTGATACGATATCCAATTATTCAAGAACTGTTGAAGAAGGAACTAGAGATAAGAAAATCTTACTTCAGCTTCACCGATATTTTCATGACCTCGATATCGAGTTCAACAGTTATAATGATACGAAGGATTATTTTAATGTCACTAAATATAAAGATCCTGAGAAAGGTTAATCCATTCTCACCAGGGTAACATAAAAGGGACTAGCAGGCGAAGGGAGTGTGTGTCCAGCCATGAAAATAGTGGTCATTTCTGACACTCATATGCCTAAAAAAGCAAAGCAGCTGCCTGAGAAGCTTCTCATTGACCTGCAAGATTGCGATTATATTATTCATGCTGGCGATTGGCAGACCGTGGAGCTATATAATGAGCTTAATCAGTTTGGCCCGGTTATCGGCGTGACCGGTAATGTGGATGGCCAGGAACTTAAGAGTCTGCTAAAAACAAAAGAGATCCTCCAGGCAGGCAATTTTCGTATTGGTATAGTCCATGGCCACGGCACTGGTAAAACAACTGAAAAAAGGGCAGTTGAAACATTTACAGCAGACGAGGTGGATTGTATAATCTATGGCCATTCCCATATTCCCGTCCTGAAGGAAATCGATGGTGTAACGGTCTTTAATCCAGGTTCACCGACTGACAAAAGGAGACAGCAGCAATTCTCTTATGGTATCCTGACTGTCGGAGAAAGAATTAACGCAGAGCATATTTTCTTTTAAAAAGAATCTAATCAATTTGTGAAAAATAGACAGGAGTGTATTCAACAATGAAAACCTTTGAAGTGAAATTTCACGCAGAAGACCAGGTCGAAACGATGAAAGTCCAGAAATTAAGCAGTGAAGATTATGAGCAGGCTACTGAGGGCGGAACACGACACTTGTTTGACCTGGATACGAATATTGGTTTCTTTGTCTTTTTTGATGCGGAAGATATAAATGGCAAGGAGTATTATTTAATGCTTCAATATGAGGAGCAGAAGGAAGAGCCATCGAATTGCTACGGCTTCGAACTGAAGGATTTCTATGAGTTTTCAGCATTATACCTGAATGATCTGGAATTTACTGAAGAACTTAACGAAGAAGAGGGGGAGCTTGGACCTGTTCAGCATCTTGCCCATCTCCTTTATCACATCGTTGAGGAAGGAAAAGCAGTAGAAGTATAAGTAAATTAAAAAAGAGCAGATTCTGCTCTTTTTTAATTTGTTTCCTCTTCGTTTTCATCCTCAGCAGGCAAGTTTTCCTCACAATACTTTTTCACTTGTACCTCTTCATCTTCCTCAAGTTCAAAATCCAGAACCTTTTCTGTTTCCTGTTCAATGAAATAGCTTTGCATAATCCGTCTATCTTCCCCGTCCACCAAAAATAGCACCTTTAACAGCAAGCCTTTTTCAGTATAGAGCTCGTCCTCTTCGTCTACCTCGATATTTAGGAAATATTCATATCTGCTTCCTGACAGAAGCCCAAATGGATCTTCAAGAAGCTCGACAGTATGTCCTGTAATATTCATGAATGCTCATCCTTTTAATTTTGTCACCTCTATTATATATCGAAAACATCAAAAACAATCAAGGAATTCGAAGCAAGGGGAAGATTTGCCGAATAAAAAGCAGCTTTCAAACTTAATGAAAACATAGTATTACGTGGGAATCACAATCTGGAACAAAACATGGGTTTATTAGCCCCGTTGCATGTACTGGGGCAGAGACCGGAGAGATATCTTTATTGTGACAGCTTTTCAAGAAACACGGTCAAAGCTGTCAAGAATCCGTTATTATTGTGACAGCTTTTCTGAAACACGGCCAAAGCTGTCAAGAATCCGCCGTTATTGTGACAGCTTTTTAAGAAACACGGTCAAAGCTGTCAAGAATCTAGTGTTATTGTGACAGCTTTTCAGGAAACACGGTCAAAGCTGTCAAGAAACAGCGGTTATTGTGACAGCTTTTCAAGAAACGAAGTCAAAGCTGTCAAGAATCCGTTATTGTGACAGCTTTTCAGAATTAATAGAAGCACTATTTTTCAAAGGAATAGCTTCAATGCTTGATATCCGAAAAATAGGGCAAAGCCAATAAGCGAAATCCCGGATAATAGTGAAATGACCGTAAGCAACCTTGTGGTAAGCAGCTTTCGGAAGCTGCTGGAGATTGCGGCCATAACGACATCCCAGAGAATAAGGCCGAGTATAATCCCAAAGCTGTAAATTACTAGTTCGCCAGTACCGTACGAGGAAGCAGTCTTGGCAAGGACTGATCCGTAAATACCCAGCCAAAATAAAATGGTCAGCGGGTTGGAAATAGACATGATAAATCCGGATAAGAATGATTTAAAACCCGATTCTTCACTTCGATTATTCATGACAATTTTGCCAGAGCCGATAATTGTCTCGATACCTGTATACATCAAGACAAAGAATCCGAACAGCCAGAGAAAGGATTGCATGAATGGAGTCTCGAGGTATTTAACTACACCAAGATAGACAGTCAGCATATAAATGATATCAGCTGTAAGTGCGCCCAGGCCAAGAAGCCATGCCTGAAAAAAACCGCTCTTGATCCCTTTGTCCATCTGTGCTGCATTAACAGGGCCAATAGGGGCGGCCAGAGATAATCCAAGGAAAATATAACCCAAGAAGACATTCACTTTAAAATACCTCCAATAGTCAATCGTAATTTGCTTGTACTATTTCTATTCAAATTTATGGAGGCGTACAACCTGTTTTTGCAGAAACACAAATTTTTTTTATGGCAGTCTTAATAAATTTAAAATGAAAAGAATATACTAGTAACTGTTGCGCAGGCAACTGCTGGTGTGTCACTTTTGGTAAAAATAAGAAAGTGTGGTAAAATGGAATAGATATCAACTTTCGGATCATTCATTTATTATAAAAAGTTTCATTTGCCGGCTTTTTATAACAAATGAATTTTTTTATCAATCGAACGATGATAAGGTCTTTTTGGGTGTTTTGCTGATTTTCGAATGATCCAGAAGTAACTGAAACATTGAAAACATGCAAAATGGAAAAGGACCATAATCAAACTATAGGAGCGTGAGGAAATGGCATTTGGAAGAAAACCGCCTGAAGAGATCGTAACAGCTGAAACGAAAATATGGGTATGTACTTCTGATGATTGCAATTGCTGGGTTCGCGACAACTTTAAAAGCAGCAATGTCCCCGCATGCCCAATTTGTCAAAGTGATATGGAGCAGGAGACTAAGGTTCTTGAAGTGGTCAACAACCACAGTCAGAATTTAATTGGATAATATGGTGGTCAAGACAGTCTGGATGGATATCCAGGCTGTTTTTTTGCACAAAAAAAGTGCCCAATGTATAGGCACCTTTTCTGTATGCGGATGAGAGGACTTGAACCTCCACGGTGTTGCCACCACTAGAACCTGAATCTAGCGCGTCTGCCGATTCCGCCACACCCGCGTATTTACATAGAATTATAGCACAAAAACTATAGATTACAATCTAAAAATTTTCGTGCTGTGCAGTAAGGATCAAGCAGTTTAAACATAGGAGCATATTGCATTTTGAAAATATTGGACAGGTAGTAGTAGGATTGAATTTTCCAACATACAATGTACAAAGTTTTTGTATGTTGGGGGACGAAGCCTTGAATGTCAGTTTACTAATCAGTTACATATTCCTTGGGTTAACGCTGGCTGCACCAATCGGTCCGGTAAATTCAGCCAGGCTGGATAAGGGGATCAAAAATGGTTTCTGGCATGCCTGGATTGTAGGGACAGGCTCAATGATTGCCGACGCCATTTTTATGCTGTTAATCTATTTGGGTCTTGTGAATTTTTTGGACATGCCTATTATTCAAATATTTCTTTGGTTGTTTGGCGGGTTCGTCCTGATTTACTCGGGAATAGAATGTATTATAAAGGCCAATACCATTGATCTCGCTTTCAGCAGGGGTAAAGAATCGATGCTCAAATGTTTCCTTACTGGATTTATCATGTCGATCAGCAGCCCATTATCCATTCTTTTTTGGCTGGGCATCTATGGTTCTGTGCTTGCAAAAACAGCCAGCAACTATGGACGGACAGACTTGCTGATTTATAGCAGTATGATTTTTCTCGGACTGGCATTATGGGATATTTTTGTGGCAGCTATTACAACAGGTTTCAGAAGGTTCTTGAATTATGGCAGCTTGAGGGCCATCTCAATAATGTCAGGACTCTCATTGCTTGGTTTTGGTGTTTATTTCGGCTACCAGGGTATCAAGGCTTTATTATTTTAGTCATACTAGTAGAAAACCTCCATTCGGGAGGTTTTTTTTATTTTCTGATAACAATCAAAAACGTTCAAATTAATTTCATATTTGCTCAAAAGTGATTGTTTTTGAAAGAAAATGATTGATTTCTGAAATCGATTACATTATGATGATAATACGAAGCAAATAGGAGGAATGGCTCATGTTAACACCTGAGCGCCACCAGCTCATCTTACAAATAATCAAAGAAAAACCAATAGTGAAGATACAGGAATTAGTTGATCTGACTGAGGCTTCGGAGTCGACAATCCGCAGGGACCTGACCATTCTTGAGGAAGGGAAGTTCCTGAAAAGAGTGCATGGCGGAGCAGCCAGGTTAAGGGGCAAACTCCAGGAGCCAAGCATGATTGAAAAATCCACCAAATACCTTCAGGAAAAGAGACAAATCGCTCAATATGCTGCAAGTCTTGTGGAAGAAGGTGACAGCATTTACCTTGATGCCGGTTCGACTATTTTGGAAATGGTCAGTTTCCTTCCGGTTAAAGATATTGTCGTGGTTACTAACGGTCTCATGCACTTACCGCAGCTGCTTGAAAGAAATATAGAAACGTATGTGATCGGCGGATATGCCAAGCCAAAAACGAATGCGATCATCGGAAGAGGAGCTCTGGCTAGCCTTGAACAGTACCGCTTCGATAAATGCTTCCTCGGCGTTAATGGAATACATCCTCACTCTGGGTATACAACCCCAGACCAGGAAGAAGCGCTAATTAAGCAAAAAGCGATGACATTGTCACGAGAGACATTCGTCCTTGCTGATGACACAAAGTTTTCTGAGATTACCTTCGCAAAAATTGCCGATTTGCATGAGGCTGCGATCATCACAAATACAATTGATGAGGATCATAAAGGACAATATACGAGTAAAACTTCAATAAAGGTCGTGACATCATGATATACACTCTGACTCTTAATCCATCTGTCGATTACATTGTTGAAGCAGATGAAATTCATTTAGGCAGTTTGAATAGAAGTTCGAATGAAACAAAACTTCCTGGCGGTAAAGGCATCAATGTTTCGAGGGTACTCCGCTCCCTTGGAGTTGATAGCAAGGCTACAGGTTTTATTGGAGGCTTCACCGGCAGGTATGTCGAGGAGTTTCTAAACAGTGAAGATGTGCAAACAAGCTTTGTCAATGTAGAGGGTGACACTCGGATCAATATTAAGCTTAAGGCCGGATCAGAGACGGAAATAAATGCCCGCGGCCCTGAGATTTCGGGAAAAGCAATAAGTTCATTGAAAGAACAAATTAAGCAGCTTGGTAAGGGCGATTACCTGGTCCTCGCTGGAAGCATTCCCTCCAGTATGCCTGATTCCATTTATGAAGAGATCGTGCAAATCTGCAAGGATACAGGAGCAGAAGTGATTGTGGATGCAGAAGGTGATTTGCTGAAAAACATCCTGGTCCACGGGCCGTTTCTGATCAAGCCGAATCATCATGAATTAGGGCAGTTCTTCAATAAGGAAATTACCGAAGCAGATGAAGCGATTTTTTATGGGAAAAAACTTGTTGAAGCTGGTGCTAAAAATGTCATCGTTTCATTGGCTGAGAAAGGTGCCGTCTATATCAATGAAAACAAAGCCTATAAAGCTGATGTTCCTCAAGGTGAGGTCAAAAGCTCAGTGGGTGCTGGCGACTCAATGGTGGCTGGTTTCCTGGCTCAGTATCTAAAAACGGGTGACCGTAAGGAAGCATTCCGCTATAGTGTTGCCTCCGGAAGCGCAACTGCGTTTTCAATCGGATTATGTACACCTGAAAAAGTTGAAAGACTTCTTCATGAAGTAAAAATACTAAACAGCTAGTAAGGGGGAGAAAACATGAGAATCACAGAACTGCTGACAAAAGAGACGATTCTATTATCAATGAGTGCTGCATCAAAGCAGGAGGCAGTAAATGAGCTTGTAGGAATGCTTGAGCGGGCGGGGAAAATCACAGACCGTAATACATTTAAAGAAGCAATCCTAAAACGAGAACAACAGAGCACCACAGGCGTAGGGGATGGAATCGCCATTCCACACGCAAAAACTTCAGTCGTAAAGGAAGCGGCAATTGTATTCGGAAGATCTGAGGCTGGAATTGATTATGAATCATTGGACGGACAGCCTGCACATCTGTTCTTTATGATTGCAGCACCAGAAGGGGCAAACAACACCCACCTGGAAGCGCTCGCGCGACTTTCTTCCATTTTGATGAAAGCTGATGCACGTGAAAAGCTTCTAGGAGCAAAGAATGCTGAAGATGTCATTGGAATCATTAACAGCTATGACAAGGATGAAAGCGAAGAGCAGGTCGAGAGGAGTAATAAAAAGTTCATCGTTGCAGTTACTGCTTGCCCTACGGGAATTGCCCATACTTATATGGCCGCAGATTCCTTAAAAGCGAAAGCAGCCGAAATGGGCGTAGATATCAAGGTTGAAACGAATGGCTCGGGCGGGGCGAAAAATGTCCTTACGAAAGAAGACATTGAAAACGCTGAAGCAGTCATCATTGCAGCTGACACAAAGGTGGATATGGATCGCTTTGCTGGCAAGCCTCTAATTGATGTTCCTGTTGCGGACGGAATCCGCAAACCAAAGGACTTGATTGAAAAAGCTGTCAAAAAGGACGCTCCACTATATAAGGCATCAGGCAATGCAGCGGCAGAAAAGAAGGAAAGCCGCGGCGGAATCTATAAGCATTTAATGAATGGCGTATCAAATATGCTCCCTTTCGTAGTCGGAGGCGGTATTTTAATCGCAATTTCATTCATGTTCGGCTATAACGCGTTTAATCCAGATGATCCTTCCTATCACCCAATTGCCAAGGCATTGATGGACATTGGCGGAGGCGCCGGTGCCTTTGGTTTACTAGTGCCTATCCTTGCCGGCTTTATTGCACTAAGTATTGCTGACAGACCAGGTTTTGCACCCGGTATGGTGGGCGGTTTGCTCGCAGCAACTGGAGGCGGCGGTTTCCTTGGAGGTTTGGTTGCCGGATTCCTCGCTGGCTATCTAGTGTTAGGATTGAAGAAATTGTTCGCTGGACTTCCTGCATCACTTGAGGGAATTAAGACCATTCTCTTATATCCGTTGTTCGGTATTGCTTCAACAGGATTCATTATGCTGTTTTTAGTAAACAAACCAGTCGGTGCCCTGAATCAGGCAATCACTGATTGGCTTTCGGGATTAGGAACAGGCAATGCTGTTGTGCTTGGTATCGTCCTCGGTTTAATGATGGCATTCGACATGGGCGGTCCAGTTAATAAAGCAGCTTACGTTTTCGGAACAGGCTTGCTTGCAAACGGTGTTTATGAGCCAATGGCTGCGATCATGGCAGCTGGTATGGTTCCTCCGCTTGGCATCGCATTGGCGACTACTTTCTTTAAAAATAAGTTTTCCAAGGAAGACCAGGATGCAGGGAAGGCAAATTACATCATGGGACTTTCTTTCATCACTGAAGGTGCAATTCCATTTGCAGCCGCCGACCCACTCCGTGTTATCCCGTCCGTAATGGCTGGGTCAGCTGTTGCAGGCGGATTGACTATGATGTTCAACATTGGCCTGAGAGCACCTCATGGCGGACTGTTCGTAGTACCGCTTGTCGAGGGAGGGTGGCTGTTATATCTGGCCGCAATACTCATCGGTTCAGTTGTCACAGCAATCGTGCTTGGAATATTGAAGAAACCAGTTACAAAATAAAACCGAAGGCCTGCAGGCTTAAAGTCTGCAGGCTTTTTGTGTTTCTTAGTAAATTACAAAATTATTTAGTTGTGGATAACTACATGTAGTATTCTTAATCCAGCTCCAGCGCCTAGCCAGTTTTCATCCCAGAGAGTGCTCCTTAGAGTATCTTGCGAGAAGCGTTAGATTTGAGCAGCTCGAGTCGCTTGCGCTTTTTGTTCTGCATATGAATATTTCCACCCCTTAGCCTATAAGCTTTTATGAAGTGAATTGTGAGGAGGGAAAGAGGATGGAAAGGGATTTCAAAGCTGCTGCCTTGTATGAACACCGTTTTTGGCTTCAGGTTCTTGGTGACCATGGGAGATTCCTGCACGAGTCGCTTGTACCTGTAGAGCAGGAGGAAATAGAAACGGCGAAGTACTTTATAAATACCTTTGACAGACTGCTGCAAAGGGTCGAAACAACAGATCTCATTCATTTGAGCATGAGAGCAGATGAAGAAGCAAAGAAAATCCGGCAATTTAAGCTGGATCTGATAGAAAAAATGCTGACTGGCAATATCAAAATCCATTTCGGCCCAACCTTTGTAAACCATATGGTAAATGAGGTTGAGGAATATATCAGAGTTCTTGAGTATCTAAAAAGAGGAGAGGTACCGCCGGTATTCCACGAATTGCATCATCATACGGTCTGGCTGCTAGACGCTGCAGGTCATGCCGGTGCCATCCAAAGCAATCTTGATCAGGTTGAAAAACGTTTGAAAGCAAAAAGTGAGAAATACATGAAGCATTTTGAGGACTTTTACTTGAAAGCAGTCGAGATGACGGGTTATCTGCGAACGAATTTAAGTTCATTCCCAGCTCTGCAAAGGATGAATCAAGAGGTCTCAGTGGAAATTCAACTCTTCATGAAGTTTCTTGATGAATTAAAGGAACTCGAGTTGACTGAACAGGCACTGGGCAGCTTTGCTCCGCTAATGGCTGACCATATGTTCAGGGAAGAGTGCTATTATTTATCCAAAGTCGCCGAAGCGGCCTCAATAAATAAGCCGGAATGCGATCCTGGGAAGCCAAGATTGAAGACAGACTGAAGGGTGGGGGATACTAGATAGAATTCATTCCGTCTAGTATCTTAGCCCTAATTTTGTTCTAATACAGAACAGATGTTCTTATTTTGGACAAGGTTATGTTATACTTGAGAAGCAATAGTCAATCTCAAGGTGTTCGGCTAAGCCCCGGAGGAAGGGGGTGATGCCTTTGACGGTATTCGAAACCTTTATGGCTATGTTTTCATTTGCCAGTCTAATCCTCGCAATCCTAACGTTAAGCCAAAAAAAATAGACCTCCTACTATAATACAGTGAGAGGTCCATCTGCTTCTCTTGCCGAACCTCAGGCGGGAACGGCTATTGCGGAGACTGCTGGTGGGCCAACACCGGCAGTCATTCTTTACATTCATACAATACAAGAATACCATACGAGACTGTCATTGTCACGGTTATAAGGTTTTATGCATGAGATGTTTTCCGATTTGGCTATACTAATGAAGTTGTATAATCCATGCATAGGAGTGAATGACGGATGCCTAGATGCACATTAGAATATGGTGATCTCTATTACGATGAGATTGGGCAGGGAAATCCAATTATCTTTCTGCATCCACCTGGTATGGGGAGGAAGGTATTTGAATTTCAGAAGCCGCTGAGCGAACGATATAAGCTTATTTTCCCCGACTTAAGCGGTCATGGGGAGTCTTCTGCTACATTGAAAAACGTTACCATCCAAAGGTATGCAAAAGAAGTGTTGGAGCTGGCTGACGCTATTGGCCATGAAAAAGTGACGTTATGCGGCTATTCCTCCGGAGGAAGCATCGCTCAGGAATTCGCCCTTACCCACCCGGAACGAACAGAATCAATTATCCTATGTGGAGGCTTTGCTGAGGTGCAATCTCCCTCATTGAAATATGAACATATGCTGGGGATGTATTTCGTCAGGAATTCACCAAAAACCCTGGCGAAGGTGATTGCAACCGCTCACACTTTCGATAAGAACTACAGGACCGAACTGATTGAACATATGTTGAAGACAGATTTAAATACATGGTTCCATTTTTACCATGAGTCATTGAATTATTCTTGTATCGGACGGCTGAAAAATTTGAATGTCCCTTTATTGCTTATTTATGGGGCGAGGGATTTTATCAACCAGCACTTAAGGGCGTATGAAAGAGAGCTTAAAGATTTCCGGACAGCGATCATCCCAAAAGTCTCTCATCAGGTGCCTGTAAAGAAATGGCTGGAGTTCAATGATGAAGTGGCCAATTTTATGGAAGAGCTATCAGCCAGGCGGTAAAAAAACGCATTGTTCGAATCAATGCGTTTACGCCTCATGTTTATCCGGTTTTATGGCAATAAATGTTGCAAGAGCGGCAGCAATACTTAATACGGTCAAGATAATGAACATTAGCTTATTAGAATTTTTCATCATTAAAGCGATGACAGGAGGGCCTGCAGCTACTCCGATGAATCTCATTGAGCTGTATAAGGATGTAATGGTCCCTCGTTCTTCTTTTTCAATACTCTCAGTGATCAATGCATCCAGTGGAGGCAGGCTTGCTCCAATACCAATGCCAGCAACGAGGAACATGGAAATCAAAAACCATAGCTCTCTTGAAAAACTTAAGAGGGCCACTGAAATGCCAAGCAACACTAAACTCGTGAACGTAATCCATTTCATAAGGACCATGTTCTTCTTAATTACTTTTCCAGTAATAAATGATGAAAGACACAGAGCCCCTAAAGGCAGGGCAAGAAACAGTCCTTTTTTCAGATCCTTTATCCCATACTTGTTCTCCAGAATATCTGACAAGTAAAATAAGACCCCAAACAACACGAACATGACTATTGCACCAATAAAAAAGATGGCATAAAGCCAGCGCCCATTCTCGGTAAAAGTCAGTTTAATTTTTTTAATGAAATCCTTAAAAGGTAATGGTTTTTCTTTCTTTTTTGGACTTTTTACTAGAAAAATCATCATTATGATCGAAAGTGCACAGAACACTGGTATTGAAAAAAATGGGATAAACCAGATGAATCCTGCCAGGAAGGAGCCTAACACTGGGCTGAGAACCTTTCCTAGCGTGTTTGCAGTTTCGATTTCTCCAAGGGCACCGCTCACCTCATCATCGTTTTTAAACATATCTCCAACAAGGGGCAAAACGATTGGAAAAGCTCCGGCTGCTCCCACACCCTGCAAGGCTCGGCCGATTAAGACAACCCAGTATCCATCGTTCATTTGCCATGAGGCCCAACCAGATATAGTTCCGCCAATTCCAGTGATGATCAGGCTGGGGATGATGACTTTTTTTCGCCCTATATGATCGGATAGATACCCGGCTACCGGTATTAAAAATATGGCTACTATTGAATATACAGTTATGATTAGGCTCGATTGGAAGGCAGAAATGCCCATTTCCTTTTCCATGACAGGCAAAACAGGAATCAGCATCGAATTACCAAGTGTCATCACAAGTGGAATGGATGCGAGAGAGACAATTGCCCATTTTTGATTATTGACATTATCCTTTTTCGTATCTTTTTTATCCGAAACTCCACCGGATTTTGGAAACAAGTTTTCAATATAATTCATGATTATAACCTGCCTTTTTTCATACTATTTTTAGTGTGGACTTAAACTACAGAAAAAACAGATGTCTTTTTATGGGAAAGATCTTAGCTGTGAACAATCCTTATGGAGTTTTTAGAGCGAAAAGGATAAAATAATTGGAAAAGGCTTGAAGGTTGGTGGAGTCATGACGCAAATATTATATCTGAATGTTGGGATGCCGGAGCTTAAGACCTGGAACGGCAAACAAGAACGATCAGCAATTGGAAAAAAAAGAGTGGAACAAGCATTACTAACAAAAGAATCCTTTCAGGGAGATGGCGTGGCAGCAACAGAATTTCATGGAGGGCCTGACAGAGCTGTTTGTTTTTATCCCGCAGAGCATTATCCAAAATGGTCAGTTGAATTTGGAAAGGAATTAGCACCTCCAACCTTTGGCGAGAATATTTCAGCCCCAGGCATGTTGGAAGCCGATATCTATATTGGTGATACATTCAAGCTTGGAGAATCTGTGATTCAGGTAACACAGGGAAGGATTCCGTGTTCAAAAATATCAAAGAATAACCAAATTGACATGCTGCTGAAAAGGGTTGTCGAGACTGGCTATACAGGCTATTTTTTCCGCGTTCTCCAAGAGGGAATGGTCTATGAAGACTCCGAAATTACTTTTTTGGAGAGGATACAAAATAACTTTTCAATTTTAAGGGCAAATGAAATTTATTTTCACCAGAGGAAGGACTATCAGTCGATTGAAGAACTTATAGAAATCGAGGGATTGGCAGAAGACTGGAAGAGAAACCTTGAGAAGATTTTGTTGCAGAAAAATTAAAATATTTCATTTTTTTGTTTGACATTTGTTAATCACCGCTTTATTATAATGATTAATATATTAATGAGTGATGACGAAGAGTAGTAACTGGATCAGGTACCCCAGAGAGCTGATGGTTGGTGGAAATCAGTGTAACTGTTGCAGCGAATGGACTTCCGAGCTTCCGGACCGAACCCTTATGGCAGTAGGCTCTGGCGAAATGGCCTTATCGTTATAAAAGGCAGGCATTAAGCATTCAATGCTCGATGCTGTTAAAGTGAGCTGTTTTACAGCTAATTAAGGTGGCACCACGGGTCTCTCGTCCTTATTGTATTCAATAAGGATGGGGGGCCCTTTTTGTCTGCTGGTAAATATCGATAATATTATTATGTTAACTCGTTGAACAAGAAGAGTAAGCAGGATATTTCTGTTGCAGAGAGCCGGGTTTGGTGTGAACCGGTACAGGAATACTTGCCGAATGGCCTTGTGAGAGGCAGCCTGAAGTAACAGTAGGGCTGCCCGGACTCCTCCGTTAAAAGGATAGGGTATATCGAAAGCTTGTTTTGGTTTTCCTGTACCTGAAAAGAGGGAGCTCTTATAGCTCCAATTTGAGGTGGCACCGCGGTCCAATCGTAATCGTCCTCTATACAGCACAATCATTGTTGTGCATGTATAGGGGACTTTTTTATTGGCTGTTGATTTACGTTCCAGGCGCTTCGCTTTCCGCGGGCAGTCGGGGAGCCTCCTCGTCGCAAGCTCCTGCGGGGTCTCCCCATGACTTGCTCATCCCGCAGGAGTCTTCGCGCCTTCCACTACAATCAACAGGATTTGATAAAAGCTTTTTCATCTTGTCTATTTTAAGGAGGATTTGTATGAATGTAGAAGCTCCAGATGTTTTTATTGAGGAAATTGAGGGAGATACATTAACGCCTATATCTGTATTTCAAATGATATCAGGAAAGAAAAAGTTCCTTCTGGAAAGTTCTCATAAACATAATGATTCCGGCCGGTTTTCTTTTATTGGCTGTGATCCGGTTTACGAGCTTTTGAATGAAAAGGGCGAGACCTTTCTGTCAAAGAAAAGGGTTAAGGAGCGAGTAAAAGGCCCATTTTCCAGAGCGCTGAAGGAAATGCTTCCTAAATTGACTGCTGATTTTGATATTCCTTTTATAGGAGGAGGCGTGGGTTTTGTCAGCTATGATTTCATTCGCGATTTTGAAGACATTGGGCCGCTGAAGGAAGACCCTCTCGAAATGCCAGAAGCGCATTTAATGTTCTTCAATGAAGTCATCGTGTTTGATCATCTTAAACAAAAGATCAACCTGATCGGCATTCCCTTCCCAGGATACAGCAATGACGAGCTTATAAAGAAATTAAAAAAGCGAAAAGACGAACTGGAGTCGTCAGTCAATAAACCACCTGTCAATCGATTTACACTATCAGATTTTAGTACATCGCAAAACAGGGAGGAGTTTGAAAAATCTGTCAAGACCGCAAAGAGCCTGATTGAAGAGGGAGAAATCTTTCAGGTTGTGCTATCAAGAAGGCTTTCAGCGGATGCCAAAGGAGATCCCTTTTCGTTTTATCGGAAGCTTAGAGTGGATAATCCCTCCCCTTATATGTACTTCATTGACTTTGAAGGCTATGTTGTTGCCGGTACCTCCCCTGAAAGCCTTGTGAAGTACAGGAATGGAACGATGATTACAAATCCAATTGCAGGAACAAGGCCAAGAGGAAAAACAGCTGAGGAAGATATAAAACTGGAATTGGAATTAGAACAGGATGAAAAGGAATTAGCCGAACATAAGATGCTTGTTGACCTGTCAAGGAATGATTTGGGAAGGATCTGTGAGATTGGCAGTGTTAAGGTGGATAAATTCCTGGCTGTCGAGAGGTTTCAGTTTGTCATGCATCTCGTATCAGAGGTGAGCGGGAGGCTCTTGCCAGAAGCTCATCCAGTTGATGGACTGGCGGCATGTCTGCCTGCAGGGACAGTGTCAGGAGCTCCAAAAATTCGGGCGATGCAAATCATCAACGAACTTGAAGCTGAAAAAAGAGGTGTTTATTCAGGAGCAGTCGGTTACTTCTCTGCTTGCGGGAGCATGGATTTTGCCCTCGCAATCAGAACATTGGTTGTCAAGGGTGGCAAAGGGTATCTGCAGGCAGGTGCTGGTATTGTATATGACTCTGATCCTGCAAAAGAATTCGATGAAACCAACCATAAATTAAAAGCATTGATGGAGGCAGCCAATGATTCTACTCATTGATAATTACGATTCATTTACCTATAACCTTTATCAGTATCTAAGCGAACTTGGGGCTGAAGTGATAACGATCCGGAACGATAAAATAACGGTTAAGGAAATCTTGAGATTGGAACCTGAAGCAATCGTCCTTTCTCCAGGTCCAGGCAGGCCGGAGCAAGCCGGGATCTGTATTGAAACTGTTAAACAATTGGCTCCATCAATCCCGATCCTGGGGATATGTCTTGGGCATCAGGCGATAGCCCATGCATTTGGCAGCTCGATCATCAAGGCAAAAAAAATCAGGCATGGCAAGGAATCTAAGCTCAGACATACAGGAACTTCACTAATGAATCATCTAGAGGAACATCCTGAAGTCATGAGATATCACTCCTTGGTGATCGACAGGACGTCGCTGAATGAAGATTTCCAGGTTTTGGCTGAAGCAGCTGATGACGGCGAAATCATGGCAATCAAGCATAATCATTATCCTTTATATGGACTACAGTTTCATCCAGAGTCCATTGGAACGAAGAGCGGAAAGCAGATTTTATCGAATTTTATTACTGAAATCAGAGAGGGGACTTTAACTCATGAAACAGTATCTTGAAATGGTAGTCGAAGGAAAATCACTGTTGGAGCATGAAATGGAAGAAGCGGTCCAGGAAATTTTCAACCAGGATACATCAGATGCCGAAATCGCATCATTTTTGACTGGACTTAAGTTGAAAGGAGAAAGCGCTGAGGAAGTATCAGGTTTGGTAAAGGCAATCAGAAAACATGCGCTCAATTTTACAAAAAATATACCGAATGTTCTGGACAATTGCGGAACAGGAGGGGATGGATCCAAAAGCTTCAACATTAGCACCACTTCCGCATTTGTAATTGCAGGTGCCGGAATTACGGTAGCAAAACATGGTAACAGAAGCGTATCGAGCAAGACCGGAAGCGCGGATGTTTTGGAAGCTCTTGGTGTCAGTTTGGACTTTTCTCCGGAAGCAACAGAAGAAATCCTTGAACAGAATGGGATTGCATTCCTGTTTGCCCCACATGTTCATCCGAAACTAAAACAAATCATGAAGGTAAGAAGGGACCTAAAAATCCCTACAATCTTTAATTTAATCGGGCCACTGACAAATCCTGTACAGCTTGATTACCAGCTGCTTGGAATTTACCGCAGGGATATGATCGATAAGTTTGCCCATGTGCTGGCAAATCTGAACAGGAAGCGGGCAATCGTCATTAACGGAGCAGGAGGAATGGATGAAGCCTCTCTTGCGGGCGAGAACGAAATGGTCATCGTTTCTGAAGGGGAAATCAAGCGATTCACGCTTAATCCAGAGGAAGTCAACTTGCCCTTATACGATAACAGCAGGATCAAGGGCGGGGATGCACGGGATAATGCTGACATATTGCTCCAAGTCCTTCAAGGCAAAAAAGGAGCTCACCGGGATACAGTGCTGCTGAACGCAGGTTTGGGAATTTATACTGCCGGAGAGGCGGAATCGATTCTGCAAGGAGTGAATCTGGCTGCGGAAAGCATCGATTCTGGCAGGGCACTAACCAAACTGGAGAATTTAATCAGCATAAGTAATCAAAACAAAAAGGCGGTAGGATGAGATGGGTACAATGCTTGATTCAATCATAGAAAGAAAAAAAGTTGAGGTGGAAGAGCTGAGGAAGTCAGCAAAGGAAATAACTGAAAACTCTTCGAACCCACGATCTCTGTTAAAAGCCCTAAGAGAGGCAAACAATGTAGCCATCATATCGGAATTTAAAAGAGCTTCACCTTCGAAAGGAGACATCAATCTTTCTTTGGACCCTGCTAAGCAGGCAAAACTTTATGCACTGTCTGGTGCATCGGCTATATCTGTGTTAACGGATGAAAAGGGGTTTAAGGGGACTTTCAACGATTTGAAAGAAGTCAGAAATGCCGTGGAGCTTCCGGTTCTCTGCAAGGATTTTATCGTTGATCCAATCCAAATAGACATAGCCCTTTCCGCTGGAGCAGATGTCATTTTGCTCATCGCATCCGCATTGCCCCAGGAAAAGCTGGCTGATCTATACGAGTATGCTTCTGAAAAGGGACTTGAGTGTCTCGTTGAAATCCACGACGAATCAGATTTGGAAAAGGCACTCGATATAAAAGCTCAAATCATCGGAATCAACAATCGCGATTTGAGAACATTCGAGGTCAACCTGGAGAATACCGAAAAACTAGGACCTCTTGTCAAAAAAGCAGGCGCCTTGCTGATCAGCGAAAGCGGTATAAAAACGAGGGAGGACATAATCCGTGCTGCAGCTGCAGGTGCAAACGGCGTATTGATTGGAGAAACTTTTATGACTTCAACGGATATCAAAAAAACTTTCACTCATTTCACTGTTCCTATTGTGAGGGATTTTGCATGAAGGTTAAGATTTGCGGCATTAAAACGGTTGAAGCAGCTAGCCATGCTGTAGAGAATGGTGCAGACGCTATTGGATTTGTCTTTGCCGAAAGTAAAAGGCAAATAGCAGTTCTGCAGGCACAACAGATTATTGCTCACGTACCGGCACATGTCTGGAAGGTAGGAGTTTTTGTAAATGAGGATGCTGCAACAATACAGCAAATCGCAGAAACTGCCGGCCTTACACATATCCAGCTTCATGGTGATGAGGATCCTGATGATTATCGATCAGTTGGGCTGCCGTTAATAAAAGCTGTTTCGGTTAAGTCACCGGAAGATCTTGAGAAAATTGATGATATAAAAGCGGATTTTATCCTTCTTGACAGTCCTCCAGTAGAATATCGGGGAGGAAACGGGTTAAGTTTTGAGTGGGACCTGGCAAATGCATTAAAAAAATCAAACACCAATGTAATCCTGGCAGGTGGCTTGGATTCTGTAAACGTCAGCAAAGCAATTGCAAAGGTCAGCCCCTTGATGGTTGATGTCAGCAGCGGTGTCGAAACAAACGGAGAAAAGGATCTAGTAAAAATAAAGGGATTTATCAATAGCGCAAAAAAATTGGGGGAGGAAATGCAGAATGAGTTCAATTACTTATAATTTACCAGACGAAAAGGGGCATTTTGGCAATTACGGAGGCAGGTTCGTCCCAGAAACATTGATGCAGGCTGTACTCGAATTGGAGAAGGAATACAAGAGGGCACAAGAAGACGAGGAGTTCCATAGCGAATTGCAAAAATTAATGAAGGATTACGTAGGGAGGGAAACGCCATTATATCTAGCCGGAAATCTCACGGAACATGCCGGCGGGGCAAAAATATATTTGAAACGGGAGGACCTTAACCATACAGGAGCCCATAAAATCAACAATACTGTCGGCCAGGCCTTGCTTGCAGTCAGGATGGGCAAACGGAAAATCGTAGCTGAAACAGGTGCTGGACAGCATGGAGTTGCTACTGCGACAGTCTGTGCCCTGCTAAATTTGGAATGTGTGATTTTCATGGGCAAAGAGGATATCAGACGGCAGCAATTAAATGTTTTCAGGATGGAACTCCTGGGGGCAAAGGTGGTCAGTGTAGATGCTGGCAGCGGGACATTGAAGGATGCGGTCAATGAAGCTCTTCGCTACTGGGTTACAAATGTCAGGGATACTCATTATATACTTGGGTCTGTAATGGGTCCTCATCCGTTTCCAAAAATGGTTCGTGACTTTCAGAGCGTCATCGGCAAAGAAACAAAACAGCAATTTTTCGAGAAAGAAGGAAAGCTGCCCGATGCCCTTGTAGCTTGTATTGGAGGGGGCAGCAACTCGATTGGTTTATTTTATCCGTTCATTGAGGATGAAAGTGTGTCCATTTATGGAGTAGAAGCAGCAGGTCTGGGACTGGCAACCGACAAGCACGCCGCTTCACTGACCAAGGGCAAACCAGGAGTGCTCCATGGCGCAATGATGTATCTTCTGCAGGATGAGGACGGTCAAATTCAGGAAGCGCACTCGATTTCAGCTGGCCTAGACTACCCTGGTATTGGTCCTGAGCATAGCTACCTTCATGATATCAATAGAATCACGTATGAATCCGTAACGGATGACGAAGCACTTCAAGCATTTCAACTGATTTCAAAATTAGAGGGAATCATCCCTGCTCTGGAAAGTGCACATGCCATTGCGTACGCAGTCAAGCTAGCCGCTGGGATGAGCAAAGATGAGAGTATCGTTGTCTGCTTATCTGGCCGCGGTGATAAAGATGTTCAGACAATTAAGGACAGGATCGGAGGACTGGAATAATGGATAAAATTCAGAAGGCTCTTACTGAAAAAGAAAAAAAGGCTTTTGTTCCATATATAATGGCTGGTGATGGAGGACTTGAAACCCTTAAAGAGAAGCTGCTGTTTTTACAGGAGTGTGGTGCCGATGCGGTAGAACTTGGCATCCCCTTTTCAGATCCTGTTGCGGATGGGCCCACAATCCAGGAGGCTGGTATCCGGGCGCTTAGCAGTGGAACTACCTTGAGAAAAGTATTGGAGACGATCCAAACCTTTAAAACTGAAATCTCAATTCCTCTAATTCTAATGACTTATTTGAATCCCCTTGTAGCATACGGGATCAAAAAGTTTGCCGAAGATGCTGCAAACGCCAGTATATCTGGGTGCATCATCCCCGATCTTCCTCTTGAGGAGGAGGATTTCATTCTTCCGGCGCTCGAGCAGCATGAAATCTCCTTAATCAGGCTAGTGACACTCACAACACCAGTTGAGAGAATAAAGGAAATCGGCTCCAGGGCAACAGGCTTCATTTATGCCGTAACGGTAACAGGTATCACGGGTGCAAGAAACAATTTCAGCGAGGATCTTGCTGCTTTCCTAAGTTCGGTTAAAAGTGTCAGTTCCGTCCCGGTGCTTGCAGGGTTCGGAGTTTCAAACGCTGAACAAGTAAGGGAAGTATGCATGCATTGCGATGGTGTAATCGTTGGAAGCAAGATTATTGATTTATTTGAACGTAGAGAGCTTGATGGAATAAAACAGCTCGTTCGAACTGCCGAAGAGGTTAGTTTACAAGTTTACAAGTAATCATAAATCGCTAAAAAAAGGCAAAGAAATAGCCGCTGCCTTCCAAGCATCGGCTATTTCTTTTCTGCAGTTACACATACTGTCAAAACAGGTCTTACCTGCAGATATGATATCTCCGGGTTTTTGAATCCGGCATTCATCAAATCTTTTTTCATGGTTTCTCCCAATTGCTTGGCTGTCTCTGCAGTCGATCCTTCTTCTCGAGGCTGGACAGTCAGGACGATTCTGCCTCCTATTTTCGACAATCGAAATAAATGCCTTAAGGAAGTCTGCGGTTGGTCCCAAAGAGGGTAATTATTTACCGAGATAATCTTATTGTAACGATGATCGGGTTGGAAGTCGGCAACATCACCTATAGTCAGTTGTACTTTCCCTGTTTCAATCCATTCTTTATTTCTCTTTGCTGCCTCATCCTTCATTTTTGCAGATAAGTCAATTCCATCCACTTCAATTCCGCGAAAATTTGACATTAAAGTCTTTATGCCATAACCGGGACCGAAGCCAACTTCCAAGATGCGATCATTTTTATTCACTTGAAGTTTGTTAATACTCCATCTATTGATTTTGCGATTCTCAAAATACATTATAGTTCCTGCCAGCTTTCCAAGAATGCCTTTTGGCTTCTCAAACTGCTTTGCCATCGAATCTATCATATTCGTCACTCCTGATTTTTTTACCCGGATTATTCCTGGTTGTTCTTTTATACCAGTTCTCGCTTATTTTTAAACTTCTCAACCTTTTAATACCTATCATTTTATCCTCTAGAGAAATGATGAAAGCAATACAATGCGGAAATAAAGACAGTCAATTCTGAAAATTATTTCTCGGGAAAGCGCAGAAACGGACAATATACAACAATAAAAGAATGCTAAACGAAAAAAATGACTAAATTTGTCAGGTTTGATAATTTTATATTTTTTCTTAAAGCGTGCGATTTGTTACAGTACATTCAATTATTTGTTGTATATACTTTACTTAAAGTTTTTCACGGCTGAAAATATAAGAGACGAAATATTTAGTTTTTAATAAAGGACGTTGAACGAGATGAAAATGTACGAAGCGATTCTCGATATTTTAGGTAAAAAGGGAAATGCGACGATACCAGTGATTTGTCAGGAAATGAGTGGGCATGAACAAAGCGTTGTAAGTGAGAATGAACTAGTAGAACCTTCTGATATAAAAACACTTGTTAGCAGCAATAATGAATTATTTCTATTAAAAGATGATATCGTTTCAATAAGGCCTGATAAAGAGCCCCTTTTGATGACAGTGGTATTGCATGGATATCCTGGACCTGAAATGAGGGTGAGAATAGATTTTAAAAGGAACATCTTCACGTACTTTGAATGGCATCTTGATTCTAAAGCTCCCGAGCCGCTTGAAGTCGGCACCTTTGGAAGCGTGGAGGATTTTAAAAAGAAGCTGTATCCTATGAAGTTATGGAAGTGGGAAGAAGATTATCAAACAGAAGGCATTGTAGTGGATGGTACCAGCTGGTCAGTCAAACTAAAAACAAAAGGCAGGACCTATGAAAGCAGGGGCCTTGACTCTTTTCCAGAACATTGGAGGGAATTTTGCCAGGCAGTCAGTGTACTCGTAGGCAAAAAGTTTTCATGTTAACCGCAGACCTTCTGCGGTTTTTTCTTTTCAAAGTATGATAGGATTAGGCTGATTTAAGGGAATAATGGTGAAAAATCTGCTTGTTTTAGGTACAATAAGTAGATGTAGTTTTAAACATGCGACCATGGAGGTCAATCGAGAAATGAAAGATATATCAGTACAACAATTAATCAACTCAAAGGAATATATACCAGTCGATGTCAGAGCGCCAATCGAGCATCGTGAATCGGCAATACCAGGGTCGGTCAATATACCATTATTCACAGATGAAGAAAGACAAGAAATTGGCACCCTTTATAAGCGGTCGGGTGAAGAGGCGGCCAAATGGCGGGCTATGGAGATTGTTTCACCTAAGCTTCCACGCTTGCTCGGCGAGATTAAAGATCTCAAGAAGACAGGTGCTGAACCTGTGATTCATTGTTGGAGAGGCGGGATGCGGAGCAGGTCTGTAGCATCTTTCCTTGAATATGCCGGAATCCCTGCCATGCGTCTGGAAGGCGGTTATCGGGCGTACAGGGAATATATTTTAGAGAAAACTCCTCAGTTGCTGCCCGAAAAAGCTATCGTTTTGCATGGAATGACAGGTACTGGAAAAACGGATATCTTACAGGCTCTCCAGGAAAAGGGATACCCCGTTGTCGATCTGGAAAAAATCGCAAACCATAGGGGATCCATTTTCGGAATGATTGGCAAGGGAGAGGCGCACAATCAGAAAACATTTGACGCTTTACTGTTTGAAAGGCTGAATGAGCTGACAGGTTCCAACTACTTTATCATTGAAGCGGAGAGCAAAAGAATCGGGCGGGCTGCCCAGCCGGAAGAATTGCTCTATAAAAAACAAAATGGAATCCATTTCCTGATCAGAAGCTCTATACCTAAAAGAGTTGAACGCATATACGATGAATATGTTCAGCCTTTTATCGGAGAGGCCTGGTTTGAAGAAGAAGTCACGGAGAAGGTAACAAAGCTGATAAGGCGTATCAATCATGAAATATCACCCTCTTTAGCATTAGCTCTGGAAGAAAAAAGTTATAAAGATTTGATTGAGATTTTACTGGTCCATTATTATGATCCCCGGTATAACCACGCACTGTTAGAGTATGATGGTCCTTTTGTAGAAATTGATGCAGACGCCCCAGATGTCATACAAAATATAGAAAAAGAAATACAAAAGACACTTTCTGGCTCAACAGCGGTTTAAACTGACAGAATATAAGGTAATTAAGTAGGGAAGGCATTAAAAATGCTTTCCCTTTTCTTTTTGGCCTATAAGTAAGCTCGTCTTTTTGCAGGGTGAAATTATTTTGCAGTTTGGACATTAATTATGATATTTGTCACGCAAAATTCTGAATATTTGATATATAATTTGAACAAGGAACATTTACAGGAGGGTGAATATGCGCGAATCGAAAAATTGCCACCACCGTTTTTCTTTGCACGAGGAACATGTTGGGTTTACAACCAATGATGGTGTAGACATTTTCTCAGCTGGATCAAGATTTCAGAAGTGCATAACATGCGGGCATATTGAAATGCCTGTAGAACATAGTGAAATGATCGAGCCCAGTCAGATTGAAAAAAGAAATAATCTTTTTGCACCCAAAAACATGTTTGCTACAATGATGAGTTTATAGATTATAAGGCAACAATCTCAAAAACCGGTATAACCGGTTTTTTTATTGTCCTTTTTAGCAGTAATAGTTTTTTCGGAATAATAAAAGTATGTATTTAATTAACACTATCTCCATAGTCAAAACCTTTGGTTAAAAGGGAAAATCATGTTAATATATTAATGTAAACGGTTGATGTCTGAATTATAATATTATTCTCTGAATTAACAGTTAGAAATAAAGAACTACAGGGTAACAGATAATTAGCGAATATAGTATTGGCAAGGGGGTTTTTTTGTGAAAAAGCCAGTAACAGGGAATAAGGCAATGTGGCCGGGATTTCATGGGCCAAACCAGGGGTATGTCGACGAATTATACGAAATGTACCTTAAAGATCCTGATTCCGTTGAAGCTGATATCAAGGAATATTTTGAACAGCATTCTAATCTTCAATTTAAAGAATCTGAAATGCGTAATGAAGAAACATTTGTAGAAAGAGCAGCGGGGTCTCCGGCGAAAATCGCAGCTGCATTGAGATATGCTGATTATATCCGTTCTTATGGCCATTTATCTGCTAATATTTATCCATTGCAGTTTAGCAGTAAGGATCCTCAACTTGATGACTATGAAAAATGGGGAATGACTGATGCTGATTTGACGGACATTCCAGTAGATCTCATATGTCCGAGTGCCCCTTCTTCTATAAAGAATGGAAAAGAGGCTTTTCAATTCCTTAAGCAGGTTTACTCCGATACAATTGCGTACGAATTTGAACATGTAAATGAAATGGCTGAAAAGGAATGGCTAAGGCAGAAGGTTGAGTCTGGCCAATTGATCCCTAAAGTGAATACTGAAAGTAAAATCAGTTTATACGAACGTCTTACTGAGGTCGAGAACTTCGAAAAGTATCTGCACCGGACTTTCGTCGGCCAAAAGAGGTTTTCAATCGAAGGCCTTGATTCAATGGTTCCTCTTCTTGATGAGGTTATCGCTGGTGCAGTGAATAATGGTGTTGAAACAATTAACATAGGAATGGCACACAGGGGGAGACTCAATGTCCTTGCCCATGTTCTCGGTAAACCGTATGAAATGATTTTTGCAGAATTCCAGCATGCACCTAATAAAGAGCTGGTTCCATCAGAAGGATCTATTGGAATTAATTTCGGTTGGACCGGCGATGTTAAGTATCACCTTGGACTTGACCGGAAGATAAAGTCAGACAATACAGCGAATGCAAGACTGACTCTGGCCAATAACCCGAGCCACCTGGAATTTGCAGGTGCTGTGGTTGAGGGCTTTACGCGAGCCGCTCAGGATGACAGGAACGAACCTGGATACGCAAAATATGATCCAGTTAAAGCGATGGCAATCCTGATCCATGGAGATGCTGCATTCCCGGGGCAGGGAATTGTGGCCGAAACGTTGAACTTAAGCCGTTTGAACGGATATAAAACCGGCGGAACCATTCACGTCATCGCCAATAACACCATTGGCTTCACTACAGAATCAATGGATTCACGTTCCACTCGTTATGCAAGCGACCTTGCAAAGGGTTATGAAATTCCGATCATTCACGTCAATGCTGATGATCCTGAGGCTTGCTTGATGGCAGCCAGGCTGGCTTTTGAATACAGAAAAACTTTCGGGAAGGATTTCTTGATTGACCTGATTGGGTACCGACGATTTGGCCATAACGAAATGGATGAGCCAATGACTACAAATCCTGAAATGTATGTACTGGTCCACAAACATCCGACAGTTAAGAAACTCTATGGCAATAAGCTGGTAGATCAGGGCTCCATGTCTGATGAGAAAAGAAACGAGATTGAGCAAAGAGTCACGAACAGGCTGACAGAGGCTTATGAAAAAGTCCCGAAGAAAGAAAAGGAAGTAACAAACGAACCCGATATTCCAGAAGTAGTGGAAATGGGAATACCAGAGATTGAAACTGGGGTGCCAATCGAAGCATTAAGAAAAATAAACAGTGATCTGCTTAACTGGCCTGAAGGGTTCAATGTTTTTAATAAATTGGAGAAAATTCTTCAGAGAAGGAAAGAGGCCTTTTCTGAGAGCGGTAAAATTGACTGGGGACTGGCGGAAACATTGGCGTTTGCTTCAATAGTTAAAGACGGCACACCAATCAGGCTTACAGGACAGGATTCAGAGAGAGGAACCTTCGCCCAGAGAAATCTGGTTTTGCATGACAGTGAAACAGGAGAGCAATTTTCACCACTCCATGTATTGCCTGATGCAAAAGCATCCTTCTCGATTCATAACAGCCCGCTATCTGAAGCGGCTGTAGTGGGATTTGAATATGGGTATAACGTATTCGCCCCGGAAACTTTAGTCCTTTGGGAAGCGCAATATGGTGATTTTGCCAACGCTGCCCAAGTGTTGTTTGATCAGTTCGTGGCGGCTGGCAGAGCGAAGTGGGGACAGAAATCCGGTCTGGTCATGCTTCTGCCTCATGGTTATGAAGGACAGGGTCCAGAGCATTCAAGCGGCAGAGTAGAAAGGTTTTTAACACTCGCAGCAGAGAACAACTGGACTGTTGCAAACCTGTCTTCTGCAGCTCAATATTTCCATATCCTTAGGAGACAGGCGGCGATTTTAAAGCAGGAGGCTGTACGCCCGCTGGTGTTGATGACACCTAAGAGCCTGCTGAGAAATCCTACGGTTGCAGCGGATCCACAGCAATTGGCCGAAGGCAGCTTCAAACCGATCATAGAGCAGCCAGGACTTGGCGGCCAGCCGGAAAATGTGGAGCGCGTAGTACTGTGCACTGGAAAAGTGAGCATAGATATTGCTGAAAAAATAAAGCTGGAAGAGCATGGATGGCTGCATGTATTGAGAATTGAGGAAATCTATCCTTTCCCGCTTGAACTTTTAAAAGAGAAGATGGGACGTTATCCGAACTTAAAAGAAATCGTCTGGGTCCAGGAAGAACCAAAGAATATGGGGGCATGGACCTTCGTCGAGCCAAGAATCAATGAAGCAGCACCAAAAGGGCTGGAAGCTTCGTATATTGGCAGAAGAAGACGATCAAGCCCTGCAGAGGGAGATCCGAACATCCACAAGTTGGAGCAGGCTAGAATTGTTAGAGATGCACTGACAAGGACAAATGGAGGAGGAATTTAAAATGGCAGAGATTAAAGTTCCTGAATTGGCCGAATCGATCACCGAGGGAACGATTGCCCAATGGCTGAAAAAAAAGGGTGATCAAGTCGAGAAAGGTGAATATGTCGTTGAACTGGAAACCGATAAAGTTAATGTTGAAATTATCTCTGACTATGACGGAGTATTAACGGAGCTGCTCGCAGAAGAAGGAGATACAGTGAAGGTTGGGGAAGCAATCGCAATTGTTGGTGAACAGGGGAGCGCAGGAAACGACCAGAATACTGGAGAAGCAGGAAGGGAGACTGAGTCACCTGATGAACGTGCTGACCTTTCTAAGAAAGGGGAAAGCACTAAAGCGAGTCAATCCGGAGGACAGCCTGCTGCTGAGGAAGCATCCTCGGAGCGCATCATTGCATCACCTGCTGCAAGAAAGCTGGCCAGGGAAAAGGGTATAGATTTGAGCAAGGTAACATCTCAGGATCCGCTTGGCCGAGTTAGGAAACAGGATGTGGAGTCATTTAATCCGGGGCAAAAGTCAACAGGTGAAAGTGCTGCACAAAAGCCAGCGGGTGAAAAAGCTGCTGCGCCAAAGGCTTCTCCTGCCGGAAATACTGCTGATGACAGCAGGGTCGAACGTATCAAGATGTCAAGAAGACGCCAGACTATTGCGAACAGGCTTGTAGAGGTCCAACAGACAGCAGCGATGCTTACGACCTTCAATGAAGTCGATATGACGGCTGTTATGGAATTGAGGAAGAAATGGAAAGATCGCTTCTATGAGGAGAACGATGTTCGTTTAGGGTTTATGTCATTTTTTACGAAAGCTGTAGTGGCTGCGTTGAAAAAGACTCCTTACCTGAATGCTGAAATCCAGGGAGACGAAATCGTCCTCAAAAAGTTTTATGACATTGGCGTCGCTGTTGCCGCTGATGAAGGACTTGTAGTGCCGGTCATCAGGGACGCAGACCGAAAAAACTTTGCCGAAATCGAAAACGATATAAACGAATTGGCTGAAAAAGCACGAACAAACAAACTTTCCTTGAAAGACCTTCAGGGAGGAAGCTTTACGATTACAAACGGAGGCGTATTTGGATCATTGCTGTCCACACCGATCATCAATGGCCCGCAGGTAGGTATCCTCGGAATGCATACCATCCAGCTTCGTCCCGTAGCAATCGATAAGGACCGCATGGAAAACAGGCCGATGATGTACATTGCATTATCCTACGACCACAGGATCGTCGATGGAAAGGAAGCCGTTACCTTCTTGAAGCGGATTAAAGAACTAATGGAAGACCCAGAATCGTTGTTGTTACAGGGTTAACTTTTGGAAGCACTGCCGGTAGTTTTTATTGGCAGTGCTTTTTATTACGGTTTGAAGGTACATATGGGAACATAGAAGGGAGAGGAGCTATGTTAGTTAGCTTAGGGAAAGTCAAAAGGTAGAGAAGAAGAATAACTGCCATTAGTAGGCGCAACTTTAGACAGGTTTGATGTGATTAGAAGAAAAGCTGTCAAAAGGTAGCTTAACTTAAGACAGTTTTGGCGTGAGAAGAAGAAAAACTGTCAAAAGTAGGAGCAACTTCAGACAGATTTGGCGTGAGAAGAAGAAAAACTGTCAAAAGAAAGCGCAACTTCAGACAGATTTGGCGTGAGAAGAAGAAAAACTGTCAAAAGAAAGCGCAACTTCAGACAGCTTTGGCGTGAGAAGAAGAAAAACTGTCAAAAGTAGGAGCAACTTAAGACAGTTTTGACGTGAGAACAAGAAAAGCTGTCGAAAAGTAGGAGCAACTTAAGACAGATTTGGCGGGAAAAGAAGAAAAGCTGTCAAAAGAAAGCGCAACTTCAGACAGCTTTGGCGTGAGAAGAAGAAAAGCTGTCAAAAGAAAGCCCAACTTAAGACAGTTTTGGCGTGAGAACAAGAAAAGCTGTCAAAAGTAGGAGCAACTTCAGACAGTTTTGGAGTGAGAACAAGAAAAGCTGTCAAAAGTAGGAGCAACTTAAGACAGTTTTGGCGGGAAAATAAGAAAAGCTGTCAAAAGGTAGCCCAACTTAAGACAGGTTTGGCGTGAAAGGAAGAAAAATTGTCAAAAGAAAGCCCAACTTCAGACAGGTTTGGCGTGAGAAGAAGAAAAGCTGTCAAAAGAAAGCATAACTGCATGCAGGTACATCTGGTAAAAAAGAAAACCTGCCTGAACACTGACACTTAGTCAGCGACAGACAGAATTGACATGTAAAAGCAACTTTGAGAGCCCAGCTTACTTAAAATAACTATCACTAGTCTTTCCTACTAAAACGTAATGTTTCTTCAACACCCTCAAAAACGTCCTCCTGCTAACCTTCCGATTGCACCACTCATAAACGAGTTGCGTGGTGATCTTCTTTTCAGGAAACAGCACTTTGATTTCCTCGATATGCCGGACGATTGCCTTTTCGATTCTTTCATGGGTCCCGCATTTTCCACAAACGAGATCATGATGATCGATTTCGGTATTCAAGGATCCGCACTCCCGGCAATACATTCCTTTTTCCAGTTGGTCATATTGGTAGGCAGGCAGAGTTGCGAAAGGGTTTTTAACCTGATGCAGGGAAAGCAATGTTTGGGCGAGTTTTTTGTGGCTATCATCCAATTTTGAGGGGGTACTGTTTAACTCTTTAAGAAATCGATTAACTTGTGTTGGTAAAATGATCGGTTGATCCATCGGAGCCTGGTATAGGGTGAATTCAGGATTGTTGAAGATGACGGAGGCACGGACTAGGTGATTCATCTTGAGGTTTTGAAGGAGCTGCCGGAACAGGGTCTCACTACGAGTCAATTGAATGACGGGGTTTTTGTATTCTCGATTCGTACGGACGGAATATAATTGGTCTCCATCGAGATAGTAATCGCCTTCGTGATATTTGATATCGATAAGATAAACTCCATCCTGTGCAATGATTACTTTATCCAGCTGAAAATAAGAGTTATTAACTTGGAGTAGGAGGTCGTCGATGATATACCTTTCTTCAGTGATGTTTTCGGTCATCCGGTCGAAGATCATTTCTCCTGCAAAACCCTTTTCCATCTTCCAAAGCTGGAACTTATCCTGTGATGATAATTCCATTCTTCTGTTTAAATGCCTTAATGCGATTAATTCCATTGGCTCAGTGCGTGCTTTTAGTAACATGGTCCACTTCCTTTCTATAAGCTAATTTTAATCTAAACTCACATTCAGTTTTGTGAATTTTTTGTTAACTTTTCAGCGGGTAGTAAAAAACCGACTGTCTGCAAGCGCCTTAGCTTTCCAAGGTAATAAAAAAACCGCTCTACTGCCAATATGGCAGCAAGCGGCTCTTGTCATCAGGCGAAAAATGTTTTCTTGTTTCTGATTAACGATTTTTAAATGGCTTGAGTCCTCTTTTGGAGATTTCTGTTTTAAGTATTTTTGCCCATTCTTTATCATGTTCCGACTTTAATGCATCACGATACGAGACCACCAACTGTTCATTGCTCATAATTTTCATTTGCATTCCTCCTCGGTAAGAATGGATTGAATTTTCAAACTATATTATATAGTTTCATTCATTGTAAAGGTTTATTAAGGATTTGAAAACCCATTATGAAGAATTTTTATTAGAAATTTTTTCATGTTTTGATAAGCTGTCAAAACCAGTTTTATAATGGGAAACTGCTTTAGAATCTGGACAAAACACCATAGTCACATTATTAAACAAAAAAAAGCTTGCAATTTACTTACCAAAAATATATCATATACCCATGAGGGTATTAAATGGGGATTTGATGCTCGACAGATTCATTTTTTACAACGGGAGGAATTATAATGGGAATGCAAGCAATCACTGCTGAAAAATTAAATGAATGGGTAGTAAACAAAAAAGAATTTTTTATTTTTGACGTAAGGAATGTTAAAGACTTTGAAGACTGGAAGGTTGAAGGTGAAAAAATTGATTACCTTAATATCCCTTACTTTGACTTAATCGATGGTGTTGATGACGTAGTTGACCAGCTTCCGAAGGATAAAGACATCGTGGTGATCTGTGCTAAGGAAGGTTCTTCAGTAATGGTTGCTGAAATGCTTTCTGATGCAGGTTTTGATGTTTCCTATCTTTCTGGCGGGATGAAATCCTGGAGCGAATACCTATATCCGGTTGAAGTATATAAGGATGAAAAAGTCAAAGTCCTTCAATTCATACGTGTTGGAAAAGGCTGTCTTTCATATATGGTTCTTTCTGAAAATGAGGCACTTGTTGTGGATCCATCAAGGTTCACTAACCGTTACACTGAAGTTGCAGAAAAGGAAAATGTGAAAATTACACACATCGTTGATTCTCACCTTCATGCTGACCACCTATCCGGCGGCAAGGAGCTGGCTGAGGCCACAGGAGCGAAATATTACCTGATGAAGAGTGAAGGAGCGGTATTTGACTTTGAAGCGCTGGAGCAGCATGATAAAATTGAATTCGAGAACATCACACTTGAAGTCTTGGCGGTTAAGACACCTGGACATACCCCTGGTAGTGTTTCGTTCTTTGTGAATAATAAACTTCTATTCTCAGGCGATACTATCTTTGTAAATGGCCTTGGACGCCCAGACCTTGGCGGAAAAGCTGCTGAGTGGGCAAAAGACCTGTATGAGACCGTTTATAGCAAAGTATCTCAAATTGCGGATGACGTTATTGTATTGCCGGGACACTATGCTGCCTTTGATGACGAAGTAAATGAAGAAGGTTTCATTGGAAGCCAATTAGGTTTGATCCGCAATCAAAATGAAATTATGGCAGGTAAAACAGTTGATGAATTTGTTGACCATGTAGCTCAATCTGCATCAAGTGAGACACCGCCAAATTTTGAAGATATTGTTGCGATCAACCGCGGTGTAAAAGAAGTGACAGCAGAAGAAGCAATGGAGCTGGAAATCGGCCCTAACCGCTGCGCTGTTCACCACACTCACTAAAAAACAAAAAGAGGGAAGCTTTGCTTTCCTCTCTTTTTAAGTCTAATGATTGCTTGTGAGGTGAGGATTTGGAAGAAAATAAAAAAAATAACCATTGTGCAGGCGGTTCCTGAGGAGTCGGACCAAAGCGTACAGGTGATGAAGGGCAAGGGAAGTTTTCTGGCTTTCCGCCTATATGACCAGCCACGTACGTATGGCTCCTGGCAGGAGTCATTTATTTGATTTCAAAGTTATTCTAAAGAAAACCTCCCAATAGAAAAGGGGAGGGTACATAAGATTCAGGAGGGAAAATTTGAATGCTGGATGTACTAGTGATTGGAGGCGGGATTTCAGGTGGATCAGCTGCAATTTATACTTCCCAGGGCGGATTGAAAACTGCAGTCATCGATTCAGGAAAATCCCAAATCAAACAAGTTTCAAAGCTTTTTAATTATCCGGGAATCAAAGAAATTACCGGTTCAGAACTTTTGGATAACATTAAAGACCAGGCTATTGATGGGGGCGCTGAATGGCTTGAGGGTTCGGTTGAAACAGTTACACGGAACGATCACGGCTATTCAGTTAAATTGACTGATGGCAATGAAAGAGCTGCGAAGTACCTGATTATTGCCACGAACCTTCAAACTTCATTGCTTGAAAGCCTAGGATTTGAGTTGGCAGTAAATGAGAAGGTACCTAGCGGGAAAATAAAAAAAGTATTGGGGATTGAGCACGATGGAACCACAAGACTCCCAAATCTATATATCACCAGCTTGTTAGCGGGTCTTTCAAGTCAATCCGTGATAGCTGCGGGACATGGCGCTTCGATCGGAATATCGATTGTGTCAAAAGAAACTGGCAAGTCCTATATGTGGCATGACAAGTAACTTTTCAAGCGGGGAATTTTCCCTGCTTTTTTATTTTTATTTTTAGTAAAAAGGGAGGAATGTATTTTAAAAATATTGAATATTCAAACTAGAGTGTTATAGTTATTAGTAAACGCTTACATAATTTAACTTAATTAGGAGGTTGGTTTAATGGAGAATCTGCTGCCATACACGGTAGGTGAATTACTGGAGGTTCAAGCTAAGAAGTATCCTGAGCATGAAGCAGTTGTTTATGCGGACCGTGACCTGAGGATGAATTATAAAGAGTTCAACATGTTATGCCGCAAAGCTGCCAGAGGGTTGATGAAGCTGGGAGTGAAAAAAGGAGAGCACATTGCTGCCTGGTCTTCTAATACGCCAGAATGGGTTGTTTCCCAGTTTGCCACAGGAAAGATGGGGGCAGTCCTCGTTACTGTCAACACAAATTATCGGACAGCGGAATTGGAGTATCTATTAAAACAGTCAGATTCCACGACCATCATATTGATGGAACAATACAAAGACGCTTCTTACATTGACATGGTATACGAAATTGTTCCAGAGTTGAAAACGAGTGAGCCAGGCAAGCTCGAAAGCAGCACCCTTCCATTCTTGAAAAATGTGATTGTAATGGGAGATAAGCGTTTCCCGGGGACATACAGCTGGCAGGATATCCTGGATATGGCTGATGGCGTGACAGAGGAAGAATTGGACGAGCAAATGGCAACGCTTAAGCAGAGTGAAGTCATCAACATGCAGTATACTTCAGGTACGACTGGATTTCCAAAGGGAGTTATGTTGACGCACAGCAATATTGTCAATAACGCGTATAATGTTGCATCTGCAATGAAGCTTACGGATCAAGATAGACTGTGTATTCCAGTACCATTTTTCCATTGCTTCGGCTGTGTAATGGGTACCCTTGCTTGTGCCACTGTTGGTGCAACCATGGTTCCTGTCCAGGAATTCAGTCCAAAAGCAGTTCTTGAGACCGTCGAAAAAGAAAAGTGTACGGCCCTTCACGGTGTACCAACCATGTTCATCGCCGAGCTGAATGATCCTGAATTTGAAAAATATGACCTTTCATCCTTGAGAACGGGGATTATGGCTGGATCCAATTGTCCGATTGAAGTGATGAAAGCCGTGAATGAAAAAATGGGAGCTACGGAAATAACAATTGCCTATGGTCAAACAGAATCGTCTCCAGTCATTACGCAGACGAGGACGAATGATCCACTGGAATTGAGAGTGGAAACTGTAGGAAAAGCCCTTCCTGAGGTCGAGGTAAAAATCGTCAAGCCAGGCACGATGGAGGAAGTTCCAAGGGGAGTTCAGGGAGAACTTTGCACACGCGGCTACCATGTTATGGACGGCTATTACAAAAATCCTGACGCAACGAGAGAAGCGATTGACGCAGAAGGCTGGCTCCACACAGGGGATTTGGCTGTCATGGATGAAAATGGCTATTGTCGCGTAACCGGCAGACTAAAGGATATGATCATCAGGGGCGGGGAAAACATCTACCCTCGTGAAATCGAAGAATTCCTTTACAGACATCCAAAAGTCCTTGATGTCCAGGTTGTAGGAATCCCAGATAGTGTGTATGGCGAGGAAGTCATGGCATGGATTATTTTAAAAGATGGAGAATCTGCCACTGCTGAAGAAATCAAAGAATATTGCAAAGGCAAAATCTCGAGACACAAAATTCCTAGATATATAGAATTCACCGAAAGCTATCCTATGACCGCTTCAGGAAAAATTCAAAAGTTCAAGCTAAGAGAACAGGCAATGGAAGCTGTGGAAGAGCTCAAAAATGTATAAAAGAGAGGATGGAATCTCATGATTCCATCCTTTTTACGTTGTGACAATTTGAACTATACATAAAGGTTCTCAATGTCTAAACTTAAGCTAAGGTATATTTGGGAGGAAATTCGATGCTCATAAGTGAAAAGGGTTTTAATATTAAGGGTTTGAAATATAAAATTCGATCGGCAGTAGAGTCAGATGCGGAGGCTTTGTCTAATTTAAGGCTGCAAATTGACGGAGAAACTGAAAATCTGGACCGGGAACCAGGCGAGGCATTTATTGACCCGAAAGGATTTAAGTCAATAATAAAAGCAGATACGGAGAGTCCTAGAAACATATTTCTGGTCGCAGAATCGAATGGAAGGCTTATCGGGTTTTCAAGGTGTGCAGGAAATGACTTGAAGAGGTTCAGGCATAAAGTAGAATTCGGGGTGGGCGTATTAAAAGAGTTTTGGGGCTATGGTATCGGCAAAAATTTATTGCAAGAATCGATATCCTGGGCAGATGAAAACAAAATAAAGAAAATCACTCTGCATGTGATGGAATCTAATGAAAGTGCCAGAAGGCTCTATGAAAAGCTTGGATTTGAAGTCGAAGGTGTATTGAAGGATGATAAACTGCTGTCTGATGGCAATTTTTATAATATGGTTGTGATGGGGCGTTTAAATAACGGAATGGAGGGATGATTCATGATCAATAGATTGCAGGAAGCTAATAATGAATCGACATACCAATTGACCGGCCACGGCAAAAGGAATGTCCAGGTCTTAAAGGACGCTTTTGAAAAGATCGACGGACAGCTGGATAGTGATATTTATGGAACTGGAAAAGTTATTGAAGACTTTCAGGATAAAATGGCCGCATTCCTTGGCAAGGAGAAGGCCGTTTTCTTTCCGAGCGGAACGATGGCGCAACAAATCGCATTGCGGATTTGGTGTGATGAAAAAGAATTGCCAAAAGTAGCTTACCATCGTTAAGCCATTTGGAAATCCATGAGGAAGATGGTCTGAAGGAATTACATAATATCAAAACGGTTTTAATCGCAGACGAGACCCGAGTAATCGAGCTTGAAGACGTGGTATCCATGGAGGAGTCTGTTGCTTGCCTATTGCTGGAATTGCCCCAACGGGAGATTGGCGGGCAGCTGCCAAGCTATGAGACTCTTGAAGACATATCCAGTTATTGCCGAAAGAATGGTATTAAGCTGCACCTAGATGGAGCGAGACTCTTAGAAGTGCTGCCTTATTATGAGAAGACAGCTTCTGAAGTGTGCGCGCTTTTTGACAGTGTCTATCTCTCTTTTTACAAGGGAATAGGAGGGATTGCCGGTGCAATCCTAGCGGGCGAGGAAGAATTCGTATCTAAATCAAAGGTCTGGAAAAGGCGGTATGGCGGAGATTTGATCAGCCTGTATCCATATATTCTTTCAGCAAATCACTATTTTAATCTGAAATCTCACAAAATGGGACAGTATTATGAAAATGCAAAGGAACTGGCTGGATTATACAACTCGTGCCATTCGGTTACTACACTGCCTGAGGTTCCGGTTTCTAACATGTTTCATGTCCATTTTCCTCATCCGAAAGAGGAAATAGAAACAATTTTAATAGAAGTGATAAGTAAAACAGGTGTAGGATTTATCAATCACTTGAAGTCAACAGGAGATCACTCTTGTTATTTTGAAGTAAGTATTGGTGACCGTTATGGAGAAGTTCCTGAAGAATCGGTAAAGAATGCATTTTTACAGCTGGATCTTTTGCTAAAGAGTAAATTTCCATTATGATTGTTTTGAATTTAGCAAATAAAACACATTGAATTGAACAAATTTTGAACGTCATTTTGAACATTTTGTTACAACTGAACCAGCATTATATTAATTAATACCATATCTCCCTATAATATAGTGTATATACCCGAACCTTATTATGGTTTGGGGATTATGGGAGGATGGTCGTATGAAATGGCTATGGGTTTTAGTGCTGTCGATCATAAGTGTTTTATTCCTTATTAAAGGAATTGAGCTTTGGTCGGTCATTGACCATGTGGATGGGGATGGCATTGGTATTACGTTTCTAGGGTTCAGCATAAACGATAGAGTTTTGAATGAAAGTATATCGGGGTATGCGATGGGTTTTACGATTGCGTCAATCATACCATTTTTGGTTGCAGCTAATATTGCTCTCAGGGCAAAAATAAAAAAGAATCTAAATGCAGAAAAGATATAGATCAAGCCTGGCTTAACAAAAAGCCTGGCTTATTTTTTTCAGGAGAAGATGTTACTTCCTTAATAGTACGGGAATTATAGTAAAAAACACCTGATGGAGGAAGCAAAATGTGCGGACGGTTTTCATTGTTTGAGGATCTAGGTTCCTTGAAGGAACAATTTCAGTTCGATTTTTCGGATGACCTGGACGCCAGGTACAATATCGCACCCGGGCAGGATATCTTGACAGTAATTGATAATGGAGAAGGCAGGATAGGGGCCAATATGAGGTGGGGTTTAATTCCCTTTTGGGCGGATGATGAAAAAATTGGCTATAGAATGATTAATGCACGCGCAGAGACGGTAGATGAAAAAGCGAGCTTTAAGAATGCTCTCAAACAAAGGCGCTGCCTGATTCTTACTGATGGTTTTTATGAATGGAAAAAAGACGGCAAGCAAAAACAGCCATACCGTTTTGGTATGAAAAATAAAAAACCATTCGCGTTAGCAGGGCTTTGGGAACACTGGAATAAGGGTGGGAAGAATATTACTTCCTGCACGATTATCACCACAAGTCCAAATGAAGTGACCGGGAAAATTCATGACAGAATGCCTGTGATTCTACCGGAGGATAAGCTTGATATGTGGCTTGACCGTTCTATAGACCAAACTGAAAAACTAAAAAAACTGCTTGTTCCGTATGATGGCGACTTTATGGAATCATACCCGGTCACAACTGCAATAAATTCGGCCAAAAATGAAGGAAAAGAACTAATTGCTCCGATTAACAGTCTATAGAAAAAATTTCCTTTAGTTCCGGGATGTTTAATACAAGTCTTGATTGTGGTAAAGAAAGACACAGCCAAACACCAAGATGAAAAACATCCTGGAAAGAGGGGTTAACATGAATGGATTTACTAAAAACGGCTTTTATGAATTGATTTACAAAAATGAACGTTTTTCTTTTTTACAATATATTCGCAAAGATGTAATATGTGATATTTGCTATATAACTTTAAAAAATGTAATCACTGGTGAAACAATGACATTTAATCAAGCGGAAGTACGTGGTTTGAAAATAGCAGGTGAAGAAGCGAGTGCCAGCTAACTATTGCCTATTACATCATCTTTTCTTTATACTATACTATAGTATATGAAACTTACTTAAAGGAAGTGCAGAAGATGATCCACACGAGCTGGAACGAACGCGAAACAATTAAGACGCTAAAGTGCGTTCACACAGATGCAAAAAAGTATATCGTAAATAACAAGCTGACATCTGGAAAGGTTTATGAAGTTAAAAACGAGACTGATGAATTTTACTTCATTATTGATAATTCCGGCAAGGTTGGCGGTTATTACAAAGAATATTTTGAAGAGGTAAAATAAGTTCGCAGGCTGCCCGGAAGACCGTGCAGCCTGTTTTTGTGTGCCAGGCATGTTCATTAACTTGGCGGTGAAAGTCCGCTATGGGCGTTGGGATATGCGAACCATTAGCTGAAGGCAAGGGTGTCCGTGGCGACGCGGAATCTGAAGGAAGCCCTAGGCAAATCCTCGGTCTGAGGTACACGAATCACATTTGAGGTTTTCATTCCTGGATGAGTCTGCAAAACAAGATGAAGTCCAAAATATCCCCGGATGGAATGGAAATAAATGTGGCAGATACATGAGGAGAAAGTGAATGAACTTACCCTGGGAGATCTCTTAACCTCCCTGACGGGAACCTATTTAGCGATAAATAGCTGAGTTAAGAGAAGTCAGCAGAAGTCATAGTATCAACCTCTTGGTTGAGAAGGACTGAACGAAAGGAGTGACCATGTTAGAGCCATTTACAAAGAGGCAATGACACAGTAAACCAGAAGGGCTTTGGAGAAGAAGATTGGACGGAATCCAGGAGATCTTCTTTTGAAGCGTGGAGCCACTTTGTACAAACTTGATGACATGGGACCAATATGGAAACTAATGATAGTTTAATTCAAAGAATTATAAGTCCAGAAAACCTAAACCTAGCCTTTCTGAAGGTAAAAAGAAATAAAGGGGCAGCTGGTGTCGATGCGAAAGATATAGAAGCTACCCGCCTTCATCTTAAAGAGCAAGGACAGGAAATCATCAGGCTTATACAGGACGGAAAATATAAGCCCCAGCCGGTAAGAAGAGTCGAAATTCCCAAACCAGATGGCGGGAAGAGAAAGTTAGGAATCCCAACAGTAACAGACCGTGTTTTCCAACAGGCTATGGTTCAAGTCCTAACCCCTATATTTGATAGACAATTTAGCCATTATAGCTATGGTTTTAGACCGAACAAGAGCGCACATCAAGCTATCGAACAGGCTAGGTCATTCATTGACGACGGATATCAATTTGTGGTGGACATTGACCTGGAGAAATTCTTCGATAAAGTGAATCATGATAAACTCATGTCCCTAATTTCCAAGACAATAGAGGACAAACCCACTTTGAAGTTAATCCGACGGTATTTACAAGCAGGAATTATGGAGAATGGATTAGTTACAGTAAATAAAGAAGGGACCCCTCAAGGAGGTCCGCTAAGCCCTCTCCTTAGTAACATCATGCTAAATGAACTGGATAAGGAAATTGAAAAACGTGGACATAAATTTGTCCGTTATGCCGATGACTGCAACATATACGTTAAGAGTCTAAAAGCTGGAGAACGGGTTAAACAGGGTATCACGGATTTTATCGAGAGAAAGTTAAAACTGAAGGTCAACGAGGAGAAAAGTGCAGTGGGAAAGCCATCGGCACGTATATTCTTAGGGATGAGTTTTTACTCTTCGAGCAACAAAACCCGGATATACGTGCCGAAGAAGTCGAAAAAGAGACTCGAGGAAAAGCTTAAAAGGTTAACAAACCGTAACTGGGGAATTGCCATGGAATACCGAATCCTTAAAATCAACCAACTAATCCAGGGATGGGGAAATTACTTCAAAGTAGCTGATATCAAGAGATATGCAGAAAAGATAGACGGTCATATCAGGAGAAGGCTACGTGCTTGTCGCTGGAAAGAATGGAAGAAAACCAGGACTAAATTCCGGAATCTGATTAGATTAGGAATTAAAAGATATAAAGCCTGGCAATATGCAAACTCCCGAAAGGGATACTGGAGAAATTCAAAGAGTCCTGCCTTGGATCAAGCCATGAATAATAAATACTGGCTTCAGCAAGGGTTGAAACAATTAACAAACATTATTACATAAACTTTCGAACCGCCGTATACCGAACGGTACGTACGGTGGTGTGAGAGGTCGGGGGTTAATCACCCCCTCCTACTCGATTTATTACTTAGGAAATTATAAAATTATTTATTTGTGGATAACTACAAATAGTATTCTTAATCCAGCTCCAGCGCCTAGCCCCTCGAGTCGCGTGTCTAGTAACGCCTCCTAGAAACTCCGAAACTTCAACTCCGCCGGCAGAAGCAAAAAGCGCTTCTTTGTCGGAGTCTCCAGTTTCTGCGTTTCTGGGCAGTCGGCTATACTTTTCGATTTCGGTCCGCCCAATGCAGTCAAATAACGACTTCAATGTTCGGCCCTCCAGCGCTTGTTGGGGCTGAACGAGGCGCTTGCGCTTTTTGTTCTTGTGGCCAACTAAAATTCTGTTTTTCCAGGCTCTTTCACGTTAGCTAGTATGCACGATTACGCCTGATTAGCAGCAATCATGTGAGAAAGCAGCCTCCTTAAATAGGGCATTCCCAGACTATATTCGCCGGTGGTATGATAAAGGAATATATGACCAAATAGGAGTTGGAATGATGGATAAAAAAATCACTCTGGAAGGTAATGCAGTAAAACTGGTGCCCATGGAATCCTGTCAGCTCGATGGTTTGTGGGGAGCTGGGCAAGACCAGTCAATCTGGGAATTTACATCTTCAAAGGTCAGAAATAAAGACGAGATGGAAAAGGTCATTGAAGCAGCGATGGCTGAGAGAGAGAAAGGAACGCAATTACCATTACCGTCCTTGATAAGAAAACCGGTAAAATAGTTGGCAGTTCAAGATTTCTTGATATTTCAGAAGCACATCGATCACTTGAGATAGGCTGGACCTGGTACAATCCTGAAAACTGGAGAACCAGTGTTAACACAGAAACGAAATTGCTCATGCTCCAATATGCTTTTGAAAGTATGAGGGTAAACAGGGTGCAATTTTGTACAGATTCCAGGAATGTACGCTCGCAAACGGCGATCGCCCGTCTCGGTGCCCAAAGAGAAGGGGTGCTGCGGAAACATCGAATAATCGCCGACGGCTATGTAAGAGATACAGTCGTCTTTAGCATTCTTAAAGAAGAATGGCCTATGGTTAAAACAGGTTTACAGGATAAGTTGAATCGAGTATAGCGGTGCAAAAAGGAAGGTTTTATCATTGGTATATCTAGGCGTAGGACTTGGAGGTATGTTAGGAAGCCTACTGCGGTACTTAGTCAGTCTTGGCACAAGCAATTTATTAAATAATGGGTTTCCCACGGGCACATTGATTGCCAATTTAGCAGGCTCCTTGTTCTTAGGATGGTTCACGGCCCGAATTATAACAAGAAGTAATTTAAATCCTGTACTGTCGGCAACAATTGGTACTGGTCTAACAGGATCATTTACGACTTTTTCAACCTTCAGTATGGAAACCCTGTTAATGGTAGAGAACGGCAGTATAGGGCTGGCAATATTCTATGTGCTTCTCAGTGCTGTTGGCGGGTTGCTCCTTGCGAGTGCAGGCTATAAGTTTGGCGGAAGACCTCACGGGGAGGCGGGAAAATGATTGGGTTCTTATTGGTAGCTTTAGGCGGAATGGCCGGCGCCCTCTCAAGATTCGGTGTCCAAAAGTTAGTGCCCCAAACCGTTTTGCCAGTTGCTACGCTTACGGTTAACCTTCTTGGATCTTTTTTGCTCGGATGGATTATCGGTCAAGGAATTCAGGGGAATCTATACCTTTTTGCTGCAACAGGCTTTATGGGGTCATTTACAACCTTTTCCACACTGAATGTTGACGTGGTAAAACTAATTAACAACAAACAAAGGAGAGCCGTGGCGGTATATCTTGCAAGTACATATTTCGGCGGTCTCCTCAGTGCAGCGGCTGGATTGTTTATTGGCAGATTATTATAAATGGAAAAAACACCAGTTGAAAATTCTGGTGTTTTTTCTATGCATCATAGGTTTTCTAACTCTCTTTTCTTTCTCAATAGCCCAGAAAGGTCCTTGTCGAGCTGCTCATAACCAGGTTCATCCCTTGTCATGAAAGACAGCCTGCCGATAATGGCGTTGATTTCATTTTGGAGAACCATCAATAGCTCGGCTCTTTCCTTACAGCTTGGATCAGGTGAGGGTTTCCGGGTGTTATATTCCTTCATGCCAAATTCTTTCCTGCTAATTTTTCCATCATCAATCAGTAATAATTTATCACTGATTTTCTCTTGAAAATAAACATCATGAGATACCACCAGTAGCGAGCCCTGGAAATTCAATAAAGTTTTTTCGAGACTTTCCCTGCTGGCCAAGTCGAGATGATTGGTAGGTTCGTCTAGAATCAATAAATCGAGTTCACCCAAGAGCATCATCACGAGTTTAATCCTCGTCCTCTCACCAAGACTCAGGTTGTTAATTGGGACCGTAAGCTTTTCTTCAGGGAGTCCAATATTGGCAAAAATCGTCCTCGCTCTGCCGATAGATTCTCTGTCTGTAAGTCCTGTATATTCCAGTGCTGTTTGATGGAGAGGGAGGTCTGATACATCCTGGCTGAGATAACCGATCTTTGTTGTTTCGCTGACCCAAACTTCACCAGATGAAGCTGTTTCTTCGCCAAGCAGAATCTTGACAAGGGTTGTTTTTCCGCTGCCGTTTTTACCCAACAGGGCCATTCTGTCTCCGTGATTCATATAAAAATGGCTCTTAACAAATAAAAATCGGCTGCCAAAGCATTTTGAAAGATCGCTGGCTTCTATAATCCGTTTTCCTTTCTTCCGGCTATCCTGAAAATCGAAACGGACCTTAGCTTCCTCCTTTGGCGCTTTAACCTCATTCTTTTCAAGCTCCTGATTCAGTCGTTTCATCTTCGACTTTATTTGATTATCCATCTTCTTTGCCTTCATACGATGGTATTCCTTGAATCCAATTTGTCTTCTTTCAGAGGCAGAACCTTGTTTCGTCGAATCACGATGGGCTTTTTCCGACCAGTTTTTAAGATTAGCCATTTGCTGTTCAATTTGTTGTTTATGTTTTTGTTGTATTTCGTAATGATGAAGCTGAATTTCATACAGTCTTTCTTTTTCCTTGCGATATGAGGTGTAGTTACCTTTGAATAACTTTGTTGAGCCATCCTCGATTTCGATAATTTCTTTCACGGTCCGGTCGAGGAAATATCGATCATGGGAAATAATGATCACAGCGCCTGTAAAAGTCTTCAATTCGTCAATCAGCCACTCTACACCCTGCAAATCCAAGTGGTTTGTGGGCTCATCGAGTATGAGAAGATCCGGCCTGCTTGCCCATACACTTGCAAGTGAAATTTTCAACTTTTCGCCGCCGCTTAACTTACTCCAATCCGGATCAGCCCAATCAATATCCTTGTTAAGCCCTAACTGACTTGAAATCTGAAATAGATCGCTACCCGTCAGAGAGTCAATATCCTTCAGTTCATCAATGGAGTATTCCGTTGATTGTTTTAGATAACCGATGTTCAAGGTTTTGTTAAAAGTATCAATGAACCCTTTATCAGGTAAGAGACTTCCTGATATGATATTCGCCAATGTAGTCTTACCGGCGCCGTTATCGCCGACCAGTCCAATACGGCTGTCTTGTTTTATATCAATTTCCGCATTTTGTAATATTTGTTTTTCTTTAAAGCTCTTCTGAATACCTCTTATCTTCATGATTGTCATAAAAATTTCCACCTTTCGTTTTGTAACTATTGAATGAAGGTGAGTATTTTGTCCATCAAAAAAACCTCCCAGGTGTTACCCGGAAGGTTCTGCAAACGGCACTCACAATAGATTCAAACGCCACAAAACAAGCATTATAGCGCCGTATGGGCATATGCTTTGGTTGAAAGGCTATAAATCGGCTTGGAATGGCTAAAAGAGCAGACTAATCCTATTTTCGGGCAACACGTTTTTTCATATTAGAAAAATCGGGCAGAAAATAAGATTAGTATTTCATCGGCTCTTTACCATTCCCTTCAAATATCATTAATTCACAGTATAACTTGATGAGAAGTTTAGTGTCAACCATAATATTCCAATGAAAAAACCTGGGAAGCATATTCCCAGGTTAAACTTGATTTTCAACTTTAATTGGAACTTCTTTTTGTGCATAGACTCTTCTAGCCAGTAATGTCTGTACAATCAAGAACATCCCGCCAACTGTCCAGTATAGGGGGAGGGCGGATGGAGCATTCAATGAAAACATGACGATCATAACTGGTGACAGCAGTCCCATCAGCTTCTTTTGCTTTTTCTGTTCCTCCGTCACGTTAGACATTGAAACCTTAAACTGCAGGTAATAGATCACTCCTGCAGCTGCCGTAATCCATAAATCTGGATGGCCCAGATTGAACCAGAGGAAGGAGTGGCTGGCAATGTCGGCCGAGCTGCTAATCGCATAATAAAGGCCCATTAAGATCGGCATTTGTACCAGCATCGGCAGGCATCCAACAGACAGGGGATTTACCCCATGCTTCTGATAGAGCCCCATCATTTCCTGCTGCAATTTCCTTTGCTCAGCTGGATCCTTAGTTCCTTTCAGCTGCTTCTGAATCTCATCCATTTCAGGCTTGAGGACTTCCATCTTCTCTTTCATGTTCTGCTGATTTTTATATTGTTTAAACATTAACGGCATTAACACCAGCCTGATGAGCAATGTGATCAAAATAATCGCCAGACCGTAGCTATCGCCGGTAATGCCGGCGAACAGCTTGATGAGCCAGGTGAATGGGTTGATGAAAGTTGTCTGGAACAGGGATCCTTCACTTGTCAACGCCTGGCATCCTGTTAATAGTGCTGGTATAAATAGAACAAACATCATGGTGAAAAGCTTCTTCATTTTTCTCCTCCTAAAAATATAGCTTAGTACTTAACTAAAGGAGAAAAATGGCTGTCTTCATCACCAGGATCGATTTTTATTTTTATTCGTTTAAGGAGTTGAAGGTGAAACCTCATTCCAAGCTCAGCTTTATTTTTAAAAGCTGTTTCAGAAGTGGATGGCTTTAGCCTGAGTCTCGATAAACATGAACGGATAATAGAGGCGTCACGCAAAATCCAAAAGACGGACATCGACATGCTGATGAGCAGAGTTAAATAAACAGGATAAACGGCCGTTGCATCAACGGACTGAGCATAAATTTCCAAAAGCATGCGATCACCTCTTTTCGAGCATTGCTCAATTATATTTGAAAAACCGACTCCGAGCAACTCACTTTAATATATACGGAATTAAACTGAAAAAGTTTCAATTCCCAAATAGTGGGGGTTTCAAAAAATAGAATAGAGGCTATGTATATAAAACAAACTTCCCAATCCGAAAAGGGGTGGAAATCTTGAAAAGAGTAGTTTACGGATTAATGATTAATTCTGGTGACGCTGACGAAATGCTGTGGGACCATGGTGTATGGGAAACAGAAGAAGCAGCGAAGGAATACATTGAAAATGAAATGTCTACGGTAAGCGGCGTTTGGGCAGGAGAGCTCAAGGTCAATGACCCTATCCCAGAAGTGGTGAAATATGATGATGAAGAAATGGTAGAATGTTCACTTTGTGGGATCGAGTATAACCCAGAGGACGTAAACACTGATGATTACGACCAAGCAGTTTGCATCAACTGTGAGCCGGGATACAAGGAAAATATGAATATAGCATAAGTCGAATAGTCATGGACTTCGAGGTTCATGGCTATTTGGTTTAAAGCATGTTGTTTGGTTATGACAAAGTTATTGTTATTGCACTAAATAGGTTGCTAGCTTAGTGCTTAGATGCGGAAGCAACCCAGCTACCGAACAACTTTGTAAATATCAGGAATTTGCATGTATCTTGACAGCTTTTCGGGATAAGTAGGCAAAGCTGTCAAGAAAAGCTGGTAATTGTGACAGCTTTTCGGGATGAGGAGGCAAAGCTGTCAAGAAAAGCTTGTTATTGTGACAGTTTTTCAGGATGAGGGGGCAAAGCTGTCAAGAAACCCCCGCTATTGTGACAGCTTTTTAGGATAAGGCGGTAAAGCTGTCAAGAAAAGCTTGTTATTGTGACAGACTTTTAGGATAAGGGGTCAAAGCTGTCAAGAAATCCCCGTTAAATTTAAACAGCTTTACTATAAATTAATTTACAACCCCCAGTATGTGACAGTATCAAAAATTCCAACGATAATTAAAATGGCTCCTGCCATTTTCTGTACAACTGACCCCAACTTGCGACCTTTTTTCAACAATGCCCCATTCAGCCCAATGTATGAAATGACAACCGCAAAGATAATCAGCGGGATGGAAGTTCCAATGGCAAAAATAGACGGAAGGACTGCTCCGTACGACGTATTCAGCACAATCGGCATAAGTGTGAAGAAGTACAGAGAAAACATCGATGGACAGAATGCGATTGAAAAGCTTACCCCCATTAAAAAAGATCCTGTTTTTCCGCTGCCAGTCCATTGTGGTAAAACTGACGTGAAACGATTGATCCAATTAAATGCGAAGAGCCCGATAAGTGACAGACCGATCAGGATGAATAGGGGGCCCATCAGTTTACGGAACCAGGAAAAGAAGCCCGGCAAGATTTGCTGGAAGCTTTGTCCGACCAGCCAGACTGCAAGGCCCAGCAATGTAAAGACTAATATTTTCCCCAGTATGAAAAAGGCAATTTCAATCCACTGGCTTTTTGCCTGCAGACTCCTGTTGCCATAATAGGTGATGGCGCCGAGATTTCCTGTCAGCTGGCATGGAGCAAGAGCCCCGACAAGTCCTAAGAGGAAGCTGGCCAATAAGGGGATTTGTTCAGTCTGGTTCACAAGGGTGAAAAATGGTCCGCTCAAAAAATTGCTGATCTCTGTAAACAGTTGATACATAAAGAACCTCCACAAACACTATTACCACTATGATACTAAAAAAATATCAAAATAGTATGCAGAAAAAAACAGCAGGTAGGAATCCTGCTGTTAATTCACTGTTATATGGGCAGTTAATAGATTATAGGCATTTTCCACTTCTTCGTCGGATGGAGGTTCGACATCTTTAAGTGGATACTCTAGCCCTAGTGCTTCCCATTTATAAACGCCAAGCTTATGATACGGCAATACCTCAAGCTTTTTTACATTTTCCAGAGTGCCAATAAACTCGCCTAATTTGGTTAGGTCCTCAATTTCATTTGTGACTCCAGGGACCAGTACATGGCGTACCCAAATTGGAACTTGATGGTCTGATAAAAAACGGGCGAAATCCAAGATGTGATCATTGGCCATTCCTGTCAGTTTAATATGTTTTTTCCTATTGATATGCTTTAAATCTAATAGAATTAGATCAGTGTAATTTAAGAGCTCTTCCAGCTGCTGCTGAAAAAGGGGAGCAGTTGAATAACATCCTCCAGAAGAATCGATAGTGGTATGCACTCCTAGTTTTTTGCACTCCTTGAAAAGCTCAGTAATAAAAGGAATCTGTAAAAGCGGTTCACCGCCGCTTACAGTGATGCCGCCGCCAGAAGCTTCAATAAAAGGCAGATAGGCTTTCAAATCATCAATAATTTCGGAAACAGACATCTGTTTGCCCGTGCCAATCTCCCAGGTGTCTGCATTATGACAAAATTGGCACCGCAGCAGGCACCCCTGTGTAAAGATGACATAGCGAATCCCGGGTCCGTCTACGGTTCCAAAGGTTTCAATAGAATGAATGTTTCCGATCATGATGATTTCTCCTTTCATTAAAACAGGAGTTCCCGCCATGGGGAGGGGCAACTCCTGTTTCGGTACAATTGAATTAATTACATTGTTTCATGGAATGTACGGTTAATGACATCCAGCTGTTGTTCACGTGTAAGCTTGATGAAGTTGACTGCATATCCAGATACACGGATTGTCAGCTGCGGATATTCTTCAGGATGTTCCATAGCATTTAATAGAGTTTCCCGGTTAAACACGTTTACGTTTAGGTGGTGACCGTCTTTGATCGCATAGCCATCAAGGATGGAAACAAGGTTATTTGTACGGCTGTCTTCTTCTTTTCCAAGTGCTTTTGGCACGATGGAGAATGTGTTTGAAATCCCGTCAAGTGCATAGCTGTATGGAAGCTTTGCTACAGATGACAAGGAAGCGAGTGTTCCTTTAGTGTCGCGTCCATGCATTGGGTTAGCACCTGGAGCGAATGGTTCGCCAGCGCGTCTTCCATCCGGTGTATTACCTGTCTTTTTCCCATATACGACGTTAGACGTAATCGTTAGGATTGACATTGTATGGACTGAGTTGCGATATGTCGGGTGTTTGCGCAGCTTAGTCATGAAGCTTTTCACAAGTTCAACTGCGATGCTGTCAACACGATCATCATTGTTGCCGTATTTAGGGAAATCGCCTTCTGTTTCAAAATCAACGGCAATGCCGTTTTCGTCACGAATTACTTTTACCTTTGCATGCTTGATTGCACTCAATGAATCCGCTACTACGCTTAAGCCTGCAATTCCAGTTGCCATTGTGCGAAGGACTTCTGTATCATGTAGCGCCATTTCGATTCTTTCGTAGCTGTATTTATCATGCATGTAGTGGATGACATTAAGAGTATTGATGTAAAGGCCGGCAAGCCATTCCATTACAGTATCGAATTTGGCCATTACTTCCTTATAGTCAAGCACATCAGAAGTGATCGGGCTCAAAGCCGGAGCAACTTGAATCTTAAGCTTTTCATCGACACCGCCATTGATTGCGTAAAGCAATGCTTTCGCCAGGTTGGCGCGTGCTCCGAAGAACTGCATTTGCTTTCCGATTTCCATCGCTGATACGCAGCATGCGATACCGTAGTCATCGCCATATTCACAGCGCATTAAATCGTCATTTTCATACTGGATAGAGCTAGTTTTGATAGACATCTCAGCACAATACTTCTTGAAATTCTCAGGCAGGGCTGGGGACCATAAAACTGTCAGGTTTGGCTCTGGAGCCGGTCCGAGATTATCAAGTGTATGAAGGAAGCGGAAAGAGTTTTTCGTTACAAGCGATTGCCCGTTGTGTGCCATACCGCCGATTGATTCAGTTACCCATGTTGGATCGCCGCTGAATAACTCGTTGTAGTCAGGAGTACGTGCAAATTTCACGAGGCGGAGCTTCATGACGAAATGATCGACAATCTCCTGTGCTTCTTTTTCAGTAAGTGTTCCATTTTGCAAGTCTCTTTCAATATAGATATCCAGGAAAGTTGCTACACGGCCAAGGCTCATTGCTGCACCATTCTGTTCCTTGATTGCTGCAAGGTATGCGAAGTAGACCCACTGGAAGGCTTCAACAGCATTGGATGCTGGCTTGGAAATATCATAACCATAGCTCTGGGCAAGCTGCTTCAATTCATTCAATGAACGGTATTGCTCTGAAATTTCTTCCCTTAGGCGCATTGTGTCCTCAGTCATGACACTGCTTGTCATTCCATGGTCTTTCTTCTTTTGCTCCATCAGGAAGTCTACACCATAAAGAGCTACACGGCGGTAGTCGCCAATGATGCGGCCGCGTCCATAAGCATCCGGCAGGCCAGTGATGATTCCGGCTTTACGAGCCTGGAGCATTTCTTTTGTATAAACATCGAAAACACCCTGGTTATGCGTTTTGCGGAAGTCAGTGAAGATTTTTTCTACTTCTTTATCCAATTCATAACCATATGCCTCGCAAGCTGCTTTCGCCATACGAATGCCGCCAAAAGGCTGCATAGAACGTTTAAATGGCTTATCGGTCTGGAAGCCTACGACTTTTTCTTTGCTCTGATCAAGATAGCCAGGTCCATGGGATGTAATGGTGGATACCACTTTGGTATCCATATCTAGAACACCGCCGTTGTCGCGTTCCTGCTTTGTCAATTCCATTACCTGCTGCCATAATTGAAGCGTTTCCTCAGTTGCACCTTCAAGGAAGCTGGAATCACCGGTATATTCAGAGAAGTTTTTTAGAATAAAGTCCCTAACATTGATATCTTCCTGCCAAGCACCATTTTTAAAGCCTTTCCATTGTTCCATTTAAATTCACCTCTAAAGTAGATGTTTATATAACAGTTACCACACTTTTATCATACTACGGATATAACAGATTGAGTGTGACATATTTGTGAAATTATGAACAAGATAACAATGATAAGTGTTCAGTTCTTATAATTAAACTTAATTATTTAAACTGTTCTATAATTGTGCGGGTGTTTTTTGATGCTGTTATATAAGAATTTCTTTATGTATATAATTCTATCAGGAAAATTAGTACCGTGTTTATAGTGTTATGTATGTTTTGTGTCAATTTCAAATTGTATCCAAAAGAAAAAACAGGATGCAATATCCTGTTCTCCTTTTGGCTTAATCGACGACGATATAGGCAATCATGGGTCCGTTATGCTCAGCTGAAGGATGAGTCAGACAAATCAGTCTGTAGGTACCCTCTTTATCAAATTGTAAAGGGATGACTGTTTCTTCACCTTTTTTCACTACGCCTTTTATATCGGTTCCTTCAATGATGAAAGGATGTTCTTTTCCGTTGACCCCCAGTATCTTTAAATGAACCTTTTCTCCTTTTTCCATAAAGATTGTTCCTGGGTCCCATCGGTATGCTTCTATTTCCTTGCCATCATCTGTAGTAGACTTGAATTCACCTGTCACCATATGGATTTCTCGGATTTGTTCATTCTGTCCGCCGATTGCCGGAGTGGCATCAGGCTTTAGGCTCAACCATAGGGTACCGACGATGGCAATAAATACGATTAGTCCAAAAAAATATAATGTTCTTCTTCTAAACACAAAGAAATGCATGTTTTCACCTCCTTACTATCCTCTTTAAATATCTATGCTCGTCCCCTGGCTGAACTTGTCTAATTTTTTTTGAATTTTCCCTGTATAGATTAACTGGGCAACAACAAACTATAGATTAGATACAAACCAAGGAGGAAAGTATGTACCGTTTATTTACGCATAATGACTTAGATGGAGTGGCCTGCGGGATTTTATTCAGGCTTGCGTTCGGTGAAAAGGCCGATGTCCGTTATAATTCTGTCTCTGGACTTAACTTCCAGGTGGAGAAATATTTTGACAGAATGAATGACCGCATGAAAAAGGAGGACCACCTTTACATAACCGATTTATCTGTTAACCATGAGAACACTGAAAAAATCAATCAGTTTGTTAATGAAGGGGGAAAGGCAAAGCTGATTGACCACCATAAAACTGCAATGCATTTCAATGAATACAGCTGGGGCAGCGTAATAGTGGAGGATGAATCCGGGACACTGACTAGCGCAGCATCACTTGTATATGACTATTTAGTCCAGGAAAATCATCTGGTTAAAAATGGATCTCTGGATGAGTTTGTTGAACTTGTCAGGCAATATGATACTTGGGACTGGGACATCCTTAAGAATTACAAAGCAAAGAATTTGAACGACCTGTTTTTTATGGTTTCAATAGAAGAATTTGAAGAGCGGATGGTACCTCGTCTGACATCTGGAGATCGTTTTGATTATGATGATTTTGAAAAAAAACTGCTTGAGATGGAAGAGGATAAAATAGAGCGATACATCAGGAGGAAAAAACGGGAAATTATCCAAATTGAAACAGATGGTTTATATGGAGGCGTCGTTCACGCGGAATCCTATCATTCCGAATTGGGGAACGAGCTTGGCAAGGAATATCCACATCTGGATTATATAGCGATTTTAAATTTAGGCGGAAAGAAAATAAGCTTCAGGACAATCCATGATGACGTGGATGTCTCTGCCGTCGCTGGCGAATTTGGCGGGGGCGGACACGCTAAAGCATCTGGTTGCTCCATAAACAAGGAGGCTTATAACCGCTATATTGAACAAGCTTTTCCGCTGGATCCAATTAAGCCGGACGCCTTTAGAAATACTTATAATCTAAAGGACTCCAAAAATGGTTGTCTATATGAGAACCGCGACCGTGACTTTTATCTGATTTATACAGATGGTACCCGATATTTCGTTCAACAGGAGAGTAAGGATCGGCACGGACCATTTGAAGGTTTTGAATTAGCTGAACGATTTGTAAAAAGGGAGTATGGAGCTGCTCTGGCCAGGGATGACGTCTATATTTCCTATCTGGAAAATATCGTGTTCAACGGAGGGAATTGAGGGGAAAAGGGTCTCAAAACCTCAGTCAATGGCAATAAATTATAGTTACAATTTGGTCACCGATGAATTTCATTGGTGACCTGATTTTTTGAGATAACGCTTGTTTGGCTTCATGGTGATAGGTTTACAATCTTTTCAGTTTATTCCAGTTTAATTAAAAAATAATAACACTAAACATCTTTCGACAGGATTCTGCTAAAATAAAAGGAGAGATTAGGATACTGGAAGTGGTATGATGAGGAAGTTTATGGCCCTGTTTATGTTGTTATTATTAATGAGCGTGTATTTTTCTGCCGGATTAGTTAAAGCAGAGGGAGAAGATCCTGTTTTAACTTCAGAAGCTGCTGTTTTGATGGACACGGAGACTGGTGCGGTATTATTCGGGAAAAATGAAGAAACAAAGATGTATCCTGCGAGCTTGACAAAGATTGCTACTGCCATCTATGCAATTGAAACAGCTGAACTTAATGAGCTAGTCATAGTAAGTGAGGAAATAGAGAATATCGATGGAACAAGGGTTTATCTCAACCCTGGAGAACAGGTTTCATTGAGAAAGCTGATCCAGGGAATGCTTATTAATTCAGGAAATGACGCTGCACTGGCAATTGCCATCCATCTGGATGGTTCGATGGAGAGCTATTCAAAAAAGCTTAATCAGTTCCTGGAGACAAATATCGGCGTAGAGGATACTCATTTTGTCAACCCGCATGGTTTGTTCGATGAGAATCATTATACAACAGCCAGGGACCTTGGCTTGATCTTAAACTATGCGATGAACAATCCGGATTTTCGGGAAATTTTTGGGACTAAGCAAGTAGATTGGGATGGAGAGTCCTGGGATACAACCATTCACTCTCATCACCGTATGCTAAAAGGTGAAATACCATATGAAGGAATCACAGGGGGAAAGACAGGCTTTGTAGACCAATCAAAACAAACGCTTGCCACTACTGCTGATAACGGCCAGTTGAAATTGACGGCCATCCTGCTGAAATCAGAATACAAACGGAAAATTTATGAGGATACTGCCAAGCTATTCGATTATGGCTTCGCTGCTTTTAAATCCTCTCAAATCAAAGAAGGGGAAACCTTCGCAAGTGGAAATCTGAAGTTCAAAGCAAGTCAAAATCTCCTTTTTACTGAACCGATTGAAAATGGCAAGAGAGTCGTGGACAAAGATGGAATTTTAAAGATTTATAAGAAGGATGGGGAAATAATTCAGTCTATCGAACTTAAACCCCTGATAGGGAAAAAACCTGAAGTGAAAAAGGAGGCTGCACCAGAGCCGGAACAAAGCGGACTGGTATCTGTCAATACTTTAATAGGAGCAGTAGTGCTAATGGCAGCGGCTGCACTGTGGATGATCAATCGAAAACAAAAAAAGAGCAGAAGGTTTCGAAGCAGGTGAGCGATCACCTGCTTTTTATTTTGTCGAAAAAGTGAAATGAAGGATTATGACGGCTTAACAAAAACTCAATGGTTTTTTACATTGAATTAATAAGAGATTAATAGATTCCCAGTATATTAAAAAGCGTAGTAAATAACTTTTCTGGAGGTCTTGAAATGATTAAGGCAAACTTTAAAAAGAAGATTCTCCCGATCGCTGTTCTATCAACAGTAGCGTTCGGCAGCTTAGCAGGTACTTTCAACGCAGAAGCGAAAAATGAAGCAAAAGATAACTCTGCGAAAATCAAGAATGTTATTTTTTTGATTGGTGATGGGATGGGAGTTTCCTATACTTCAGCATACCGCTACTTGAAGGATAATCCTGAAACTGCAGAAGCTGAGAAGACTGAATTTGACAAATATCTAGTAGGCAGCCAGATGACTTATCCAGAAGACCCTGAACAAAACGTAACTGATTCTGCTTCAGCTGCTACAGCGATGTCAGCGGGGATTAAAACTTATAATAATGCGATTGCAGTAGATAATGACGGAACAGAAGTAAAGACCGTTTTGGAAGCTGCCAAGGAAAACGGCAAAGCTACAGGCCTTGTTGCTACTTCTGAAATAACACATGCTACTCCAGCCTCTTTTGGAGCGCATGATGAAAGCCGCAAGAATATGAATGCTATTGCTGATGATTATTATGATGAATTAGTTAATGGTCAGCATAAAATCGATGTAATGCTTGGCGGGGGAGTGAGTAACTTTGTTCGTAATGACAGGAATCTTGCAGAGGAATTCCAGAAAGATGGCTATAGCTATATAACGAACAAGCAAGACCTGCTAAATAACAAGAACGAAAAGGTGCTTGGCCTATTTGCGTCAGGTGGAATGGACAAGATGATCGATCGCAATGAAGAAACTCCATCCCTTGAAGATATGACAAAATCAGCAATAGAGCGTTTGAAAAGAGACAAGGATGGTTTCTTCTTGATGGTAGAAGGCAGCCAGGTCGACTGGGCTGGACATGACAATGATATTGTTGCTGCCATGAGCGAAATGGAAGATTTCGAGAAGGCATACAAAGCAGCTATCGAATTTGCTAAGAAAGACAAGCATACATTAGTTGTTGCGACTGCTGACCACTCGACTGGAGGATATTCAATTGGTGCAGATGGAATCTATAACTGGTTTGGTGCGCCAATCAAAGCTGCAAAACGTACTCCAGATTTCATGGCTGCCGAAATTGCTAACGGTGCTGATGCAGAACAAATATTAAAGAAATATATTGACTTTAAGTCTGTAGGTCTTCCTGAGTTAACTGCGGAAGAAATTCAGTCCGTAAAAGACGTAGCCTCAACAAAAAAAGCTAGAGACATTGACGACGCTATCGAAAAGATTTTTGACAAGCGTTCCCACACTGGGTGGACAACTGGCGGGCATACTGGTGAAGACGTCCCTGTATATGCATTCGGTCCTGGTAAAGAGCGATTTTACGGACAGATCGACAATACTGACAATGCGAAAAACATTTTTGATATCCTTGCAAATGGCAAAAGAAAGTAATGAATTTGAAAATCTCCCACGGAATCCTGGATATGCGGGAGATTTAATGAAAAGGGGTTTTCAAAATTAAAATATATTTGCAGTTGATAATGGCTGTTTCACTGCTGACGGGCTGTTCATTCGCACAGGCAGATTCAAATGAGGAGACGAAGCCTGTTGAAACTGTTGCAGAGAAACCAATAAAGAAAAATACAGAAGTGTACGTACCGAACCCGCAAGTTACGGATGACAGGGAACTGAATAAAGCAGGGGATTCTTTGATTGACGATAAAGGAGAATTAACACTTAAGGCGGTAAAAGAAGTCAATAAAACATTCAACATCAATGGAATTGAATATAAGGTTAAAGATATTAAGTTGCTGCACTTTATTCCTGACTACAGCCTGGTCGATTTCTTCCATCCATATACACATGATGAAGAATTTGATTTTGTGAAAATTGGCGTAGAAGTAAAAAATCATTCCAGTGAAAGCTATCATTTTGGGCCTGTGGCAATGGTGAATATTAATGACAGTATCCACAAGACATGGGAAGACGATTTTTACCTAGAAGAATTGCATGGAGAGATTTTATCCGGACAAGAGAAGCAAGGGAATCTCGGGTTTATCGTGGAGGAGCTTGAAAGCCTTGAGAAAGTGGAAATCCTCTCAGGTGACCTGGTTGATAAGGACAAAAAGAAAATCGGGGAACCCATCAACCTCGTTGTAACATTAGAATAAAAGGTTAATAGCTTGTGAAATAACCTGGCTTTTTCTAAAATATACACTTTATAGTCTAATAGAATGCAAGAAAGCCATGGAAGATCCATGGCTTTTACTATACGGTTTGATGGGGTTGGAAAATTCCACTTAGAGGGCATATTTATTCGTTAATCCCGGGTTATGATTGTTTTAATAATGAAGTCGTAAGGAGCATCAGGAACGATATTCCCACCATGGCGATTACCCATAGCCAGGCAGACTGCATATTTCCAGACTCAAGCGCTACATAGATTGCTGTTGGAGCGGTCTGAGTCTTCCCGGGCAGGTTGCCGGCAAACATTAGGGTTGCTCCGAATTCCCCAAGAGCCCTGGCAAAGCTTAAAATGAGCCCGGTGATTAATGTCTTTGCTGATAGGGGTAAAGTAACATATAAAAAAACCTTCCACTCATTTGCTCCATCTACTCTTGCTGCTTCCTCCGCTCCAGGGTCAATTGACAGAAAACCTGTCTTGGCTGATTGATACATCAATGGAAAAGCAACGACAGATGCAGCAATAACAGCTGCCCACCAGCTAAAGATAAGGGGACTGCCAAAAACATGTTCAATCATTCTTCCGATTGGACTATTTATGCCAAAGACAACAATCAATAGAAATCCTACCACAGTAGGAGGCAGTACTAAAGGTAATGTCAAAAACGTCTCTACTGCTGTTTTGCCAAGGAAACGCCTTCTTGCCATAAACCTTGCAGCAAATATGCCAAATAAGAACACGAATACTACCGACACTGAAGCAACTTCAAGGGATAGTTTAATCGGACTCCAGAAATCACTGCTCATAAAAATCATTCCAATGCTGCTTTAAAGCCATATTTTTTAAAAATGTCCATTGCTTCTTGTCCATTTAGGAAATTGAAAAAGTCGATGGACTCATTAGGGTGCTCAGTCCCTGCCACTACACCAATTGGATAAACAATAGGATCGTGAAGTGCTTTTCCATTCAAAGGGATAATCCTGATTTTATCGGAAATCAATGCATCTGTTTTATAAACAAAGCCAGCATCGACATTACCTGTTTCAACATAGGAAAGAACCTGGCGAACGTCCTTGGCAGGAATAACTTTTTGCTCAAGTTTTTCCCACAATTGCAACGATATCAATGCTTGTTTCGTATACATTCCGGCAGGAACAGATTCGGCTGTGCCCATGGCAATTCTTTCAATATTAACGCTAGTCAGCGATTCAGCTGAGTCGATATCCTTGTTTTCTTTCTGTGTGATCATTACAAGTTCGTTCTTAAGCAGTTTAACGCTGTGTTGCTGATCTATGAGCTTTTTGGAAAGTAAGGAATCGAATTTATCCTCAGCCGCGGAAATAAATAAGTCTACCGGGGCACCCTGGGAGATTTGCTGTTGCAGGGAACCAGATCCGCCAAAGTTGAAGACAATCTTAATTCCCGGATTCTGTTCCATATATAGTTGCCCAGCTTCTTCCATGACTTCCCGGAGACTTGCTGCGGCAGAGATAGTCAGCTCCGTTCTCCTTGATTCCCTGTCGTCTGCACATCCTGAAATGAAGAGTGAGAGGGCTGTGAGAAGAACAATATGTAATTTCCTCAATCCTGACATCCTTTCAAACAGTCCTTTTTAAACATATACAATAGATATAACTGATTATATCGAAATTAGATTCATCCTACATACAGAAAATATCACAAGTTGGTGAAAATATCATGAATTAGGGGCAGGAAAAGAAAAATAGGGGAAAAGAAAAACTGCCTGATCGGCAGTTTCATTAGTATTATTGATTCTGTCCGGTTTTTTGATCAATCTGCCTGCAAACCTCATCTGCGGAAAGTCCGTTTGCTTCAATGACTGAACCTTGTGTTGAAACGTCCTGCATCCCCATGACGTTAGAGTCTATTCCAGTTACAACACAGCAGTCACAGCCTTGTGCATCAGCTTCTGAGCGTAACTCGACCACATCATGGCCTCTTTCACGCAAGGCTTCAGAAATATTCGTTAGAGATTGTTCTACACCTACTCTTGCCATCAATAACACCTCCTCACTAATCTAAGTTGTCCGCCAGCAGTATAAAATATTCTTTTCGCAAGACAATATTAAAGAAGACTATCTGTAATGTGGAGGGGTATTTATGAGCAATAAAAGAAAAAAGGATCCATCGACAATAGGGTTGAATTCATCCCAGGTTGAAGGGCAGGGGACAACGGTGAGCGAAACAGGCAGCAGAACCGCTGCTTCTTCTAGAAAGAAACAGAAAAAAGATTAGGAAAGTTAATAAGGTCATGGTTTAAAACAGAGAAACCCTCGGGAAATTCCCGAGGGTTTCTATTATACGTACATTTCAGCAATTTGCTTTTGCAGCTCTTCATTTTCAAGGTATTCATCATAAGTCATCTGCTTATCAATCAACCCTGAAGGAGTGATTTCCATAATTCTGTTGGCCACAGTTTGAACGAACTGGTGGTCATGGGATGAAAAGATCATTGAACCTTTAAAATTAATCATGCCATTATTCAAGGCAGTGATGGATTCTAGATCCAGGTGGTTAGTAGGCTCATCCAGCAGAAGGACGTTTGCTCCAGATAGCATCATTTTTGAAAGCATGCAGCGGACTTTTTCGCCGCCGGAAAGTACGCTTGCTTTTTTCAATACTTCTTCACCTGAGAAAAGCATACGTCCAAGGAATCCGCGAAGGAAGCTTTCGCTGTCATCCTTTGGTGAGAATTGGCGTAGCCAGTCCACCAGGGTCAGATCACAGCCTTCAAAGAACTCAGAGTTATCTTTAGGGAAATACGCCTGTGATGTCGTTACCCCCCATTTGAAAGTTCCGCTGTCTGGCTCCATTTCACCGGTAAGGATTTTGAACAAAGTCGTAATCGCGATTTCGTTTTTCCCAACAAGCGCAATTTTGTCATCTTTGTTCATAATGAAGCTGACATTATCCAAAACCTTTACTCCGTCAATCGTCTTGGTAATTCCGTCAACTCTTAATAAGTCATTGCCTATTTCACGGTCGGGAGTAAATCCAACGTATGGATATTTACGGGATGATGGTTTAATATCATCCAGAGAAATCTTATCAAGCAGTTTTTTACGGGAAGTAGCCTGCTTGGATTTAGAAGCGTTCGCGCTGAAACGCGCGATAAACGCTTGCAGTTCCTTGATTTTCTCTTCTTTTTTGCGGTTTGTATCCGACTGCATTTTCAGAGCCAGCTGGCTTGATTCATACCAGAAATCATAGTTGCCGACATAAAGCTGGATTTTGCCAAAGTCAAGGTCGGCGATATGAGTACAAACTTTATTCAGGAAATGACGGTCATGGGATACAACAATAACAGTATTCTCGAAGTTGATCAAGAATTCTTCCAGCCATTGGATCGCAGCGATATCAAGGTGGTTGGTAGGTTCATCCAGAAGGAGAACATCCGGCTTGCCGAATAGTGCCTGTGCAAGAAGGACCTTTACTTTTTCTCCGCCGCCGATATCAGCCATTTTTTTATCATGAAGCTCCTCGCCGATTCCTAGGCCTTTAAGAAGAATCGCTGCTTCGGATTCTGCTTCCCAGCCATTAAGCTCAGCAAACTCACCTTCGAGCTCGGCGGCTTTCATGCCGTCTTCATCTGTAAAGTCTGCCTTCATATAGATTGCATCTTTTTCCTGCATGACTTCATATAAACGGGCATGTCCCATGATGACGACTTTCAACACTTCTACATCTTCGTACTCAAAGTGGTTCTGCTTCAACACTGCCATACGCTCACCAGGTGTCATGGATACATTTCCTGTTTGCGCTTCAATTTCTCCTGATAAGATTTTAAGGAAAGTTGATTTGCCGGCGCCATTAGCACCAATCAGGCCATAGCAATTACCTGGTGTGAATTTAATATTAACATCTTCAAAGAGCTTGCGGTCACCATATCTCAAGCCAACATTTTGAACTGTAATCATTTATTTAGTAGCCTCCATTAATATATATCCCAAAGATTATATCATGTTTAAATGCTATGAGCGAATGAATGGAACAATTTTTTGTTGAAAGGTGTTTTTAGAGGGAACAAAATGGGAAAAGGCGAGAGTAGCAACTAATGAGTTAATTTGTTTCTTATTTATCACAATGCCTAAGGAGTGTCTATTGGGAAATTCACGATAATTTTTAATATCTATTGTCAATTTTTTTGCTCATTTTCACACATATTTCATATTTTTCATGTAAAATAATATTAGATAAAGATGGTAAAAGGAGTTTTTGAAATGGCTAAAAAGCAGCTGGTTGATTTTGTTAACCGTCTAAAGGAATCAGGGATAAAAGTCAGCTTCACTAAGCCAAAATCAGAATTTTTCTCCCTGCAAAAAACAGAGAAACATCCCACAACAGTGAATTCACATTAAGAGATAGACATGCTTATCATTATACAGATTCTGCATCCAAGAAATATTAAGACAGATATAATGAAAAGTAAACATGTAAGCAAAATAGAACAGCAAAAAAAGCGGTGCATTCAACCGCTTTTTTTGTGGTTAAGGAATTTATAAAGTTATTAAGTTGTGGATAATTTTATTAAGTTTTCTTAATCCAGCTCCAGCGCCTAGCCCCTCGAGTCGCTTCGGTCAGCCCATTGAAGTCAAAGAACGACTTCCATGGTCAGCCCTCCAGCGCTTGTCAGGGCTGAACGAGTCGCTTCCGCTTTCTGTTCTATAACTCATCCATTATTTCTTCGAAAACTTCATCTTTATTGAAATCTTCCCCCATCGGGAATTTTTTTATGAATTTATTGTTTTTATCAATCAAGTAAGTAAATGTACTATGGACATAGAATCCGTTCCCTGGATCACGATACTGGAATTGGAATGTATCGGCAACCTGTTTGATTTTCTGCTGCTCTTCTAAAATGTCGGCTGGATCGCCAGTCAAAAAAATCCAATTGCCGTCATTTTCAAGTCCGAAATTGTCCATATATTTTCTTAAAACTTCAGGGGTATCCCGGTACGGATCAATTGTAACAGTAACAAACTGAACTTCCTTCCCATATACTCCTTCTCCGATCAAGTCTTTGCGCAGCAGGTTCATTTTTTGTGTGGTCGTCGGGCAAATATCAGGACAGTGAGTATAGATGAATTCCACAAGTTTGATGGTCTCTGTTTCTTCTCCAAAAGTATAGTTTTCTTCATCCATGGTTACTAGCGTGATGTCCTCTGGAATCTGTGCATTGGCGTCCCTGATTAGAAAGAATGAAATTCCCGATGTAATGCCTATTAATACAATTAATGAACTGATAAGATAGATTTTTTTCATAACACAATCCTCCCCCATATAAAGATATAAAAAATATCAGGAAATCATATGGACATTGTGTGAACTATGTTTAATATGGCACTTTCGAAAGTAAATAAGTGAATATTCTTGAAATATAATGAATGAGATTTATAATGAATTGTAAAAAACATTTTCAATGTCCATGGGAATACAAAGGGGACTATAACTTGAAAGCTGATAAAATTTTAAAATACATATTGCAAATTGCAGGGTTGATCCTGATTAACAAAGCTGGATTTTATATTGTAGAGATTTTCAATCTGCGCATCCCAGGGAATGTTTTGGGAATGATCCTACTGTTCGTGCTGTTATGGACGAGGGTAGTCCGTCTTGAATGGTTTGAAGGCGCAGCGGATTTTCTCGTCAGGCATCTATCTTTCTTTTTTGTGCCGATTTCAGTTGGTTTGATGACTCTAGGGGGAATTATTGCAGAAAATGGGATTCAACTAGCGGTTATTTTAGTTTTGAGCGCTATTGTTGGAATGGTATTTGCGGGAGGCACTTCACATGTCCTGGTAAAGCGGAAAGGGGGGGGAGAAAGCTGGGAACTCTTCTGCTCACGATCTTTAGTATTCTCATAACATTGCTTGCATACCTTCTCGCCAGGAAAGCTGCAGGCAAATATCCATCTCCACTGACTTCCCCGGTATTTTTGAGTACAGTGATTGTAATAGCCGTGCTGCTATTGCTGAACATATCTTATAAGGAATATGAACCAGCAAGTGAGATTATGACCTATTTTTTGGGACCGGCTACTGTAGCATTAGCCGTACCATTATATCGCCAAAGAAAAATCATTTCTGCATACGCAGTTCCGGCTCTGTCCGGTCTAATTGCAGGGATCGTCTCGACCATACTTTCAGCTGTGTTCATAGCGTATATGCTTAATCTATCGGAATTGATCCTAGTTTCTTTGACGATCAAGTCAATCACAATCCCTGTAGCTTCAGAGGTTGCCAGGATCATCGGGGCAGACTCGATTTTGGTTGCTGCGTTCGTCATGATTACAGGCATGCTTGGGGCGATGATAGGCCCGTTTCTTATGAACATCATGAAAATCGATGACCCTTTTTCGAGAGGATTGGCCATCGGAACCATTGCTCACGGAATTGGGACAGCAGAAGCCGCCAGGGAAGGAGAGCTTCAGGGCGCAGTTTCGGGAGCAGCAATGGGAATGGCCGCTATAATAACTTCGTTGTTCCTTCCTATAATTCTCCCGGTATTTTTGTAAGGATCCATATGAAAAAGGAAACCTCCGCTGGTTTCCTTTTTCACTTTTATTCAATATTGCAATACTCGATCGGACAATTTTCACAGTCGATTTGTTGTTTTAAGTAGTCCAGGTTATGGATGATGATCCTTTTCTTGTGTATGGAGATGATTCCTTCATCACGCAGTTCACCGAGCATGCGGCTGACGCTTTCCCTTGCTGTTCCACAATAATTAGCTAAATCCTGGTTCGTGATTGGTACATTGATGTGGATGCCATCCTCCTGTTTAGTGCCATAACTATTGCTTAGCCTGATCAATGTTGAATACAACGCTCCTTTTTTACCGTTCAAGACAAGGTCGCGGAATTTAGTGATCGTTCTTCGAATATGGTCATTCATCCACTTAAGGAATTGGTACGCAAGCTGGCTGTTATTGAATAATACTTGTTCCAGATTTTCGATATTCACAACTGCTGCTTCGCCATCTTCAACCCCTCGTGCATTAAATAAGTATCTGGGTCCTGCTGTAAAAAGAGTTAGCTCACCGACAATATCGTTTTTATTACATAATCTTAAATACAATTCTTTTCCTTCGGCGTTCATTTTTGAAATTTGTACCTTGCCGGACAGAATAACATACATCTCCTTCGCTTCCTGTCCCTCGCGGAATAAAAAAGTTCCTTTCTTGAATTTAATGATTTTTTCGGATGCCTTTATTAATTCGCTCATTTCATACGTTAAGTTATTTGGGTTTTCCTGGCTGGCCACACAATCTCCACCTTTTCCGTCCGTTGTTTAACCTAATTTAAAATGAAATATAAACAATAGGTCAATAGAGAAAATGTGAACAATCTTTTTTGGACCTATTGTTATTATATTTATAACTTAATTGGATAAATGTGGTTGACTAACCTGGTGAAATGGAAGTATTCTATTGTAGAAGATAATTTTTTTACATTAGGGAGTATGTTTTATGTTAGGTGCCGTTCTTAACTAAACCGTTAATTTCATACGGTCAATCCGGATTTTTTAATAGGCCTGCAGTGGGTTTATTTAATTATGCGCTGGATTGAATGTTAAGAACAATGAACATAGTAAAGCATGCTTGATATCCGTAAGCAGAAGCTGTGTACTTGTACACAGCTTTTTCTTTTGGAAAAGAGTGCCTGAGCCGTGTCTGCAAGGCATTTTTAGAAGCCGCTATGGACTTGTTCCATTGCGGCTTTTTATATTTTTAAAGGAGGAAACTAACTTGAACGAACAAACATTCACAGTTCTTGGTTACGACAAAATAAAGGAAGAAATCGCCGGATTTGCTTTAACTGAATCAGGGCGAGTAAAAGCAAGGGAAATGCAGCCTTCCACCAATCTGAAGCAGATGACATCATGGCAGGAGGAAGTTTATGAAGCAATAGAAATTCTCAGGATTAGTACCAGTGTTCCAATCCACGGTCTTGAAGGGATAGAAACAGTTCTTAAGGGATTTAACAAAGGAATCCCGCTTCGGACAGAACAACTTGTGCTGCTGCTTTCCTTCCTGGAAACCTGCAATAAGATCCGCCGCTTCATGAAGGATAAGGAGTATGCCGCTCCTAGAGTTTCTGCATATGTCCATGGAATCGAAGAACTTCCCGAACTTGCTGCTGAGATACAAAGATGTATACGAAATGGGCAGATTGACGATTACGCATCCAGGGAGCTATTGAGGGTCCGGAAACAAATAGGAATCCAGGAAGAGCGTCTAAAAGAAAGGCTTAACCAGTTGTTGAAATCTGCAAAAATAAAACCATATCTTCAAGAAGTTGTCATCAGCCAAAGAAACGGCAGGTATGTGGTTCCTGTAAAGAAGGAATATCGAAGCAAGATAAGAGGAGCGGTCCTTGATACATCGGCATCAGGCTCAACTCTTTTTATGGAACCAGAAGAAATTGGCTCATTCCAGGACCAGATGGAATGGCTTTATATAGACGAGCAAACCGAAGTGGAGAAAGTGCTTTTTACCTTGACTGGTCTGGCTGAGGAGAAAGAGAAGGAAATCCGGATGGCCATGGAGACGATGGTTCACTATGACTTCCTGTTTGCAAAAGCGAAATATTGCAGGTCTATTGACGCAAAAAAAGTGGCCATTATTGACGAACCTGTCATTTTATTCAATGATGCGCGCCATCCGCTGCTTGGTGAAAAAGCGGTTCCCTTAAATATTGAAATCGGAACAGATTATCATGCTCTTGTCATTACCGGCCCGAATACCGGGGGGAAAACCGTTTCCATTAAGACAGCTGGGCTGCTTTCATTAATGGCCCAAAGCGGTCTGCTACTTCCGGTGGACGAGGGGAGCACAGTGGGAATTTTTCATAAAGTCCTTGTCGATATAGGAGATGGGCAAAGCATTGAGCAAAATCTGAGCACCTTCAGTTCCAGGATTGTCAATATAATAGAGATCCTGAAGGAAGCCAACGACAAGACGCTTGTCCTTCTTGATGAGCTGGGCTCAGGGACTGATCCGGGTGAAGGGATGGGTCTTGCCACAGCCATTCTTGAGAACCTGAACAACAAGGGAGCGACTATATTTGCGACAACGCACTACAGCGAGATTAAAGACTTCGCTGACAATCATGATGATTTCATGAATGGTTCGATGGAATTTGATCTTGATACACTTAAGCCTACTTATCGCCTGCGGATCGGAAAGGGAGGGGAAAGCCAGGCTTTTGCGATTGCGCTTAAACTGGGCATTCATCCAAAGCTGCTTGAACGGGCTCATGAAATAACCTACAAAGCAGAGCATGATTACACTTCGTTATTTGTGGAAGATCCTGCAGCCTTGGAAGCAAGAGAACGGCAAATCACAGTAAACCGACATAAAAGACAGAAGTCTTCTAAGGTTTCAAAGAATCCAGTGATAAAGTTTGAAATGGGAGATAGTGTTCATGTATTAAGCACCGGGGAACTGGGTGTTATTTATAGGGGACCAGATCATCAGGGGAATTACCTCGTCCAGGTCAGGGAGCGAAAAGTCGAGGTGAATCATAAACGCCTTAAGCTGAACTTGCCTGCGTCGGAGCTTTATCCGGAAGACTATGATTTCAATATTATTTTTGAGTCCAAAGAGCATAGGAAGCTGTTGAACAGAATGGATAAAAAACATATCGAAGAAGGTATTATACGTGAAGATACCTGATTCAAACCAGGTAATTTATTAATTGATCCCTGCTATAAGAGCCTTTTTAACAGAAGGGCTCTTTTAGCATTAGCGAGGCTTGTTAAGGAAGAATTCTCCCAACCCTAAGGGATTTCCCCTATTCATTTAGTGGTATAAAAGATCATTCCTTATCAATACTCTCTACAATGCGAATGAAAACGCTTCGAAAATGGACATAAACAGTTCATGGTCTTATCTATTAACAAACTATGATTTCGGGTTTAAGATTAATCTAACAGCAAAAATGTGATTTTATTCACAAATAGAGGAGTCTTAACAATGAGTGAACAGTCAATGGAATTAGCCATCAACACTGCATTAAAAAAGAAAGAGTATCTTAGTGAATCAAAGGGTAAGTACATCCTGCGTGCAGCGCTTGCTGGCGTGTATATCGGCTTTGGCATTATGGTCTCTTACAGGTTAGGTGAATATTTTTTTGATGCTCATTCAGCTGCAACACCAATCGCCAGCTCGATCTTTTTCGGATTGGCACTTATCCTGATTTTGTACGGCGGTGGAGAACTGTTCACAAGCAACACAATGATGATGACAATCAGCTCTTTGAAAAAAGCAACGACGTGGAAGGATACCATTGAAAACTGGATTGCATGTTATTCCGGAAATTTACTTGGAGCATTGTTCTTTGCCATTCTTGTCATGCTGTCAGGAATATTTTTGGCACCAGAGAAAACACAGTATATGATGGAAACTGTGAGCATGAAAATGAATACACCGGCTTATCAATTGTTCTTTCGAGCTATCCTGTGTAATTGGCTCGTTTGCCTTGCTGTATGGGTTCCATTGAGTATAAAAGGAGATGGAGCAAAAATCGGAGTCATAATGCTTTTGGTCTTTGCTTTTGTTGTCTCTGGATTCGAGCACAGTGTGGCCAACATGGTCCTCTTTTCAATTGCGCTTCTCGTACCGCATCCTGAAACAGTCAGTATTGCCGGCAGTTTGTACAACCTTGTGCCTGTAACATTGGGAAATATAATAGGCGGAGGCTTTTTTGTTGGCACTCTATATGTATACCTGAATGCGAAAGGGGCAGCGAAAGAGGGAAGCGAACCTGCAAACCAGGCAGTATATGCACAAAATGCCTTAAAGCGATTGTAAAGAATAAAAATCCGCGGAACTTTCCGTGGATTTTTGTTTCTGCTTTTCGCTGCCTTGGCAGTTTAATTTGAGCATATCTATGCAGTCGTAATCCTTTTAGCATGTGCCTATTCGGATAAGTATTTTGAATTGCCTGAAGTGAGGATTACAGAAAGAGTCTATGCATAAGCAGCCGATCAACCTTTAAAGGAATTCAGAATCCACTCTCCAACAACACCGCCTAAATAAACTCCGACAATTCCGAGTACACCTGCAAGAACTGGAGGTGCTGGAAGAGGAAGCTTTAGGAATTTAAAAAGGATTCCTACTACTAAACCAGCAACTAAGCTTAAGATGATTTCTTTCATGTTTTCACCGCCTCTTTTGGCAAGATGGTTAATGAATTGTTACAGTGAGCAGACGTCTGATCACATAGCAACATTATTTTAACATGACCTGGATGAAATGAAAACGCTTTATTTATTCTTTTATAATGCATAAAACAAAATGAACTATTCTTATATTAAAATAGTGGTAAAATATAGCTTTATAACTTGTCAGTACGGAGGATACAGATGGACATGCACGTTAAGCGCAATATCTTTACTTTGCAAGGCTTTTATCTTTTTGTTTTTTTTGGCATAGGCAGTTTATTTCCTTTATTAAGTGTTTACTTAAGTGAGGTTGAAAATTTAAATGGATATCAGATTGGAATTATCCTGTCCATTGGTCCAGTCATTATGATTTTCTTCCAGCCGTTTTGGGGAATGCTTGCTGACATGAAAAATGCCCATAATATGCTCCTGACTTTAACTACCTTGATAACAGGTGTTGCCGCTTTGGGTTATGTTTTCTTTGATGGATTTATTTCGTTCTTGATCATCGCAACGCTCCTCGCGATTTTTCAGAGTGCAATCATTCCTTTATCAGACAGTATTTCCTTGAAGTACACTAGCAAAGCTGGGGTCAATTATGGAAATGTCCGATTATTTGGTTCACTGGGATTTGGACTCGCGGTTTTTGTTATGGGCCGGTTGTCTGAGTGGAACCCACATGTGATATTCTACGCTTTTTTCCTGACATTATTGATCTCGGCTTCTTTTTCAATGAAAATGCCCAAAGAACCTTCAGGGCGGCCTGCAGGGCTATTCGCTGGCATGAAGGATTTAATGCAGATGAAAAAATTTTTAATTTTCCTCGGAGTAACATTCATGATTTTCGGTCCTAATTTGGCCAATAACTTTTACTTTAGTCTGTTTGTGGAGGACCGGGGCGGCACTTATACAGGGATTGGCATCGCATTTCTTATTGCAGTGTTATCTGAAATTCCATTTATGAGGGCTGCAGGAAGCTGGATCCGTAAATTAGGGCTGCTTCAGGTCGCTTTTATTGCCGCGATTGTTTCATTAATTCGATGGATTTTTTATTTTACAGAACCTGCTTTATCTCTTGTATACGCTTCAGCTGTGATCCAGGGCTTTTCACTGGGATTGTTCATTCCTGCTGGTTTGCAGTATATTCGGGATATTACTCCGCTGCATATTACAGCAACAGCCGTAACGATATACTCGGCAGTCGGCAACGGCTTAGGCAACTGGTTTTTCACATTCTTCGGCGGCATAATTTTTGAAGAATTCAGTATTTATGGAGTGTACTTATTTTTTGCTGCATTGACTTTAATGGGAGTTTTGCTGACAGTCTGGTTAATGAAGGATGAAAAAAGAAGTCACTCGAAACAGATTACTGCAAACTGAAAATTTGGTTATAGAGTATTCAACAAACCCTGTCCTTCCTTGTAAGGCCAGGGTTTGTTTTTAGTTTCTGCAGTATTGAAAACAGAAGTATGGATTTACTATTTATATCAAAAAATAATCTAAGTACGAAAGGAGGGACTTTCATGAAAGAGAATAAAGGTAAAAGTAATGAGCTTGCAGGGCGGATGTATGATACATCGGATTATCATAAAAATGACGAGCTTTCGAAAGGGCTTGCCATGACACATGAGCAGGCTAGTGACAGCTATGTAGAAGGGGAAGTAGGCGGAAAGATTGAGCGCTCTTCTGGAGCAGAAGATGAACTGAATAACAGAGGCTATCAGTAAAGCAGGAAGTGAGGGGTACAGGTGTCGCATAAAGGTGAATTTCAATCGAATCGAGATCAATACAAAATGCCGGATGCGTTAAAACAAAAGAAGGATTTTGCCTACCGAGTAGGATATACTTCAAGCACTGGCAATCAGACAAATAATGAAGAAGAACCGGTCAAGAGGTCGGATCTATAAAATGTGCAGGCCCTTCTGAAAAGGGCCTGTTTTTATCTGGGACGTGCGATGATTCCGTTATGGACTTTGATATAACCATGCCTTAAGATATCCAAACCGTTTTCGTATAAATAAAGCCCCATCTGTTCGACGGTCATCAGTTCCCTGTATGTATGGTTCATGACATCGGCCATGATTTCATAATACAGCTTGGATTTTAACTGAGCTCTGGGTGTGGTCATGATAATATAACCGCCTGTTTTTAGGAACTTCTTATGCCAATCCACCACTTCGCTTTTTAAAGTATCCGGGAAGTGCTCAAGCAGCCCCACACTGAGGACAATGTCAAATTCATGGCCAAAAGGAAGGTTGCGGATATCCTCCACGATGTATTCAGTCTCAAAATCACTCTTATGATAGACTTTATTTCCTCCTGTTGAGGGATTGGTTCCGAGAAATGGATAAGTGTCTGGAAACTCCCTAAACCTCGTATCCTTGCAGAAAGGGTCGTAATCTACAAACACAATGTCACCGCCGGGATACATGGCACTCAACTGCATGGCCTCGTAACCTTCAGCGGCTCCCAGGAAGAGGATTCTTGGCTTTACTAAGTCAAGTCCTTCGAATAATGCTCGCTTGCCCCTTGGGTCCCAGATGCCGTCTTCAATCCGGTGAGCATAGTTCCATAGGTGAATTCTAATCAGTTCACCTAATGCAGACTTTGTTTCAGTCAGCTTGAAACTCTTTAAGCTTTCCATGAAATTTTGTTTCGAATTGTCCATTTCTGCAGGAACATCCTTCACAAACCACTTGTGAAATGATTTGTTGAACATTTGCCAGGAAGTGTGAGCAGGCAAACTTTGTTGATTGACTTTCTCCCATTCTTTTTTTTCCTGAGCGAAGGATGTTACCTCGTATGGTCTTCCTGTATCTTTCCAGCGAAGCTGACTCCAATCATTAACTGTATTCAATTTTACAAACTTATTGTATTCCCTTTCGGAAAAATCCCTGAGGTCCATTCTGTAGGAAGGCTGCAAGCGGGTTTCATTGAGTTTTAATGCAGGTTCAATTTCTAATTGAAGCAATACAGTCACCCCAAACATTTTTATTGCTTACTAAATTCGAGTTAAGAAAGATAAAATCCTTTAAATTTCTAAAAATTGCAAAAAAAGCACACCCTTTATGGATGTGCTTTAAAATGAAAGAGGATTTGCTCATTTAAAGCTTTCCGCGTCGTATCATTTTGTTGGGGGTAAGGGTGCCTTTCTTTAGGTAGACAAATCCTCCTTCGAGTGCAGAGCCAATGACGAGCTTAGAAGATGCTGTTAAACCCTCATCTTCATCCCTCCTAGTTGGAATTGGCTTGCGTAATTAAATTTACCCGTTGAAAAGCGGTTAAAACCTTAAATAGAAGGCTGATGGCTAAGATTGATACGGATCCATTGCATTAAGATATGCATTTTCGGCTGCCTCTTGCGTAGCAAAGAGAGCATCATCATCTTCAATTACATGCAGGGTTTCATTTAGGAATAGGGCAAACGCGTTAGGATCCTTAGGATGCTGGACAATTTCACCTGCTTTAATGTTAGATACAGATGGTACGTGCGGGTTACGGTAGATAACGAAAACTTCATCACCAAATTTTAAGTTTTTCGGATCGATTACATCCAATTGAATACCCCTTTCGTTGAGTCTATAAATGGATATGTTTTACCTATTCAAGTTTGTGGTTTTATAAATTTTCATTTTGCTGTTTTATTTCATCGCCCGTCAGAATGATATTTCCCGCTTCAAAATCTCTGTGCTCGTCAACTGATCCGCCGGGCACATAGCGCTGATTTGGAGTATATGTCGAGCTGAGTAAATCTTTATCCCTTTTTAAATCATCTTTATGAATGTCCATTTTCTCACCCCCTGATAAGGTTAGTTTTTGTTTTGAGATTGTGGATATACTGGGAAAATTAATTATGTGATTATTATGGAAAGGACACTAATCTGTCACAAATGAAAGGGTTTACATTCAGATAAGGTGGTATAATAAAAGTGTAGAAAGAAAGGGATTAACATCTTAGGAGGCTCAACCAATTGTGTTCGTTCCGTAGTGAACGAAAAGTGGTTATTCCTAAAGTGTTTGAAGCTAATCTTCAAAAAGTCAGTATCACCAGCTAATGGGAAAGGACCTATTCACGAGTTAACCGAAAAATTTATTGACCTTCCGATGGTTCAATTCAAAAGGGAAAAAGCAGAATTCCTGCCTATTAGTAAATGTACGCTGGAAAGAAGCTTTTTACCAACAGAGTATCAATTTTGATACTTGGAAATGTGCCAGCTAATAGGGAAGTTAACAAATTACAAGGTGAAACAGTCATTAGGAGAATACTCCCCTCAAAGCAGCTGCCATTCAAATGGAGTGGTCAGTAGGGATGCATGACCTAATTGGAGAAAAGACGAAAACACACTAGCGAATAATGAGTCTCTCGGTGATTATACCGAAAAATGTGTTTGTAAAAGGGACGTCATAAAAACAGGGAAACCTTTTTTAAAAGACACCCTTAATGCGGAACAAGCACACATCGGCTATAGTAAGAGGATCATACAACTCAATAGTTCCAAAAATGTTTTGGGCTGATGCTGGTTGGGTCTCCTAAGATGTTAAAAAAGAAGCTCGCATATGAGCTTCTTTTTTCTTTGCAGTTTTTCTGGTTAGATGTAAAAGGCACCTTTCAGCTTAAAGGTGCCTAGCCATATTACTCCTCTTTCTTCGATAAACAACGATCGCATTCCATTAGATATGATTCTGCTTGTTCATGCATTCCCTCACCACATTCAGGGCACACCTTTTTTGGTAAATTACGAAAAAATTCAACCGGACTCATCATATAAAACTCCTCCTTTTATAGTACAATTTATATTTTACTTAACCTGTTATAGTACAGTATAAACATAATTCGAAAAATTGTGTAGCTTTTTTTATAAAAAATTAAAAAATAGGTGTTTGTTCATAAAAACAAATTGGGGTATTAGTTAATAAGAGGGGAATCTACTTCTAAATAATTGGATTTATGTACCCATCATGCAGATGGCAAAAAGGTGTTTTACCAAAAAAACCAATAGTCAATAGATAAAAGTGACAACATTATTACATTTTATTTAATAAACCCTTTTAATCTTTTCCGTTTTAACATACAATCGAAATGAAACTTTAAATGGGGAATGATGCCTAAATGGATAATCCGGAATTATCCTTTAATCCAATACTACTGCTAGTAGCCATCTTATTGACAGTCATGTCATCTTATACAGCACTTGATTTATTCAGTCTTATCAAGTCTTCTGATCGTAATAAACGATTTCTTTTTTTAGGTGGGACTTTTTCACTTGGCATAGGGGTTTGGGTGATGAATTTCTTTGGAATGCTTGCTCTGAATCTCAACGGCACTGTCTCTTACCGTATTTCAATAACGGTCTTATCGATAATCTTGGTTATTTCTTTCACTGCAATGGCGTTCTATACAATGACTGGCAAGACAGTGAAAAAGAGCAATTTGATTGCAGGAAGTTTGTTCATGATGCTTGCAGTCCTGGTGGTCCATATCCTGGGAATGTACTCAATGAAATTGGATTTCAGTTATGAGCCATCCATTTTAGTGATTGCCCTCCTCCTTGTATTCGGATCATTCTATTTTTCCTTTTGGATGCTTTTCTTTTCGAAAAGTTTCACTCAAGGAGATCATGGATGGATTAAACCACTAAGCGCTCTTGTCGTTACTGCTGCGATTGTTGAAGGTCATTTTCTTCTAACAAGAGCTTCCTCGATTAATTTGAGGGACGGGGTCGTAGAACAGACTGGAATCCCAGAGTCGTTAATCAGTTATTTAATTGTTTTTATCTCTGTGCTCATCCTTGCTGGTTTAATCGGTTCAAGTGCGTTGATCAGCAAAAGGCTGGCAGTTTCAGATACAAACTTAAAAGATATTACAGATGCTCTTAATTCATCGGCGATTGTTGCCATTACTGACCCTAAAGGTAATATCACCTATGTTAATGAAAAGTTTATTGAGATTTCAGGTTACAGTGAAGGAGAACTATTAGGTCAAAATCACTCGATCTTGAATTCTGGATTTCATGCTAAAGAATTTTTCAAGAATATGTGGAAAACGATTGGTTCCGGTGAGGTTTGGAAGGGTGAAATCCGAAATAAGAAGAAGGATGGTTCTTATTATTGGGTTGATACCACGATTGTTCCATTCCTGAATAGCAAAGGCAAGCCATATCAATATGTCTCGATTCGTTCTGATATAACTCAAAGAAAGCAGGCAGAGGCGAGCCTGAAAGAAACACTGAAAGAGGTCAGTGATATCAATTTTGCCCTCGACCAATCCTCTATCGTTGCTTTTACTGACGAAAAGGGAATTATCAAAAGTGTGAACGATAAATTCTGTGAGATCTCTAAATACAGTAGGGAAGAATTGATTGGCAATGACCACAGCATATTGAATTCTGGATTACATTCCAAAGAGTTCTTTAAAAACCTGTGGAAAACCATTGGTTCAGGTCAGGTTTGGAAAGGCGATATCCGAAACAGGGCAAGGATGGTTCATTTTATTGGGTGGCTACCACGATTGTCCCTTTCTTGAATGAAAATGGGAAGCCATATCAGTATCTTGCAATACGTAATGATATCACAGAGAAGAAAAAGTCAGAGGAATTGCTTCACCGCCAGGATAAGCTTGCTGCTGTTGGCCAGCTGGCGGCTGGTGTTGCCCATGAAATCAGAAATCCGCTGACATCGATGAAAGGATATGCAGAATTCCTGCAGCTTGACGAAACAGACCCGCAACGCCAGGAATTTATTGAAATCATCCTTGATGAAATTGACAGAGTCAATAATATTGTTGAAGAGTTCATGGTACTTGCAAAACCTAAGGCTGTGGAGCTAGAGGAACAGAATATCATACCGATTGTCCAAAATGTGGTTTCTATGCTGAAATTCGAAGCACGAAAAAGGAATGTCAAACTGGATTTTGATGCCACTGAGGAAATTATCCAGATTGAATGTGATGAAAACCGATTGAAGCAAGTATTCTTGAATTTTATAAAAAACGGAATCGAAGCAATGCCTGACGGCGGAGATTTAAAGGTAAAAACCGAAATACAGGATGACAATGTCGTCATTTCCATCAAAGATACCGGTGTTGGAATACCTCCAGAAACTTTGAAGAAAATTGGTGAACCGTTTTATACAACCAAGAAAAATGGAAATGGACTCGGCTTGATGGTCAGCTTCAAGATTATTGAAAGCCACAACGGCAAAGTCTATATCGAGAGCGAACAAAACAAAGGAACAACATTCAAGATCATGCTTCCGGCAAAAATTGCATAGTATACATTACAAAAATAAGGCAGGGGTTAACTCCTGCCTTATTTTTTTATGATTAACAACATCCCGTCTAGCTATCAGAATTTGTCGATAAATTGTCAGAAATATGACAAAAAATATGATGAATATTTCCACATTGCAACGAGAATTTAGACTACTATGAAACTAAGGGAAAAATTAAATAGAATACCGGAGGGGAAGCTATGTCATTGATTAGCCAGGTAAAGACGGTCTGTGGTTATTGTGGAACAGGATGCGGTTTAATATTGGATGTAGAAAATAATAAAATAGTGAAAATCAGAGGCGATAAAGACGCACCTGTAAATAAAGGACAAACATGTATAAAAGGAGCTTTTGCCTATCAATATGTACATGCTCCGAAAAGATTGAATACACCTATGATCCGGAAAGCAGGAGAGCTGGTAAAGGCTACCTGGGAGGAAGCGTATGATTACATAGCAGGCCGATTGACAGGAATTAAGGCGGATTTTGGTCCCGAGGCGATTTCGATGTTTGCTTGCGCACGGACTACCAATGAATCGAACTACGTTACCCAGAAGTTTATGAGGACTGCAATCGGAAGCAACAATATTGATGGCTGTAACCGAACCTGACACGCTCCTAGTGTTGCCGGTCTGGCGACTGTTTTTGGAAGCGGTTTCCCAACAAACACATTGGAAGATATAGATGATGCCGAAGTGCTTTTACTTATGGGTTCCAATACGACTGAAGCACATCCGATCATAGGAAATAGAATGAAAAAAGCTGCCAAGGGCGGTCTTAAGATCATCGTCATTGACCCAAGAAGAATCGATATGGTCAAGTCAGCACATAAACATCTGCAAATTAACGTTGGAACAGATATTGCGCTGATCAACGGGATGATCCGGATTATTATAAAAGAAAAGCTGTATGACCAAGGATTCATTGGCAGGCATACTGAGGATTTTGATGTATTGCTGTCAAAGGTTGAACGCTATACACCAGAATATTCAGCAGAAATCACCGGGTTAGCGCCAACAGATATCATTGAGGTTGCTCACCTGTATGCAAAGGCCAGCAGGTCGATGATTGCATACACACTCGGCATTACCGAACATCACTGTGGAGTGAATAATGTGTTTGATATTGCGAACCTTGCTTTACTGACTGGCCAGATTGGCAAAAAAGGTTCAGGCATCATGCCTTTAAGGGGTCAGAATAATGTCCAGGGAGCGGGGGACATGGGATGCCTGCCGAACCAGCTTACTGGTGCTGTCAGCCTATTGGATGACGAATATCGTGACCGTTTCGAGAAATTATGGAATATTAAAATCAGCAAAAAAGTTGGTGACACCCAGACGAGGACCTTCGATAAGATTGATACAGGTGAAATTAAAGCCTTGTATTGTATAGGAGAAAATCCGTTGGTCGCAGACGTTCATATGAACCATACCAGAAGTCTATTGGAAAAACTCGATTTACTCATCGTCCAGGATATTTTTATGACAGAAACGGCCGAGATGGCAGATGTCGTACTGCCTGCCAAGTCATGGGGCGAAGTTGACGGGACATACACCAATACAGACAGGAGAGTCCAGCGTGTACGCACTGCGGTCACTGCCCAGTCTGGAGTGAAAGAAGACTGGGAGATATTGTGTGAACTTTCGACGAAAATGGGTTACCCGATGAGTTATCAATCAAGCGAAGAAATTTGGAATGAAGTGAGGGAACTTGCTTGGGAGATGTATGGGGGCATATCATATGAACGTCTTGAAAAAGAGTATGGAATCCACTACCCTTGTCCTGATGAGGCTCATCCAGGCACGAAAGTCCTTCACGAAAGGTTCCATGGTGAAAGTGAAAATAAAAAACGATCCAGTTTTGTACCAGTTGAATTCACACCGCCTTTAGAACAGCCAGATGAGCACTTTCCTTTTACCCTGACAACGGGCAGACGGTATGAGTCCTACAATACTCATACACAAACACGGCACTACGCAGCAGGGGTGAAAATTAAACAGACAGAGGAAACCCTGGATATTCATCCTGAAGATGCACTTCGCCTCCATATCAATGATGGAGATCTCGTCAGGGTGAGTTCACGACGAGGTACGCTTGACGTAAAAGCAAAAATAACTGCTCAGGTTGTTCCTGGACTCGTGTTCATGAGTTTCCACTGGTCCGAGGTTCCGACAAATGTACTTACCCTGAATGAATATGACCCAATTTCAGGGACAGCAGAATTCAAGGCTTGTGCCGTGAAAATTGAAACAATCGCATAGAAGAATAAAAAAGCTAAAATCCCGCTCAGGAGATTTTAGCTTTTTTTGCATGTCAAAATAAGACAATCAATTTCTTGTTCGTGATTTGATTTGCTAAAGTTTAATGTCATGAAAAGCGAAAAATTTTAAAAGGGTAAGCCTGAGAGATCTAGAAAAATATGGATTCAGAAGAAAAGAATAGAATAATTTTCAAATCAATTAGAAATTATTCCTACGAAAGTTTTATTTTAACTGAATATTCTGTAAATATGACATGTTCTCGTTATAATTCTGTTATTCTCGTAATCCAATTTAAATATGCTTGTTCTTTTTGTACCGATATTCTATGTTACGATAATTCACGTGATAAAAATTAGCCGATGGGAGGCAAACAAATGAAAAAGTCATTATTATCTTTGGTTGCAGCAGCGGCAATTTCTGGAGCTGCCGGCACACAAGCACAGGCAGAGGAAATCGTCGTACATAAGGGGGATACACTTTGGGGTATTTCGAAGGAATACGGCGTAACAGTAGATTCACTAAAAAAATGGAATAACTTAACGAGTAATGTCATTCATCCAAATGACTTGCTAGAAGTTTCTCCTATTAAGCATGCACAAGTAAGAAAAGGAGATACACTTTGGAGTATTGCCAAAGCTTATGGTGTAACAGTAAATGATCTAAAAGGTTGGAATAAATTATCATCAGACCTTATTCATCCGGGGATGAGCCTGGCAGTTTATACAAATATGCCAGCTGAGATGAAGGTGGAGAAAACTGCAAAACCAGCAGCAACTCCAGCAGCAACACCAGCAGCAGCGCCTGCTAATCAAGTAACAGCACAACCAGCTGCAGCAAAGCCAGCAGCAGCGACAAACCAGATTACCGTTGAAGCAACGGCTTATACAGCAAATTGTACAGGATGCTCTGGAATTACAAAGACAGGTGTGAACCTGAAAACTAATCCAAATGCAAAAGTCATTGCTGTCGATCCAACTGTTATTCCTCTTGGATCTAAGGTATATGTTGAAGGCTATGGCTATGCCACTGCCGAAGATATTGGCGGAGCCATCAAAGGAAACCGCATTGATGTATTTATCCCTACTCAAAGCGGGGCCCTTCAATGGGGAAGAAAGCAAGTGAAATTGACGATTTTGGACTAACCGTGTTTTGAAAAGCATTGGCAAATTGCCAATGCTTTTTTTTGCTTGATAACAAGCTTGTCGATGCTGACCAAGGCCCTTACGCTTTTATTATTTTTCCTGTTTTGCTTTTGTTTTAAACGTTTTACCTTTGATAATTTTCTTTTGAGTGATATTGGGCATGATAAGACTTAAGAAAAATTGTGTGAATTTGGAGTATTGTTCTTCAACTTTTTCAATGATTGCGTTTGCTTTTGTCGATAAAGACGTCTTGATTTCACCTAGCTGATCATTAATTGTTTCACCAACGGCATCCTGCTTTCCGAGTCGTTCCATGATTGTTTCATGAAAAATCCCCTGCAAATCGGCATGTTTTGCCAGCATATCCTGCAGTTCTTCCTGTTTTTGAGCCTGAATGACCAAAGCTTTCGTAACATCTTCGTATTCGAGAAGCTTGCGGTTCAAATCCTGTATCATTGATTGCTGATGGGCCAGCTGATCTAAGATTGCCTCGCTTGTCAGCTCTCGGTTCAAAAGGGCTTTCGAAAATTGTTCGTTCATCTCTTCAAGTTTAATCAGTTTATCATCGATTTCCGTTGTGGATTCCTTCTGCTCCGAGAAGTTTTCCATGACCTTTTCCGAAATATTTTCCTGTTTAGTGAGAAACGAAACCACTTCCTGAAATTGTGAAAATTGTTCTTGTCTGTTATGCTCCAATGTTTGATCGAATTTTGTTACGCTTCCTGTCAAATCTTTATTGAGCTTTTGCTGCTCATTAAGGATTTCTTGTAAATAATTGAGGTGGAATTTCTCCTGGTTGCTCTGTACCTTGAGATCATCGATGTTGCAATAAACCTGTGGAGAAACATATCCATTAACAAATAAAGGCATAGGCATCACTCCTGATTATAAGTTGTCATATATACTATGACTTGTGCCGCAATAATGGTACTTGCGGCGAAGATAACACTTATTACCTTTTATTAAATGGGGCAGATTGCAGCAAGCTAATAAAAACTGCACTAAGAAAGGAGCAGCTGATATGCTAACAAAAGGCCAGCTGTCGGCATTCAAGGCAGAGCTTCTCAAAAATAAAAAAAAATCTCGAATCCCACCTTGACGCAAATGACCATTTTGATCTAAGAAGTGGACATGCCCATGAGTCTACAGGAGAGCTTTCGAGCTATGATAACCATCCAGGGGATGAAGGAACTGAGTTATATGAACGGGAGAAAGATATTGCACTGAATGATCATGTAGAATATCAAATCCAGAGTATAGATAAAGCCATACAGGCCATTGAGAAAGGAAGTTATGGAAAGTGTGAGGCTTGCGGGCGAGAGATTCCATATGAGCGACTTCAAGCCGTACCAGAAACGACCTTTTGTATTGAACACACCCCTGAACGCACCGTTTCCCATAATCGACCTATAGAAGAAGGGGTGCTGATGCCGCCTTTCGGAAAATTTGATCTGGATAACAAGGATGAAAATGTCTCTTATGACGCAGAAGATTCTTGGCAAGAGGTTTCGAGCTGGGGAACTTCAGAAACTCCATCTGATTTTATGACGCCACAGAATCATTATAACGACGTCTATATTGAGTCAGAAGAGAATGTAGGTTATGTTGAGGATTTCGAGAATTTTGTAGGCAACGATATCTCCGGCAAGGAAATCACCGTTTACCCAAATAAACAGCATGAGAAATACGAAAATGAGCTGGATGAAGAGGGGATTATGACCTCCTTTGGCGACCTTCCCCCTTACGAACACGACCCATACGTAGAGGACGATAAGTAATTCGATGAAAAAGACCAGAAATGGTCTTTTTTGTCTGCGTTGCTTTCCAGGATTTTTTTATCATGATTAAAACCTCTCTTGGGGGGGAAAAGACAAGCATAATTAAATGTCCATGAGAGGTGAGTCATAATTGAAAGAGAAACTTAAGCACTATGGCAAAAGCCTGCTGGGGGAATTGAAAAAAGACCGGGCAACGGGTTTGGCTGCTCAACAGGCGTATTATTACATGCTAGCGCTGTTCCCATTGCTGATCCTGTTGATAGCGATTGTTCCTTACTTGAATATCGATCCCCAGAAAGCTATAAATGTTGTAAATACATTATTGCCCTCGCAATCAGCCGAATTATTAAGAGATAATGTTGTCCAACTGGTAAGCGAACGAAACGGTGGCCTGCTTACTTTTGGTATCATAGGTACGTTATGGTCAGCATCGAGCGGCATGAATGCATTCATAAAAGCAATGAATATTGCGTTTGATGTAAAGGAAACGAGGTCATTCATTAAAGCAAGGCTTGTTTCGATTATGCTGACGTTCGGTTTGATCCTGGCGTTTGTAGTGGCGCTGCTCTTGCCGGTATTCGGTAAAGTGATTTTGGATACAGTAGAATCGATCGTCCAGATCCCAGAGCCTTTAGATATTGTGTTCAACATTGTAAGATGGGTTGTCGCGATTGTGGTTATGGCCGGAGTTTTGGCAGGCTTATATCGAGTAGCTCCAAATAAACATTATCCATTCAAGCATGTAATTCCAGGTGCGATATTCGCGACAATTGTTTGGCAGCTGATTTCATTGGGATTTTCTTTTTACGTTAGCAATTTCGGAAACTATTCAGCCACATATGGAAGCATCGGCGGGGTAATCGTCTTGATGCTCTGGCTGTTCCTGACAGGGCTTGCCCTTGTGCTTGGAGGAGAAATCAATGCGATTTACCACAGGGACAAGACAGGTGAAGAGCCAGTCGAAGAGCATGCAGCTTCAGTAAATAGTTAAGGGGTTCGTAGTTTGAAGAAAGTGTAAATTTACAAAAAAGAACATAGTAAAAAACAGCAGATTAAACTTCTGCTGTTTTTTGCAGCTTAAAATGAAAAAAAGCGGCAATAAAATTCTGTTGTTCAATAGAGTAACTCGTATACTTCATTTAATTGCTGTGCGCGTTTATCGTCCATTTCATTTTTTGCATACTCAATGGCTTCAGGGAGAATTTTGTTCAAAAACTCTATTTCTTCGGCAGTCAGGTCTTTGACAAATTCACCTTCAGACGGGTAATGGCCCTGTTCTAATCGATTATAGATTTTTTTGCTAAGAGGATATGTCTCTGTGTAATTGGATATGATTTCACGTAGATAAGCCTGTGTTTTTTCCATCGTCTACTCCTTAAAGTACTCTTTGAATTTTTCGGAATCAGTCATTTGATCATTTTGGAAATAGGGATTCTCCTCAGTTGCATCACTAGGATCCAGATTTGTTTTGATCACCAGCTGTGGTCCTTTGGCAGGTTCAGCGATAACTCGGTCAGTCATTTCCTTAAAATCAGGCAGTTTTTTATTTCCGGGCTGTTTAGGTTCCATTTTTCAACACCTCCATTTTATAACTTGCATTATTGAGGAGTAATTTATGTACAAAGTTAATTATTGGAAAGCTTTCCATAAGTGTTTTCTCTGATAACTTGCAGGGAAACATAAAATGTACTTAATAGGAATGGGGTGGAGAATTATGAAAGCAGTGACTTACCAAGGTTCAAAGGATGTACAAGTAAAAAATGTAGAAGCTCCAAAAATTGAACATGAACAGGATATGATTGTGAAAATTACCTCCACGGCAATTTGCGGATCAGATCTGCACCTTTATCAGGGCAATATGCCTCTTCGCCCAGGCTACATTATCGGACATGAGCCAATGGGAGTCGTCGAAGAAGTGGGCCCTGGAGTGAAAAATCTGAAAAAGGGAGATCGAGTGGTCATTCCTTTCAACGTTTCATGTGGTGAGTGTTTTTACTGCCAGAATCAGATGGAAAGTCAGTGTGATAACACCAATGAGTACAAGGATACGGGGGCGTATTTCGGATACACCGAACAATACGGCAACCATCCTGGTGGACAGGCAGAATACTTAAAGGTGCCGTATGCTGATTTCACATCATTTGTCGTACCTGAATCATGTGAATTAGAGGATGAGTCACTATTATTCCTGTCCGATGTTATCCCAACTGCATGGTGGAGCGTAGAGCATGCTGGTGTAAAAAAGGGCGATACAGTAATTGTACTTGGCAGCGGGCCGATTGGATTGATGACGCAGAAATTCGCCTGGATGAAAGGGGCGAAACGTGTCATCGCTGTCGATCACCTCGACTACAGACTGCTGCATGCCAAAAAAACCAACAATGTAGAAATCTTTGATTTTACACAGGAAGATGACCCGGGGAAATTCCTGCAAAACTTGACTGATGGCGGAGCGGACGTGGTAATTGATTGTGTGGGAATGGACGGAAAGAAATCTGTCGTGGAAAAAGTGGAACAAAAACTGAAGCTGCAGGGAGGAACACTTTCCGCGCTGGAAATCGCCCATACAGCAGTAAGAAAATTCGGAACTGTGCAAATTACGGGTGTCTATGGCTTAAGATACAATATGTTCCCGCTTGGCCGTTTCTTTGAACGCAATATTACGATGAAGATGGGGCAGGCTCCAGTTATTCATTACATGCCAAAACTATTTGATATGGTCTCAAACGGAGAATTCGACCCAACTGACATCATCACTCACAAGATTCCGCTTGAAGATGCGGCAAAAGGGTATGAGATGTTCAATGATCGAAAAGACGACTGTATCAAGGTAATTTTGAAGCCTTAAGTTACATGGGTGTGCATAACCAAAGTTCAATAGAAGCAAGTTAAACCTTGAAGTTATATAGAAAGGTCCTGGATTAAGCAATAGCTATTCCAGGGCCTTTTTGATTATAATGATGAAAACGGTAATAGTTAGGAGAACTAATTTTGGGTAAAATTTTTGCTTTTTCTTATGATAAACTCATGGGACCACTTGAGAAGAAATGGATCGCGAGAGTCAGGAAAAAAATTATTTCTGGTATAGAAGGAAATGTCCTTGAAATTGGTGCAGGTACAGGAGCGAATTTTCCTTACTATTCCAGGGAGAATATTGAAAGTGTGGTATCACTGGAGCCCAATCCTCATATGCTTGACCAGGCAATTCTTAGGGCAAAGGAAACAGGATTGCCAGTAGAGTTCCATCAGGGGATGGCAGAGGCGCTTCCATTCAATGATGGCGAGTTTGACACTGTTGTAGCCACGCTTGTTCTTTGTTCCGTAAGTGAGCCTCAAAAGGTTTTTCAGGAAGTGCGTAGAGTGTGTAAAAAAGGCGGGAAAATTGTCCTTTTTGAGCATGTCAGAACAGAATCAAAAGCGCTTGCTGCCATACAGGATGTCCTGACACCCGCGTGGAAACGTCTGTGTGATGGCTGCCACTTAAATCGTGATACTGGTCGCTTTATGAGGGAATCTGGAATCAAAGTGATCAAAGAAAAGAAGTATTTAAAGGGTATTTTTGTTGAGTATGAGGGGCTTAATCCGGAATAAATGGACCAAAGCACACCCTTCACTCCTCTCCATACACTGATACAAAGAATTTGGGGAGGATTGACATGTATCCATATTATGACCATTACAGACAGAACCAAAAGCTTGTCAGTGACCTGTTGAAAGCTATAAATGGAGAATACAGTGCAACACAATGTTACGCTAAGCTTGCAGAAATGGCGCCGAATGAGGAGCAGAGGGACCAAATCAATGAAATCCTGAATGATGAAAAAAAGCATTTGCGGCAGTTTACTCAGATTTATACAACACTGACAGGGAAGCGGCCGCCGCTGCAGATGACTGAAGAATGTAGTGACACATATCTAGAAGGAATCGAAGCATCCTTTAAAGATGAACAAAAAACAACTGATTTTTATCATGAAGTAGCAGATGAAGCGGCAGACCCGATCGTAAAAGAGGTTTTCAGGCGTGCAGCTTATGATGAGCAGAACCACGCCGTGTGGTTTTTATATTATTTAGAAATAGAAAAGTAGGAGCTGGAGAAAACCCAGCTCCTTTTTCCTATTCTTATAGTTTTCACTATTTCTACATATTTAATATAAAAATAGTAGTGTTATCTATACTATAATGGGTATAGGGAAATTGGATAGCAACTTGAATAATCTACATAAGGAGGAAATTATTATGAAAAACAGTCTTGCTATTATTATTGGATTTTTAATCGTAGGATCATTATTTGTTGGCTGGAAAATTAGCCAGGACCTGGGGCCGGCTGAAAACAGCAACAGCGCCTCAGCCGCAAACTGAGAGTGCAAGCAAAGAAATTGAATTCAACCCGCCAAGCATGGAGGATGTACCCGATGGTCCTCTTGGTGAAAGTATTAAATATGGACATGAGCTAGTCATGGAAACGAATACAGTGGCCGATGAGTACGTAGGCAATAATCTCTCATGTGCAAGCTGCCACGCAAATGGAGGTACAGTGAAAGAAGAAGCCCCGATGGTCGGGCTTTCTGCAGTCTATCCAGAATACAGGCCGCGCGAAGGTGAGGTTTACACTCTGGAAGATCGTATCAATGGATGTATGATTCGAAGCATGAATGGAAAGATGTTCCCGACTGACAGCAAAGAAATGCGCGCGATGATTGCTTATTTGCAATACATGTCAGAAGGGGTCCCTGCTGGAGCAGATCTTCCTTGGAGAGCGCCTAAAGAGCCGAAGCAATATCCAGTCCCTAGTGTTGAGGACGGAGAAAAGCTTTACGCACAATCTTGTGCAAGCTGCCATGCTGCTGATGGATCTGGTACTGGAACAAATACAGGACCTGCCGTATGGGGAGAAAATTCTTTCAACGACGGTGCAGGTATGTCAAGAATGACCAAAATGGCGGGATACGTTCAGAAGAACATGCCTAAAGGACAGGGAGGAACTTTAACTGATCAGCAAGCAATTGATTTGGCAGCATTTATCCTGTCGCATGATCGACCAGAATTCGAAGGGCATGAGGGCGACTGGCCGAAAGGCGGGAGACCTGCAGACATCATGGATAAAGAAAAACGTGAGCAAGTCAAAAACGGTACAATTGATTGGGAAGCAGTACTCTCGGTAAAAAATTAAGACTAGCAGAAACCCAGCACCTGCATTTGCAGGAGCTGGGTTTTATTATAGGATTAGAAAGTATAAAGTTTTTCACATAGATTAGTGTCTAGCTCCAGCGCCTAGCCCCTCGAGTCGCTTGTCTAGTTTCGCCTCCTAGAAACTCCGAAACTTCAACTCCGCCGGCAGAAGCAAAAAGCGCTTCTTTGTCGGAGTCTCCAGTTTCTGCGTTTCTGGGCAGTCGGCTACACATTTAGATTTCGGTCCGTCCAATGAAGTCAAAGATCGACTTCACCGGCCGGCCCTCCAGCGCTTGTCGGGGCTGAACAAGGCGCTTGCGCTTTTCTTATAATTCGCCTTTATACAATGAAAGGTAGCCAAGCTGGTGTGAGGTAAAAGCGCTCACGACAACAACGCTGATCAGTAAACATAACAACAACCAATCCTTTTTAGATATGGAGATTACTTTATAAAATTCTCGGTTTCTATCTCCAGTAAAACCTTTTGACTCCATTGCAACAGCTGTTCTTTCTGCTTTTCTGATCCCGCTTGCCAGCAGGGGGATTGCATACCTCTTGATTTGCTTTAGCTTATCCCGGAGAGTTATAGTTCTGCCTGCTCCTCGAATTCGATGGGCACTTCTGATAATACTGAACTCATCTTTTATTAAGGGGAGAAATTGATAACCCGCCATGATGGAATAGGCAATCTTGGGAGAAAGCCTGCATTGCTGCATCAAGCTAAGCAAAAAGTTAATCGGATTTGTCGTAAGGGCAAATAAGAGTGAAAGGGAAGCGAAACTCAATACTCTTAATCCAAGGGATATGCTTCTTTGGAATCCCTCCGCAGTAATGGTGATGAACCTCCATTCCCAGATGATACTGTCTCCAGGATCTACTCTCGGAAACAATAATGATGACCAGACATAGACAATCGCCATAAAGAGAAAAGGAGAGAATAACAGGATCCACTTTTTAAAACTTACCTGTGCAAAACTAAATGTGATCACTATGGTCAATACGAGACTTAACAAGGGCGTGACTGGATCGAAAAATATCGAAAGCAGCAAGATGCTGACGAGAATGCTCAGGGCCTTTATGCTAGGGTTCATCTCATTTAACAGCATATTTCCCCTCCAGCTGCATTTCTAATTCTTTGATGAATGGCAGTCTTAAACTTGCTTTTGCCAAAATTCCAGGTTGATTCCACAGCATTCCTGGAGCCCCGTAAAATATCATTTTTCCTTTTTCCATTACTAATACTTTGTCTGCGTAACGATCAACTAAATCCATATCATGTGTAATCATAATAATGCTTCCTGTCTCAGGTACCGCATTGACCGTAAAATCGATTATTTCCTTTGACGTGACAGCATCCTGTCCAAAAGTTGGTTCGTCCATAATCAGAACCTCCTGACCGTTCACCAGCATGACAGCCACACTCAGTCGCCTTTTTTGTCCCTGGCTCAATGAGAATGGGTGACTGTTAACGTGGTCAGCCATGCGAAGGGTTCTCAAAATATCTCTATTCTTATATCTTTGAGCCGTATGCTCTTTCGATTGAAGACTGTAATTTATTTCTTCCATCACGGAATCAGTAATAAATTGATGCTCAGGATTTTGAAACACATATCCGAGCCTGCTCCACTTTTGTTCCTCAGGCCAGTCTTCTAAAGAGTGACCTTGAAATTTTATGTCACCTCGTGATGGAATCAACCCGGCCAAACATTTTGAAAAAGTAGTCTTCCCGGATCCGTTTGAACCGGCTATTGCAATAATTTCACCACCATTAATCGATATAGAAATATCCTCGATTAATACATGATTCTCTTTCGAATAACTGACATCCTTCACTTCGAAAATGGCTGGAGAAGGATTCGGTTTTTGCTCGCGGCCATCCGTTTTTAAGAAATTCACTGTTTTCCCTAAATCTATACTATTTTCAATCAGTTCATCAATCGTCATAGGCAGGAAGGAGGACATTAGCAATCCAGCCTCCCGAAGCTTCAACCCTGCGTCAATAGAGCGGGGTAACCAAATCCCTTCACTTGCCAGTTCTTTTGCAAAATGATTAAAACAAACATCAGGCGGACCATTAAAAAACAGTTCACCCGCAGAATTCAATATGATGCAGCGATCCATCACTTCGAGCCAATGATCCAGGTTATGCTCGATAACTAGGATGCTAAACGAGTGCTCATTCTTTAATCTTTTTAACGTTTGGACCAATTCGAACCCTGAGGCGGGGTCCAGATTGGCAGTAGGTTCATCAAGTATTAATAACTCAGGTTCCATTGCCAGTGCACATGCAATCGCAAGCTTTTGCTTTTGCCCGCCAGAGAGTGAGTGGATCAGCCTGTGTTTAAAGTGCCTTATGTCTACTAAGTCTAGGGCATAATCTATTCTTTCTTTCATTTCCGATCTAGGAAATTGAATATTCTCTAAAACAAAAGCTAATTCTTCCTCGACAGTCAGCATGCAAAACTGAGAATCAGGATCCTGCATGACCAACCCGACTTTTTGATTTATCTTTCCGGACTCGAAGGAGGATAATTCCTTTCCTCTGAATTTTATGCTGCCGCTCATTATTCCATCAACAGACGCTGGATATAGATTATTCATACAGTATGCGAGTGTGCTCTTACCTGAACCGCTTGGACCCAGTACAAGAATGTTCTCATTTTCATTAATATCAAAAGTGATATTCTT